>CALEZT010000276.1 GCA_937927975.1 uncultured Phycisphaerales bacterium
GACCACCGAGATCTACACTCTTTCCCTACACGACGCTCTTCCGATCTAGCGACCGTCGCGATTGTCACGACCGGCGCAGGATCTTTCCCGCTGGACCCCACGCTCGGCAGCGCGCACAAGATCCAAGCCACCAAGGAATCCATCGTCGCTCACATCCGCAAGGGAGGACCGGTCATGGTCCCGATCCTGGGCCTGGCCGCCGCCGCGTTGCTGGTAGGGTTGTTCAAGTGGGCGGGTCTGGCGCGTCTGCGCAATCCGTCGGAGAAACGGATTCGGGAACTGCTCCGCGCCGTGGCGGATCGCGAGGGGGACCTTCCTGCGAAGGCCAAGGCGGTCGGGGGCCCGACGGGCGACATGCTCCTGGCCGGCGTGGAACACCTGCGCGAGCCCACGGAGTTGATCGAGGAGGTGATGTACGAGAAGATCCTCACGACGAAACTCCGACTCCAGCGGTTCCTGCCCTTCATCGCCATCAGCGCGTCTTCGGCTCCTCTGTTGGGACTGCTCGGCACGGTGACCGGCATGATCAACACCTTCAAGCTGATCACGGTCTTCGGCTCCGGCGACGTCAAGACGCTCTCCAGCGGCATCTCCGAAGCTCTGATCACCACTGAGTTCGGCCTGATCGCGGCCATTCCCTCGTTGTTGATCCACGCGTTCCTGTCGCGGAAGACCCGCGGCGTTATCGACCGGATGGAGAAGGCGGCGATCTCGTTCGTCAACCAGGTGGGCAAGACCCCCCATCGCAAGGACGACTCCGCAGGCTCCCTTGCGGAGATGCCTGCTGCGGTGGCGCGCGAGGTGGTCCGAAGTCTGACGCACCACGGCCTGGGGGAGTTCCACGAGTCTCTGGAATACGCGGAGGATTCCGCCGGCGGGATGATGGATTCTCCGGTCGTCACGATATCGAAGGACGCCACGGTGGCCGAGGCGATCGGCAAGATACGCGAGGCCGCCGTCGACGAGGATTTTCGGGCGGTGTTCGTGGTGGATGAGCAGGGCCGGTACGTGGGGGACGCGCCCGTCCGTCTGCTGCTGACGCAGCCCGAGCAGGCTCGCATCGAGTCATTCATGGAAGCAGGCACGTTGTTCGTGCGAATCGACGCGGACCGAGCGCAGGTGAGAGAACTGTTCCGTCGGCACGATCTGACCACGATGCCGGTGCTTGACCATGAGAACCGGTTGGTGGGACGCATCATCCGCAATGGAGAATGAACATGATCACTGAACGGATTATCGCTCTGTGGGAACAGGCCGTGGAAATCTGGATTTCCGGAGGCTGGGGCATGATCGCGCTGGCCGTCAATGGACTGGTCCTGTTTTCTCTGGGGATTCACGTGCTTGCGAAGCTGCGCCGCAAAGGGCATCAGTCCGTGTCGGAGAAGACCTGGCGGCGATGGATCGATCATCCGACCGAGCGAAAAGGACCGGTTGGCGAACTGCTGGATTTCGTCGCCGGGGCCGGTTCGCTCAAGCAATCCGCGGTCTTCTTTGAGGAACTGCGCGCGACCGAGATTCGTCCGTTCGAGCGGGATTTACGCGTGATGAAGGTGTGCGTGAGCAGCGCGCCGTTGTTGGGTTTGCTGGGCACGGTGACCGGGATGCTCGCCACATTCGGCGCGCTGGCTTCCGGGTCCGGGGGCGAGAAGACCATGGGACTCGTCGCCGGAGGCATCTCCGAAGCGCTGGTGACGACGGAGACCGGACTGATCATCGCGTTGCCCGGGCTGTTCCTGCAGTACCAGCTTTCCCGCAGGCTCGAACGCTATAAGGCGTTCCTGACGCAGATCGAGACCGTCTGCACGCAGAAGCTCTTCAAGACGCTGCACGTGACACGTGAATCGGACGGGATGCTCTCGGTTGCGAACCGACAGCCGGTCCGAGCGGAACGCTCGCCCCAGAGAGCGGACCAAGGTCAGACGCGCCGCCAGGCCCCTCGCGTGCATGAGATGGCGGCATAAGATAATTGGGAGGTCGGGAACCGACGATGGGACGTTTTCGCGACATGGCGGCAGAAGACAGCGGCGACGCCGGGATCGACATCTCCCCGCTGATCGATTGCGTTTTCATTCTGCTGATCTTCTTCATCGTGACGACGACCTTCGTGGAAGAGACCGGGGTCGAGGTCGACAAGCCGCAGGCGGCGTCCTCCGTCCGACTGGAGAAAACCAGCATTCTGTTGGCGCTGACGGAAAAAGGCGAGGTGGTCTACGGCGGGCGGGAGATCGGCCTGAGCGGCGTGCGTCAACTCGTTGCCAGAATGCTCCAGAAGGAAGAGGTCCCGGTCATTATCCAGGCCGATGCCGCAGCGCCGTCCGGACTGCTCGTTCGGGTCATCGATGAAGCCAAACTGGGGGGCGCCGTCAAAGTGAGTCTGGCCGCCCGAAAACCTCAGGGTTGAGCATGACGCCGGCAGGGAGTTTGAGAATGCTCGGGATCGTCCGCGAAACGGGTCACCGCCTGGGGGTGATCCTGCTTGCAGTGGCGATGACCTTGGCCTTCTTCCTCGTCTTGCCGCTGATGCAGACGATCAGTCGTCCTCCGATTGACGATCTTGTTCTCCAGACGGTGAATCTGACGAATGTGCCTCCGCCCCCTGCGCCGCCGCCGGAGGAGGAGCCCGAGAAGGAGGCGCCGTCGGATGAACGGCCGCCCGAGCTTGTGGAGACCGCTGCGCCTTTGGATCTATCCCAGTTGGAGCTGGCCCTGAATCCGGGCTTTGGCGATGCGTCGTTTGGCGGCGGCGACTTCGCGGTCAGGCTCAGCACCGTCGTATCGGCCGCCGGCGGGGACGACGCCGCAAACGTGGATGCGATCTTCTCGATTGCGGATCTCGATCAGAAACCGCGGGTGATCTACCAGCCGGGACCGACTCTGACCGCCGAGATTCGCAGGAAGGCGCCGGGGACGGTGTACGTCCTCTTCCTGGTCGATGAGCGAGGCAGCGTGGTGGAACCTCGCGTGCAGCAATCCAGCGATCCGGTGTTTGAGAAGCCCGCGATGGCCGCGGTGAAACAGTGGAAATTCGAGCCCGGGAAACGGGCCGGCAAGGCGGTGCGGTTCCGCATGCGCGTGCCGATCACCTTCCCGAAAGGATAGACGATGAAGACGCGGTCGCCATGTTCGTTGAAACGCATCGACGGTCGGTTGCCCTTGCTGTTGGGAATCGCATGGGTTGTCTTGATCGGTGCTCCGTCACACGCTCAACCTGCCGGCGAAACCCGGCTCGGCGAACTGGAACTCCAGATCTGGAGGAGTTCGGAGTTCCAGAAGCGTTTTACCGAGAGCTTCCTGGCGCAGACGGAGATCGAACCGACGGTCACGCAACCCGAGCGGGAGAAGATGCTCAAGGTGCTCGAACTCATCTCGGCCGACAAGCTGGACGAGGCGGCCCGCATGCTTCAGAAGGAAACGAAAGAAGGCTCCAGCGCGGTGTACGACTTTACGCTGGCCAACATCCACTTCCGAAAGGAGCAACTCGAAGAAGCCGCGGCCGCCTATTTACGCGCGGTGAACAAGTACGACAAGTTCCTTCGCGCCTGGAAGAACCTCGGTCTGATCTACGTGCGAACCTCGCTGTTCGAGAAGGCGATCCCCGCTCTGACCAGGGTGATCGAACTCGGAAGCGGCGACAAGTACACCTACGGCATGCTCGGTTTCGCCTATTCGTCCCTCGATAATCACCTCTGCGCCGAGTCGGCTTTTCGCCAGGCCATCCTGCTCGACCCTGGCACTCTCGATTGGAAGATGGGGTTGGCGCGGAGTCTCTTCAAACAACAGTCCTACGTGGAGGCCGCAGCGCTCTGCGACAGCCTGATCGCCGGGGACCCGAATCGGGTCGAACTGTGGCTCCTGCAGGCGAATGCGTATCTCGGCCTCAATCAGCCGATGAAAGCCGCGGTGAACTACGAACTCGCCGACCGCATGGGCAAATCCACCGCCGACAGCCTGAACATGCTGGGCGACATCTACGTGAACCAGGAACTGTTTGGGATGGCAGTGGCCTCGTATCTCAGGGCCCTTGAAAAAGACCCGGCTCGCAGCACGGAGCGCGCCATTCGCGCGGCGAAAGTGCTGGCCGCCCGAGGCGCCCTTGACGAGACCAAACAACTGGTCGAGCGGATCGAAGGTCTGAAGGGAAGCGATCTGAGCAAGGCGGACCAGAGGGACCTGCTGATGCTCCGCGTGCGAGTGGCCGTGGCGGAGCATTCGGGCGAGGAGGAGATCAAGATGCTGGAACAGCTCGTGGCCCTCGATCCGCTGGACGGCGAATCGCTCATCCTGCTCGGTCTTTACTGCGCCCGCTCCGGCGATGCGGAAAAGGCCGTATTCTACTACGAACGGGCCGAAAGCCTCGAGAAGTATGAAGCCGACGCGAAGATCCGCCACGCCCAGTTGCTGGTGGGACAGGGCAAGTATGCGGACGCCCTGCCACTGCTGCGGCGGGCCCAAGACCTCAAGCCTCGCGAGGATGTGCAGAAATACCTCGAACAGGTCGAGCGGGTGGCCAAGACTCGCTGAGGACGCTCAATCAGTTGCCGCCCGAATGGCGGCGGCCCGCTGCTCCAGAACGACCGCGGCCTTTTCACGACCGGAGTTCTTATAGAGCGTCGCCAGACGGTCAAGGCTGGCTGCCACGGCCGAATGATCCCGACCCAGCGACTTCTCTCGGATTCTGAGGGCTCGATTGTAGAGCAATTCGGCCCTTCCATGTTGCCCTTGGGCTTCGTATAAACCCCCAAGATTGTCCAGGCTCGCGGCGGTCGCGGGATCGTCCACGCCGAGCGTCTTCTCCCTGATCTCCAACGCACGCCGGTAGCACGATTCGGCCTGCGAATGGCGGCCTTGGGCATCGTAGAGAGCCCCCAGATTGTCCAGGCTCGTAGCGACCGAGGGATGATCTGCGCCGAGGGCCTTCTCGCGGATCGCCAGGGCGCGTTTGTAGAGAGACTCGGCCTGCTCATGTTGTCCGGCCATACGGTGCAGCGAAGCCAGATTGTTCAGACTCGTGGCGACGGAGGGATGATTCGCGCCCAGGGTCTTCTCCTTGATCATCAGCGCACGCTTGGAGAGCGATTGCGCCCTCGTATAGTTGCCCTGCGCGCGGCAGACTTCGGCCAAGTTGTTCAGGCCCAGGGCCACGTTCGGATGGTGCGGTCCGAGCACGGTCTCCTTGATCATCAAGGCGCGCTCGTAGAGCAGGGCGGCTTCCAGGTACCGCCCTTGGGTCTTGTACAGCAGCGCCAGGTTGTTGAGGCTCACCGCCACCGACGGATGGTGCGATCCGCCTGCCTCCTCGGCAATCGCCAACGCCTGCTTTGCCAGGTCGATTGCGCGGTCATACGAGCCCTGTCGGGACAAGGACACGATCTCCGTGTTGAGCGACTGCCAGTCCAGACCTTGGGCATGGACCGAAGGGCCCGCCAGGGCCAGGATCAGCAAGGACGAAGCCTGGAAGAACCTGCTCATGCAATCTCCTCTTGACAAACGCGCTCATGGATGCCGCGGGCTCTGTGGCAGTGCTGAGAACTCCCATACGGTGCGACACCCTGAACATTATACCATCGGGCGTCCCCAGGGCGCACGGCAATTGTGGGGGATGAAGTAAAAATACTGCGTCAATTATGCGACGAAACTGCGACGGATTAACTGAAAACTAACCGTAGACTAATTGATTGGCAACATCGTTTCGCTAGAGTGTCGGCGGTATGTTGTTTTCATCGAGATTCATCGCGGCGTCCATGACCATGAGCGATGCAAACGCCTCCCGGCTTTGCAGGCGGCTCGGTGCGGACCTCCCGAGCCGCCACTGTACTTTGAGGGCGACTTCGACATGGAAGCATCTTCATCTTCGTTCATGAGACGTGTCCGTGGCGCCCAGAGCAACGTCGCAGGGGAGGGCATGAACTACCCGAGTGTTCAGAAGAACACACAGACGACGAAGGCCGGCTCCTTGCAGCCCGGCCGCTCGACCCGCGGACTGATCCTGATCGTCGATGACGAGGAAGACATCGTCGAGTTGGTCAGGATCGCGCTGGCCAGGGAGGGGTACGACATCCTCACCGCCGCCACAGGGGAGCAGGCCATCGAGCTGGCGCAGGCCCGTCAGCCGGACCTGGCCATTCTCGACCTGATGCTGCCGGGGATCGATGGTTTTGAGGTCTGTCGAATTCTCAAGGGCAATCTCAGGACCGAGCAGATGCCGGTGATCATGCTGACGGCCCGGAGCGAAGACAGCGACATCATCGCAGGCCTTGAACTCGGGGCGGACGACTACGTGACCAAGCCGTTCAATTTGCGGGTCCTGGTCGCGCGGGTCCGGCGGGTCCTCCGCAAGAAGGTGGCGCAGAACCTCACTCGCGGCGTGATCAAGATGCACGACCTGACCATCGATCCGGCCCGTTGCGAAGTCCTGCTCGGCGGCAAGCCGGTCAGCTTGACCTTCTCAGAGTTTAACATTCTCTACACGCTGGCAAAACGCCCTGGCGTGGTCTTCACACGCTACCAGATCGTCGACGCTCTTCACGGCAGCGACCACATCGTTACCGAGCGTGCCATCGACGTGCAGATCGCCTACCTCCGTAAGAAGCTCGGACCGGCCAAAGACTACATCGAGACCGTCCGCGGCGTCGGCTACCGCTTCAAGGACTGCCCAACAGCATGAACTGATTGCTGGCCGAGGCCGAGTTACATGTGATTCGTACTCAGCTTCCTGTACGCGACAGCCACGCTCGTAGACCAGCTCGAACATCAGCTTGTGCGTGTAATTATCGATGGTGCTGAAGAATTGCTGCAGCTCGTCAGCCGTCAGATATTCCTGAGAACCCGTGCTTCAACATGATCCTACGACGAAAGGAACCCACCCATGTCTGACAAACACCATTCCAAGCCCGTGAAGGAATTTCGGGCCGGCGGCATCCGGGCCTCCATCTGGAGAAACGACGCCAAGAACAACGGCCGGACCGCGACGAAATACTCCGTGCGGCTGCAGAGAAGATTCCGCAAGAAAGACGGTAACTATGACAATACCGACTACTTCTTCCCGGACGATCTGCCGCGTCTGACGCTCGTGGCCCAGAAGGCTTGCGCGTACGTCGCCCTGACCGAGAGCAAAGAACCCGATGAGGCACCGCCGATCTGATCTACCGTGAGTTGGACAGCCCGCGCGGGTCGGGTCGAGGTTCACGGTCTTCTTGCCGTGGACCTCCCCGGCCACTGCATTCTCCTCAGGCCGCCCGGATTTCACTTGTGGCGGACGGATTGATCCCGTCAAGGATCGTCACAGCCGTCCTGCGGATCCGCTCCAGAGATCCCAGCAAGCTCCGTTTGTCCCCATCGTAGAGATGGATGTAATCGCGGGAGGCATCCATCGCATCCAGCCCGATCGCTTGGCTGACCACGAAGGCCACCGCCTCGGCCTCGAGTTCCCGAACGACCTTGCTCGCCGGCCGGTCGTCTTTGCCCTGGTGCAGCATCTCGTGGGCCAATTCATGGACCAGTGCCGAGAACTGCTCGGGCGACGCCAGATCCGACTTCAGCAGGATCGTTCCACCTCGGGAAACCCCGATCGCCCCGCCCAGGCTTCGCTCGTACTCCAACTCGATCCCCAGGGACGCCGTGTAGGCCCGCAATCGGGTGATCCATTCGCCCGGGTCGCCCTCGACGGCCGCCCACGAATCCAGCGGCTCCCCGTCGGTCTGGCTGATGTCAAAGACGCACGCCGTCCGGAAGGCAACCAACGTCTCCGTCTGCTCATCCTCGCTCTTGGCCCTGTGGACGCCCGGCGCCAGGATGCGGATCCCCCGTTCGCCGCGTCGGACCTGACGGCCCAGCTTCAGCCACGCCCGGTAGCCGGCCACGTGCGTCGCCTCCGGATTCTGTCGCGCGATCAGCATCAGGTTGCCCAGACTGTCCTGCCTGAACCTCGCCATCACGGCCAAGTATTTCTTCAGCGCTTCACTCTTGCCCTGGTTCAGAGCCGTGGCAAGCTGCTCCAGCGCTTCCTCCGAGACCTTACGAATCTCTGCGTCATCCATCTTCACCACCCTCTCAGTTCGGCGACACGCTCCGTACAAGCCTCGCCGGCAATCTTGTCGCATCGTCCGCAGTACCTGCCGATGGACTCCTCGTCACCTGCAAGTCTGCCACAGGGTTCGCATCGTCTCATGGTTGTCACCTCCGGCCCGCCTCTTTGGGCAAGCTCAGCTCATCGAAAGGCTGAGCTTGCACACATCTCACCAAGACGCCGGACGTCGCCGCGAGAGCCCAGTAATCCGAAGATCAGCCACGAGACAGCCACATGCAGGCACAATTCGTCTGGAACACACGATAGTGGATCGGTGCAGAGTGCCTGGCATACGCTTCTGCAAGCGTAACGAAACTCGTCCCGGATTGTCGAGAAGATGTCTGATTCGTGTGCACATTCCGTCCAACGGAGGAACCACAATGCCTGCAACTGACCAACCGATCGGCCGCCCGAGCCGTCAAAACCTTCGAGCCAGGATGCTGGCCCGACGTTACCTCCGGAAAGACCCAAGCGGCCAACCCATCGAGACCACCGAGCAGATGTTTGGCCGCGTCGCGAAAGCCATTGGAAAAAAGCATCAGAAAGGGGGCCAGGAGACGCGCCGAAATGGGGGCCACCT
>CALEZT010000277.1 GCA_937927975.1 uncultured Phycisphaerales bacterium
GCCTTAAGAAGTGAACAAAATGATTGGCCCCGCCATTTTGTGATGGAAACTCCCCATGTGCAACCCTCTTCATAACCGTTCTCTTTCTCCCGCAGTTAACCGAAGACCTTCAATATCAACGGGTTATCAAAGATCAGGCCGTTCCCAGTGAGGCGGAAGCGGCGTCAAATTCAATTTCCCCTACAACTATTCTTCCAGGATACGTTTTCGAGCAATCTGTTCGATCTTGGCAGCATCAATACCTCCATCAGGCGCATCCTGGGATGTGATCAATCGATCCGAAAAACCGTTTTCCTGATACCAAGTCTGTTTTCGTTCCCACGCCTCGCGATAGCTGGGAACGTTTAGCATACCAAGATGTTCCCAATAAAAAACATCCCCTTCAAAGCTGACAGTGAAGTCAGGAAGGCGAAAGTCCTTCGGATCAGTCCGCGAATAGAGCGGCTGCTCGTAGTCGTAGCTAATCCCAAGCGCATCCAACACATCTGCTACGACCACCTCGCTCTTGGAGCGGACTGCGATGCCCTTCCGCGTGCGGTGGATGAGTGCCTCCAAGTGAGGTCGCTTCACATCATCCGGTCGAAGGGCTATCGTGAACATATGAGTATTCCGCAACCGGGTGTCCGAACAGTCCGGGCTGCGTAAACGTCGGAGGGGCTCGATATCCTTTTCGACCAAGAGCACCAGCTTGCGACGGAACCGCGTGAGGCCGGTATAAATCAGTTCTCGCGACAAAGTCGAGGCTTTCTGCGGGATGATCAGGAAAACCACCTCGAAGTCGCTCCCCTGCGCCTTATGGACGGTCAACGCGTAGGCAAGTTCGAGGTATTCGTCAACCTGACCGCGGTAGTACCGATAGGAGGCGTCTACTTGCGTAGAAAAAACAGCGGCAAGGACATCGCTGCCTTCCTTCCTCTTGAAAGCCTCAGTAACAATTCCGATCTCGCCATTGGCGACGTAGTCCATCCCACTTCCCTTGGGGTAGGCCCATCCATCCTTGCTTCGATTTCGAACCTGAATAATCTTGTCAGTCCAGACGATCTCATACTCACCGAAAGGTCGTGGCATCTTGCTCCATTGGCTCTGCGACTTCTGAATGAGACCTGCCTTGTATTCTCTCTGGATCAAGCGGTTGAGATCGTCAGTGCCGAAGTGTTGCGCACGAGTGGGTGAGAGGATTTGCCACGCCTCGCTGCGGACCCAGTCCTTCTGATCGATCCCAAGCGACCGATTAAAGCTCTGGTAGTCGTCATCACGGATATTAAGGATATCAGCCATCCGCCCCTTAAGCTTGGCAAGCAGATCGTCGTGGTCGTCCCAAAACACAATATCCAGGTCGCCCATCGACTGGCCCCGAGCGACTGAGGCCAGAATCTCGTCATCACCCGGATTGACGACTGATGTTCGGTATCCGTCCGCAAGCGCCAAGGCGACACTCTCCTCGGCTGGAACTCCCTCCTCCTCATCAACGCGCATACAAACTGTGAGTGGAGCGATGCAGTCGGGGTGGTCTTTCTGAAGCCACTCAATAATGTCGGCGAAGGGCCTCCCAGGGCCAATTGGTGGTAGCTGGTTGGGATCACCCACAAGAATCAGACGACTCAATGGGCCGGAGTCAAGAGCACGCAGCAATGTCCCAAAGAGGTCCGTTGGGATCATTGAACACTCGTCAATGATAACGGTGGTCGCCTGGAAGGGGCTCTGATCGCTTTGTTGTTTGATTACGAAAATATCAGGCACGAACCAGCCCTGCTTAAGCAGGAACTGGTGAATGGTCATTGCATTTCGACCGGTTTTGGTGGAAAGCCGAACGCGGGCCTTTCCGGTGGGAGCCAGCAAGAGCGTCGGATGTCGACCCTCGGCACGCACCAATTCCTGAAGAAATACCTTCAGTACCGAAGTCTTGCCAGTGCCAGCTCCTCCTGTCAGCACGCTCAGTCTTCGCGAGAATAGCGTGGCGAGGGCAGTCCGTTTCTCGTCCAGCGCCGCCCTTTCACGGTCGGATTTCGGTTCACCAAAGAGCTTCTTTAGCGCTCCGAACCAGTCAATCGGGGGATCGACCGCCGGATTCGTCTTCTTGGCCCGCCGTTTAATTAGCGAAGCGGCATGTTCCTCCAGCAACTGGAGGTGCTTGAGCGCGACAAGCTCGGGATCGGAGTCGAAGGCTGTCCACAGGGCTTTTCGATAGAATTCGGCTTCGGCCAACACGACTTCCCGATCTGGCTGACACGCCCTTCTCTCAGGAAAGCGTCCGATGATCTTGGTCAGGAAGTCGGCGAATGTGAGGACAGTATCTCCATTGCTTGCAGCCTCCTGGAGAATCGCAACACCAACCGCCCGAACCCTACGCCTGTCGTCGTGAGAGATTTCGTCTGCATCGGGAAACAGCGCCGCGTCCCCTTCGGGCCTCAAGCCATGATCGACTGTCTCCAGCGCCACGGGATCGGAGTCCGCCGACCCAAGGTCGCACTCGGATAGGATGTAAGGGTTGGCGACCAAGTCCTTTTCGGTCGCATCGATTCCGCTTGCTGCCCGCTGGTCGGGATTGGCGATCCGCTGCACCTGGCCCGGGGTGAGCTCGAGCCGGGCGAGCTTGGACAGCAGCGCATGGCGAGTTTTTAGGACGCGCCAGCGCTCTCTCGCTTTGAGGAGCCCAGTTCTGTATGTTCCTTTGTCCGGTTCGATTCTTCCCTCAAGGATTGACAGGACATAGTCCCAGGAATTCTCTCCCCGTTTTGCCATTGGTGCCAGCACAGTTCGCTGAAAAGAGGTCCCCTTCGAAAACCCGAGGTACTGGACCACGCTTCCAGCGCCCGGAAACGCGCCTCGACCGCTCCATGCCTCGGCCAGAACGTCGTTTAGCCAATCAAGGCGTCTTTCCCAATCAAAAGCGACGCGCCCATCAGCCTTGACGCGCTCCACACACTGTATAACGCGCTCAATGATGGCAACCGCGACGTCGTCGGAAACATGTTCCCCTCCATATGAGAATGGAAGCAGCGCGCTCCGTGGAACTCGGCAGATGATATCGTCAGTGCTGTGACCATCCCGGAGGTATTCTTGGTACGGGATACGAACCCCTTGTTCAGGGTACGCCTGGCTAATACGCCGGGACCAAACTGGATACTGATCCTGGTACTTTGGGGTTGTACCAAAATAGATCTGAGGCCCAACCTCAGCGATCCTTCCAATACCGACTATAATGCGCGGCGAGTTCTCATCCAGAGGATTCCCATGGTTGCAGTAATAGAAAACAAGTGAGTTCTTTGGCTCAAGCTTTCCCCAGAATCGCTTGAGAAGTTCACGCTGACGGTCAGGCTCAAAAACCCAACCATTACTTCGCGGATTGTCTGGCCCCCGAAGTGATATATCTTCAGCTTCGCAGACCTCTCGGAAAAATTCCTCGCGCATCCAACGGTAAGGAGCTGGACACGATGAATACGGAGGGATGTCTTCTGAGATCTCTGGTAGCCTCCGAAACTCAAGCGGGTCTTGATGTGTTATTGAAAATCCTTTTTCGGCGTAAGCGGCTGGATCACGGGAGCATGGGGGCAACCATCCGTCCAACTCGACGAGAGGTTTGCCGGCAGCTCCGCGCTCCTTTTCATCATCCCGCGAGTCACGTATGTGTTGGTGGACAATGCAGTGAGCATTGAGGTGTGGCAGGTCACATACGTGACCATCCCAAGCCCGGTCATGCCATGCTAATCTTACTGAGAGATGCGTAGTCATGCTTTCTCACCCATGATGCCTTCCAATGCTAATCCTCGCTCCTTCCCATTTCTTCGAGAATCGTCTTTACATCGCAGAGATGGGTCTCGACGAACTGAATGGTCGTTTCAAGATCGCCGAGTCGCAATGGAGCCTCCAATGAGTCCATATTCAGAAGAGCCTCTCTCAAATCGGTCATGGCCGCTTCGTCCTTCTTGACAAACTCTTTGTACATTGCAGCGCAAAGTGGGCATAGGGCCAAAAACTGCGCCTCGTGCTCCACGGGAAAATGATCCTGGGAGAACGCTTCGACAGATTCAAAAAAGTGCTCACCATTACGTTTTCTGAAAGGCATTTCTTTCTTGCAGATCTGACACACCATTTGGCCGTCATCGTTGGTGTACTGTCCCCTGAGCCATAGAGAAGGGTCGATAGCGCCTCTGGTTGTCCGAACACTTCTTTCGCGCTCTTCATATTCCTTTTTTGGGGATTCGGAGAGCTGGTCTGTTATCCGTTCCTGCCGACGCTCTGGATTCGTAACCGTCCTTGTTGGGAATGTCGGTCTGTTATTTCTTGATGCGATTTCAGCCTTTAGTTGAGCAAACTCGTCCGGATGCATCTTCAGAAACTCGATATCCTCAAGAGAGACGCCGAGCATATTGGCATGTTCGCGTTTCTTATCGTCTTCAGATGATGCTCTCCGACCGACACCTTGATTAATACCGAGAGCATCGATCAATTCCTCTGCCCCTTGAAAGTCATCAAGAAGCTGATCTGTGTTAATGTCCCCCGGTTTTTCTATGCTCCCGTCCCGCGTAGGAATCCACTTGGTGCTCCGAAGACGGGTCAGCATTTGAGAGTCGAAGGACTTGCTATGGCCGCTGTAGTAAAACCAATGATAGCGACCCCTGAAAAACCAGGAGTCCAATTCCAAATGTTCTTTAAGATAACCCCACAGGATCAGAACAGCTTTCGCCTTGTCTTCAAAACTCTGAACTGCCTCCAAGGATTCAAGGAAATCATCCAGCCCATGAAGGTTATAGTTCTCGATTGTCTCGGCGCGCGTTGAGTATTCACTTACACCAGGAGGCAAGCCATCAGAAAACAGGATGCGCCGTGGCAGAGTCGCAATGCCAAGGTCGATCAAAATGCATGGGTCTGCTGAAGCCAGCGGCTGTTCGGATAAGAACCACACGTCTATCGAAGCGGCAAAATAAAGCCGCAAAGTCGGGCTTTCCTGGTAGACATCGCGCGGCTTTTTATATGCCATATCCCCAACCGGGTTGACAGCCTTGAGAAAAGGTGTCTGCTTTGCCTTCTGGATTACTCTTTTCTTACCGGCCTCCGAGTCAGAGGTCAAAGCGCGCAGAATTTTAAGGATGTCCGCCGCGTGCTCGGTCTCGGAAACCGAGGATAGATCACTTTTCGAGTACTTGGGCAGAACTCTTTCGACGATGTCATCAAACACGTCCGGTTCCGATAGGCCCAAACGCTTCAGGAAATTTCCCCCTTGTTCATCGTCTGCAATCGGCCGCTTCACAATCGGGAAGTCGGTGTCTTCCGGAGGAGGCAAAAAGGCATTTGGAGTTGTGCCGTCAGCCCGAAAAGGTATCACATGACTATCATCTTGGAGGCGGACAATGGGCTTGGAACGGAGAAGCCCTCCCGAATCCCCGGACCACCTTGGAGAACGCCAAAGCGCCTCTTGGCCAGACAAGTACCCGTAAAACTCCAACAGCCATTCATCGACTTGTATTGACAAGAAAGACTGGGTGATCCTTCGGGCAAAGCTGTCGGGCGTAATCTCCTCGACCTCCAGTTCATTAAGCAAGTATGTGCGTAGCTCCGGGGTTCGATCCTGAGTAATTGAGCCAGCCAGCCACCTGACAGTTGCCTCTGATTGAAAGAGCTTTCGAAGCTGCTCATGATCCAGCAGTTTTCTGAGGTCAGCGCCACGTGCAAGTTTCGCATTTCGCGCTGAGACGAAGTTGCCATCATCTGCAGGCAACAGTTCTTTGACTGCAAGAGCCTCCCGAACCGAGGTAACAATCGGCAGAAACATACTGCCTGGAGGAAAGTCGTCCATCCTTATTGGCAATGCTTCAAGCAGCGAGACACCCAATAGACCAAGGTCCTTGAGCTGCGGCAACACGTCAGCCATAAGACATGCGGTCTCACGCACCAATGTCGCGTTCCAATCGTCCTCTTTCGGGATATTGTCCCTTGCCGGCGTGGTCTTGTATGGTCCTTGGATCAAAAACCCGAATCGGGTTTCCTTCTCAGTCGGGAAGAAGACCACGAGTGGTGAATCCTTTATTCTTACCACCTCTTCCCGTTGTTCCCTCTCATTCCCTTGAAGGCGGAAACCGATCTCGACCGGGACTTGACGTGGGCAATCCTCACCAGGGTCAGGCACATCCACGGGGCGCTCAAATATCAACCAACTCTCGCTTTCATCTTCGCCGTTGTTCTGGCCAATTACCGTTACTTCGCGTGCACCGCCTCGCGTAGTCTCGTCCCGCAGATAAACACCACCTATCCCATCCGGTAATCTGTATTCGATCTCTTTGATCTTACGAAGAAAAAGCAGTGTCCTGGCGCTTAGCTTACACAGTCTTGTAGTGATCTCCCTGCATGCAATTCCCGGTTTGACATCCTCCTTGTTGAATGGAAAGGCGAAGAGGGTGGTCCATGAATCTCCGATGTCTTGCTGCTTGACGGCATATGGCCGAACGTAGTTCTCGATTCTGAAGCTTTCATCGCCTGAGTGAATTTCAGGTGTAGTTGTGTATGCGTAGACTGACTTGAAGCCGATCCCGAACTTGCCGATCTGAGTGAGATCTTCAGTCTTCGTTCCTTCACCGACCCCGCAAATTCCGCGCACATCCTTTTCATCAAATAGGCGGCCGTCATGAAGAACCTCGAGCTTGTCTTCTACAAGTTGGAAGAGGACCTTCGACGCACCGGCATCCTCGGCGTTCTGCAGAAGCTCGAAAATGAAATGCGTCCTATCCGTATATAGCCTGCCCAAAAAGGATAGATGACGTGTTCCTTGACCATATTCGAGGATGTTGTCGGCACGTATTTTGTCGTAATCACTCGGCATGAGAAGCAGCATCCTCCATGATGTGGATCACTCCATATGCCACCGGCTCCGCGGTTATTTCCGCCCTTTCCATGGCGATGTCCAAACCCTGAATGCGCCTGGCGTAGTCCGCCTCAGCCGCAGAGATTTGAGACTGGCGCATTTTCTGAATCTTTTCGTTGCTGGCCTGCTTAAGCTGTTCCTCAAGAAGCGCTATCCGCGCCCGATGACTCGTTGTAAGGCTCTCCCTGCGAAACTCAGCCAATTCCTGCGTTCTTCGCCTATGTTTTACCCTTGCATCGGACCAGAGACTGTAGTGTTGACCGTCTAAGGCATCCCAACAAGCCGGATCGGCTTCTTTCGGATCATCGACAGGGAGGTCAGTTGCCTTTTCAAGAAGACGGCTAAGATGTAATGTGACCGCTTCAGTGGAAGCAACTGGCCGCAGGACCAGATCTTCCTTGATCCCGTGAAACCGCCATTGATAAATGGCAAACTCGTATCGACCTGGGAGAACGTCGCTGGACTGAGCCTTGAGTGTAGCGACCACTCGCTTTTTCATATTGAACGAAATCGCGGCCTGTCGGACCAAGGGATGTAGTGGCATAATGAATGCCGCCTCGGGATGTTCCATCGCGCAGTCAGATTCGAAGGTCACGAGAAGATGGGGATTACCCGCTTTCAGCCAGTTCTCCCACTCGCGGTAGGCAGTGGTGTTTTGCCTGGAAAGCTGCTGATAATCGCGCAGCAGGATATTCCGGGCTTCCTGCGATAAACGAAGTGTTTTAAGAGGCCTTTCACCGAGGATAAATTCCTGCTCTTTTCCACAAGCCCTCTGCAAATAGAGAGTGACGATCCTTCGTATGGATGCTGAGGATAACCAGAAGCTCGAGGCATCCTCGATTTCTTTTCTCATCCGGTCTTCGGGCAGCAGGATGCCGAAAAGCTCCATTTGCCGTTGTTCGAGTTCCTCTTGTTCCTGTATCAGGCGAATCTTGTTATCCGATAACTGCTGCAACTTCGCCCGACGCTCATCTTCATTCAAGGTATAGTTTTCAGCGATATCACGAATCTCTCTCGTAATCTCCCCGAGAATCTCCTCGCTGCCGCCCAAAGCGCTGTTGAACACTCCTATGCGCAGAAGGCAACGTTCGTAGATATCGGCATCGACGGTGCCCGGCGTAATCAGGTTGATTATGGCAACGCTTTCGCTTTTCTGTCCGTTCCGGTCGATACGGCCAATACGTTGCTCCACGCGCATCGGATTCCAGGGCAAATCGTAGTTCACAATGCAATCACAGAATTGATAGTCCAGACCCTCGCAGCCAATTTCCGAGAACAACAGGACATCCAAGCTATCCGTATCGTCTCGATGCTTCTCGAAGCGACCACGGAGATCAACACGTTCTTCATCCGGTGTTCCGCCGTGTATCATCCCGACGCGAAAGCCATCCTCATTGAGATGGCGATAAAGGTAATTCAGCGTGTGCCTGAAGCTGCTAAACAGCATCACCTTGTTATTGGGCAGCCTCTGCTTGTTCCGGATGGTGGCGCGTAGTGCCTCAAGTTTCGGATCGTCGGGGTCGAGTAATCGCGCACCCTCAAGAATCGATTGGATTTGGGATTGTATTGTCTCGACCGTCTCGCCTTGCGGAACAGCCGCGGTGTTATCGGCTTCCTCCCAGGACAGCTCATCAAGATGGCGGTTCAGAATATCCTCAAGAAAGGGCACAAGTCCGAAAAGGCAACTGGCGGCTTGGCGTCTGATCGTGGTCATCATGAATTTGACATTGATGTCTCCGTGAAGCCGATCGAATATCTCGGCCTGAACGCTGAGAAGTTCGTCATGTAGACGCTGCTGGGCGGGCGTGAAGGAAACGACCACTGTCTCAGGCTTCCGTATCGTGAAATCGCCTATGTCCCTGCGGCGGGTCCTATTGATAACCCCTGCGAAAGTGTGCATGGCTTCCATGTCCGTAATGATCTGGACACGTTCTTCACTTGTGACGTCGCCTTCGGGCAGCCTGGAACGTATTCGGATAAAATTCGGATTGTGGCGGAGGATAGCCTGGCCCCAAGCGGTGGCCGCAGCTTGGTCAAGGGCCTCACTTGTCCGGGTTTGCCATTCCGGCTCTTGAGCTCTTGCAAGCGATATCGCTTGGTTAATGTAAGGGTTGGGCTCCGCCATGTGCGCAAAACTCTCCTGATCGATGATCAAATCGGGACGGAGCGTATTGAGGAGAACGAAAAGGTCGTTACTTCCAAGCTGGATCGGTGTCGCAGTTAAGAAGATGACGGCCTCAGCGTGGTCACAGAAAAAGCGCACAGCTTTGTGGCTGAATGTATCCTGATTGCGTATATGGTGCGCCTCGTCGACAATGACGAGATCGAACCGAGGCGGCGGGTCGAGGTCAAGCAGCCCTTTCTTGCGTTTTCGCTTGCCGTCAGCTCCTGAACCATAAAGCAAGACTTCATCGAATAAGGAATACGGAACAATCACCCTCTGATGTTGCTCGGGCCAAACGCCTTCAAGGTCCATCTCGTTTATGCAGTAGCGCAGGGTGCCACCATCGAGATGTGTGAAACGTTCCTCGAAGCGCTTCATCTCGTTGATCCATTTGCGCTCGGTCACCAACGGGCGAGGGCACACGATGAGAACTGACCGGACATCACGTCTTGCCTGCAATTCGCGGAGAATAAGTCCTGCCTCGATGGTCTTGCCG
>CALEZT010000278.1 GCA_937927975.1 uncultured Phycisphaerales bacterium
TGGTCGCGGGTCGCCTTCAAAATTTCAGATTTTGCAGGTGCGCCGAAAGGACACCAGGAATACCACATTGCCTTCTTGTTTTTCCACATCCACCTTCTTCAGGTTCTCATCGGGTGACGTATCAAGCTCTTCCATGAGCGCATCGAGAAAGTCCTCCATTAGACCCGCGAAGCGTACATCGAATCGGGCTTTCTTACTTCCACTATCTGCATATACCTGCTTCGCTGATTTGCATCCTTCAATACTCTGAATGATTCCCCTCAGTGACGCCAACTGCCTGTATGCCCCCGTGTTGTTGGAAACAATGATGCTCACGTGAATGCCATTAAACACCTCATCCCGCCAGTACGCTAAGATGCTGTCGCAGAAGTCCGGAAATGCTTTTGCCCAGGTTCGTCGCCCCGTTTCGTAATACGTACCACTTATCCTTGACCCGATTCGCTGCTCCGTCACCACAGAGTAAGCCTCAGCCCATTCATCCGTATCTGCCCATACCAGTACCGACGCCCCCTGTTTCCTTGCTATAGGGAAGGCCTCCGCAAGCGAATTCGCGGAATACCGAGCCCCATCCACGGAGATCCCACGCCCGACAAGACTCGTCGGCATGTCTGTGATAATGTAATTGCCACCACCGACCCCAGCTGGTTGCCCGCAGACAACGACCGTCGGCGATCCCAACAACAGTCTGATCACGTCATCATTTATGAAGGGATTAGATTGAATCGTCGCCTCTATCAATACCCTGTACTGCCCTCCAATGTCCTCTTCTTTCACGATCATAAACGACTCGACAAACCCTGTCGTCATGCTGCTGACATGGGCCTTCAGTCGTTTCAGATTCGTCACGGATGTCTTTCCGACCAGAGTCAGCCCGGCCACCCTCTCCACGGCCAGTTGGAGCGCATCGTAGATCGCGGCGCGTCTTGCCCCGGCAATCGAACCCCCCGCGTGAGCAGCCATCCCCCAAACCCTGACGCGCCGAGGACTTCTATCGACACCCTCAGATTCGATCACCTGAAAACGATCTTCCCCCACCGAAGCCAGGGCAATTGACTCGCCTATCACGGCACTTCTACGTACGTCTTCAGCACTTATCGCAACCGCAACGAATGCTTCCCGCCCGTCTTGGCTCTTCCAGTCTCCGACTTGACGCGTCCCGCGAAGAAAAGCATATACGTCTTGACGACTGTACGACTGGATGAAATCGACGAATTTTGCGGTGGTAGCTTCCTTCTGTCTACCGTCAATCGCTATTGTCGCGTCCGTCTTCAGTTGCTCTCTTCCTTTGACCTTCACTCCGCCAATGAACTCGCCGAGCGACTGACGCGCCAAAGCCCCAGCCATCAACAAGGCCTGGCGATACGCCTGCACATCAGACGCGTCCGGCATTGACTCAATCGCACCACTGGCAACCGCCACAACCTCCCACTCCCCCTTCTCTATCTCTCGAAAAACAATACCCGCCTTGCTCCCGCCCAACTTCTCTACCGCGAGCTTCTGGTAGTCGATTGCGCCCGCAGCACTCCCCACCGCCACCAGTACTGCAAGCGACATGATCCATGCCATGCCTGGTGTCACGCAACGCAACACAACCCTTCTAGTCTGAACTATCATGCTCGATACCCTTTCATGGCTCTGCTCCACGTCCAATGCCATGCACATGTGGGTCGCCACCCCGACCCCGAAACGACCCCACTCCACCACACTGAGCAAACACGACCGGCCCTTCGCACATATTATATGCGCCCCGCAGACACCCCGCCAACTTAAACCTCAGAACGATGACCCCATATTGCTGCCGAGTCCACTAAACAGATCGTCCCCGATAACTGACGGACCGTGCGCCCCACTTCAACCGATCCACCTTCGCCTATCCGACCGGCGCGTCAATCCCTTGCCCCGCCCCTGCTCTTGCCATTCCTCCACTTGACTGGTCTATGCGATGACTCACGTTTTGTCTCGCTCGCCAGGGTCTCGCGGCTGCAGGATGCCATGCCAGTCGGCAACGCTGGCCTGTCACGTCCCTTGCCGATGCCGCCTCGACCCCGGCTCGCTCGGCTGAGGAGGGACTTCTCTTTTCCGGAAGGGGGGCTGGGCGTTGTGTTCTTCAGCCGGGGGTAAAAGAACAAAACCCCGCGAATCACAGCACAGTCGCGTCCGAGGCTCAGCACACGCATGTCCTTCGCGACAATACCAGGGAATCGCTCCAGGTCCGACGCCCAAAGAAAAGGCAATACTTAGAATCGCAGAGTTCCTGAAGCAGCTCCTGTGCAGCGGCCAATCCCACACGTCAGTCAGTTCCAGTTACCTGAACATCGGGAATGCCAGTCCCCAACATGCGCGTGTGAATTCATCCTTCACCATAGAGTAAGGTCAAGGGAGCCGAACCTCCATCCGCTGCAAGGTCGCGCGCCAGCCGCTTCGCTCGAAGCTGGCACGGACCTTGCCACCGCTCCTTGCGGTCCGGCTCCCTTGGCAGAAACGCTTCGCGTTGATTTCCTTTCCCGGATTGGGTTTGACTTTTTTCTGCTGCGCCGGTTGAAAGAAAAAAGCCAAACCCAATTCCGGGAAAATGGCATTTTAGGATGGAGGAAATATGACACATTGTAGCTTAGAACAGAAACACATCGCTGAGACCCCAAGGATCTACGTTGCTTCCTTGGCCGACTATAACGCCGGTCGCCTGCATGGCCGATGGATTGACGCGAACCAATCAGCCGATGCGATCCGCGAGGAGATCGCCGAGATGCTGGCCGAATCCGAGGAGTCCACCGATGGAGAATATGCGATCCACGACTATGAGTACTTCGGAGACCTTGAATTGCCTGAATACGCAGACATCGACCACGTCGCCGAGGCAGCTCACTTGATCGTGGAACACGGCCCCGTCTTCGCCGCTCTATTGGCCTATGTAGGAGGCACCTCGAATATCAAGGAGGCATTGCGATACTTCGAAGATGGCTACTGCGGAGAATACGACAGCCTGACGGACTACGCTGAGCAATTCATCGACGATTGCTATGCCGATTCCATCAAGGGCCTGCCGGAGTTCATCCGTTACCACATCGACTACGAAGGCATTGGCAGCGAGATGCAGATCTGCGGGGACGTGTTTACCTTGGAGTGTGAAGGCAAGGTCCACGTGTTCTACGCGAATATATAATAGTAGTGGGCCGCCCCCTTTCGGGGCGGCATTTCACCGGCCGACACACCTACGCGGCGAGACTGTCATAAATCGGCAGCTTGCCGCACATCTGGCCCGGCAAACGGCTCTCTTCCCCGAAATCCAGCCTCTTTAGTTTGACGCGGGCGGTATCTTCCTGCTCATGGCTAATGTGACACCACAGCTTTTTGCGGTAAATGGCTGCAAAGAACCCGCAAGGATTGCTTGTTCCCACACAAACCGCCCGCTCTGCCGCTGCAAACCACCGCAATCTGTTGAACTCCGAGTGCGGCAGGCTCCCTGCTTCTGTGGCTTGTCGGTAGAGTGCGTCCAGTCGCACGGGATCGCGGAGGTCTTCCAGGCTGATGTGTTTGAGGGTCGGTTCTGAATGAACCGATGTTCTATCTTTGACACCAGAAGTCCGGCGGGTTTTCTGGTTGTTAGATCCTGATAAGGGTTTCCGGTTATATATAGGGAGTGGTACTTTTGCACTGTCCTGGCCGATTGCCGGTGGCACTTTCGCCGCATTGCCCTTTTGCGACGTTTCCCATTGCAGGTTGATCACTACGGGCAGCCCCCACCGGTTCAAGGATGTCTGTTTCTCCTTGCACGGGATAATCCAACCGAGCTGAATCAGCTCCTTTCTCGCTGACTTGACGTTTCTAATGTCCAATTGCAGGACACGTGCTGTCCATGACGCTTTGCAGCGGCCCCCCGAAAAGCACCTGTCTTTGCGATAGTAGAGGCAGCGGAACAAATAGCCGAACACGGTACCTATCAAGGTCCGGTGTCGGGTTCTGATGACATACCTCATCAGTCTCCGAGGCACGGGCACTTTGCGCAGGTTGTTTTTCACCAGTGATAGGCAATCAAGCCACTCGTCCGTTTCTGCGAGCACGGCTTCCGCCCCGCACGTGTCGGTCGATATATGCTTCCGATCCCAGTCCAGAAGCCCGGCATCGACCAGTCGTCTAATGCCGTTTCTGACTTTTGACCTGCTGCCACCGCCGAGCAGGCCGATCAGTTCCTCTTCCGTGAACGTCGGCAGGCGACCCTGCGGGAGTTGACAACGACGGGCCACCATTTCATGACAAGCCAGCCACAGCCGGAGGTCGTAGAAGGTGATCCCTCCGCGCTTGAACATAATCCAAGCCGCCAACAGAGACCGGACCCGCACCAGGTAGAAACCGCCCTCGGGTTTTCGAGCGATAGACTTTACTCCTGCATATCCTGAAACACTGTTTTGCATATCCAATTCCTCAATCCTTTCAGATGCCTAACCGGTCTGTACCAAGCCTCAGACGGGGATAGATCGCGCACGGAACAAACTACCGAGAGGAATGAATTGACAAAAGGCGTGATTTCAGCTACGAATGACAGTTGACGAGACCATCTTCGCGAATCAATTCAATCCAGCTACGATCCCGCCCGGCCAATCCGTCTGGTGACGGTTCTGGCCCGGCCGGGAGTCGCGTGACTTCCCATCTCTTGGCATACAATGTGATGCCACTTAGACAGCTTCTGCACCACAATGGTACAGCACCGAGAGTAACCCTACCTTGTCCTGCCTAACTTGCCAAGCCCCCATGTGTGCCCCGACTACACCGCGACCCGTGCCTAGCTGGCTTGTCGTACATCCAAGCCCCCAGAATCGTTCGCGATAAAAAATAGAGCACAGTGAGACTACTTTCGTGCATAACGGAGATAAAAACAATGTTTCAGAGGGAAAGACATATGGAAGGCAACAAACCGGTTCATACCATGAGCTGTGGGACGCTCCGCGTCAGCATCTGGAAGAACACTTCGGATCTGGGCGAATTCTACAACCTTGGCTTTCATCGCGTGTTCATGCGCAACGGCCAGTGGGAGAAGAGTTCGTATTTCTCCGAGTACGACCTACTGACCTTGAGCAAGGTCGTGCTGGACGCACACGCATGGATACAGGAGCACAAGACACCACATCCACAGGCACTATGTTTACCGAGGGTGATCGATGATGACGAAGACAAGCCACTCGGTGAGCATTAACAGATACTTACTGCAAACCCATACAAGAAACCAGTTCCGGCGAATAGCCTATGTGACGTAAACCCGAGTGAGTGACTGCTTTGTGAGTAACTCAGTATGTTGAAGTGAAAGCAGTATCACCGGGACCGTGACGAGGTTGTCCGCCGGATTTTTCTGTCCGCTCATCGTGTTCTGCGACACGATAGCGACCCGACTCACGCCTCATTTTGTACGATTGACGCGATATGTCTTATCAGGCTTCTTCTTCCGCCCGTCATGGTCAGACAACCGATGTCCATACACCAACAACTCATAGTACTTATTGAAACGCTCGATATCGTCGTCTTGATCCGTGAGCTTATAGGTTGTCAGATCCCACGGATACTCGCTTAGCAGAACTTGGGGGAAAGTCCGGAGGTAAATCACCTTGTCGCCGTACATGAATGCATTGAATGCAGCCACGCGTCGTGACCAGCGATATAGCTCGATGTCAAAATCAGTATCCAAGAACATCATTGATGCAACAGTGGTCATGAAGTACTCGCGCATGGCCAGGTAATCTGAATCCTCCACCGGCACGGCACGGACGACCACCTTTTCAATAACCTTGTGTTTCAGATCGGATAGCCCGCTCAGGAGGAAACGAAGGGTTTGCCCAGTGCCAATCGATGCATACAGTATCTTTGCAGACTCCGACTGTCTGATGGTCTCTCCCAATTCATAGAACGCTTCGAAGAATGACAACCGCTTCTTGCTAAACCAAATCCCTGTAGGGCCCGATGAACTATCAACTGCTGTCGCAGCAGAATTTCTCTTTGCCTGTGCTTGTCTGTACCGTTTTATCTCTTCTTCCACCGGAGTGATCAAATCCGATGGTATCGGTAGCGTGTCGGGTGTCAACGGGTTGTCTCCGTCATTGTGTGCCTCCGCGGTCCGTTGTTGCAGGGCGGCAAGAACATCGTACACGGTCTCTTCGCTACCCTCTTCATGAGTCTCCAGCCGCCTGACAGTGCTCTTGCTCGGTCCGCCCCTTTTCAGCTTATGGATTGTCTCATTCGCCTCTCTACACTTGTGTGCCGCTCCAGCCAATCTCTCCCACGACAGACCCAATGCGGTCCGGTAATGCTTAATCTTCTCACCAGACACTTTTTGTTTCGGGCCTCTACCCATCGTCATACCTCGTTCTTCAAGGGCACATTTCTCTGCACGTACCGTCCACGCCAACACACATGTCTGACCAGAGCCGCTGTACTTGGGCCTGTTTCGCTCATGAACGTATCTGTGCTCAAATGAATCTAACCTTGCTCACTTGGAAGTTGTCCTTATGTGGCCGCTTGATAGCCTGATCAGTGTGTTTCGACATGTAAATACTGAAGGGCAATCGTCAACCGTTGACCTGTCTATGCGTAGAGAACCAGCACAACAACGTGTTTCTTGTCCGGGTCCGCCGGAATCAGTCATGATTTCGCGGCGCCAGGTTACTGACATCGTCCGGCGCAAGCTCGGCCATATCGATGTACCTGGCCTGCCTCCACCTGCGTTCGTCCGACCGGCGGAATCCGGCCGGACCGTGTGTCGATCCGACCCCCAATCCGAGGTTGTCCCGTTCTCAGTTGGAGGTGCGGTGACCACTCCACGGTGAATCCT
>CALEZT010000279.1 GCA_937927975.1 uncultured Phycisphaerales bacterium
CACCTCCACGACGACCGATATTTCATCGCCCCGGGTCCGCAGCCAATACAGTGGCACAATCCCAGCGTTGCCGAACGTGAGCTCATGCAGCAGGACAGGGACTATCGACCGGAGGACTTCTATGCGCGTCTCACGCTCTACGGAGGGAATCGACCGGGCCGCGTCAAACATCTGAAACATGGATGACATTATGGAATGCGGATCTCTCGGCTGCGTGATCGTGAATCCCAGATCCGCTATCTGGTGTGAGCGAACCAGTCTGGCGGTCCGGGCCAGCAGGAATTCGTACACCGCCTGCTCCTTACGCCAGATCCCGGGAAAACAAAGACCCTCAAGAAAACCGAGAATCTTGGGTCCTTGATCAGGCAGCAGAGGCACGACACAGTTCAGGAAGGCGAGGACCGCCCAAAGTGCCTTTCGCCTAGCATCGGATGGCAGAAAAGCAGTGTCGGCCTTTTGAGCAAAACCGACCGCTATGTCTGTGATCCTGCGGCCCAAGTCGCGATATTCGTTAGGGATGGCTCGTGGCAAGCTCCTCTTCGATACCGGCTTGGACTTCGCCAGCGGGCAGGCCACCGCGGCCATCGCCTCCACGAGATCGCGGTACGCATCCGGACCGGGGCACTGTTCAGTACCATTGAGCCAATTGATCACTGGGTGGAGTTGCGCGGGTCTGGAAGTGCAGAGGGAATTGTGGCAGAACTCTTCGAGGAGGGCTCTGTTCACGAGGCGTTTTGGTGCGAAAGGGTTGGTGATTATCCAGCTCAACTGTGGTTTATATTCCGCAATCCAGAGGGCAGCTCGGTGGAGCCGGTAACCCGGACCACCGAGCATATTGTATCGGCCCTGGCCGAGTCTCGTGAGCAGTGGTGGGATCATTGATCCTCGCTACGGCATATCAGCTATCAGCACAGGTCTATCCAAGCGGACCCCATCCTAAGGAAATAGCCCTGTCGCAAGACTAGGAACAACACCAGACTGCCTGCCGGCGGGCGGACCATTCAGGCATCGGTCCGTAGCCTCGCGAGTCATAGGAATCCGTATCGGCGGCTGGCCCGAGGGAGTTCGGGTAGTCCCCACGTCTCCTGGATAACGTGGGGCATATCCTTCACAAGGAACTCCTGATAACTGCTGGCAGCGCGGACCGCCGCGTGATAATTCGCTCGGGACATGCTCATCACTGTCGTCAACGCCGCGTCGAATACATCCCCTTGGAATATCTGCCGGCATCTTTCACAATTCGCCCTTGACGTCAAGTGCCGCCTCAACAGGTGGGGCAGCATCCGCAAGATCGCCTGAAAGCACTCCGGAACACGATCCGGCTTATTGGATGAGGCAAATGTCAGTGACGTTTCCACCAATGCCAGGAATATGGGGCTGGCGCAGCAGACGATCCCCTGGTCCCTGGCCTCGGCCTCGATCCTGCGCTGGCGTTCCAGGGCCCGGTTGGGTGCTTTCCTGGACTTGGACGTGCTGTGCACAACTTGGATTTTCGCCCCGTAGCGGCGGCCGGCCTTGCCCAACGAGATGATCGGCAGCAACACAAAGGTGGCTTGCGTCACGAGCAACAACAACGTAGGCAAGACCGCCGTGAACGTCTCCGGCCTGGCATGCACTACCCGTAGCGCCGCGGACAGGAAAAGAACCATATCAGCTACACCGCGGTGGATATCCGTGGGAAGGACGAGAGTCATCTGCTCTTGAAGCTGCGCGTTCCGATCCCATTCCTTCTGCAGTTCGCCATAATAGTACAGGAAGACTTGGTAGCGTTCCTGCCAGCCGAGCGGGATGGCAGACGGCCGAAGCCTTTGCAGGATTGTCAGCCCAAGCCCTGGACGATAGGGGACGATGTGCATGAGCAGTAGACATAGCCCCATCACAGCCTCTTTGAGTCGGGTGGCGTCCTCCTCGTCCCGTTGGTCTTCTGCGGCCAGGCGCTTTGCCAATTCCAACAGCGTGGCAAACATATCGGGGTACTTGGCCTCGGAGACCATCGATTCGATGTCCTTCATTCCAAGACGCGTCAGTCCCCAGACAGATGCTTCACATACGGTCTCGACAATATCGTCGAAGCACTCCTCATTTGGTCTATCCACGGCGCCAAGCAGCTCCGCCCGTAGCGGGATCAATTGGGCGGGCTGTAAACCAATGCTCTGGGCGTGAATGGCCTCATGAGCCAGAGCAACAGTCAACTGCGCTTCTGGCAGAGACGATCTTTCGATCCATACCTGGTTGAGGGCAGGATGGTACACAGGCCGTATCTCGGCAATCGCAGGCAATTCATACCCGCCCCACAATTTGGGCGTCACCAACGCAGGACCCGATCCACTCGGCGCCAACATGGTCTCGGATTGTGGTATCATGGGGCATGACCTGCTCTCATGAGATCATCCTGAATCGTCGTCATCTTCTCTCTTGCCCCCATCGCCTTCGGCAGATTCGCCCATCGCAAGTTCCTTTTCACATCGCCACCTTGCGAAGGAGAGAAGCTCCTCTGCCAGGGCGGCTCGCTTGGATATGTGAACCCGCCCATCCACGAATATTTCCAGGAG
>CALEZT010000280.1 GCA_937927975.1 uncultured Phycisphaerales bacterium
TCTCCAAAATGGATGCGGGGTTTTTCAGCAGAATCAAATGTGTAGGTCTGACACTGTTGCCTTGTCACACTCCGTCCTGCGTACGAGCGAGGGTCTTGCTCATACTCCACGGGGTCCTATTGACTCTCTTCAGGCGAATAGCCCAGTCTGCCCCAAACTGCCTTTTGCATGCGTTGCAGGTCCTGCAACCCATCTTCGGTCTGGGGTTTGCAGTCAGCCGTCAGCAATTCGGTCGTATTATCATCATAGGTCGTCAATTGAGAGCGAGGGAGGCATATCGTCTCGCGGGCCTTCCACTTCCAGTACTCTGCGTGACCGTCCGCCATCGAGAGGGTCATCCCCTCGGCATGGTGGATCGGCGGGGGGCCCTGACGGCTCCAGTTCGGTTCAAGGTAAGGCACATAATAGAAGCTTAAGAGGTAGCCCTGATCGACGAAGACGGCTCGTTGCCCCGGGGGCGGGTTCCGAATGTCCGTCAGCCAGTTCAGACGCAACACCGTACCGCCGACGGTGTTGCTCATCCCGCTGCTGCGCATCGCGTTCAGATAGGTCTGGTAGTCGCAGCCCATCCCATTGAGTTTGCTGCCGTTCGCGGAACAGACGATCTCGTACGTAACGACACTGCCGGGTCGACCACGCGGACATCGATAGAGGTCGATGTCCTGGACATATGGCCACAACGCTCCCTTCTCCTGGTTCTGCATGAGTTTGGAACGATCGGCGGCTCCGACGCCGATCGAGCTAACCCAGCCCACCTGCGTCGTTTTCTTCAGACCAATTTGCGTGAACCCCATGCCGCCGGGTTGAGCCCCGACGAGTTGGCTTTCGTAGTCGTCGGCGTACAGGGTCCAGGCGATCGTCAGATGCTTGAGGTTGCTCAGGCAGACCGCACGCTGGCCGCGTTCGCGGGCCGTGCGCATCGCCGGGACGAAGACCGCCAGGAGCAGCGAGATGATGGCGATCACCACCAAGAGTTCGATGAGCGTGAAGCCGGCGGAATTGATGATCGATGATTGTCGATTGATGATTGAGAACGAGCGGCGCTGCGCACGACGCAGGTTCATCCTGCGTCTCCTAAGCCGTCTCTCTCTGTAGCACATCGTCTTTACCCTCATCTCACTTCACAGCACCGTTCTGTGAAATCTCCGCCGTTTCCAGGAGGGACGTCAGCAGGAAACTGAGATACTCCGTTTGCCAAACAGCCACCCCCAAACGTTCCTCCCGCCTCCGCGCGTCAGCCATTGCCCCAAGACGCTGCTTGCTGGCAGCAATCTCTTTGGACACTGCCTCTCGGTAATAATCAGGAGGGCCGGGAATCAAGGACCAAAGCTGCCCCCGCAACTGGTCCAGACTCCGTAGGGTGAGCAGGTAGTCAGGATGCGACTTATTCGCTGCCTTTGCCCCTGTCACCTCATGGCCACCCAAAGAACGCCACAGATCGACACGGGCATAGCGCAGATCGTGCCATCGCTGCTTTATCTGGCCCATTGGGGCTTCGGACAACCTCGCTCGATAGATCGGGACCAACGGCGCGTCGATGTTGCGCCGGCACTCGGCGAGATGATCGGCCTTCGCTTTCCGGACCATGTTGGGGTCGAGGAACGAGAATTGTGTCAACAAGGATTCCATAGCATAGTCGGCGAGTTCCTCATACTGACGTCGGAGCGTTTGATGCTCCTCCTCATCCTGGAGGTCCGTCGCCATCAGGTTCTCGATATACCAGCGGATCTCAGCGCTATACACCATAAACAGAGATCTCTCCGCATCCTTCCTGAGTAATTCCCAGTAAGGGCCGAAGCCATCTCGGACGATCCACAGCCGGCGGGCGTATTGCGAGACATTAGGGTCGCGGCTTGCGGCTTGGCGAATCGTGTCGAGATATTCACTCTGCCACGCCTTCGGCCATGGCGGCGGACAGCGAACCATGCAATCCCGCACGGCGGCCAGCGTATCGTCCAGCGTGGAAAGCCGGCCGGCGTCAGCCCCTTTGACAGTTGTCTCCCAGAAGAACAGCAAAGGCAGCAAAACCAAGAGGGGGAATGCCGATCCGCTGCTGTTGCCTCGTCTCCCTCGACGGCGCATCGCTTTTCGCCTCTTTCTTCTCCCAAAGACCTCTCCTGTTGCACGGGTTCCCAACGCCAACCCGCCGCTGATTCAAGACCTTCTCATCGAATCGAAGCAGTCATCCAAGTTGCGCAAGTCTCAGCAATCCTTATTATAGCCCCCCCGCGAATCCATGCAAAAGAAGAATCCAAAAGAGCGAAAGACTTCTCTTCACCGACCATCCCTTGATCCGGACCCGTTGTTCCGACGCAATTCCAACTGTGTGTGGGGCTTGATAGGGGGATTAAGAGGGCCAGTCCCTATCAGCCCTAGAGGAAGGGCTGATTCTCTGGGCATGTCTCCTACATTTGGTGGATTGCATTCACTTTTGCGTTTATGATCTCGACTGCAGGGCGATGGCGGTTGTGTTGCGGCCTGCGATTCTGGGACATGGCTGAAAAGGAATGCTCCGATGAACAGGTGGATCGGTCTGGCGGGTGCGGCTTGTCTGGGGGTGCTTTCTGTGCAGGCAAAGACGCAGGGGGCAGCACAGACGCGATATGAAGCCAACTGGGCTTCGATCGACAAACGACCCACGCCGCAATGGTGGGTCGATGCGAAGTTCGGTATCTTCCTTCATTGGGGAGTGTATTCGGTGCCGGCCTGGTCCGTGCGGGGGCAGTATTCCGAGTGGTACTGGAACCGCATCACGGGCGACAGGGCCAAGAACGGACCCTGGTGGCAGTACCATGCCAAGACCTACGGCGAGAAGTTCCCCTATGCCGAGTTCGCCCCGAAGTTCAAGGCTGAGCTCTACGACCCCAACCAGTGGGCGGACATCTTCCAGCGGTCCGGGGCCAAGTACATCGTCCTGACCTCCAAGCACCATGACGGCTACTGCCTTTGGCCCAGCCAGGAGGCCAACCGAAGCTGGGGCCGACCCTGGAATTCCGTGGACATCGGGCCCGGTCGAGACCTCTTGGGCGACCTGACGACCGCCGTCCGGGCCAAGGGCATTCACATGGGCATCTATTACTCCCTCTACGAGTGGTACAACCCGCTGTGGGTGACGGACCGGCCGCTGTACGTCGAGAAGCACATGTTTCCGCAGTTCAAGGACGTCGTGACGCGCTACCAGCCCGAGGTGATCTTCTCCGACGGCGAGTGGGATATGCCCAGCAAGGATTGGCGCAGCGAGGAGCTTCTGGCCTGGCTGGTCAACGAGTCGCCTGTCAAGGACAGCGTGGTCATCAACGACCGCTGGGGCAAGGACTCCCGGCACAAGCACGGCGGCTACTACACCACCGAGTACACGGCCGGTCTCGCCAGCGGGGCCCATCCCTGGGAAGAGAGCCGCGGCATGGGGCACTCGTATGGGTACAGCCGGACCGAGCCGCTCTCGGATTACAGATCTGGGCGGGAGATGGTCCTGATGCTGATCGACATCGTCAGTCGCGGCGGCAATCTGCTGTTGGACATCGGTCCGGCCGCCGACGGCACGATTCCTGTCATCATGGAGGAGCGGCTGACCCAGATCGGCGACTGGCTCAAGGTCAACGGCGAGGCCATCTACGGCACTCGCAATTGGAGGAGGGCGATCCAGTGGACCGAGGGTAAACAGCCCGGCGTCGATTACGGCAAAGAGTACATGACCAAGTACGACATCGCGGAGTTGACGGGCAAACCCACGGGGGACAAGGCCGTTATCGAAGCGTTCTTCACAACAAAGGATGGCAACCTGTACGTCATCACGCCCCGATGGCCCGGCGAGAAGCTGGTCGTGAAGGATATCGAGATCTCGCCCAACACTGCTGTAACGATGCTGGGCCTCGCGCAACCTATCCGCTGGGACCGGTCGGGGTCTGACCTCACGATCCGGGTCCCGGCCCTGTCGGTGGACGAGGCGCCGTGCCAGTATGCGTATGTCTTTAGGATTACGGGAGTTAAGTGAGTATCCTGTCTCGGGCGATCTTCGAGAGCCATGGCTGAGACTTTGGGTATGTTCGAAGTGTGAAGTTTGAAGTGTGAAGTCGGAGAGCGTCAACTGCTGTTGCGCGTGTGACACCTGGCGTTCTTGCCGACCACCGGGGGCGGTGGCAAAATGGCGGTAAATTGGATTGCCTGCGTACCCCCGACCGGTATAATTGAACACCTTCGAGGGGTCCGACGCCTCGTGTCTTTGGGTTGGGGAGTTGGGCCATGTCCCGGAGGATGGGCGGATGGTCGTCCGGGCACGACGCGTGCGGAGAAGGTCACGTGCGCCTGAGCGGGCCGGCCGGAAAGGCTCGACCCGCAATAAACAGGGGATTGTAAGCGTTCTTCCAGTGAAGAAACGCTTTGGCGGAATGGTGTGCGACGCGCACCCTACAGTCTTTAGGATGATAAGGAGGTTACGAGATGGCACGACCTGTTACGCTTTTCACCGGTCAATGGGCGGACCTGCCGTTGGAGACGCTGGCCCAGAAAGCCAAGAGCTGGGGATACGACGGCCTGGAACTCGCCTGCTGGGGCGACCACTTCGAGATCGACAAGGCCCTCAAGGACGACAACTACTGCAAGGCCAAGAGAGACCTGCTCAAGAAGTACGGCCTGCAGGTGTTCGCCATCTCCAACCACCTGGTCGGCCAGTGCATCTGCGACAACATCGACGGCCGGCACAAGGCCATCATTCCGCCGGAGATCTGGGGCGACGGCAAGCCCGAGGGCGTCCGCCAACGCGCGGCCCAGAACATGATCGACGCCGCCAAAGCAGCCAAGAAACTCGGCGTCGGCGTCGTCAACGGCTTCACCGGCAGCTCGATCTGGCACATGTTGTACTCGTTCCCTCCGGCCTCCAAAGAAATGATTGACGCAGGGTTCGCTGATTTCGCCAAGCGTTTCACGCCCATTCTCGACGCCTTCAAGAAGGAAGGGGTCAAGTTCGGCCTGGAAGTTCACCCGACGGAAATCGCGTTCGACATCGCCTCCGCTCAGCGGGCGGTCGACGCCGTCAAGGGCCATGAGTGTTTCGGCTTCAACTACGATCCGAGCCACTTCGGCTATCAGCATGTGGACTACGTCAAGTTCATTCGCACGTTCCCCAAGCGGATCTTCCACTGCCACATGAAGGATGTCTGGTGGGGCCATGGGGATGGCACCGTCGGCGTCTTCGGCGGCCACACCGACTTCACGGATCCCCGCCGGTACTGGGACTTCCGCTCCATCGGCCATGGCGACATCAACTTCGAAGAGATCATCGTGGCCCTCAACGACATCGGCTATCAAGGCCCGCTCTCGATCGAGTGGGAGGACGGCCGAATGGATCGCGAGCACGGGGCGGCCGAGGCCGTCCAGGCGATCAAGAAGGCGGACTTCAAGCCTTCTCAAATCGCCTTCGACTCGGCGTTCGAGAAGAAATGACAGGAATCACGGCGAGGCCTGGACGTTGCAGAAGCGTCCAGGCCTCGCTGGTTTGTTCAGCAGGAATGGGCACAAATGGCATTTAGAAGCATCGATCGGCGAGGCTTCCTGAAGGCGGCTGCGGGGACGGTCGCAGCAGTCGTGGGCCTGCCGAGCATCGTGCCGTCCTCGGTCTTCGGCGCCGCGGCGCCCAGCGAGCGGATTACCCTGGGATTCATCGGTTGCGGAAAGCAGAGCCAGCATCTGATGCGGTCGCTGCTCGGCGCGTCGGGCACGCACGTAGTGGCTGCCTGCGACGTGGACCAACTCAAGCTCGAGCGCAGCAGCAAGGGCATCGTCGACAAGCACTACGCCGACAGGAACGATGGGTCCTATAAAGGCTGTGCAGCCTACCACGATTTCCGCGATCTGGTGGCCAGGCCGGATATCGACGCGGTCGTGATCTCGACGCCGGACCACTGGCACGCGGTGACCTCGATCGAGTGCTGCAAAGCGGGCAAAGACATCTATTGCGAGAAGCCCCTGACGCAGACGATCGCGGAGGCCCGCGCGATGGTCAACGCGGTCCGCAAGTACAACCGCGTTTTCCAGACGGGCAGTATGCAGCGGTCCAGCCGCGAGTTCCGTTTCGCCTGTGAACTGGTCCGCAACGGCTATATCGGCGACGTCCAGCATGTCACCGTCGGCGTGGGCGGTCCGCCGGAGGACAAACCCCTTCCGCCGGAACCCGTGCCGGAGTATCTCGACTGGGATATGTGGGTCGGACCCGCCATGTGGCGGCCGTACAACAATGAATTGGCCCCGCACATCAGCTTCGACGGCTTCCCGCACTGGCGTTATCACAGCTATTACGGCGGCGGCGGCATGACCGACTGGGGCGCGCACCATTTCGACATCGCCCAGTGGGGCCTCGGCATGGACGGCACCGGACCGGTCGAGATCATCCCGCCCGACGGCAAAGACACCAAGGTCCTGACCTACAAGTACGCCAACGGTATCCCCATGACGCGGGACAACGCCAACGGCGTGCTCTTCGAAGGCACGACAGGCAAGGTCGAGGTCAATCGCGGCTACCTGAAGACTTGGCCGGACAATCTCAAAGATCAGACGATCGGGACCGATCAGATCCGTTTGTACGAGAGCAGGAACCACTTCAGCGACTGGCTCGACGCGATCCGCAAGCGGTCCAAGCCGATTTGCGACATTGAGATCGGCGCCAGCTCGGTGATCGTGTGCCACCTGGGCAACATCGCGTACAAGCTGCAAAGACCGCTCAAGTGGGACCCGCAGCGTGAGGTCTTCCTGGGCGACGACGAAGCCAACCGTCTCCTGTCCCGGCCGTATCGAAGTCCGTGGGTTTTGTGAAATCGAAGAGGTTTCTTGCCACAGAGGGCACAGAAGGTACAGAGAAGAATGAAGGTGGAAACTCAAGAAGGCAGGAAGGAGAGAAACGGAAGCGGTGGAAGCCGCCGACTCTCTCGCCTTTTTCTCTGTGATCTCTGTGTCCTCTGTGGCTTTTCTACCTTGAATCTGGAGGAAGGCAAATGAACGAAGTTATTCGGTCCCGTCGTCGGTTTCTGCGAAGCGTCGCAGGGGTCTCCGCCGGCGTCGTGGGCTTGCCGCACATCGTCCCTTCGACGGTGTTCGGAGCCGGCGCGCCGAGCGAGCGGATCACCATCGGCTGCATCGGCGTCGGCGGCATGGGCTCGGGGAACATGAACTCGTTTCTCGACAAGAAGCTGGCCCAGGTTGTGGCGGTCTGCGACGTGGACAAGAACAACCTGAACCGGGCCAAAGAGACCGTCAACAAGAAGTACGCGAACTCGGATTGTGCGACGTATCACGATTTCCGCGAGGTGATCGTACGGGCCGATATCGACGCGCTGTCGCTGGCCTTGCCCGACCACTGGCATTCGATCCCGGTCGTGATGGCCGCGCGGGCCGGCAAGGACATGTACGGCGAGAAACCCCTGGCCCGCACGATCCACGAGGCCAAGGTGATGCGGGACACGGTGAACCGCTTTGGCCGGATCTGGCAGACCGGGAGCTGGCAGCGGTCGGTGGCGAACTTCCACCGCGGCGCCGAGCTGGTCCGCAACGGTCGGATCGGCAAGGTCACCCGCGTGGAGGTGGGTCTGCCGACCGGCAACCCCGTCGGGAACCGGGAGGTGCAGCCGGTGCCGGAGCATTTGGACTGGGATTTCTGGTTGGGACCGGCGCCGTGGACGCCATACCGCGGCGTGTCCCACTGGGATTGGCGCTGGATCATGGACTATTCCGGCGGCCAACTGACCGACTGGGCGGGGCACCACATCGACATTGCCCACTGGGGCCTTGGATTCGACGAGACCGGCCCGGTTGAGATCGAGGGCCGAGGCGTTTATCCGAAGGATGGGATCTTCAACGTCCCGACGGAGTACAAATTCACCTGCAAGTACGCCAATGGCGTTGAAATGGTCGTCGCCAACGACAAGCAGGTGCCCAAGGGCATGGGGACCGTCTGGTACGGCGAGAAGGGCTGGGTCCACGTGGACCGCGGCCGACAGGCGACCGAGCCGGCGAATCTGTGGAACGAGGTGATCGGTCCCAACGAGAACCGCCTGTACGAGAGCCGGGACCATCATCAGAACTTCCTCGATTGCGTGAAGTCCCGCAAGAAGACGATCACGCCCATCGAGACGGCCTGCCGCTCGATTACCGTGGGTTTGCTGGGCGAGATCGCGATGCTGCTGGAACGCAAGCTCCAGTGGGACCCGCAGAAAGAAGAGTTTGTGAACGATCCCGAGGCCAATCGGCTGCTGTCCCGGCCGATGCGGGCCCCGTGGCATTTGTAGAAGTAGTTTGAAGTCTGAAGTGTGAAGTTTGAAGTGAGTTGTGCAAGGACTCGGTCGTTCCGACTTCAAACTTGAAACTTCGCACTTTCGCTTGTCTTCATGAGGAGAAAGGACCGAACATGACTAGATCGAGAGTTGTCGCTGCGATGCTGCTTGCCGGGTTCTGCCTGTCTGCTGTGTCGTGGGCCGAGTCGCCGAAGGAACTGCGTCAGTTGAAGGACGAGGAAATCGCCAAGATCAAGGAGGCCATGCCCGCCAAGGCGGTCGCCGAGCCCAAGCAGCCTCGCAAGATGCTGGTCTTCTGGCGATGCGAAACTTTCTTCCACACAGTGATCCCGGTGGCGAACGAAGCCCTCAAGATCATGGGCGAAAAGACCGGTGCGTTCCAGGTGACGGTGGTGACCGACGACTACGCGGTGTTCAACGCCGAGACGCTCAAGCAGTTCGACGTGATCTGCCTGAACAATACGACGAGCCTGAAGTTCGACCCCAAGACCACGCCGGACCGGTGCAACGCCCTGATGGACTTTGTCAAGAGCGGCAAGGGCCTGGTCGGCATCCACGCCGCGGCCGACAATTTCTACCAGTGGCCGGAAGGCATGGAGATGATGGGCAACAAGTTCACCGGGCACCCTTGGAATGCCGGCGGCACCTGGGCCTACAAGATCGATGTCCCCGACCATCCGCTGATGGCTCCGTTCAAGGGTCAGGGTTTCAAGCTCAGCGATGAGATCTACCGGACCGAGCCCCCTCTGTACTCGCGCGACAAGATGCTGGTCCTGATGAGTCTGGACACCAGCGATCCGACGACCCGCAACGTCCGCGAGTGGAAACCGACCGACGCCGACACCGGCATCACCTGGGTCAAAGAGGTGGGCAAGGGCCGGCTGTTCTACTGCTCGTTCGGACACAACGATGCGATCTTCATGAACCCTGTGATTCTCGAACATTACCTCCGCGGCATTCAATTCGCGGCGGGCGATTTCCCGGTCCCGACCAAACCCCTGGGCGCGGGTCAGGCGCAGGCCCCGGCCGGCGATCCCATCGTCGAGAAGGTCAAGGCCTACGATTTCGGCCAGAGCCGCGAGACGCTGACCGCGATCAGCGACGACATCCGCAAAGCCTACGGCAAGCCCGCAGAATTGAAGAAGTTCGAGGCCTCGCTGATCGACGTCCTCAAATCGGATGCCAAGTTCGCCGGCAAGCAGTGGGCCTGCCGCGAGCTGAGCATCATCGGGACCGATCAGTCGGTTCCCGTGCTGGCGGGCATGCTGCCCAATGAAGAGTACTCGGACATGGCCCGTTACGCACTGGAACGCATCCCGGGCGAGGCCGCGAGCAAGGCTCTGCTCGAAGCCATGCCCAAGACCCAGGGCAAGGTCAAGATCGGCATCATCAACAGCCTGGGCGAGCGAGCCTGCCGTGCGGCGGTGGCCGAGGTCGCCAAGGCCGCGGCCAGTTCGGACCAGCAGTTGGCCGGCGCCGCGATCAGCGCGCTGGGCAAGATCGGCGGCCCCGATGCCGTCACGGCCCTGGATGCGGCGATGAAGAGCGTGCCGGATGGTCAGAAGATGCTGGTCTACGACGCGTATCTGAAGATTGCGGACAAGATGGCCGCCGAAGGCGACAAGCTCGGCGCCAACAAGATCTACATCAGTCTGAACAAAGAAGGCGTGCCTTCCCTGGTCCGCACGGCGGCCCTCAAGGGCATCGCCGGCAGCCGCGGCGGCAACAGGTAGTTATTCGTAGATGCGACCGGCGGCGCGGGCCATTCTCGCTGAGGCGGGAATGGCCCGTCGTCCGGACAGGCATCGTGAGGTGCGGCGCCGCCGTATGTGCAACTGCGCGCAGGAGTTTGTGTTTTGAATAGGATGACCGAAATGATGCGTCAGTCAAAACGATTTCCTGAGTTGCTGATCTTGACGACTGCTCTTGTTCTATTGGGCGCGTCCGTGTCGGCGGTTTCGGCCGACGAGGCGGATCAGGAGATCATCAAGATGGTGATCGACGCCCTCAAGAGTCCCGATGCCGAGATGCAGACCGGAGCCATCGCCATCGTGCGGGAGATCCCTGGGCCGGAGGTGACCAAGGCTCTGGCGCAGGAATTGCCGAACCTGGGAGCGATCGCGCAGGTGCAGTTGATCTCGGCCCTGGCCGACCGCGGCGACGCGCTGGCCCTTCCCGCGGTGATCGAGGCGGGCAAGTCGCAGGATGAATCCGTTCGCATCGCGTCGCTCAAGGCGATCGGGCAATTGGGCAACGCGTCGAGCGTCGCGGTGCTGGCCGATCGTGCGGCCACGAGCAAAGGCGCCGAGCAGAAGGCCGCGAGAGAGAGCCTGTATCGGCTTCGCAGTGCGGAAGTCGACGCTGCGATTCTCCAGAGCCTCCCAGCAGCCAAGGCCGAAGTGAAGGCCGAACTGGTCACCGCGATTGGCGAACGCAACATCGCCAACTCCGTCGAGACGCTGCTCAAGACCGCCCGCGACGAAGACCGCAAGGTCCGCGTGGAGTCCCTCAAGGTCCTCAAGATTGTGGGCAAGCCCGAGGATTTGCCTGCGATGGTGAACCTGCTGCTGGAGACCAAGGGCGAAGCCGATCGCAACGAAGCGGAGAAGACGATCGCGGTCGTGGCGCACAAGATCGAGGACAAGACCCGTCATGCCGCTGCGGCGCTGGCGGCGCTGCCGAACGTGAAGGATACGCCCAATCGCGCGTCGTTGCTCCGCGTGCTCGGTCGCATCGGCGACAGCAGCGCGCTGCCGACCCTGCGGACCGCGCTGGGCAATCGGGAGCCCGAGATCCAGGACGCCGCGATTCGCGCTTTGTCCGATTGGCCGACCTCCGAGCCGGTGCCCGATCTGCTCAAGGTGGCCCAGACCGCGGAGAACGCGAGATACAAGGTCCTCGCGCTTCGCGGATTCGTCAGGCTATTGGGCCTGGAAAGCAGCCGTTCCGCAGAGGAGACGATCGATCTGTACAAGAAGGCGATGGATCTGGCTACCGACGCGCAGGAGAAAAAGCGAGTGCTCTCCGGCCTGGCCTCCGCCCGGTCGGTGGCGGCGCTGAACATGGCTGCCGCCTACCTCGACGACCTGACGCTGCACCAGGAGGCTGAGTCAGCCGCGGTGCAGATCGCCCAGGGGACCTACGGCGCCGACCCGCAGCGCACGAAGGATGTGCTCGCCAAAGTGATCCAGGTCACCAAGCAGGACGCTGTCCGCCAGCAGGCGCAGAACCTGATCGGGATGCTCGAACGGTTCGACGACTATATCGTCGTCTGGCAGATCAGCGGTCCCTACACGAAGGATGTGACGGCCGCCGAGCTGTTCGACACGGCGTTCGCGCCGGAGCAGCAAGGGCAGGAGGTCCAGTGGCGTCCGATGCCGGTGGGAACGACTCCCGACCAGCCCTGGCTGATCGAACCGGAGAAGATTGAGGAATTCAAAGGCGACAACCGCGTTGCGTACTTGCGAACGAAGATCGTGTCGCCCAAGGAGCAGAAGGCCCGGCTCGAACTCGGCAGCGACGACGGAGTCAAGGTCTGGATCAACGGCCAGCTCGTTCATGCCAACAACGCAGGCCGACCCGTTACGCTGGGCGAGGACAAGGTCGATGTGACGCTCAGAGAAGGCGTCAACGCGTTGCTCGTGAAATTGACGCAGGAAGGCGGCCAATGGGCCATGGCCCTGCGTCTTCGCACCCCCGACGGCGGCAAGATCGAAGGCCTGAAGGTCGAACCCTGATCGAAAGAGAATCGGAGAGATGGTCATGAGAAGCAGGTTCTGGTCCCGAATCCGAGCGCGACATCTGGTTCCGGTAATCGTTTGTTTCGCAGGTCTGTGGCCTTCGGCCTCGGCGCGGGCGGCCGACGCCGACCCCCTCATGGGGGACTATCAGGGCCAGTGGGACATCACCGACGGATACGATTCCGGCCCGATCGTGGCGCAGGTGATCGCCCTGGGCGGCGGTCAGTATCGGGTGAAGGTTCTCGAAGGATTCGCAGTCACGACGAGGCCCTACGCGGTCCTCGACGGGCAGGCCCAGGACGGCAAGGTGAAGCTCTCCGGCCGGCTCGATCCCGACAGCACACCGATCGACGGCACGCTTGAAGCGACCCTCGAACAGGACAAACTCACCGGCCGATTTGCCGGCCAGACCGGCGGCGGCGAACAGGTCAAAGGTACGTTCGCACTGGAGAAGACCGTTCGCAAGTCGCCCACGCTGGGGGCCAAGCCGCCGGCCGGCGCGATCGTTCTGTTCGATGGCGCGAACTTCGACAAGTGGACCAGCTTCGGCGCCGTCAAAGGCGCGGTCAATCTGATCGAAGCGGTCGGCAACAACCAGGATGCGGTCGCATATCTGCGGGCCAAGGTCTGGTCGCCTCAGGCTCAGAAGGCCACGCTGCTGCTCGGCACCGACGACGGGGTCAAAGCCTGGCTCAACGGCAAGCAGATTCACGCGAACAACGCCGCCCGCGGCGTCGCGGTGGATCAGGACAAGGTCCCGGTCTCGCTTCAGCAGGGCGTCAACGACCTGCTGCTGAAGGTCACCAACGGCGGCGGCGACTGGGGCGCGATCGCCCGGTTCGTGGGCGAGAGTGGGCCGCTGCGGAACCTCAACGAGATCTCGCCGAAGTTCGCTTCCGACCAGGGCTCCAATGAGTACTTGCGGCAGAACAACGGCTTCCTCACCCAGTGGCAGGTGGCCGGGCCGTACCAGGAGGCGGGCAAGGGACCGGACGCGCTTTTCGACGTGGCGTTCCCACCCGAGAAGGCCTCCGATTCCGATGTGAAGTGGAAGTGGATCAGCGTTCATGATCCCGACGGCGCCAAGGTCAAGTGGCCCATCGTAGACGGCGCGATGGAGGCCGGACGCGGCAACCTCGTGACGAAAGACAAGTTCAAAGACTTCAAGCTGCACATCGAATTCCGCACGCCCTTCATGCCCGAGGCGCGAGGCCAGGGCCGCGGCAACAGCGGCGTCTACCTTCAGGGCCGCTACGAGATCCAGGTGCTGGACAGCTATGGCTTGGAAGGGCGGGACAACGAGTGCGGCGGCATCTACCAGGTCGGGGCGCCGATGGTGAACATGTGTCTGCCGCCTCTGCAGTGGCAGACCTACGACATCACGTTCCAGGCCCCCCGATTCGACGCGAGCGGCAACAAGACCGCCGACGCGGTCGTCACGGTCGTCCACAACGGCGTCACGATTCACGACCGCCGCAAACTCCCCGGCCCGACTGGTGGTGCGATGGACGGCAACGTCGCCGAGCCCGGCGGCATCTACCTGCAGGACCACGGCAACCCCGTGCGGTTCCGCAACATCTGGCTTGTGGAGACCCAGTGAGATCTCGAGTTCGGAAAAACGGACAATAGGCATAGTCTTTTTTGAGGACCCAAGGACATGGAAAAGAAGAACCAAGCGCAGGGACGGGACGGCGCGCTGTCTCGTCGTGATTTTGTGGGCGCCGCGGCGGCGGTGGCCGCGTTTACGGTCGTGCCCCGGCACGTTCTGGGCGGCCAGGGCAACACGGCCCCCAGCGCGAAGGTCAACGTCGCAGCCATCGGCGCCGGCGGCATGGGTTCGGGCAATACCGACGCCTGCGCCGGCGCGGGCGCCAACATCGTCGCCCTGTGCGACGTGGATTTCGAGAGGGCCGCCGGGCAGTTCAAGAAGTACCCCAACGCCAAGCAGTACAAGGATTTCCGCAAGATGCTTGATGAGCAGAAGGACATCGACGCGGTGATCGTGGCGACGCCCGACCACATGCACGCGATCGCCTCGATCGCAGCGATGCGGCGGGGCAAGCACGTGTACTGCCAGAAGCCGCTGACGCGCCTCGTGTCCGAGGCCCGCGCGATGACCGAGGCCGCCCGCAAATTCAAGGTCGTCACCCAGATGGGCAACCAGGGCCACTCGGGCGACGGCGTCCGCGACATTTGCGAATGGATCTGGGCCGGCGTGATCGGCGAGGTCAAAGAGGTCCACGCCTGGACGAACCGCCCGGTCTGGCCGCAGGGCATCAATCGGCCAGGCGAAGTCCATGAGGTCCCGGGCACGCTCGACTGGAACCTCTGGCTTGGTCCCGCTCCCGAGCGTCCGTTCAACAGGATCTATCTGCCGTTCAATTGGCGCGGCTGGTGGGATTTCGGCGGCGGCGCACTGGCCGACATGGCCTGCCACGTATTGGACCCGGTGTTCTGGGCGCTCAAGCTCAAGTACCCGGTCAGCGTCGAGGCGAGCTGCACGCCGGTCAACAACGAGACGTTCCCGCAGGGTTCGATTGTCCATTATGAGTATCCCGCCCGCGAAGGCATGCCCGCCGTGCAGGTCCACTGGTACGACGGCGGCCTCAAGCCTCAGCGTCCGGAGGCGCTGGAAGTTGGCCGGCCGCTGGATCAGGCTTCGAGCAATGTGCTGTTCATCGGCAGCAAGGGCGTCCTCCGCTGCGGCGAGTACGGCGACAATCCTCAGCTCGTACCCTACGAGCGGCACCGGGAGTTCGTCAAGAACAAGCCCCCGCAGACGCTCAAGCGAATCCGGACCGGCCACGAAGGCAACTGGCTGGAGGCCATTCAGACAGGCGGCCAGGCCACGTCGCACTTCGATTACGCAGGTCCCTTCACCGAGATGGTTACGATGGGCAACCTCGCCATCCGGCCCGAGAACGTCGGCAAGAAGCTCCTTTGGGACGGCGAGAAGATGCGCGTCACCAACGACGAGAAGGCCAACGAGTACGTGCAAATGCACTATCGCGACGGCTGGTCGCTGGACATGTAGAAGATGATTTCGATGCCGAGGCGTCATGTCCGTGTGCGGAAGGACATGACGCCCGGCCTTGTTCAAGAGGACTATTCACAGCAGAGAGGCAGACAGATCATGACGACAGCAAAGAAGCCGGGCAACTCAGCCCTGTCACGACGGGATTTCGTCGGCGCGGCAGCGGCTGTAGCGGCGTTCACCGTCGTGCCCCGGCACGTCTTGGGCGGCACGGGCAACACGCCCCCGAGCGAGAGACTCAACATCGCCGGCGTCGGCGTCGGCGGGATGGGCCAGAACAACGTCGCCAAGTGCGCCGACGCAGGGGCGAACATCGTGGCTCTGTGCGATGTGGACGCCAAGTACGCGGCGGGCGTGTTCGAACGATATCCGAACGCCAAGAAGTGGACGGATTATCGCAAGATGCTTGACGAGCAGAAGGACATCGACGCGGTGATCGTCGCCACGCCGGACCATACGCATGCGGTCGTCGCGATGGCCGCCATGCAGCGGGGCAAGCACGTCTACGTCCAGAAGCCGCTGACCCGCACCGTGTGGGAGGCCCGCATGCTGACCGAGGCCGCCCGCAAGTACAAGGTGCAGACCCAGATGGGCAACCAGGGGCATTCCAGCGAGGAACTCCGCCTGGTCACCGAGTGGATCCAGGACGGCGCGATCGGCAATGTGACCGAGGTGCACTGCTGGACAAACCGGCCGGTGTGGCCGCAGGGCATCGACCGGCCCCAGGACACCCCGCCTGTGCCGGAAGGTCTGGACTGGGATCTGTGGATCGGTCCGTCGCCGATGCGGCCGTACAACCCGATCTATCTGCCGTTCAACTGGCGGGCGTGGATCGACTTCGGCGCCGGCGCCCTGGGCGACATGGGATGCCACGTCATGGACGCTGCGTTCTCGGCGCTGAAGCTCAAGTATCCGGAAAGCGTGCAGGCCAGCCACTCCTGGGAAGTGAAGCAGATGTGGACGCGGTTCGACAACAAAGAGACGTACCCGTCGGCCGAGATCGTCCACTACAAATTCCCCGCTCGCGGGAACATGCCTGCGGTGAAGCTGCACTGGTACGACGGCGGCATCATGCCCGAGCGGCCGGACGACCTGGAGCCGGGCCGGAGCATCCCGGAAAGCGGCACGATCTTCGTCGGCGACAAGGGCAAGCTCATCTGCGACACGTACTGCGAGAATCCCCGCATTTTCCCGGAAAGCAAGATGAAGGCCTACAAGCGACCGGCCAAGACGCTGCGTCGCGTCAAAGGCGGCGTGGACGGCCATGAGCAGGACTGGATCAACGCCTGCAAGGGCGGACCGGCCGCCAGCTCGAATTTCGACTACTCGGGTCCTTTCACCGAGACGGTCGTCATGGGCAATCTGGCCGTGCTGCATCCGGAACGCGTGTTGCTCTGGGACGGCGAGAATATGAAGGTCACCAACGACGAACAGGCGAACGCTTTTGTGCGTCCGCAGTTCCGCGATGGATGGTCCCTGTAATCAAAGAATTTCATGGTTAAGAAGTAAAGGAGCCAAGCTCATGGAAAGCATCTCACGTCGTCAATTCATCAGGGGCGTCGCCGCGGCAGGGGCTGCGAGTGTCGCGTTCCCGAACGTCATCCGGGCCCAGGGCCTCAACGAGAAGCTCCAGGTCGGATTCGTCGCGGTCGGTGGCCGCGCGGGTTCTCACACGGAAGCCTCGCACAAGGCCGGCCTTCAGTGCGTCGCGTTCGCTGAGGTGGACAAGAACCGCTGGAACGGCGTTCTGGGCAAAGCGGGCTGGGAGCAGGCCAAAGGCTACACCGACTGGCGGAAGCTGTTCCAGAACCACGCGAAGGAACTTGACGTGGTCTTCGTGTCCACGCCGGACCACACCCATTTCGCTCCGACGATGACCGCGGTCTCGATGGGCATCCACTGCTACACTGAGAAGCCGCTGACCTGGTCGGTCCGCGAGGCGCAGTTGCTGACGGCCGCCTATGCCAAGAACCCCAAGGTCGTCACGCAGCAGGGCAACCAGGGCCACGCCGGCAATGGCTGGCGGCTCGCCTACGAGTACATCAAGGCGGGCGCCGTCGGCGACATCAAGGAGTTCCACACCTGGACGAATCGCCCGATCTGGCCGCAGGGCGGCGACCGTCCGGAAGGCTCGGACCCGGTCCCCGATACGCTGGACTGGGATGCCTGGATCGGACCGGCCCCGATGCGTCCGTACAAGGGCAACAGGGCCTACCACGACTTCAACTGGCGTGGCATCGTCGATTTCGGCTCCGGCGCGCTGGGCGACATGGCCTGCCACACCACCGACGGCATTTACTCGATCATGAATCCCGGCTACGCCGCGACGGCTGAGCCGTTCATCATGACCGGTCCCGTCAAGGATCAGTGGCCCGCCGGCATGGTGGTCAAGAGCACCTACCGCGCCAAGGACGGCCGACCCGGATTCAAAACCTTCTGGTACGAGGGCAAGGACGGAAACGGCCGGCCCTTCATGCCGGACACGCCGGAGGAACTCGAGGCCGATGGGCGTCAACTGCCGAGGACCGGCAACCTGATCATCGGCAGCAAAGGCAAGATGCTGGTCAACGGCGACTACTGGGAAACCCCGCTGATTATCCCCGAAGCGCGACGCAAGGAGTTCGGCCGTCCGCCGCAACTGCTCGAACGTTCCCCCGGCCATCACGAGGAATTCTTCATGGCCTGCAAGGGCGAGAAGCCGCGGGAGTTCAGCCAGTCCAACTTCAGCTATTCCGGCCCGATGGCCGCGAATATCCAACTGGGCAATCTCTGTGCCCGCGCCGGCAAGAAGCTCGAACTTAACGAGGCCGGCGAGATCACCAGCGATCCGAAGATCAACGAGCTGGCCTGGCGCGAGCCGCGCGAAGGCTGGGGTCCGCTGGAGATGAAGGTCTAACCGACCTTGCCCCACGAAGTATTCGATCAGTTCCCGGGTCGTTCTCGACGACGGCCCGGGAACTGAATGGTTCATAAGGATTGCCAAGTTCGGATGAGGTAAATCCCATGAGAGGATCAGGCGAAACGATCGAACGGAGCTCAGGTCTGTCACGCCGGGAGTTGATGGGAATCGCGACCGCGGCGGCGGCCTTCAAGTTTGTTCCCAAACGCGTTCTGGGCGGGACCGGGCAGGACTCGGCCAACAACAAGCTCAATATCGCCGGGATCGGCGTCGGCGGCCAGGGCGGCGGCAACATGAACGCTCTGAGCAGCGAGAACATCGTCGCTCTGTGCGATGTGGACGAGAAGCGTGCGGCAGGGACATTCAACAAGTTCCCGGACGCCCGAAAGTACAAAGACTTTCGCCAGATGCTCGACAAGGAACACAAGAACATCGACGCGGTGATGATCGCCACTCCCGATCATTGCCATGCCCCGGCGGCGATCATGGCCATGAGAATGGGCAAGCACGTCTATTGCGAAAAACCCATGGCGCACACGATCTACGAAGCCCGCCGGATGACGGAAGTCGCCAAAGAGATGAAGGTCGTCACGCAGATGGGCCAGGGCGGCCACGCCGGCGAGGGGCTTCGCCTGACCTACGAATTCATTCACGACGGCGCGATCGGCGCGGTCCGCGAGGTCCACGTCTGGAGCGACCGGCCTGGCACGCCGGAGCGTCCATGGTGGCCGCAGGGCATTGAGCGACCCACGGAGGTCGTCCCGGTTCCTGACGGGCTCGATTGGGATTTGTGGCTCGGCCCCGCCCGGTGGCGTCCTTATGCCAAGTTCTCCAACGGCCGGGGCGGCGAGGCCACGTACTGCCCGTTCAACTGGCGCGGCTGGTGGGATTTCGGCTGCGGGGCCATGGGCGACATGGCCGTGCACAACGCCGATCCGGCGTTCTTCTGCCTGGATCTCGACGCCCCGACGGCGGTTGAGGCCGAGACCAGCGGGTCCAACGACGAGACCCTGCCGAAATGGTCGATCATCACCTACGAATTCCCGGCCAAAGGCAATCGGCCTGCCGTCAAGATGGTCTGGTACGACGGCGCCAAGATGCCCCCTCGTCCGCCGGAACTCGAAGAGGGCCGCAAGCTCGAAGACAACGGCATCCTGTTCGTCGGCGACAAGGGCAAGATGGTCTGCGGCGGCTGGTCCGGCCCGCCGAGACTGATCCCGGAATCGAGAATGAAGGACTACAAGAAGCCCGAGAAGACGCTGCCTCGTTCGCCCGGTCACCACAAAGAGTGGATCGATGCCTGCAAGGCGGGAAAACCGGAAATGGCGATGGCGGGGTTCTGGTACTCGGGGCCGTTCACCGAGTCGCTGCTCGTCGGCAACCTGGCCGTCCGGCTGGGCCGGCGCGTCGAGTGGGACAGCAAGGCGATGCGCTCGCCGAACTGCCCCGAGGCGGACAACTACGTCACGAAGTTCTACCGGGCCGGGTGGAATCTCGTGTCGTGAGGTATTGCTGAATTGACCCCATGTTCCGTACCATAGACTTCGGCACGAAGGAGACTGATGGACAGGCGTGAATTCCTTGGTGGGGCAGCGGGCGTTACGGCCTTTACGGTTGTGCCGCGCCGTGTCCTCGCGGGATCCGGGCAGACGCCGCCGAGCGAGAAGTTGAACATCGCCGGCATTGGCGTGGGCGGGCAGGGGGCCGGGGATATCGCCAACGTGGCAAGCGAGAACATCGTGGCTCTGTGCGACGTCGATCGCAGACAGGCCGCGGAGACCTTCAAGCGGCACCCGAACGCCAGACAATACGCTGACTTTCGGGTGATGCTTGAGAAGGAGGGCAAGAACATCGACGCCGTCGTGGTGGCGACGCCCGACCACACGCATGCGGTCGCGTCCATGATGGCGATCAAGATGGGCAAGCACGTCTATTGCGAGAAACCCCTGACGTATTCGATGCACGAGGCCCGCGAGTTGGCGAAGGCGGCCCGCGAGGCCAAGGTCGCCACGCAGATGGGCAACCAGGGCCACTCGAACGAGGGGATTCGTCTGATCTGCGAGTGGATCTGGGACGGCGCGATCGGGACGGTACGCGAGGTGCACGCTTGGACAACTCATGCAGTGTGGCCGCAGGGCATGGAGCGTCCGAAGGAGACGCGAGCTGTGCCGGAGGGGCTCGATTGGGACCTCTGGCTGGGCCCGGCTTCGCATCGGCCCTATCATCCCGCCTACGCGCCGACGCTATGGCGCGGCTGGTGGGATTTCGGCACGGGCGGGCTGGGCGACATGGGTTGTCACAACCTCGACCCGGTGTTCTGGGCCCTGAAGCTCGGGGCCCCGACCAGCGTGGAGGCCAGTTGTTCGATCTATGTGCCCACGGTCACTTGGGACAAGCCCTTCAACAATGAGAGCTATCCGCAGGCGTCGATCGTGCGGTACGAGTTCCCCGAGCGGGAAGGGATGCCTCCTCTGGAATTGACCTGGTACGACGGCGGTCTGATGCCGCGAAGACCACCTGAACTCGAACCGGGTCGGCAGCTTGGCGACAAGCTCGGCGGCGTGATATTCGTCGGCGACAAGGGCAAGCTCACCTGCGGCAGCTACGGCAACAGCCCGCGTTTGATTCCCGAGTCGCGGATGAAGGACTACAAACGTCCGACTCCGAGCATCCCGCGATCGGTGGGTCATTACAAGGAATGGATCGAGGCCTGCAAAGGCGGCAAGTCCGCGGGCTCGAACTTCGACTACGCAGGTCCCTTGACCGAGATGATCCTGCTGGGCAATATCGCGGTGCGGATGAGCTTGAAGACGCAGGAGAAGGGGCTTCGTCTCGCGTACGACGGGCCCAACATGCGGAGCACGAATCTGCCCGAGGCCAACGAGTTCCTCCATCGACAGTATCGGGAAGGGTGGAGCCTGTAGGAATTGACTATCGAGTATCGACTACTGACGATTTCAGAGGGTCTGTCATCGAGTCCGGGTGGCAGCGACAAGCGCAGCTTGTCGATGGCGATGAATGAAGGGGATAGAAATGAGCGCTGAGAACACGCAAGGAGAAGGACGGTTGTCGCGACGGGATTTCGTGGGGACAGCGGCCGCGGTTGCGGCGTTCACCGTTGTGCCTCGACATGTCTTGGGCGGAGCCGGCAATACCGCGCCCAGCGACAAGCTCAACATCGCCGGCATCGGCATTGGCGGTCGCGGCGAGGGGGACTTGGACGAGTGTCGCAGCGAGAACATCGTCGCTCTGTGCGATGTCGATGAAGGCTATGCAGGAAGAGTCTTCACGAAATATCCGAACGCCAAGAAGTGGACGGACTTCCGCGAGATGCTCGACAAGCAGAAGGACATCGACGCGGTGATCATCGCCACGCCGGACCATCTGCATGCGGTCATCGCGATGGCTGCGATCAAACGCGGCAAGCACGTCTACTGCGAGAAGCCGCTGACGCACTGCATCTGGGAAGCCCGCCAACTGACGCTGGCCGCTCGCGAGGCGAAGGTGGCGACGCAGCTCGGCAACCAGGGCCAGGCCACCGAGGGCAATCGACTGGTCTCGGAGATCCTCTGGGACAACGCGATCGGTCCGGTCCGCGAGGTCCATGCCTGGTGCAACCGGCCCATTTCGCCCCGCGGCGTCGGCCGCCCACAGGACACGCCGGAAGTGCCCAGGACGTTGAATTGGGACTTGTGGCTGGGACCCGCGAAGCATCGCCCCTACCATCCGGCTTATACCCCGTTCAGTTGGCGGGGTTGGTGGGATTTCGGCACCGGCGTCCTCGGCGACATCGGTTGTCATCAGCTCGACCCGGTCTTCCGGGCTTTGAAGTTGGGCTATCCTCTGTCGGTCGAGGCCTGCTCGAGCAACATGGATGAACCGGCCGCGGTGAAGGAACAGACCGCTCCCAAGGCCTCGATCGTTCGGTTCGAATTCCCCGAACGGGAGGGGATGCCTCCGCTGAAACTGACCTGGTATGACGGCGGTCTGATGCCGGCAAGGCCGCCGGAATTGGAGGAAGGCCGCAAGTTCGGCGAGGCCGACGATAATCTGTTCATCGGCGACAAGGGCAAGATGCTGGGCTATCGTTTGATCCCCGAGGTTCGGATGAAGGAGTATGGCAGGCCACCCCAGAAGATCGAGCGTTCGCCAGGCCATCACAAGGAGTGGCTCGACGCCTGCAAGGGCGGCAAACCCGCGAGGGCCAATTTCGACTGGGCCGGACCTCTGACGGAGGTCGTTTTGCTGGGCAATGTCGCCCTCAAGATGGAGAGACAGCTCTACGAAAAGGGCATCAAGCTACGCTACGACGGCCCGAACATGCAGGTGACCAATCTACCCGAGGCCAACAAGTACATCCGCAACGAGTATCGCGAAGGGTGGAGCCTGTAGGAATCGACTATCGACTATCTGCAGACGCCCCTGATTGGACACTGAGGCTGCACCGATTGTAACGAACGCGTCCATGGCGCAATCATTGAATTAGGAGTAGTGCCGTGAAACAGCAGAAGATGACACGACGTGGGTTCATGGGTACGGCGGCGGCCGGCGTGGCGGCCTTTACGGTGGTTCCCCGCCATGTGGTGGCCGGTTCGGGCGATGCGGCCCCCAGCGAGAAGATCAACATCGCCGGGGTCGGCATCGGCGGCCAGGGCGGCCACGATATCAACCAGCTCGCCAGCCAGAACATTGTGGCGCTGTGCGACGTGGACTGGCGGCAAGCCAGGGGGATATTCGACCGCTATCCTAACGCCAAGCGGTATAAGGACTTCCGCGAGATGCTCGACAAGGAGGATAAGAACATCGACGGAGTCGTCGTGGGAACGCCCGATCATACGCACGCGATCGTGTCCATGGCCGCGATCAAGCGAGGCAAGCACGTATACTGTGAGAAACCGCTGACGCACACGGTCCGCGAGGCCAGGCTGCTGGCCGACGCCGCCCGCGAGGCGAAGGTCGCGACCCAGATGGGCAATCAGGGCCAGGCCTCCGAGGAGACCCGCCTGCTGTGCGAGACGATCTGGGACGGCGCGATCGGCCAGGTCCGCGAGGTGCACGTCTGGACCGACCGGCCGCTTAATGGAATCAACAAATGGTACTGGCCGCAGGGCGTGGACCGGCCGTCGGCGCAGGATCAGATCCCTGAGACGCTCGACTGGGATCTCTGGCTCGGACCGGCGCCGATGCGTCCCTACGCGAACCGGGTCTATCACCCCTTCGTCTGGCGGGGTTGGTGGGATTACGGCACCGGCGCCCTGGGCGATATCGGTTGCCACAGCATGGACCCGGTGTTCCGCGCCTTGAAGCTCGGATATCCGACGAGCGTGGAAGCCGCATGCACGCTGGTGAACAACGAGACCTATCCGGTGGCGTCCCGCGTCACATACCAATTTCCCGCCCGCGGGGACCTGGCTCCGGTGACTCTGCACTGGTACGACGGCGGCATGAAACCGCCTCGACCCGCTGAACTGGAGGACGGTCGCAAGTGGGACACCAATGGCCAGCTCTACGTCGGCGACAAGGGCAAGATGCTCGGCTGCCGTCTGATCCCCGAAGCCCGGCAGAAGGAGTACGGCAAACCTCCGCAGAAGCTGGAGCGTTCGATCGGCCACTATATGGAGTGGGTAGTCGCCTGCAAGGGCGGCAAGCCCGCCGGCTCGAACTTCCCCGATCATGCGGGTCTGCTGGCACAGGTGGTCTTGATGGGCAACATCGCGTTGCGTCCGGCCCTGAAGGACAAGATGCTCGGCACGAAGCTCTTCTGGGACGCCAAAGAGTTCAAGTTCACGAATATCCCCGAGGCCAACCAGTACCTGACCAAAGAGTACCGGCAAGGCTGGGCGATCTGATGAAGGAAGGATCGGCAATGACCGAGTCAATCGATAGAAGGGCGTTCCTGGGCGGCGCTGCAGGCGCCGTCGCGGCGTTCACAGTCGTGCCCAGCCACGTGCTGGCGGGCGCCGCGGGGCAGCGGCCCAGCGACAAGCTCAATCTGGCTGCCATCGGTATCGGCGGCATGGGCTCCGCCAACATCAACGCATGCAGCAGCGAGAACTTCGTCGCGCTGTGCGACGTCGACGATGGGCACGCCGGCAAGGTGTTCAACAGGTTCCCCAACGCCGGGAAGTACAAAGACTTCCGCGTTATGCTCGACAAAGAGGACAAGAATATCGACGGCGTAGTCGTCGCGACGCCCGACCACACGCACGGCGTGGTGGGCATGGCCTGCATCCAGCATGGCAAGCACGTTTACATGCAGAAGCCGTTGGCGCACTCGATCTGGGAGGTGCGAAAGCTCACCGAAGCCGCGCGAGAGGCCAAGGTCCAGACGCAAATGGGCAACCAGGGCCACTCCTCCGACGAGATCCGCATGCTCTGGGAGTGGATCGCCGATGGCGCGATCGGCCCGGTTCACGAGGTCTACGCATGGACCGACCGTCCGGTCGGCGGCGATCCGTGGTCGGACTTCCCGATCATGGCAAGGCCGAAGGATACTCCGGATGTTCCCAAGACGCTTGACTGGGATTTGTGGCTGGGCCCGGCCCCGTATCGGTCGTATAACCCAATCTATCACCCCATGTCATGGCGGGGTTTCTGGGATTTCGGCACCGGCGCTCTGGGCGACATGGGTTGCCATATCGTCGATCCGGCGTTCTGGGTGCTCCAACTCGGCCAGCCCACGCGGGTCGAAGCGACGACTACGCACTACCAGCCGGATGTGGCGGCCGAGACGTTCCCAAGGGCGTCGATCATCCGGTACGAATTCCCCGCGCGGGGAGACATGCCGCCGGTTAAGCTCACCTGGACGGACGGACGGCTGATGCCGCCTCGGCCCAGAGACCTGGAGCCCGGCCGCAGACTGGACGGCAGCGGCGCCCTGTTCATCGGCGAAAAAGGCACGATCATGCACGGCTCGCACGGCGCCGGCGGTCTTCGGATCATTCCCGAGACGAAGATGAGGGCCTACAAACGACCCGAGAAGACGCTCCCGCGAGTCAAAGGCGGCCAGAGCGGACACGAGCAGGACTGGATTCGCGCCTGCAAGGACGGCAAGCCCGCCAGTTCGAGCTTCGAATACGGCGGGCCGCTGACCGAGATGGTTCTGCTGGGCGTGCTGGCTATGCGGTTCAAGGATATGCCGCTCGAGTGGGATCCGGTGAATCTGAAGGTGACGAATCTGCCTGAAGCGGATAAGCTGATCCGTCCGCCGTTTCGTGACGGATGGGTCCTTTGATGGATGAAGGATGATTGTTGATTGATACTTGAGAGGGCTTTGCTGTGAGAAACAGACAAATGAACAGACGCCAATTCCTGGGCAGCGCCGCAGCGGCGGCCGCGTTCACGATTGTGCCGCGACATGTTCTGGCCGGATCGGGGACGACTCCGCCCAGCGAGAAACTCAATATCGCCTGCGTCGGCATCGGCGGCCAGGGCGCCAGCGACATCCAGTCGGTCAGCAGCGAGAACATCGTCGCGCTGTGCGACGTCGATTGGGGCGGGCACACCGCCGGGACTTTCAAGAGGTTCCCCGACGCCAGGAAGTACAAAGACTTCCGCGTCATGCTGGACAAGGAAGACAAGAACATCGACGCGGTGACCGTCGCGACGCCCGACAATATTCACGCAGTCGCTTCGATGGCGGCCATCAAGCGGGGCAAGCACGTATACACCGAAAAGCCCCTGTGTCACGACGTCTATGAGGTCCGCCAGCTCACCGAGGCGGCCCGCAAGCACAAGGTCGTCACGCAGATGGGCACGCAGATCCACGGCACCGCGGAGATGAAGTTCTTCGTGGAAATCGTTCAGTCCGGCGTGATCGGCAAGATCCACAAGGTGGACCTCTGGAGCGGCAAGAACTGGGGCGGCGGCGTGCGTCCGACCGACACGCCTGCGGTGCCTGAGACATTGGATTGGGACCTATGGCTCGGACCTGCGCCGTATCGTCCCTATCATCCGTGTTACGTGCCGGGCAACTGGCGTCGCTGGCTGGATTTCGGCACGGGCACCCTGGGCGACATGGGCTGTCACATCATCGACCCCGCCTGGTGGGCCCTCGATCTTGGCTATCCGTCGAGCATCTCCGCCAAGCCCGGTCCCTTCGGCAAGGAAACCTATCCCGAGAAGACGATCATCACGTGGGAGTTCAAGGCCAAGGGCGACCGTCCGGCTCTGACGGTGAACTGGTACGACGGCGACAACCAGCCGCCGCGGCCGCCGGAGTTGGAGGCTTCCCGGAATCTGCCCGATCAGGGTGGCGTCTACTACGGCGACAAGGGCACCATTGTGTATCCGCATTGCGGCGTCCCCCGGCTGATCCCCGAGACGGCGATGAAGGGCTTCAAACGGCCTGCGGAGGTCTTCGACCGTTCGGTCGACCACTACCACGACTGGATTCGCGGCTGCAAGGGCGGTCCCAAGCCCCTGTCGAACTTCGACTACGCCGGCCCATTGACCGAGGCGATCCTGCTGGGCAACGTCGCGGCGATGGCGGGACAGAAGCTCGAATGGGACGGCGCGAGCATGAAGGTGACGAACACCACCGCGGCCGACAAGTTCCTCCGTCGCACGTACCGCGAAGGATGGACTCTTTAGAAATGATGATTTGTGATGGTTGATTGATGATTTGTGGAGAAGTGCCGATGAGCAAGATGAGGTTGGGTATGATTCTGCTGGTTGCGGCGGCCTGCGTAAGCGGCGCCCAGGCCAAAGACAAGTGGCGGCTGGGGCCCCAGGCGTACAGCTTCAACCGGTTCACGTTTGCCGAGGCGGTGGCCAAGGCCAAGCTGCTGAATCTCAAGTACATCGAGGCCTACCCCGGACAGAAGCTCAGCGCCGAGACGGGCGACGCCAGGATGGATCACAACATGACCGCCGAGCAGAGGAAGGCGGCCAAGAAGATCCTCGCCGACGCAGGGATCACCCTGGTCAACTACGGCGTGGTGGGCCTGCCGAACAACGAGGCCGAGTGCCGCAAGGTCTTCGACTTCGCCAGAGAGATGGGCATCGAGACGATCGTGTCCGAGCCGCCCGAGGACGCGATGGACCTGATCGACAGGCTCTGCCAGGAGTACAAGATCGGCGTCGCACTGCACAACCACCCGAAGCCCTCGCACTACTGGGATTACGCGACGGTGCTGAAAGTCTGCGAAGGCCGCAGCCCATGGATCGGCGCCTGCGCCGACACCGGTCACTGGACCCGCTCGGAGATCGATCCGGTTGTGGCGATCCGGGAATTGGGCAAGGTCGGACGGATTCGCAGTCTGCACTTCAAGGACCTCAACAAGTGGGGCGGCGGCGCCCACGACGTGCCCTGGGGCACCGGCGTGAGCAAGGTCGGCGAGGTGCTCGCCGAGCTGTCGCGACAGGGGTTTGAGGGCATGTTCTCCATCGAGTATGAGCACAATTGGGACAACAGCGTGCCGGAGATCCGCAAGTGCGTCGAGTGGTTCAAAAAGACCGCCGCCGAGCTGGACAACAGGCCCTATCGCGATGTGTTCAAGCGGGACCTGTCCAATGCGAATATGCCGGCCAAGGGCTGGGCCTTCGGCGCCGACGGCGTCCTGGCCCCCGGCGACAGTGGGCATGGCGACATCTGGACCAAGGAACGTTACGGCAATTTCATCCTCGAACTGGATTACAGGATCCCCGACAAGGGCAACAGCGGCGTCTTCATCCGCACGGGCAGCCTGCAGAACTGGATCAACACCGCCATCGAAGTGCAGATCCACGCGACGACCGACGGCACCAAGCACGGCCAGTGCGGCGCGATCTACGATTGCCTCTCGCCCTCCAAAGCCGCGCAGAAGGCTCCCGGCGAATGGAACCATTACGTCATCACCTGCTTGGACAACAAGATCTACGTGAACCTCAACGGCGAGGACATCATCGACATGGATCTGGACCGGTGGGTTGAGAAGGGCAAGAACCCGCAGGGAACGGACAACAAGTTCTCCGGGGCCTACAAGGACATGCCTCGCGAGGGGCACCTGGGCTTCCAGTACCACGGCAATCCGGTGTGGTTCAAGAACCTCAAGATTAAATCCCTTGACTAAGGTCTACTGTGATGAAGATTGAAAGACAGATTGTACGCCAGGGGTTGCTCCTGCTCGTGGCGGTGTTGCTGTGCGGTGTCACGCCCGCCTCTGCGAACGACGCCTCCGACGGCTGGACCTCGCTGTTCAACGGCAAGGACCTCGCCGGCTGGGACGGCGACCCGCGACTCTGGTCCGTCAAGGACGGCCTCATCCGCGGCGAAACCACACCCCAGAACCCGACGCAGGGCAATACGTTCCTGGTCTATCGCGGCGGGCAGTTCGACGACTTCGAGCTGAGCCTGAGGTTCCGCCTCCATAGCGGCAACTCCGGCGTTCAGTATCGCAGCAAGGAGTTCGCCCAGTGGCGGATCGCCGGCTATCAGGCGGACATCCTCGATGACCTGAATCTGGTCGGCTTCCTCTATCACGAAGGCGGCCGAGGCTTCTTGGCGACCCTCGGCGATTTCACGGTCGTCGACGCCACGGGTCAGAAGAAAATCACCGGCAACGTCAACGACAAGAAAGCACTGGCCGAGGCCGGCTTCTACAAAGCCAAAGGCTGGAACGAGTTCCTGGTCGTTTGCCAGGGCAACCACATCGCCCACTACCTCAACGGCCACCAGACCATCGAGCTGATCGACAACGACCGCGTCGTGAACCCGGACGATCCGAAGGATCAGAAGGGTTCCTCGCGGACGGGGCTGTTGGCCCTGCAGCTCCACGCGGGCCCGCCGATGGCGGTCGAGTTCAAAGACATCCGGATCAGGAGGATCCCGCCTGTCTACGGCGACGCGGCGCTGGCCTTCAATGGGCAGAATCTCGACGAATGGCAGGCCAAGGGCGACTCGGGCAAGGCCAACAAGTGGACCGTCGGCAAGGCAAAAGTCTCGTCCAGCGATCCCAAGCAGCTTGAAAAGGTCGAGGGCATGGGCGAGCTGATCAACCTCACCCCGGCCCATGGCGAAAGCCAGGACCTCTATTCCAAGGCCAAGTTCGGGGATTGCCGGATTGAGCTTGAGGTGATGGTGCCGCAGGGCTCGAACTCCGGCGTCTACGTGATGGGCGAGTACGAGGTCCAGGTCCTGGACAGCTACGGCAAGACCACGATGGGCAGCGGCGACATGGGCGCGATCTACGGCGGATTCTCCCCTCCGGTGAACGCATCCAAGAAGCCCGGCCAGTGGCAGCAGTATGTGATCGAGTGGCGGGCGCCGAAGTTCGACGCGGCGGGCAACAAGGTCAAGAACGCCGAGTTCGTCAAGGTCGAGCTCAACGGCCAGGTCCTGCACAAGAACCTGGTCATGCCGGGGCCGACCCCCGGCGGCGTGACGGGCAAAGAGGCCCCCACGGGACCTTTGATGTTCCAGGGCAATCACGGCCCGGTCGCGTATCGCAACATCGTCATCAAACCGTCGAAATAGGAAGTTGGAAATGGGAAGTGTCAAGTTCGAAGCAGGAGCCGGCCTCGTCGCAATTGCAGCCTGAAACTTGACACTCTCTTGACTGGCGTGCCGGTTGTTATGGGACGCGTCGAAAAAACGGCAACTTTGCTTGACAGTCGTTTTCGCTGCCTCCATAATGGCCGGCTAACTCAGGAACATGGTTATGAACTGCAAGGTTCAATTATTGGAGCAAGTAGAGGTACAATGAGCGAGTCGAAAACACAATCCGGTTTGGACAGACGCAGTTTCCTGCGTTCCACAGCAGCGGTCGGCGCCGGTTTGGCCTTTGCGCCGCGGATGTTCGCGGCCGCCAGCGGCGGCGAGAAAGACATCAACGTGGCCCTGCTCGGCGCCGGCGCCGAAGGCCAGATTCTGATGGAAGCCTGCCGCAAGATCCCCAACCTGAAGTTCAAGGCCGTCTGCGACATCTGGGAAGCGTACAATCAGAAACGCGTGTCGCGGCTCCTGGACCGCTATGGCCATCCGAACAACGCCTACGTCGACTACAAAGAGATGCTCGACAAGGAGAAGGGCAAGATCGACGCGGTCATCATCGCGACGCCCGACTTCTGGCATGCTGAGCAGGCGATCGCCTGCATGGAAGCCGGCCTGGACGTCTACTGCGAGAAGGAAATGTCCAACGATCTGGCCAAGGCCAGGCAGATGGTCGAGTGCCAGAAGAAGACGGGCAAACTCCTGCAGATCGGTCATCAACGCCGGAGCAATCCGCGGTATCTGCACTGCTACAACAAGATCCTCAAGGAAGCCAAGATGCTCGGCCGGATGACGACGGTCAACGGTCAGTGGAATCGCGGCGTCCAGGAGCCGCTCCTGTGGCCCAAGAATACGGACATTCCCCCTGCGACGCTCGCCAAGTTCGGCTTCGCCAGCATGGACCAATTCCGCAACTGGCGCTGGTACAGGAAGCTCGGCGGCGGTCCGATCGTGGACCTGGGTTCGCATCAGATCGACATCTACTCCTGGTTCCTCGATGCCCTGCCCAAGGGCGTCATCGCCAGCGGCGGCACCGACTACTACGACAAGAACACCCATGAGTGGTACGACACCGTCATGAGCATCTTCGACTTCGAGACGAAGGAAGGCACGGTTCGCGCCTACTACCAGGTGCTCACGACCAACAGCAACCAGGGCTACTTCGAGAACTTCATGGGCGACCAGGGCACCCTGTCGATCTCGGAATCCTCGGCACGCGGGTCGGTTTACAAGGAGCAGAGCTCTCAGACGGACTGGGACAAGTGGGTCAAGCTGGGTTTCGTGACCGAGCCGAAGAAAGAAGAGAAGAAGGCCGACGCCACCGTGGCGCTGGATGTCCGCGAGACCGGCGCTCCGCCGGCTTACGAGATCCCGGTGACGATGGAAGGCAAGGCCTATCACCAGCCGCACCTGGAGAACTTCTTCGACGCGATGCGCGGAAAAGCGAAGCTCAACTGCCCCGGCGAGGTCGGCTACGAGACCGCGGTGATGGTCCTCAAGGTCAACGAGGCCGTCGAGGCGCAGCGCAGGCTCGAGTTCAAGCCTGAGGAATTCAAGGTCTGACCTGTGGCGCAGGCCGCCTGTCCGTATTTGATGTCCGTTGCCGGCCTTGCGGCCGGGACCGTAGAAAGGATCTGATACAGCCTTGAAACGAAGACTGATCACAGCGCTCGTCGTGTCGTCGATGTTGTCGACGCCGGTTCTGGCCGCCCAGAAGGCTGCGAAGCTGCTCGGTGACGAGAGCGACGGCAGCCGGGCCCACCCGCTTCACCGGATTCCGTTGTATACCGAGAGTGAGAAGGGCGGGAAGGGCCCACTGGTCGATCCGAACGACCCGTTGGCCATGCCGTTTTCCACGCAGTTCACGTGCGGAGAATGTCACAGCTACGGCACGATCCGCGGGGGCTGGCACTTCAACTCGGTGGACAGCAATGTCCCGAGCGGCCGGCCGGGCCAGCCGTGGTTGTACTTCGATTCGAAGCTGGGCATTCAAGTGCCCTTATCGTACCGGGCCTGGCCGGGAGCGCATCGGCCCGAGCAGTTTGGACTGACCGCCTCGGAGTTCACTCGGATCTTCGGCCGGCACATGCCCGGCGGCGGTTCCGGGGAGATCACTCCGACCGACCCCGAGGAGATCGGTGCCCAGTACGCCTCCGGAAAACTGGAGGTCAACTGCTTGGCATGCCACAATGCGCATCCCGGCCAGGACCAGGGCGGTGCGACCGGTTATGCGGTCCAGGTCAGCAGGAACAACTTCCGCTGGGCGGCCACCGCTTCGTGCGAGTTCGCCAGCGTTCGCGGTTCGGTGACGGATGCGGGTCCGACGTACGATCCTTTTATGCCCGATGAGACCGAGGAGAAGGCGCCTCGCGTCTCGTACGACCGAAAGGTGTTCGACGCCAAGGGCAACGTCTTCATGGACATCGTGCGGGAGGTCCCGGATCATCGGTGTTACTACTGCCACAGCGACCTGTACTGCGGCGAGAACGAACAGAAGACGGAGAAGTGGACCGCCGACGAGGACATCCATCTGACCGCAGGTCTGACCTGCGTGGACTGCCATCGCAACGGACTGGACCACGACATCGTCCGAGGTTACGAAGGCGAGAACGCCTACTCCCACAATGAGATGGCGGCCACGAGTTCGTGTCAAGGGTGCCATCTGGGCGACGAGAACGGCAACCGGCCGACCGGTGGCCGGCTGGGCGCCCCGGTTCCCGAGCACAAGGGCATTCCCGCGGTCCACTTCGACCGGCTGACCTGCACCGCGTGCCACTCCGGCCCGTGGCCGACGGAGAAACCCGTGCTGGCCAAGACCTCGCGGGCCCACCGCCTGGGGACCATCAACGTCAACAAAGAGCCTCGCGTGTTGCCGCACGTTTGGGCTCCGGTATTCGTCAAAGAAGGAGGGACCGATCCGAATCGTCCCGCCAAGATCGGACCCCACAAAATGGTTTGGCCCGCTTTCTGGGGCGTGCTGGATGCGAACGACGGCGTCAAGCCTGTCGAACTGGCCGTGGTCACCAAGGTTGTCGGCGGTGTGCTGAGGAATGTTGTGCCCGCCCCAACCGGTGATTGGAGCGAATTGAAGGAAGAGCAGGTCGGGGAGGCGTTGAAGGCCCTGACGCAGGCCGGCCAGGCCAAGCCCGTCTACATTACCGGCGGCATGCTGTATGAACTGGACGAGGCCGGGGCTCTCAAGAGCCGCGAAGGTCATCCGGCCGCGGCGCCGTACGCCTGGGCGATGGCTCACGGCGTTCGCCCTGCGGCGCAGTCGCTGGGCGTCGGCAAGTGCACGGTCTGCCACTCGACGAAAGCCCCGTTCTTCTTCGGCCAGGTGGGCGTGGATTCGCCGATTGCCTCCGTCGCCAGTCTGGTCAAGTCGCAGTACGAGTTCCAGAAGGCGTCGCACGCCCGCACGTGGTTCTTCGCCTTTTCCTTCGTCTTCCGGCCGTGGTTCAAGGTCATCGCGATCGGCGCGTCGGCGGTGATTGGAATCGTCCTGCTGCTGTACGGGCTCAAGGCCCTGGGTTCCGTGGCCAAGGTGCTCTCGGAACAGGAATGAACGTATTGATGATTGATGATGGATCGTTGGCAGTTCTCCGTCATCAGTAATCCATAATCAATGGATGGGTACTCAGGATGTTTCAAACGGTTTCGATCGTCGCTCTGTTGGTGACATTCGTCGGCATCGCCTTGCACTGGCTCCTCACCCCGGCCGGCGGCCCTCGCTGTCCGGTCTCGGGCGGCATCCACGTATTCAGTCTGCTGCTGATCGAGCAGCGGTCCAGCCTCCTGGGCGCCTTGAAGAAGCTCTGCTACCTGGTGGCCGTGTTCTGCTTCCTCGTCCTGGCGATCACCGGGTTCTACCCGACGCTGGTCAAGGGCGAGCACATCTCGGGATTCCTGATGTACATCCACGCGACGTTCGCGCCGATCTTCGCCCTGTGTCTGGCGATTCTGGCGATCACCTGGGCCGGAGGGCACCGGTTCACAGCGTCCGACTGCCCCTGGCTGACGCGGCTGCTGCGACGGGTGACGCGGCTCCGCCTGCCGGCCGACGACCGGGGCTGGTGCTGTTCGTTCGTGGTCTACAAGCTGACCTTCTGGTTGGTCATGTTCCTGACTTTGCCCCTGATCCTGTCGATCGTCGTGAGCATGTTCCATCTGCTGGGCACCGATTGGCAGCACCTGACGCTGGCGATTCACCGCTGGGTCAGTCTGATCTTTGCGATTGCGGTCATCCTCAATACGTATCTGGCGATTCGATTGCGGATGTCGCACCGGGAGTAGATTCGCCGCAGGAGGGTGTGTTCGCGGTGAGAGGCCGGGCCTTGAACGATTGCGGGTCCGGCGTCATCGCATCAGGGCGCCGCGGCGGGCCGTAAGGATTGTGGCTCGGCGGCTGAGAGAAGTGATGGGGAGAAGACGGTACGCCATGTCAACGGTGGCCAAGGGCGGGATCACCTCCGCTCTGCGCGTCCTTCCTGTCTCCAATCTGTCATCCGCTGATTCTGTGTAGGGAGTGTGAGTCGGGATAGTAGATTTAGGAGAGCCGATCATGAGTAATGGAACGTTGCCAAGTTACCTCAGTATGGCCAAGGCGAACCCGCCCACGAACCGGGCGCCTTGGTACAAGAACACCGCCCCAACCTACGCGGGCATCATGTTGTGGTTTGTTTTCTGGCAGGATGTCCCCACGGGAGCCGGCGCAGTGGGCGGAGTGTTGTCGCAGGGGCTGGGCACGGCGCTTCTCGGGTTGGTTCTGGCCGCGCTTCTGTGCCATTTTCTCTACTACCTGTTTCCGGCGTTGCTCGGTTTCAAGACCGGTCTGCCTCTCTACATCGTCGGCACGTCCACGTACGGAACCCTGGGTGGCTTCCTCCTGCCGGGCTTTGTGATGGGCCTTCTGCAATTCGGGTGGCTTGGCGTGAATGCCTGCTTCTCGGCCGCGTTTCTGGTCAAGCCGTTCTATCCCGATTTGACGCTGATGCAGGTCATCAGCACGCCTCCACACATCGTCCTGTCGATCGTTTGGGCGGCAGCCGCGGCATTCCTGGGTTTGAAGGGAATTCAGTACGTCGCCAGAATCGCGACGTATCTGCCGTTGATTCCGCTGGTGATCCTCGTCATCCTCGCCGCCAAGTCCATCGGCGGCGTGGGGAATTTTGAGCCGGCACAAGTCGGGGTGACGCCTGCGGCCGTGGGTGCCCTGAGCGCCGTGGGTGTGATCACCGTGCTGCTGACCTATGTGATCGGCTTCTTTGCGACCGCCGGCGCCGCCGGGGCCGATTTCGGCATGAACAGCCGCAACGAGAAAGACGTGCAGATGGGCGGGTTGGTCGGAATCGCCGGAGCGACGATTTTTGCAGGAGCTATCGCGTTGATCATCGTTGCCGGCACATTTGGCTCAGGCAAGGCCGCCGCAGGGGCCTCCTTGAATCCGACCCAACTCATGGGCGTCCTGATGGGTGACAAGGTGGGCGCGGTCTTCATGTACCTGCTGGCGATCGCAGCGTTCCCGTCCGCGTGCTTCTCCGCGTTCATCGCGGCGAATAGCTTCAAGACCACGTTGCCGAAGGTGAATCCGTTCGTCACCGTGGGTATCGGCACGGTCATCAGCATCGTGCTGGCCGCCACCGGCTGGGCCGGCGAGGTTATCAGCGTCTTCACGGTGATTGGCGCGTCCTTTGGGCCGGTCTGTGGCGCCATGATGGTGGATTATCTCCTGTCCGGAAAGAAGTGGGCCGGTCCTCGCCACGGCGTGAATATGGCCGGCTGGATTTCGTGGGCGGCCGGCTTTATCGTCGGCATCGCACCGCTGGTGAAACTGGCCAACATTCCGGCGGCGCCTTTGATGGCCTTCATCGTCGGTGCGGTGGTCTATTTCGTGCTGGCCAAGGCGGGTTTGCAGCCGCCGGTGGTTGCGATGCCTGCCGTACAGTCAAAGTAGGCGGATCAAGTCCGTGAATGGGGCGGACTGAAGTTTATGCGTAGACGTGCAGGGATTCGGGAATCTCCGGATCCCTGCTTCTTTAGGGCTACAGAGTGTACGTACTTATGGAAACCCCCTTAGATATCTTGGTCTACATTTCTTCGGCGATTCTCCTGGCGGCGGTGATCTTCGCGTTCGCCTGGAAGCCGTGCAGGGGCAAAGGACTTTTCTGCACGGCGTTGTTGCTCCATTGGCTGTATCTTCTCATATTCCCGGTAGTACGCTTGCTCAACGAGTTGGGCGTGGACTTGCCCCATTCCGCGTACGAGATACTCCCCATCGTGTCGCGGATCCTGCTCTGTGCGGGAGGCACGTTCTTTCTGGGATTTGCCGTGGTTACTCGCAATACTCTCCGCACAGGCGTTCTGACTCCTCCCAGAGGGGATTCTGTGGGCGGCCTGGACCCGCAGCTCGCGCCCATGGGTATCGGGGGCTGGCTCGTGTTGCCGGCCATCGGGTTGATTCTGAGCACGGTTCTCGGGCCGATTATGTTCGTGCTCAGTCTCGTCGCCTTGCAAGAACTTCCGAGCGATCGGTACGTGGTGTACTTCGGCGTAAGTATCCTCATGCAGGTCGGGCTGTACATTTTTCTTCTGGTGGCGCTGGTTTGCTTCTTTGGCAGGAGACGGTCGGCCCCCGGCATTATGATTGGATTGATGGTCGCCGACTTTGCCGCGTCAGTGCTGCTCATTCTTGTGGCGGTCGGAATGGATGCGGAGGAGTTGGTGGTGGCAGATGCAAAGGGAGCCATGAGGTCGCTCCTCGCGGCTGCGATCTGGATTCCGTATTTCAGGGTGTCTAAGAGAGTGAAAGCCACCTTCACGCGGGATTCGGGATATGCGGCCCCGGGGATTGTCCCGCCTGCAAGAGGGAACGCCGGTGACATGCTGGGGACGGGGCCTGCTGGAGCGATCCCGCTGCAGGCTGCCGTGGAGGCTCCTGATGTTCCTGTCCGTGCAGGCGGGCCCCGCGTGGATGTGCAGCAGGATCGAGGCGTTGACAGACCCGCTTTGGGGCTGATCGATTGTCCCCACTGCGGTGTGTGTGGGATGCTACCGATGGAGGGGAACCTCTGTCCGAACTGCAAGCGGCCAATCTGACGATTGTCGAAGAGTCATCAGGCTCGTCCCGGCGCCATCGGTACGCCGGGGGGCTTGGGGCACGGCGCAGGTTGCCCTCTTCAGGAATTTGTCTTGGGATGTGTAACAAAATGGCGGCACGCGCAACTTGACAATCGGTGGCGGAGTCGGTAGGATTGTCGCTCCGGCTATTTGGGACGGGACCCGCATCGGCTTCGCACGCGGAGACGTCAGGGTCGAGTGAATCTACTGGGTTTCATATGATTGAGGTTAGTGAGATGACAAAGAAGTGGGATTCCTTAATGAAAGTTGTCGTTGTCGCCGCTCTGGTGGCGACGCTGTGCGTGGGCCTCTCGTGCAAGGATAGCGACGAGCTTCCTGCCCCGCAGACGCCTGCCGCACCACAGACGAGCACGCAGCAACCGGCTGCTCCGGCGACTATCGAAGCGCCCAAGCCCGCCGTGACGACTCCGGCGGCATCTCCTGCTCCCGCAGCGGCACCGGCCGCAGGCGCCAAGATGGTCGCGCTGGACTTCCAGCTCCCCAAGCCGATGTTCGTCGGCACGCCGCAGGAGACGAAGGTCGAGAACCTCGAGAAGCCGCTGGGCCACGCTCGTCCGCCCTTCATGGCGCCCGAAGGCACCGTGCTGCTGTCCAAGGGCAAGCCGGTTTCCGCCAGCGATGAAGAGCCCATCATCGGCGAGATCGAGATGATCACCGATGGCGACAAGGAAGCCGCCGACGGCAGCTACGTCGAGCTTGGACCGTTCGTCCAGCATGTGACGATCGACCTCGAAAAGCAGAGCGAACTCTACGCCATCGTGGTCTGGCACTATCACAAGCAGCCCCGGGTGTACTTCGACGTGGTCGTGCAGCTCTCGAACGACAAGGACTTCATCACGGACGTCAAGACCGTGTTCAACAACGATATCGACAACTCCGCGGGTCTGGGTATCGGCAAGGACATGCACTACACCGAGACCAACGAGGGCAAGCTGATCGACCTGCTCTCGCAGGGCAGCCCGAAGGCCCGCTACGTCCGGCTGTACAGCAACGGCAACACGAGCAACGACCTGAACCACTACATCGAGGTCGATGTTTACGGCAAGCCGGTGGAATGAGCGGGCAAATTGGGTCCTCCCGCGGGAGGCTCTCGCTATATTGGTGTCTGATCCTCGTCGTGGCGCTCGGAGCGTTCAGTCTCCGAGCGCCACGTTTGCGTATGCGGCCGATGCATACGGACGAGGCCGTCCACGCGGACAAGTACCGCATCCTCATCGAGACCGGCGTCTACGAGTACGACCCCCACGAATACCACGGCCCGACGCTCAACTACGCGACGCTGATCGCCGCTCGCCTGCAGGGCGCCCGCACGTACGCCGAGATCACGGAAACCACGCTGCGGATCGTTCCCGTCGTGTTCGGCACGTTCCTGGTTCTGCTGATCGCAGGCCTGACGCGGGGGCTCGGGTCCGCAGCGGTGATCGCGGCGATCCTTGCGGCCCTCTCGCCCGCGATGGTCTACTACAGTCGGTATTACATTCAGGAGATGCTGCTGGCCTGCTTCACCCTGGGTTTGCTCGTTTGCGGATACCGTTACGCGCGGACCCGGTCGCTTCCTTGGGTCCTCGCGGCGGGGGCCTTCGCCGGACTGATGCACGCCACGAAGGAGACCGCAATCATCGCCTTCGGCGCGATGGGGCTGGCCCTGGGCGTGACGGTTCTCCTGCAGTCGGGCCAGAGACGGCGCATGCTGGCTGGCGTCAACTGGCTTCACATCCTGTTCGGTATCGCAGCGGCCGTCGTCGTATCCGCGCTGATGTACTCGGTGTTTCTGCGCCGTCCCGAAGGCATCCTCGATTCTTATCGCACCTATGGGATCTACTTCAGCCGGGCGGGCGGGGAAAACACCGCGCACGTCCATCCGTGGCATTACTATCTGCAGATGCTCCTGTACGCACGGTACTTCAACGGCCCGATCTGGACGGAGGCCTGGATTGTCGTGCTGGCTGTTGTCGGACTGATCGGCGCGGTCCGAGGGTCCCGTGACGGCTCGCTGGATCCGACGTTTGTGCGGTTCCTTGCGGTCTACACGATTGCGATGATCGTCGTGTATTCCGCGATTCCCTACAAGACCCCCTGGTGCGTGTTGAGTTTCCTGACCGGTCTGATCCTCCTGGCCGGAGTCGGAGCCACGTCGCTCTGGGCGTGGGCGAAGCACCCTGTCCTCCGCGGGGTCGTGGCCGCATTCGTCCTCGCGGCGGCGGGCCACCTGGCGTTCCTGGCCTATCGAGCGAGTTTCATGCACTGCGCGGACAGTCGCAACCCCTACGTGTATGCCCATCCGACGGAGGAGATTCTCACGGCGGTGGACACGGTCAGGGACTACGCCGCGACGATCGGGGTGGGGCATTCGTTCGAAAGACGGCTCCAGGTCGCGATCCCCGGCAACGATTACTGGCCGCTGCCGTGGTATTTCCGTGATCTGCCGTATGTCGGATACACGTCCGAAGTGCCGCGCGACGTCGGCCCGCTGATTCTGTTGTCCGATGCGCTGGAGGGTGCGCTGGCACGTGTGTTCTTCGAGGAGACGCCTGTCGAGCAGCGCCGAATGTACCTGTTCCTGTTCCCCAAGCCGCATTACCTCTGGGCCCGGCCGGGCGTGAAACTCATCGGATTCGTCCGCAACGACCTCTGGGAGGAGCACGCAGCCCGCCATTCGGACGCGATGGCTTTGATCGAGGAAGCCCATGAAAGAAAAGCCTCAACAACCCCAGACGCAGTTCGTCCATAGCGACTGGTCGTCGGTGCCCAACGTACACCGTTTCTCGCACCTGGCGATGGCGACGACGTTCGAGGTGATGATCCAGTACGAGGACCGAACGTACGCCCAGCAGGCGTCGATGGCCGCGTTCGACGAGGTCGATCGCATCGAGAAGGCACTGAGCCGCTATCTGGAGACCAGCGACATCACGCAGATCAACCACCTGCCCGCGGGCAGACCGTTGCACGTCTCGCTGGACACGTTCGAATGCCTGCGGATCAGCGCCGAGATGTACGATCGGACCGGCGGGGCCTTCGACGTCACGGTGGGTATGCTCGTGGACTGCTGGCGAGACGAGGACAAGAAGCCCCGAACGCCTTCGCAGGAGGAGCTGCAGTTCGCCCTCGACCGCACCGGAATGGATCTGATCCTGCTCGATGAACCGACTTGCGCCGTGGCGTTGTTGGTCAGTCCTGTGCGGGTGGACCTGGGAGGCGTGGGCAAAGGCTACGCGGTTGACCGAATGGCGGAGACTCTGAGAGAATGGAGCATCGACCGCGCGTTGATCCATGGCGGCTACAGCTCGGTTCTGGGCCTCGACGCGCCCGCCGGGATGAAGGGTTGGCCTGTGACGCTCAGCCATCCGAAGGACCGCAGCCACACGCTCGCCCGTCTGGACATCGCGCACGTATCGGTGAACGGCTCGGGCGTCGAGAAGGGTCGGCACATCATCGATCCGAGGACGGGCCGACCCGCCGAGAGCAAGCTGGCGGCCTGGTCGGTGGCCCCCGACGCCGCAAGTGGCGACGCTCTTTCGACTGCATTCATGGTGATGAACGAAAGCGAGGTGACGGATTTCTGTCGCGAGCATGCGAATGTGCGGGGATTGCTCATTCTGCCCGCTGAGGAAGCGACAGGGCGTGCGGAACGGATCGTTCCCGCAGGCACATGGCAGGCCGGCGAACTGGTCGCTTGAATGTGCCTGGTTATTGCCTTCGCATGCTTCGGGCCATCGTTCGCTTGAGCTTGTACAACTCGACCAGAAGGGGCCACGGCGTGCGGGCGACCGAGAGCCGGCTGTCCGGATCGCAGGCCCATTCGACGGGGAACTCGCCGATGCGGTAGTCCTTGCGGCGGGCCCGCAGGATGATCTCGATGTCGAAGAGAAAGCCGTCGGTGACGCACTGGCCGTACAGTTCCCTCGCCACGTCGCCCTTATAGATCTTGAACCCGCATTGCGTGTCGGTCAATTCCCGAGGGGTGCCGAGCATCGTGCGGACGGTGAACTTGAACGTGCGGGACAATAGCCTTCGGTGCCATGGCTGATCCTGGAGGATGTCGCTCTGGATGTGCCGTCGCGAGCCGTGGGCGATGTCGAACTGCCCGCTCTGGAGCATCTCCAGGCCCTGCAGGACGTTGCCGTAGGGGATGCACAGGCCGCAGTCGGCGAACATCGCGTGCTTGCCGGTCGAGGCGGTCATACCGGTTCGGACGCCGTAGCCTTTGCCTCGATGCTGCTCATAGCGGATCACATTGAGTTGCACGCCCTGCGGGACGCGGACTTCTCGCGCCGCTTCGGCGGTTCGGTCCTGGCTGCCGTCGTCGACGACGATGATCTCCCCGGTCAGCGAATGGGCATTCAGGAATTCCGCCGCGGCCTTCACATCCCGCGCGATCTTCTTGCTCTCCTCGAAGGCCGGTATAACGATCGATAAATCCATGCCGCATTCCTGACAAAGAAGTAGCACGCACTGCTTTACGAGTCCCGATTATAAGGCTCGCGGCGCGAGCAGCAAAGTCTGAAACAGCAAAGCGGTTCCGCTTACTGCTCATGGTGCGTGTTGTGGGATTGAAGGGCTGGACCTGGCGGCCGATGTGATGCAGGGTGGTTCCGTGTCCGTCATCCCGGACAGTCCTTACGCGTGTGTGGCAGGATTCTCGTCCGCTGGTCTTCAGACGCCGTGGGACGTGCTACGAGACGACCCATCCGAGTTGTCTCACTGCATTCATCAGGTCGTCGAAGGCACTCTGCAACTGCGGCATCAGCATCGCCACTTGCTCCCGGTCATTCGCCCGGCTGGCCAGTTCCACATCGGATGCGATCCGGCGCAAAGCCTCTGCGTTGACGTTGGCTGCCGCGCCTTTGATCGTGTGAGCATAACGTGCGCTGAGAGACAGTTCCCCTGCGGCTACGGACTTGGTCAGTTGCTCCACAAGTTCCGGCGTGCTCGCACACAGAGCCACGACGATTTCTCTGGCCAGGTTCTCATCTCCCTGAAGGCGTTTCACGAAACCGTCGGAATCGAAGACCACAGCGGGGGTTTCGAACGACATCCCGGCGTTCGCAACAGCCTCCTCTGTGGGCGTTGCACTGGTGGGATGGTCAGTCGTGTCAACCCTTTCGCCCAGCCATCGTCCCAGTACCGAGGCCAAGGCCCCGGAGTCGATCGGTTTGGAGACATAGTCGTTCATTCCGACGTTCAGGAACCGCTCCTTGTCTCCTTGGAGCGCATGAGCCGTCATCGCAACGATGATCACGTCGTGATTGAGAACCGCGGATTCCGGGCTCCGGATGTGTGCGGTGGCTTCCACGCCGTCCATTTCGGGCATCTGCACATCCATCAACACCAGGTCGTAGACGCTCTCCTCCATCGCTCGGACGGCCTCGGCTCCGTTGGCAGCCACATCCGCTTGTATGCCGAGCTTCCGGAGCATCCCGAGGGCCACTCGCTGATTGACGGGATTGTCTTCTGCCAGGAGAATCCTCGCCGTATCCAGTTGCCCGTGGGACGCGGACGGAAGACCATCGGTTTGGGAGGTCGTGTTGGAGTCGGCTGCGCCGCCCAAGAGCACGTTCAACCGGCGAAACAGCTCCGACGGGCGGACGGGCTTGCTCAGGACAGCTGCAAAGCCGATTTGCGTCAGGTCACCCCGACTGTCGTGTTGGCCGAGAGAGGTCATCAGGACGAGATGCGTATTGCGGAACCGCTCGTCGGACTTGATCGCGCGACCCAGTGTTTCTCCATCCATGCCGGGCATCTGCATATCGATGATAACCACCTCGAACGGCTGGCCCGCCTCGTGCGCATCGGCCATCTGTCGCAGTGCCATGGGACCGTCCGCCGTCTCGCCTACCTTCGTTCCCCAGGAAGCCAGTCGGGCCACGAGAATCTGGCGATTGGTCGCGTTGTCGTCCACCACCAGAAGGCGCGCCCCTTCCATCGTGGCCACGGACGCGCCCTTGCGGTGCCCAGGCGAGCCTTTCCAGAACAACCGCACGGTGAACCAGAACTCCGAGCCCTTTCCCTCTTCGCTGTGGACCCCGATTTCGCCGCCCATCTTCTCTGCAAGCTGTCTGGAGATGGCCAGCCCCAGTCCCGTCCCCCCGTACTTGCGGGTCGTCGATCCATCCACCTGCGTGAACTTCTGAAAGAGCAGAGGGATCTTGTCTTCCGGGATGCCGATGCCGGTGTCCCGGACGGAGAAGCGCAGCATCACCTCGCCCGCGGCCTCCGTCACGACGGTCGCCCGCACCACCACCTCTCCGGCGTGCGTGAACTTGATGGCGTTGTTGGCCAGGTTGACCAGAATCTGCCGCAGACGCGAGGGATCTCCGCGGAGGTGCGAGGGAACGCCGGGATCTGCAGCGCACAGGAATTCCAGTCCCTTCTCATGCGCTTGCACCGCAAGCAGACTCGTGAAATCCTCCAGGAGGTCGCGGATGTCGAACTCCGCCATCTCCAGTTCCAATTTTCCGGCCTCGATCTTCGAGAAATCCAGAATATCGTTGATCAAGGACACCAGAGCCTCGCCGCTGTTCCGCACGGTTTCGGCGTACTCGCGCTGTTCGTCGGTCAGTGGGGTATCCAGCAACAAACCGGTCATGCCGATGATCCCGTTCATCGGTGTTCGGATTTCGTGGCTCATGTTGGCCAGGAACTCGCTCTTGGCCTTGCTGGCCATCTCGGCCATCGCAGCCATGCGGTTGGCGAAGACCGTCTGTTCCTCCAGGTGCCGGTTCAGGCTCTTCGTTTCGGCCAGCGTTTCCCGAAGTTTCTCCTCCACCGCTTTGCGTCGGGTGATATCCGAGCGCGTGCCGCTCATGAGCAGCGGTTTGTGGTCATCGGTCCATTCCACCACCTTCCCGCGGTCGTGGACCCAAACCCAGAAGCCGTCCTTGTGCCTCATTCTGCATTCGTAGTCATAGGCGTCCAGCTCACTCGCGAAGTGACGGACCAGCAGCTCTTGCATGCGATTGCGATCATCCGGATGACATCCGTCGAGCCACGTCTGGATCGTGACCGGTGTCAGTTCGTCGGAAGAACCGCCGACGATCTGAGTCCATCGGTCGTTCACAACCAGCTCTCCGGATTGGAGATGCCACTCCCAGGCGCCGACGTTGGTGCCATGGATGATGCTGCTCAACCGCTTTTGTTCGACTCGCAGCTGCTCCTCAACCTGCTTGAGTTTGGTGATATCCACGATCACCGTCAGGAGGTGCTCTCTTCCCTGACTGAGGATCAACTCGCCGGCGAAGATGCCGTCGAGGATTGTCCCCTCGCGCGACCGGACCTGCAGCTCGCAGTCCGTGATGCGTTTCTCCTTTCGAAGCCGCTCCGCAATGACGGATCTCTGATCGGGATGCACGAAGAGGCCGAGTTCCCCCCAGGTCCTCCCGACGACATCCTCCCGTGAGTACCCGAGCGTCTTGAGGAAGGCGTTGTTTACGTCGCAGAACCGGCCTTCCGGCAGGGTGGACAAGGCCATGAGAGCGGGATTGTTGCGGAACAGGCGTTCGAATTGCTGCTGGGCTTCCTGCTCGACGCGGAGGTCGCGACTGGTGGCGAAGAGACAGTCCGTTCCATTCCATCGACCCCACCAGGTGTGTGTTTCCACGGGAATATGCTTCCCGTCCTTGTCAATCAAGGGCAGTCGGTATCTGTCGTGCTTGCCTCGCAAGGCTGTGGCGATGACCTCCTTGGCCTCCTCACGAACCTGCGCCGGATAGAGGTCCGACACGCACATGGTCATCAGTTCCTCCTGGCTGTACCCCAGCTTGTGCGAGGCAGTCTGATTGGCCGAAAGAACCTGCCCCGCGGGGCTTGCCACGATGACCATGTCGTCGATCGTGTCAAAGAAGGTGCGGAAGTTCAACTCCTTCTCGGCCAGGACCTCCTCCATCCGCTTGCGATCGGCGATGTCCACGAAGGACTCCAGCAACTTCTCACGGCCGCGGAGCCAGATGCGCCTTGCCGATTTGAGGATGGGAATGGAAGTCCCGTCGCTGCGCAGCATGAGACGATCCGAATTGTCGATGATCTGTCCCTTGTCCGTGATCGGACAAGCGCCGGTTTGGGCCGGGCACAGGAATCGCTGGCACTTGTGCCCGATGATCTCTTCGGGCGGGGCCCTGAACAACGTAGCCGCAGTAGGATTCGCAGCCTCAATCGTATGGGATTCGGCGTCCACAATCACAACGCCAACCGTCAGACTGTTCAAGAGGGTGCGATGGAACTCATTGCTCTCGTGCAATTCTGCGGTGCGGATCGCGACCTGACGTTCCAGTTCTTCTCGTCGGCGCGTCAGAAGCGTCACCAAGGCCGTGACCATCGCGGTCAGCAGCAAGCCCGCAGCAAGGGAATTCCATTTGGCCTGTGCGGCATGGGTCGAAAGGAACCGAGGCCCGGGATAAGTCACGAACGCATAGACTCGCCCGAAGGCAAGAATCGGTCTCACAAACCTCAGGCTGCTTGCACAATCGGACGTCCACCTCTCCGGCGTCCAGTTCTCCCCTTCCGAAGGGGGCCGTGTCGACGCCAACAGAAGGGGCTCTGTATCGCTCTGGAGCTGACACAAGTCGACATGCGAGTCCATCTGGCCTGTGGCACTTAGGAGCATGGACTCAAGACGAAGCACCACGAGAGCAAATCCGCGCAGCCGTGGCGTCGTATCCCCTGTGAGAACCGGCCGGCATACGAGGATGCCCGTCTGGGAATCGGTGTCCTGGATGAGTGTAATGGGATCTGTTGCCGTCATGAGTCCCGTGCTCTTGGCCCGCTCCAGCGATGCCGAGCGTTTGGGCTCCGAACCCAGATCATACCCCATCGCCTGTTCGTTTCCAGCCAGAGGCTCCACGTAGTACACAGGGTAATAGACGCCGCGACTTGCAGCAGGCGAGCGGACACCCTGCGTGTTCGTCTCCCACACGCGGAACTCCGGAAAACCGTCGCGACGCGCCTCGTCTTCCAGGGGGATCCTGTCTTCCTCCGCCACGGCAGGAACCCACGCCCATGCTTGAACCGTAGTCTCACTCGTCAGATACTGTGCGAAGGTTCGGAATTCGTGCCGTCCGACCTGGACGCCGGCTTCGAGGAAACGCGCCAGTCCTTCCAGTTGATCGTCGCGGATGCACTGAAGGGCGTCTGCTACATAGGCTGTGTCGGTGGTCGCAATGTGGGAGAAGTCCTCCCACGTCGAGCACCTCTCGTTGCCATCGGCGACAAAAGCAAGAAAGAGCGTGGCCGTCAGGCCGAGGGCCATGCTGCTGACGGCCTCCGCGTGCTGAAACAGCCACCGGGGCTCGCATACGCGACGCCTGTCTCGCCGCCACAGGAGCACGCCGCTGAAGGAGAAGACAACAACCCCGGCGAGCGTGAACAGACCCGGCACGATCCCCGCCCGTCTGACATTCCGTTGCCAGTTCCCGGCGCCGATGTCGATTCCGACAGCGGCCTCCAATGTGCCGCCCTGCCCTCCGTGAACGGGGGCAAAGGCGCTGATCCAGACACCCCAACGATCCGTATAGGGGCCTTCTGTCTCCCCGTGTCGCTTGGCAAAGACACGATGACAGGCGCCGGGCGCCTCGTCATAGACCTGGCCGGCCGGCGACTCATCCTCTGAACCTGGCGGTTCAGAATCCACGTAGAAGAACACCGCCCCATCGGCCTTTTTTCCAAGCAGATAGATAAATCGGCATTGGGGCAAGATGCTGCGGACCTGCGAAAGCTGTTCCTTGATGCGCAAGTACTCCGGCTTGTCGCTGTCGGCCGGCGTGCCGGTCAATGCCGTCAGGCATCTGACATCTATGGCTTGACCAATCAAAGTGGCGTTCCGTATCAGCGTCTCTCGCATCCGGCAGGCCTTCCGCTGCATCGTATGCGCAGTGACAACCGCCCCGGAAGCCGCTATCACGACGGCTCCAACGCCCCATAACCACAATGCTCGTTTGCTCATGTCCGTCTCGGTCATCCTGTTTTGGTTGCGTCTTTCAGTCCCCGACGGTCCTTCATTTCCATTGAAGTCGCCATTATCAATGTGAGAACGCCGCTTTGTCTGTGAAGCCGGTGCCTCCTTCACGACGTGTGGCGACGGTGCGATCCATCACTCTATCGTCATGCAGAAGCGTCCGCTTGATGGGGACAAAACGCGTCCTGTGAGTCTCGATACCCTGCCTTTGCCCAGTGCCGGAGAGAAAGGCCGTCTGTATGCGAAAGCGTAAAGAGCGCGTCGGTTCTATCCGATATTCGCATACAACAGAGCTACGCTGCCGATACATCGATTTGTCAGTAGGAGGATTGAAATGAAGTTTCTCATCGCGGAAGACGAACTCACGAGTCGCCTGCTGCTGCAGAATATGTTGAATCGCTATGGGAAGTGCCACCTCGCGACCAACGGTCTGGATGCCGTCAAGGCCGTTCGTGATGCGCTGGAAGCGGGCGAACCCTATGATCTGATCTGCCTCGATATCGAAATGCCGCAGATGGACGGACATACCGCGTTGAAAGAGATCCGCGCTGCGGAGGAATCCCATGGAATCACCTCCGACAATGCGGCCACGGTCGTAATGACGACGGTTTCAGAGAAGACGCAGGACGTGACCATGGCGTATGACAGACTGTGCGATGGGTATCTGGTCAAGCCGATCGCGAAAGTCGACCTCATGGTATACCTTCAGACTGCTGGGCTTTTCACCTAGGACTGGGAGCTATTGCCGGGTAGCACAAGAAGAAGGGCGGCTGTCCCTGGACGAGCCGCCCTTGAAGACTTGCGTCTATTGCCTCTTTCGGCCTACTTGATTTCTTCGCCGATCCAGCCGCAGAGTTCTTGCACTTCTGCCAGTGTGATGTCGCCCATGTGGGCGATGCGGAAGGTTTTGTCCTTGAGGTCGCCGTAGCCGGCGCTGAAGATCGTGTTGTGTTTGGCCTTGACGGCCTTGATGACGTCGCCGACGTTGATGCCGCGGGTGTTCTTGACCGTGGTCAGCGTGTTCGAGGCGTACTTCTCGTCGCAGAACAGCTCGAAGCCCTTGCTCTTGGCCCAGCCCCGGCAGAAATCGGCCATCTTCTTGTGTCGTGCCCAGACGTTCTCGATACCCTCCTTGACGAGCTTCGTGCACTGATAGTGCAGGCCCATGATGTGCGGGATGCTCGGGGTCACGAGCGTCTGGTTCTTCTCGGCGGCCTTGGCCCACTGGATGAAGTCGAAGTAGTACCCGCGACCCGGCACGCTCTTGGCCTTTTCGACCGCCCGCTTGCTGACGGCGGCGACCGTGAAGCCCGGCGGCAGGGCAAACGCCTTCTGCACCGAGGCGAACGCGACGTCCCAGCCCAGGTCGTCGAAGTGGATCGGCTGGCCGATCATGCCGCTGACGGCGTCCACGAAGACCAGCACGTTCGGGTGCTTGGCCTTCATCATTTTGGCGATGTCGTAGATCGGGTTCATCAGACCGGTGCTGGTTTCGTTGTAGATCAGCGTGATCGCGGCGTACTTGCCGGCGGAGAGCTTGGCGTCGATCTCTTCGGGCAGCGTCGGCTTGCCCCATTCGACCTTGAGCAGATCGACCTTGCGTCCGCACTCCTTCACGACGTCGCCCCACTTGTCGCTGAACGCGCCGCAGCAGGTGGCCAGGACCGTCTCGTCAGGGTGCACGCAGTTGCGGATCGAGGCCTCCCAGAGGCCTGAGCCGCTGGAGGTCGAGAGGAAGATGTACTGATTCGTGAACAGCAGCTTCTTGAGCATGTCCGCGACTTCGCCGTGGAGCACGCCGTACTCCTTGTCGCGATGGCCAAGAGTCGGACGGGCCAGTTGCTGCAGGACGTCGTCATTGACCTTCACAGGTCCTGGGATGAACAATCTCGGCGGGTTTTTCCAGTCTGCCATTTGGGGTCTCCAACAGTCACAGTTTTTGGATGGTCAACCCGGTGTACATCTTCGGGTAGAAGTAGGTTGATTTGTGGGGCATTCGTTCCCCGGCGTCGGTGATCTGGGCCAGTCGCTTCATCTTCACCGGATTCGTGAAGAACGCGACCTGCTTGCGGCCCGAGTCCACCTGGCGGATGATCTCGTCGATGGCGTTGGGCATGTCCTTGACGTACTCGACGTATCTGGGGTCGCCCATCTTCTCCTCGTCCAGGCCGAGGATGCCTTCCAGGATGAGCTTCTGAAGCACCGCGACGTCGAGCGTTTGCCAGGCTTCGCTCTTGTCCGGGGCCGCGGCCTTCATGAGCGATTTGTCCTTGAGGACGGCGACGCAGAATTTGCCGTCGCCCAGGTAGATGCCCAGGGGAGTCTCATCCTTTTCATGCACGGCCTTCATGATCTTGAGCATGTCCGGTTTGCTGCCGATCTTCATCACGGTGAATCCCGGCGTCAGACGCGAGACGAATTCCTGCCAGTTGAAGCCGTCGAGACCGCCCACGACGCGGTGGGTCGCCAGCACGACGAGGCCCTTCTGGGCGGTGTTGGTGAAGGCGAGCATCTGGTACTTCGCGGCGGGGATACCGCTCTCTCGCATGTAGGTCAGGCCGGTCGTGTAGCGGTGGTGGCCGTCGGCGATGATGACGCTTTTGTCGGCCATCATTTGCTCGATGGCCTGCATGTCGCCCTGGTCGGAGATGGCGAAAAGCTGGTGTCGGACGCCGTGGTCGTCCACAAAGTCGATCAGCGGTTTGCTCTCAGCAGCTTTGGCGACGGCCTTGTCGGCGACGCCCTGTGGGTCGTCGTAGAGCATGAAAACCAGCCCGAATCGGGCAGCGGTCGCTTTCTTGAGGTTCAGACGGTCCTGGACGGGCTTGGCGAACACCTGTTCGTGCGGACGGACGATCTTGCCGAACTCTTCGAGCTTGCCCAGGGCGATGAACGTCAGCCGGCGATAGGCGACGCCGTCCAGCTCGAAGTCCTGGACGTACCCATAGATGGTGTCCTTGTCGTCCGGTCTGAGGACCCCCTCGGCGATCCACTTCTGCAGGAACTCGGCGGCACGAGTGTATTGATTGTGTTGCCCATTGTCGGAGGGGGTCGTCTTGCCGCGGGTGATGCGAACGATGTTGTGTTCGCTCCGACGGTAGAGCAATTCCCGCTCCGCGTCGTTGATCACGTCGTAGGGCGGCGCAATGCACTTGCCCACGTCGCCGACGACGCGGGGATCGAACCGAAACGCTCTGAAAGGTCTTACTTCCATCCTGCTTTCCTTGCGCCCTTGCGATCCCGCACGATCCCCACCATCGCCCTGAGGTTTCGGCGGCCGCCGGTCAGGGCGATATCCTCCAAGAGCCCGGAAGTCGCGCAGGACACTCCTGCCGGTTTCCGGGCTTCCAAGACTACGAAACCGCCGGATGATATCGGTCGGAGCCCCTGTTGTCAAGCAGGAACCCGCAGCGATCGGGGAGAACCTCTTTCAGAGTCACGCCGGGCAGGTGATTCACAGCATGCTGGCCCGCGACTTGTAAAATCCGACACCGTCTGCGGCGTGGAGCCTACTTTCCAGCCAGGTACTCGTTCATCGCGGCGGCGGCGGTTCGGCCCTGGCCCATGGCCAGGATTACCGTTGCGGCGCCCAGGACGATGTCGCCGCCGGCGAAGACTCCCGGCATGGAGGTCCGGCACTGCTCGTCGACCACGATGTTGCCGTACTTGTTGAATTCCAGGCCCGGCGTGGTCTGTCGCATCAGCGGGTTGGCCAGATTGCCGATCGCGATGATCACCGTGTCAACTTCGATCTGGAACTCCGAGTTCGGGATCGCCACGGGCCGGCGACGGCCGCTCGCGTCGGGCTCGCCCAACTCGTACCGCAGGCACTCGATCGCGGTGACGTTGCCCGCCGCGTCGCCCAGGATCCGCTTGGGATTCTGGAGCAGGTGAAACTCGACTCCTTCCTCCTTGGCGTGATGGACTTCTTCGACCCTGGCAGGCATCTCCGCCTCGGTCCGGCGGTAGATCAGACAGACCTTCTCGGCGCCCAGGCGGACAGCGGTGCGGGCCGAGTCCATCGCGACGTTGCCGCCGCCGACCACCGCCACTCGCTTGGAGACCGCGATCGGTGTGTCGGTTCCTTTGCCGAAGTCATAGGCCTTCATCAGGTTCGCTCGCGTCAGGTACTCGTTGGCGCTGTAGACCCCGATGAGGGATTCGCCCTCGATGTTCATGAAGCTGGGCAGGCCTGCGCCGACGCCGATGTAGACCGCGTCGAAACCGTCATCTTTCATGAGTTGCTCGATCGTTCGCGTACGGCCGACGATGAAGTTGGTGACGATCCTGACGCCCATCTTCTTGAGCGTTTCGAGCTCTTTCTGCACGATGGCTTTGGGGAGGCGAAACTCGGGGATGCCGTAGAGCATGACGCCGCCGGGTTTGTGGAAGGCCTCGAAGACGGTCACGTCGTGTCCGGCCCTGCGTGCGTCCGCAGCCGCGACAATGCCGCCGGGGCCGGAGCCGATGATGGCCACCTTCTTGCCTGTCGGCGGGGCCACAGTGGGAATCGTGGCGAGGGCGTCTCGCCCTTGCGCTCTTGTGTCGAGGGCATCTTGCCCTCGAAGCGAGGGCGTCCCGCGCGCGCCATGGGGCGTGCCCTTGTCCGACTGCGTGTCTGTGTCGGCCCAGTCGGCCACGAACCGTTCCAGCCGGCCGATGGAGACGGCTTTCGACACGTCCTTGAGACTCAGGCCCACTGTGCACTTCTCCTGGCACTGGACCTCCTGCGGACAGACGCGTCCGCACACCGCCGGCAGCAGGGAGCTTTCCTTGATGATGTCCAGGGCCTTGCCAAACTCGCCTTCAGCGACGGCGCCGACGAAGTCGCGGATGTTGATCCGCACCGGGCAACCCGCCACGCAAGGTGCGTTGCGGCACTGCAGGCAGCGCATCGCCTCGATCCGTGCCTGCTCCTGGGTATACCCCTGGGCGACCTCGCTGACGTTGCGACGTCGCACAGCGGGGTCCTGCTGGGGCATGTCCTGCGCCGGGATCGCCAGGCGGTCTTTGACTTTGAGCCCGCCATTATTCTGTTTCTGCACCAATTGATGCAACAACTGCGTTCGTTCTTCCTGAGTCACTGGGGAATCCTCAGAGGAAACGGCGGGCGGAGCCCACCTTGCCGCTATCGCCTATCCGTTCAGGCCGATTCGGCATTGATGCTGTTTGTAGCTTTCGTGGGCCTGCTGCTCCAATTTCTTGTACGCGCCGAGGCGTTTGATCATCAGGTCGAAGTTCACCTTGTGACCGTCGAACTCCGGGCCATCCACGCAGACGAACTTGGCCTTGCCGTCCACTTCGACGCGGCAGCCGCCGCACATGCCGGTTCCGTCGATCATGATCGTATTGAGCGAGACCTGGGTCGGCACGCCGAACGGCAGCGTCGCCTGGCAGCAGAACTTCATCATGGGAGTGGGCCCGATGACGAAAGCATGGCCGGGCTTCGGGTCGCGGGCGCAGACCTCCTTGAGCGGCTCGGTGACCAGGGCCTTTCGTCCGTGCGAGCCGTCGTCGGTGCAGACGATCAGCTCATCGCTGACTTCGGCGAAGCGGTCCTCCAGGATCATGCGACTCTTGTCGCGGGCGCCGAGGATCGAGATGACGCGGTTACCCGCTCTCTTGAGGGCCGTTGCGATCGGCAGCAGGGGGGCATTGCCGATTCCGCCACCGACGCAGACTGCGACGCCGAAGTTGTCGATATGCGTGGGGGTGCCCAGCGGCCCGGCGATGTTGCCGATCGCGCCGCCTTCTGCCAGATCGGCCAACTCCGCGGTGGTCTTGCCCACTCGCTGCCAGATCAGCTCGATGGTGCCCTTGGCGGGGTCGGCGCCTGCGATCGTCAGGGGAATCCGCTCGGAATAGTCGCTGTCGATGCTGAGAATGATGAATTGGCCGGGTTTGCGGGCCGCCGCGATCAAAGGGGCTTGGACCTCGGCCCAGAAGACGTCTTCGCCTATCTGCCGTTTGCTTACGATTCTGTGAGACATCCAACCTCCGACGCCCGGCGGCGCGGTTCTAGAGCAGCTTGCTGATATGGTCGCTCAGTTCTTTCTTGCTGGTCAAGCCGACCCATTTCTTCTGGATCTGACCGTCCTTGAACAGGATCACCGTCGGGATCGCGCTGATGCCGAACTCGACGGCCGTATCGCGAGCTTGGTCCGTGTTGAGCTTGCAGACCTTGGCCTTGCCCGCGAACTCGTCCGCGACCTGTTCGATGATCGGCGTCAGCATTTTGCAGGGCCCGCACCACGGCGCCCAGAAATCCACAAGGACCGGCTCGGTCGCTTTGTGCACCGTCTCATCGAAACTGGCGTCCGAGAGTTCGATTACATTGCCTGCCATGAGGTCATCCTTTCCATGTTCAGGGTTCGCCCAGTATCAAGTCGTCATCGGCCGGGGCTTCGTCGTCCGCTCCATCGAGGTCCAGTTCTTCGCCCCAGTCGAATTCATCATCGTCCAGATCTTCATCCTCCGGCCCGTCGTCCTCCGTCTCGGCTCGAGCGCGGGATTTCGCCGGCAGCTCCACGATGGGGATGGGAGGCGTGGAGGCGGTTTGCTGTTCGGTCGGGGGCTCGGCCTGCTGGGCCTGGGGTTCCACGGTCTCGGTTTCGTTCTCGTCGAAGGCCATGATAGCCCGCTGCACGGCCTGTTCGGCTGGCTCGTCGGTGAGCGATCGCAGAAAGATCTGCGACGAGGACTCCTCCTGCTCGGCCCAGATAAGCTTGTCTCGGATGAGTTCCAGGACCGCCAGGAAGATCCCCACCATCACCAGGCGATTGGGCCGTGCATCAAAGATCCGTGCGAACGTCAGCGGGCCTTCCGTCTGGAGGCGGCTCAAGACCTCGATCTGATACAGGTCGATCGGAGTGTCGTCGCGGATGTGGCCGGTGTAGGAGCTGGTGCCGGTGGCCTTGCAGATCGTATCGAATGCTTCGAGCAGGTCCCAGATGCTGACCTGGTCCATGTCGATTTCGGGCTCCGCGTCGGGGACCAGCCGATCGATAAGACTGGTGGGTCGGCCGAACCGTTCCTGGTGCCGTTCGGCTGCGGCATCGAGCAGATTCGCGGCGTCCTTGAACCTCTTGTATTCCAGGAGCTGGCGGATCAGCTCGGCCCTCGGGTCGTTGGCATTCTCTTGGCCCGCCTGTTCAGGCTCGTCCTTCGGAAGGAGCATGGCCGACTTGATTTCCATGAGGGTCGCGGCCATGACCAGGAAATCGCCCGCCAGATCGATGTCGAATTGCTTGATGATCTCGACGTACTGCAAATACTGGTCGGTGATGGCGGCGATGGGGATATCGTAGATATCCACCTCTTCCTTGCGGACCAGGTACAGCAGCAGGTCGAGCGGGCCGGCGAAGATGTCGAGATTGACGCGGTAATCAGCCAAGGGTCACTCCTGCGGTCCGTCCGGATCCTCGCTCCAGTCTTCCTCTTCGAGTTCCTGGCCCTCGTCGGAGACCTGCCGGCCCGCGTCCTCCAGGATCTGGCGGGCCTCCTCGGCCTGGCTCTCGAGGGTCTGGAGTTCGATGTCGCTCACCGCCGGGACGCCGCCATAGACGTTGGCTGCGTTCTGGCCGGTGACCACCGCCTTGATGCCTTCGTCTTCAAGCCACTGACGGGCCAGATCCGCTTTCATGTAGTCTTCGTATCGTGCGACCGTAACGAGCTTTTCTGTGTCTTTCATCGTTTGTCTCCCAGCCCCACGGCTTGGCGGGCCTTCAGGAGCGTCGGGAGCGCCGCGGCCCGTGCCCGCTCGGCCCCTTTGCGGAGCACGGCATCGACCACGTCCATGTTGCTCTCGAGTTCCGCCCGTTTCTGCCGGTAAGGTCTGAAATAGTCGATCATCAGTTCCGCCAGACGTTTCTTGGCTTCGCCATACCCCATGCCGCCGCTGCGGTAGCGCTGTTCCCACTGGGCCAACTCCTCAGGCGAGGCGACCAGCTTCAGCAGGGCGAAAACGTTGCACTTCTCCGGGTCTTTGGGCGACTCGACCGGCGTCGAATCGGTCACGATCCGCATGATCTTGTTCTTCATGCTTTTCTCGGACTCGAAGATCTCGATCGTGTTGCCGTAGCTCTTGCTCATCTTGCGGCCGTCCACGCCGGGGACCACCGCCACCGATTCGATGATGTAATCGTCCGGCAGGGTGAAGACCTCGCCGTAGGCGTTGTTGAAACGCAGGGCGATGTCACGGGTCACCTCGATGTGCTGCTTCTGGTCGGCCCCGACCGGGACGAGATTGGACTGGAAGATCAGGATGTCGGCCGCCTGGAGCACAGGATAGGCGAACAACCCATGATTGGCGCTGAGGCCCTGGGCGATCTTATCCTTGTAACTGACGCATTTCTGCAGCAGGCCCATAGGGGTTACGCAGGAGAGCAGCCAAGCCAGCTCGATCACTTCCGGCATGTCGGACTGCCGCCAGAACACGGTCTTCTCGGTGTCCAGACCCAGCGCCAAATAGTCCATCGTCACATCGACGGTGTGCTGGGCGATGGCCTGCGGCGACGGATTGCTCGTCAGCGCGTGGTAGTCCGCGATGAAATAGAACGACTCATGCTGCGCCTGCAGTTGCAGGTGTTGCCGCATGGCGCCGAAATAGTTGCCGATATGCAGCCGGCCTGACGGTTGAATGCCCGAAAGTACTCTCAAAATGCTGCCTCCCAAACCAAGCGAAATACAGGAATAATCTGGGCAAGGTCAATGCCGCGAGAATATCGGGGATAGGGGAAGCTGTCAAGGGAATTGACTGCACCCCAAGGGGGATGCGGCGGATGATGGGCAACACCACCCCTGGACCGCCAAGGGGAACTCGCGCGGACTTGCGGCGGCCTTCGGCCTGGGAACCCGAGTCGCAGAAGGCCGCGAGCCGGATTCTTGCAGGCGTACATGCAGATGCGTCCTCCGGCGCAAACCCCCGCCGTCCGCGCGGCCCCGCCTTCGAAGAGTCTCCTGGCCGACGAGACCACTACCGACCGGGGTGTCGATTCTCCCCTCGTCCAGGTCGTTCGGCTGAGTTGGGCAGGGTGAGACGGACGCGATCAGGCGGTCACGTGCGACCCAGGCCCTTCATGTATTTTTTGGACTTGCGAAGTCCCATTCTGGAGGCCTTTTTCTTGACGGCCTCCGTGGGTCGGCCCAGTTCGGCCGCGACCTCGGCGGTGGGGCGGTTCGGGAACAGCTTCTTGAGTTCCTTCACATCGTCTTTGGTCCATGAACCCTTCAATTGGTTTCTGGCCATCTCCGGACTCCTTTCTCTTAAGCTATCATTTTGGATTGAGATTAGCCTTGTGGCATTCTAGTCCCTTGTACCGGGACAGGCAAATGTTTTTCCCCGGATTGGGCGGCGAAAAAATACTGAATTGCCGACCCAGGTCGCGACATCCCGACCCCAAGCACGGGACATTCCGGAGGTTCATACGTACGAGCGTTCCGCCTGTTCGCCTTCGCGAGGATGTTCGTCGCAAGATCGGGCAAATCGGTTGCGTCCTGTGACGACGCGGGGTATGCTGAATCCGCTGGAGTCTGCAGGGCTCCGCGGAACCGGGCGATTGTGGAAATCCTATCGCATCTATGGGGATGCCGGTCGGCCAGGGACAAGACGGTCGCAGCGCTTCAAGGAATTGGAGGTGCCCTCGACATGAACGCGAAATGGCTCTTTCTTTGGATTGCATGGGTCCTGGCGGGTTCCGCGACGGTGGGGTCCTCACGACCGACGCCGGGGGACGTGTTTCGCGAGTACTTGTGGTGGAATGAGCAGGGCGACGCCGGCGGATCGCTCCGCGTCGGCGGCAAGGAGGGCCAGGAGCATCCGGATCGGGGCTGGGCCCATGGCTACATCAATGCACCCGTGGTACTCCCGCAGGATTTCGACCTGGAACATGCGATCCGGGCCGAGGTCGTCATCGAGAAGATCCTCTGCCACGAGTGCACCCGAGGTCTGGCCATCGAGATCAACGGCAATCCGTGGATCAGCGTCCCGGAGGCCGAGGCGATTGCCTACCCCCCGTGGGAGTATCAGCACCATATCTACCCGGCGGTACCCGTCCCGCTGGCGTTCCTCAAGAGTGGCTCGGGCAACCAGTTCCGCATGCGGGTGGACCCGGAACACCCCTGGAAATGGCCACAGAACCTCGTCTACGGCGTGCATTTTCGCGTATACTACGACCCCGCGAAGAAGCCCCACCCGACCGGCCGGATCACCTCGCTGGAATCCGGTGCCAAGCTCGGTCGGAGCGTCCGGCTCGAAGTCGAGGCGACCAGCCCCGCCGGCAAGGTCACGCAGGTGGACTACGTCGGGCACTATGAGGACGTCAACTACGAGGGCGACGGTCTTTACACCCAGTGGCATTACCATTTCTTCCACGGCAGGATCATGAACCACATCGGCTCGGCCCGGGAGGCTCCCTGGCAGGTGACCTGGGACACGTCCTGGACGCCCGACCAGAGGCAGCCGATGGCCCTTTCGGCGCGGGTCATCGACAGCAGCGGGATGATCTTCATGACGCCCGCCGTGACGGACCTGGCCTTCGAGCGCCCAGGCTTCTCGGTCGAGTTGTGCAAGCCCTACGACATCCCGAAGAAGTGGGCGACCCGCGCGGGCGAAAAGTCGGAGCGTTTCGACGTTTCGGGCGATCTGAAGAAGGCCGTCGCGGCGCAGCTCGTCTGGTCGAGCTGGAGCCCGGGCTACATGCGGGGCATCTCGATCAATGGCACGAAGGTCTTCGAGAGCGAAGGCCCCAACTATCAGTACTTCTTCCACCGTGTGCCCGTGAGCCGGATGGACGTGTTCAAGCCGGGCGTCAACACGCTGACGACGGGCAAGACCCCGCTGATCGACGGCAAGATGGTCCACGGCATGGAAGTGAACTGGCCTGGAATCATGGTCTTGATTCAGTACGAGGATGGGAAATGAGACGCATTCGTGTGTTCGGCGTGGTCGTCGTGTGGACGGGGCTGCTCTCGGCCGCCGGGCAAACCCCGTTCGAGCGAATGACCATCGATGATAGCGTCAAGAACCCCTGGGCCAAGATCATCGCGGACATCGACGGGGATGGATTTCCCGACATTATCATCGGCGGACAGGCCGGGCCGCTGGTTTGGTACAGGTATCCCCACTGGACGAAGGCAATCATCGCCGACGGGGGCTACAATACTGTCGATGGCGAAGCCGGCGACGTTGACGGCGATGGCGATCTGGACATCGTCATGGGCGGTCTGGTCTGGTACGAGAACCCGCTCCCGGCGGCAGACCCCGCTTCGAGGCCATGGGTCGCTCACCGGGTGGCCGACCACAAGACGCATGACATCGAACTGGCCGACCTGGACCGGGACGGTCGGCTCGACATCGTCTCGCGGGACCAGTCGGATTTCGGGGCCAAGGCCGGCGACAAGGTGTACCTGTGGCGTCAGGAGGCGGGGGGCAAGTGGACGCACAGGATCATCGAGTGCCCGCATGGCGAAGGGCTCGCCTTGGGCGACATCGACCGCGACGGCGACCCGGACGTGGTGATCGGCGGCATCTGGTTCGAGAACGACGGGCGGATTCTCGACGGCGCCTGGCAAGCCCACAAGTTTTGCGACTGGCATCCAAGCGCGAGCGTCGAAGTGGCCGACATCAACGGCGACGGCCGGCCGGACGTTGTGCTGGCGCCGTCGGAACTCAAGGGCAACTGGCATCGGCTCTCGTGGTTCGAGGCTCCGGCCGATCCGAAGCAGGGCGGTTGGACCGAGCACGTGATGGTCGAGCGCATCGAGTGCGTCGTTCACGGCCTGGCGACAGGCGATTTCAACCGCGACGGGAGGATTGACATTGCGATCTCCGAAATGCACCAGGGCGACGACCCGGACGAAGTCGTCGTCTTCCTCAATCGCGACAAGGGAGCCGCCTGGGACAAACAGGTCCTCTCGACCCAGGGCTCGCACGGCATCCAGGCGGGCGACATCGGCGCCGACGGCGATATTGATCTGGTGGGCGCCAACTGGAGCGGACCGTTCCAGCCGGTTGAACTGTGGGAGAACCGTCCGCTCGCAGGCCTCTGGTTCGGTGATTGGGAGTACGTCGTTCCGATCCGTGTCGGCGCCGCCGGCTTCGATCGGGAGATTTCCGTGGTGGAAGTGCCCCTGGACCTGACACGAATGCTCGCGCAATTGGGCCGGACTGCTCCGGGTGGCGATCCTCAATTCTCGATCCTCGAAGCCGCCGCGTCGGGGCAAGGGAGGCAGGAGGTGACCTCCATTCAGTTCGAGAGGGCCCCTGACTATGACCCCAGGACGGCTCTGAAGGGCACGCTGATCTTCATGCTTCCCAAGCGGACGGGGGCGCAGGCGGCCCAGGGTTTTCACATCTACTTCGATTTCCGCCATCGGGTCGCGAAGACCACGCCGGGCGTCGTTGTCGAGGACGTCGATCACGAGGGACAAGAGAGCTTCAAGATCAGCACGTCGTTGGCCACCTACTACTACCACAAGCGCGGAGCAGGGTTCGCGAGCATAGAGGATCGCGACGGCAATGACTGGCTCTCCTACAATCCCGGCAAGGGGCCCGTGAGCAAGAGCGGCTCGGGCGGCAAGTATCGCGGCATCCCGAACCTGGTCCACCCGGAAGGCCACTTCCATCCCGGCGGCGAAGGCTGCACCAGCCGGCTCGTGACGCCCGGCCCTGTCAAGGCCACGATTGCCTCGGAGTCGCAGGATGGCAAATGGGCCTGCCAGTGGGACATCTTCCCGACCCACGCACGGATGACGGTTTTGAAAGCAGATCGCCCCTACTGGTTTCTATACGAAGGCACGCCGGGGGGACAGCTCAATGAGGACACGGACTACTGCGTCCGATGTGACGGCACCCGAACGCCGGCAGGTGTTCGTTGGGACGGAGACCTCCAGGGGCAAGCGGGGACTGGCGAATGGCTCTACTTCGGGGACGCGAGGATCAGACGGGTCCTCTATCTGATTCAGCACGAGGACGATGACCAGATCGATTCCTACTGGCCGATGAATCGCGAGATGACGGTCTTCGGTTTCGGGCGGAAGGACCTGAACAAACATCTGACCCAGGTTCCCGCCCAGTTCACGATCGGCTTCTGGGAGAACAATGACTTCTGCGCGGTCTCGCGGATCGTTCATTCCGTATCTCGCCCCCTCGAAGTTGCCGTCGGAAACCCCGAAGCGAGGAGGTAGTCGAAGGCTTCGACCTTCAGGATGTTGTCGAGGTCCAGGCTCATGCGGCAGAGCACCTCATCGCGTTTGACGCTGCGGACCATCCGTTCAGGGTAGACCAGCAGTTGGTTTCGCGCATGTTTGAGTTCACGAAGGAAGGCGAGCCGGCGATCCCGCCGGAAGGGGTAAGGGACACTGTGAAGTTTTCGGATAGATTTCGCCGGAACAGCCGTTCGGTTCATCCAGGAGGGAGGCTTTGAATTCGTTCCGGCGTCGATCGTGAACGCGCAAGAGCCCGATGTGGACGCCCAACCCCGGTCTTCCATGAGGTTCGTCGATCAAGCAGAAATCTCTTTCGTCCAGGGAACGAAGGATGCCGTGAGGGGATGCCCGAAGTTGCGGACAAACGCCAAGCGTCAAGAAAACGGGGCACACATAGGCTCCCCTGTTCACTACTACGACAGCGCTACTTCGGCTCAAGATTTTTGAGGGCGTAAGCCGATGATTCTCC
>CALEZT010000281.1 GCA_937927975.1 uncultured Phycisphaerales bacterium
GACTACAAGCGGATGTCGGTGCAGTCGGAGGCGGTGGAATTGGAGGTGCTGCCGCTGCCGGAGGAGGGCAGGCCCGCTGAGTTCTACGGGCTCGTCGGCAAGTACACGATCGAGGCGTCGGCCGCTCCGACCAAGGTCAGCGTGGGCGATCCGATCACGGTGACGATCCGGGTCGGGGGGAATCCCTATCTCAAGCCGGTTCAGTGGCCGCAACTCGAGCAGGTTCCCGAGCTGGCGGCGAATTTCAAGATCCCGGCCGAGAGGGCCTCGCCGACGATCGAGAACGGACAGAAGGTCTTCACGCAGACGATCCGGGCCAACAGCGACGCGGTCGCGCAGGTGCCGTCCATTCCTCTGGCCTACTTCGATTCGCAGGCGGGTCGTTACGCGGTCGCGCGGACCGAGCCGATCCCGCTGGAGGTGTCGCCGACGCGGATCCTGACCAACGCGGACATGGAAGGAGGGGGAACCGGCGCCGCCGGACCGCAGCTTTCGCCGGTGCAGGCGATCGGCAAGGGGCTGTCGGCAAATTACTACGGCCCCGAGGTCCTGGTCGATCAGAGCTTCTCGCTGCTCTCGGCGGTCGTCAGTCCGGTGTACGCGGCCATCTGGTCGATTCCGCTGATCGGGATGGTGGCCAGCGCCGTCGTTCGCCTGGCTGGCAGGACCAGTCCCGAGTCGGTCGCCCGCAAGCGTCGGCGACAGGCCGCGAGTCAGGCCCTGCGGCGGATGAAGGCGGTCGGTTCCTGCGACGCCGCGCAGCGGTCGGAGCAGTTGCTCGAAGCCCTGAAAGGCTACATCGGCGACCGCTTCGACCGCGTGGCTGCGTCGCTGACCGCGGATGACTGCCGGCGGGCGGTCGCAGAGGCCATCGTCGATTCGGACGCGGCGGCGCGATATGGGGACCTGATCGCCGCCTGCGAGGCCAACCGCTACGCGCCGTTGGATGCCCAGATCGGCTCGGCCCAGGTGCAGGAGGCCATGGAATTGATCGACGACATTGAGAAGCGGTTGAGGAAATGACGATTCGCAACGGCCAATTCATTCTGTTGAACGTGGCGCTCCTGGTTTGGAGTGGGACTTCATTGACCGGATTGACCCCGTTGTCAGTGGGGTCAACAAGGTCCTCTTCAGATCCCAGAGAATCGACAGATTCGACAAAACAGGCGCCATTGGCCGGCGACCCATCCCAAGCGACGAGCGAAAATCTTTATGCCTGGCTCAACGAAGCCAATGCGGCATTCCAGCAGGGCAATACCGCGAGCGATCCTGCCGCGGCGCGACAGTCCTACAATCGGGCCATCCTTCTGTATGAGAAGATCATTCGCGAAGGCGGCGTGCAGAACGCGGGTCTCTTCTACAACCTGGCCAATGCTCATCTCCTGACCGACGATCTCGGTCGGGCGATTCTGAACTACCGACGGGCTGAGCGGCTCGACGGCTCGGACCTGAACATCAAGAAGAACCTGGCCTTCGCGCGGAGCCGTCGGATCGACCGGGTCGAGACCGCGACCCAGGAACGCGTGCTCGAGACGCTGTTCTTCTGGCACTACGATCTGTCGCTGCGAACGAAGCTGTTTCTGGCCTGCCTGGCCTTCGCGTCCTCGTGCATTGCGATCACGGCCATGATCTGGCGGGGGCGAGGCACCGCTGGCATGACCATCACCACGCTGTCCGGCGTGCTGTCTGTTTGTCTGCTCGTTTCGATCCTGATCGAGAGCCACAGGCAGGCTACCCTTCGGTTCGGCGTGATCACGGCCGGAGAGATCGTCGCCCGCCAGGGCGACGGCCCGAACTATCCGCCCAGCTTCAAAGACCCGCTCCACGTGGGTACCGAATTCGAGCTCATCGAGCAGCGTCCCGGCTGGTTCCACATCCGCCTGTCGGACGGGACCGAGGCCTGGGTGCCTCAGGATGCCGCCGAACAAGTCTGCCCTCATGGAGCGGATTGACCCCACTGACAATGGGGTCAACAAGGTCAATCAGGTCCTCTTCACACCCCGAAGAACCGGCACAGCCGGCGGAAGAGGCGCCATTCGTCCGTGATGCCCCACAACTGTTCGAGGGCCTGCCGCTGCATCGGCGCCATCGCGCAGAAGCGGATGTAGAACGCCCCCTCCCGGCGGTGCTCGCGCAGGTACCGCTCCAGGGCGTAGCCCGCGACCTTCTCGCTCGGGACCGCCGACCGCTTGAGGCGGGCGATCCGTTTCTCGACGCACGCGTTTGTCGTCGCAGCCATCGTGATTCTCCGCTTTCCCTCAGATTCGAAGCAGTTCTATCGTGACCCGGTTTCGGAATTGTTCGGCCCGTTGATTCGCCTCGGCCGCCTCGTCCGGCGCGAGCGTGAAGCCGGTCCCGCATTTCGGACAGGAGCCCTCGCCCTCCTGCAGGACTCTGCCGCTGGGCGTCAGGATCGTCACGCCGCAGGCGGGACAGACCAGATCGCCGAACGGATTCACCCCACAACGCGAAACCCTCTTTCTCGCCACCTGAGACATAGCACGCCCTCCAAAGGGATGAACCGATACTCCTGGCGCTCGACGTCCAGGGCCCCGAGCAGCCCGCGCGCCGCGGGATCGAATTTCAGGGCGCTGGCGTCGCCGGCCTCGGGCCGGCACACCAGGCGCCGGATGCGCCCGTCGGACCGTCTGACGAACCAGGCCGTGACCACCTCGTCGCCTCCGAGGGCCTGGAGGAATCCGCGGAGGTCCTTGCGGCGGAGGGCCTGCCCGAAGTTCAGGCCCTCGCGCAGGCGCGTGATGCGACGCGCCAGATCGTCCCGCGCCAGGGCGGCCAGGACCGGTTCCTCGAACGTCCCGTTGTGCCACGCGCGCCCTTGCCACCCGATTCTTGCGAGCCACCCCTGTCGGCGCGGCCCCCTGTAGACGCCGCGGAATCCCGACGCCGCGTTCTGACGGGACGGCTCAATGAACTGGTGCTCGGCGCGCGAGAGGGCACGCAGGTTCTCGCGCCGGTTGTCGCCTCGATCGCGATTCTTGTGGTGGACATCCCCGCGCCGATTGCCGCGCCCGTCGCGCTGGTCGGTCGCGCCCGCCAGGGGAAACCCCGCGACGACGTGGTGCAGGTAAGCCTGCACACCCCGGAGGCTCACGCCATAGTACTTTCCGACGCGATGGATCTTTGTCCCCTCGAGGATCTCCGCGACATCGGGGTCCAGGAGCACTTGCGTGCCGTCCGTGGCGCGGACGCGGCAAAAAGGCGCGGCCGCCGGGCGCGTGTCCGGGGCCGCGCCTTGCTTGGAGGGAGAGACAGATGAAACGACGAATGATGGTGTTTTGTCCATGCTCAGGCTCCCTTTCCGGCGCGGGCGACGTTGGGTTCCAGGATTGCCAGGGCCCGGGCCCGCTCGTACTGGTAGTCCATGATCCGGGTCACGACCCGCGTCACGTCGCAGCGGAAGAACGCGCACAGCGACCGCAGGTCCTCGCATCTCATCCGGCCGGCCTCGGCCGTGACGTAGGGCCGATAGTCCCGCCGGGGGGTCCCGACCGCCGGCGGCGTCAGCGCCTGCAGGAGCGCGGCCGGCGTGGACTCTTCCCCTCGCGAAGGACCGACGCCGCCGACGGAACGGCCGCCACGCGTCACGAGTTCACCGTCCATATCCCAGCTCCTTTCGCAGGAGACTCATGAAGACCGCGTGCCGGTTGTTCGCCCGGCCGATCGTCGCCTCGCGGGCGTACAGCAGCGCCGTGGCGAACGCGTCCGGTCCGAACCGCCCGTCGCGCACGCCCTGGCCCAGCCAGTCGGCGACCCGTCGAAAGCAGGTGCGGTCCGAGACGCTCTTGGGCGGAAGCACCTCGACCAGCGTTTCGAAGAACGCCAGCTTGCGCGTCCCCAGGTCCGTCGCGTCGTCCGTCCAAGTCGGTCCCATCAGCAGCCCTCCTCGACGCCGGTCGAAGGCGAATCCGAAACCGAAAGACCCCGCGCGCCAACCGAATCCGAATCCGAATCCGAATCCGAATCCGAATCAGGACGCGCCGGGTCGCATTCGTCCAGGCCCCTTTGCGCATGCGCTGTGGTTGCGCCCTGTTTCGGTTTCGGTTTCGGATTCGGTGTAATTTCTGGATTCTCGGTTTCGGGTTTCGGATGCGCCTGGACGGAATCCGAAACCGAAGTTCTCTCTTCTCTTTCTTCTCTTTCTTTTGCTTCTTTTCTTTCTCTTGTTTCTCTTCTCTCTTGCCCGACGGGCGCGTCGCATTCGCACGCGACCCGCGAGGCATGCACAGAGTCCAGCACGTCCGCCACCAGGCGCGCCTCGACGCGCTCCAGCAGCCGGCCCACCGTGCGGGCGGGGTTCAACTCCCGCAGCACGCGGAGCCGCTCATCGATGGCCCCGGCCGCATGGCTGATCGACAACACGCCCACCTCCCGCCGGGCACAGACGGCGCCGATGTCGCGAATCACCGCGTCGGCCAGGTGTATCGCCAGGGATTTATCACAAAACAGCGGGATGTGCTCCTCGTCCCGCCCGCTCACTCGTTCGCTCTCGCACATCGCGACTCCTTTGCATGAACCATGCTGGGCGCAGGGACCCTGCGCGGGGACTCCATCGACGGTCTGCACGCGCAGACACTCTCCATTGGCGTAAGCCCGATCCGTTGGCGGAATCGGAACCAAGACGGCTGCAGCCCTGTCGTCCCGGCGGGAAGACCCGCTAGGAACTACGCACAAATCTCTTGCTTACGAATACCTCTATAGATACTATCGGAAGAATGGTTTGTCAAGCTGTAGTCTTTCTGGACCTTTTTTTCGGGACGTCCAGAGATTTTTCGGGCCCTGCCCGACCGGAAAGACGGCACGCCCGCCGCGGTCGTGCGAGGGGAGTTTTTCGCATTGGGGCCTCCGGTCTGGTACGCGAACGAGGCGTTCGCTTGAGGGCGTACGCAGCACCCCACCCTGCTGGAGGCCACAAGGCGCTAAACTCCCGGCGTCTCGCCGGAATCCGGATCAGTCCGTCCCTTCCTTCTCGTCTTTGCGGAACGGGTCGGTCGTGCGGTAATGCTCGTTCAGCAGATCGAGCATGAGGTTGCGGATCATCTCGTGCTTGCTCTCGGTGCGAGTCTTGAGATACAGCGTGCGGACGCCGGCCTTGATGGCGGCCTCCGTCGTGTCCAGTCGATCCGCGATGGCCTGATTGGTGGGCAGACCCTCGAACAGCAGGGCGAGGATCTGCTTCTCTCGTGGGGCGAGACGATACCGTCGTCCCAGCGTGTCCAGTTGTACGTCGGTCAACTTCAAATTCGAGTCCGGGTGATTCCTGATGGCCAAGAAACGGCAGCCCCCACCAGCGTTGGTCGACCCGATCGGGATCGGGATGACCCTCCTTCCCCTCTACTGCCACACCTGCCGTCGCAGTTTCGAGGTCATCCTACGCGGGTGCGTCCATCGCGTCAAGGACCGATTCTGGCTGATTCGTCCCGAGGAGACGGTCCCCCTGCCGACCCAGCGATGCCGCTGGTGCGCCGGGACCGACGTCTGGCTGGTCTCGGCGTGCTGAGTCTTATCGCCGAAAGAAACGCTCCATGCTATTGGCTCAAAGCGGAAAATTCGCAAAACCGACTTGAGGGAGGCTGCTTGCGGGCCGATTTAGGGAGTGAATGGGGTCCGCCGGCACGGACCCCGGGTCGCGGGCCACGGGCCGTCAAGGGGGTGTGAGGGGCCGTACTGACCTGGTTGACCGCATTGACAATGAGGTCAATCCGGTCAACCAGGTCAATAAGGTTCCACCCCAAGGCGCCAGCAACATTTTGTCTTAGAGGAGTTGGTATGGGAAAGTCACTGATGATTGTGGATGACTCGGCCACGATGCGCAAGATCATTATGCGGACCGTGCGGATGTCGGGTCTGGAGTTCGAGCGAACCGAGGAAGCCGGCAGCGGCGTCGAGGCCCTGGAAAAGCTGAAAACCGGGCCGATCGACGTCGTGCTCTGCGACATCAACATGCCGGAGATGAACGGCACGGAGATGGTCAAGCAGGCGCGGCAACTGCCGACGTGCGCCGCCACCAAGATCATCATGGTCTCGACGGAGAGTTCCGAAGACCTGATCAAGCAGGTGATGGCCGACGGGGCGAACGGCTACATCACCAAGCCGTTTACGCCGGAGAAGTTCCAGGAAAAACTGGCGCCCTTGCTGAACTGACTACTGCGGAGAAAGAAAACATGATCACAACCGTGTCGCTGAAGGATGCGTTGCTCGACAGCGCCAGAGAAGTGTTCGAGACGATGGTGTTTATGGCTTTGGAGGGGCTGGAAGACGATACGACGAACCTGGGGGACCCCACCCTTCTCGGATCGATCACGTTCAAGGGGAATCTCGAAGGGTGCCTGGGCGTCTGCTGCGATGAGGCTTGCGCTCGCACCATCGCGGCGAACATGCTGGGCATGACGTCGCTGGAGGAACTGACCGACAACGACGTCAGCGACGCCATGGGCGAGATTGCCAACATGGTGATGGGGGCCGTGAAGGCCCGCATCCAGAACGAGGTCGGCTCGATCGAGGTGTCGATTCCCTCCGTCGTGCAGGGACGCGAGCTGAGGAACAGCCTCGGGGAGGGCGCGGTCCAAGTCAAGATTCGCGTCAATATTGAAGAGCAGTACCGTGGGGAATTCTCCCTGCAGTACCGCGAAGGCCGCCCGAACGACGTCCCATAAGGATGAACGATGGCAGTGGCAGGAACCGACATTGTGGTCCGTCTGGCCGAGCTGTCCGACAATGCCTTCGCGGCGTTCTGCGAAGACATCGCCGGGATGTTCGGCGTTGAGATGCGGTGCGACCGCCGGCAGACCCTGACGGCACCGGCGCGGAGTCTTCGAGATCATTTCAAAAAGCTCTCCGTGGCGCACTTGTCCAAGGCCGACGGAGCTCTGAACGGGACCTTTCACCTGGTGTTCGATCAAGGGGGATTGTTCATTCTCTCGGGCGTGGTCGTCATGTTGCCCGAGTCCCGGATTCTCGAAGAGGCCAAACGGGGATCCATGGAAAACGCCGCGAACATGGAGGACGCCGCTCGCGAGGTCGGCAACCTTCTGGTGGGTTCCTGGGACCGCATCTTCCGAGAGGAATGTCCCGGCCACGGGCACTTCGTCAAAACGAGCACTTTCATCGGCAAACCCTGGGACAAGCCCGAGCAGGTCGAGTTGCAGGCCGATGGCGAGGTCGAAGTCGTCCTGTATGAGATGACGGTCGAACCATATCCGTCCTTCACTTGTGCGGCGGTGTTTCCCCGCGAGGTGTTGAGCCGCTTTGGAGAATCCAGTCCGGCCGCGAAACCTGTTGTGGCCGAGGCACCGGAGAAACCCAAGGCGGCCGAACCGCCCGTCGCGCCGGCGCAGAGTCCGGCTCCCGTCGCACAGAAGCCATCCCCCGAGCCCACGGCCGGTCCGACCGCTGGGGCTCCGCCTGCCCAGAAGCCTGCGTCGTCTAACGCGGCGGAGGCGTCCGCCACGCCGCAGGCCGCGCAGGCGCCGATCGCCAGGAGCGACGCGGCATCGGCTTCGCTTCCTCCCGCCGGAGCACCTGCGAGTCCTGTTGCCTCGCCTTCTCCGAAGCCTGGCCAGATCGATGGCGTGATTCCGCCCGGACGCAGAAGCCCGGCCATCGACGCGGGCATGCTGCCTTCGGAACTGGCTTCCGCGGAGTCCGGCGGCGCGTCTCGTCCCTCCAGCTTTTCGTTTCTCGACGCGGCCTACATCCAGTCCGGGCCTCAATCCGGCCTCGCGGAGTTCATGTCTCTGCGAGCTTGTGAGATTATGGAAAGAGACGTCGTCTGGGCCGGTCCGGAGGAGACGGTCCAGGACGTCATCGCCAAGATGCAGCAACACAACGTCGGCTACATCCTGATCGGCGCCAACGGGGCGCTCGAAGGACTGGTCTCCAACTCCAACATTCTGGGGGCCGTCAGCTTGTATCTGCGTCCGATGTTCGCCAAGTGGCGCCGCCCGCAGGACGACGCGACGCTTGGCGTGAAGATCAAATGGATCATGAGCCGTCCGGTTCGGACGGTTCGCCCGGACGCGACGGTGGCCGGGATGATCGAGAGTATGCGACGCTGCGGGGGGCGATGTCTGCCCGTGGTCGATGCGAAGGGAGCCGTGCAGGGGATCGTCACCGTCTTCGACATTCTCCTGCGGATTCTGGAATCCGACAAAAGTATCTCCTGGCAGGGCCGGCCGCCGCAGGCGCCTCCCCTGATGCTGTGAACGTGACTCCCTTGGCTAGGCACTCGATGGGGATGGGATGGAAGGCAACGGTATGGAAAACGACACCAGGTTGAATCAACTTGTCGAACAGGCCGCGTGTTGCTTCACGATGCTCAACCCGGCCGATTCGTCCGACGTGAAGCAACTTCAGGACGTTCTCGGACAGATCGGCGAGGTCGTCGCGGGACTCGATCCGTGTCCGGCGGACCTGCGGACGCAGCTCCAGGGCAAGACCGGTGAAACCGTCCAGACGCTTCAGCGGGTGATGCAGCAACAGGTCGACGACACCGACAAAGCGATGGAGGTCGTGTCGCAGGCGATCTGCTCGATCCAGCAGTTGATTCGCGGGCTTGCGGAGCCTCAGGCTCCCGCGTCCGCTTCCAGCCCTGTCGCAACTCCCTCGCAGGACCCGGCGCCGGCCGCTACCAAGGCGATGACGATCTCCGAAGAGGATGCGCCGCTGGTTCTGGACTTCATCGCGGAGGCGGGAGAGCACATCGAAACCGCGGAGTCCGCCTTGCTGGAGTTGGAGAACCATCCCGGCGACGGCGAACTGGTCAACAAGATCTTCCGTGCCTTCCACACGATCAAGGGAATGGCGGGCTTTCTGAATCTCTCGGACATCCAGTCGCTGGCCCATTCGGCGGAGAATCTGCTGGACCTGGCCCGCAAGAATCAACTGGTCATGGCCGGGGTCAACAGCGACGTGGCCTTCGAGTCCATCGACGCTCTCAAGAAGATGATCGCCGGGCTGAAGAACTCGCTGGAATCCGGGTCGCCGGTCGCAGCGTTCGAGCCGCTGCCCGGATTGTTGGAGAAACTCAAGGCAGCCGCGGAGGGCAAGGCCCTTTCGGCGTCGCAACCGGCGGCGGTTTCGCAGCCGAACGGTGAAGCCCGACCCGCCCCCAGGCCGGAGGAGACCGACAAGAAACTCGATTCGATCCTCGACGACGCATCGGACACCCGCAAGGCCAAGACTTCCGGCGCATCGGGCTCGGTCACGGCCGAGGACAAGGTCAAGGTGAGCATCACCCGCCTGGACAGCCTGATCAATCTGGCGGGCGAACTGGTCATCGCGCAATTGATGGTCGCTGAGCAGGTCAACAGTTCGGAGTCGTTCGAGCACGAGCTGGCCCGCAAGGTCAGCCACCAGGGCAAAATCGTCCGCGAGCTTCAGGAACTCTCGATGGCCATGCGGATGGTGCCGGTCCAGGGCGTCTTTCAGAAGATGTCCCGACTGGCCCGCGACCTGACGCGCAAGGCCGAGAAGCAGGTCGATTTCGTCACCAGCGGCGAGGAGACCGAGCTGGACCGCACGGTCGTGGACAAGATTGCCGATCCCCTCGTGCACATGGTTCGCAACGCTCTCGATCACGGCGTGGAAAAGGCCGAGGACCGCGTGAAGGCGGGCAAGAGCCCCACCGGACACGTGGAGCTTCGGGCTTTCCACCAGGCCGGCAACATCGTGATCGAACTGCAGGACGACGGCAAAGGGCTCGACAAGGACCGGATCGTGAAGAAAGCGGTGGATCAGGGGCTCCTCGAGCCCGGCCAGGAGGTTTCTGATGAAGAGGCCTTCAAGCTGATCTTCCATCCGGGCCTCTCGACGGCCGAGAAGGTCACAAGCATCTCCGGCCGAGGCGTCGGGATGGACGTCGTCAAGAAGAACATCGAGGCCCTGCGAGGCCGCGTCGACATCAGCTCGATCAAGGGCAAGGGCACCACGTTCACGATCCGTCTGCCGCTGACGCTGGCCGTCATTGACGGGCAAGTCGTCCGCATCGGCGAGGCCCGCTACATCATCCCCATCAATGCGATCGTGCGGAGCCTGCGTCCGACTCGCGAACAGATCTCCACGGTCCAAGGCCGCGGCGAAATGGTCCTGGAACGCGGCGAGTTGATTCCGCTGGTTCGCCTCTACCGGCTGCTGAGGGTCGTTCCTTCGACGGAGGAAGCCACCGAAGCCCTGATCGTGGTCGTCGAAGAGGACGGCCGCAAGTGCTGTCTGATGGTGGACGACCTGTTGGCGCAGCAGCAGGTGGTGATCAAGAGTCTGGGCGAGGCGCTCGGACGCGTCCGAGGCGTCTCCGGCGGCGCGATCATGGGCGATGGACGAGTCACCTTGATTCTGGATATTCCTGGCCTCGTGGAACTGGCCCAGGAACACTGACATTCGGAGACAATCGTATGACGACACTGACCATGCAGGACATCACGCTGGGAGAGCAGGAATTCCGGCTCATCAGCGATCTGGTATACGAGCATTGCGGGATCAATCTCCACGACGGAAAGAAGGAGTTGGTTCGCGCCCGCCTGGCCAAGCGTCTCCGCGAAAGCGGGTTTGCGAGCTTCTCGGATTACATCCGCCACGTCATGGACGATCCGACCGGTCGGGAGTTCTCGCTCCTCGTGGACTCGCTCAGCACGAACCTGACGAAGTTCTTCCGCGAGGACCAGCATTTCGCGTATATGCGGTCTCAGTTGCTGCCCCGCATTCTGGGGGCCAAACAGGGCGGCCGGGAGCTTCGGATTCGCGGCTGGAGCGCGGGCTGCTCCACCGGCGAGGAGCCGTACTCGATCGCGATCACGCTTCTGGAGGCCATCCAGGGCAAGGGCCGTTGGGACGTCAAGCTCCTGGCCACCGACGTCTCGACGCGGGTCCTCGAACAGGCCCAGCGCGGGCTCTACGACAAGGACCGGATCGAGCCGATCCCGCTGCCGCTCCGGAGCAAGTACCTCAACCACGTTCGGGAACGAGGCCGGGATTTGTACGAAGTGGGCGACGCTCTGCGCAATGTGGTGATCTTCCGATACCTGAATCTGATGCAGGAGTGGCCCGTCAAGGGGCCTCTGGATTTCATCTTCTGCCGCAACGTCATGATCTATTTCGATAAGCCGACCCAGGGTCGCCTGATTAATCGATACTACGATCTCCTCGGTTCCGGCGGGGTTCTGTTCACGGGACATTCCGAGTCGCTGACAGGAATCGACCACAAGTTCCGATACGTTCAACCGACGATTTACACCAAGCCGTAGAGGGCGATCATGGTCAAGACTCGAATCGTAATCGATATTTCGGATGCCAAAGTCTCCGACAATCCCGGCGATGTCCTGGTGACCTACTCGCTGGGTTCGTGCATCGGAGTTTGCCTGTACGATCCGGGCGCCCACATCGGCGGGATGCTCCACTATCAGTTGCCGACCTCGACGATGGACCCGTCGCGGGCGCAATCCAAGCCCTTCATGTTCGCCGACACCGGAATGAAACTGCTGGTGGACAAGCTGATCTCGATGGGGGCCAACAAGAAACGTCTGCAAGTCCGTTTGGCGGGCGGGGCTTCGATGGCCACCGGGCCCCAGGGCTTCGACATCGGCAAGCGCAACTACCTGGCGATTCGCAAGATCCTCTGGAGCCACGGCTTGATTATCAACTCCGAGGATGTCGGCGGCAACTCCGCCCGAAACCTGTACCTCGACATGGGCGATGGGACGGTCACCGTCCGCTCCAGCGGCCTGGAGAAGACCCTTCGATAGAAGGCGGCTCATGCCGGATTGAAGATCCGAAACCTGATAGCCGAGAGGCATATATGACTCTGACAATCAACAACACGGTGAAGGTACTGATCGTCGACGACTCCGCGATCGTCCGCAAGATTCTCTCCCAGGAACTGAGCCGGCATTCGGGAATCGAGATCGTCGGGACCGCGCCCGATCCGTTCATCGCCCGCGACAAGATCGTCGCCCTCAATCCCGACGTGCTGACGCTGGACGTCGAAATGCCGCGTATGGACGGCATCACGTTCCTCCGCAAGTTGATGAAGCACCATCCGATGCCGGTGATCGTGCTCAGTTCCCTGACGCCGCAGGGCGGACAGACCGCGATGGAGGCCCTGGACGCCGGCGCGGTCGAAGTGATGTGCAAGCCCGGCGGCTCCTTCAGCGTCGGAGACGTCTGCACCGTCCTGGTGGACAAGATCAAGGCCGCCTCGCGGGCCCGCATCGACCGCAGGCCGACCCTCGCCTCCGGCGGCGGCGCGCCCCAGCGTCTGAGCATGACCGAGACCACCAACAAGATCTTCGCCATCGGCGCCTCCACCGGAGGCGTCCAGGCGCTCACCTGCGTGCTCTCGATGTTCCCCGCCAACGCGCCGGGAACGGTCATCGTCCAGCACATGCCCGCCCATTTCACCACGTCCTTCGCCCAGCGGCTCAACAGCGAGTGCGCCGTGAGCGTGAAGGAGGCCGACGACGGCGACCACGTCGTGCCCGGCCGGGTGCTCATCGCCCCCGGCGGCCTGCACATGCTGCTTCAGCGTTCGGGCGCGAATTACTTCGTCACGCTGCGGGACGGACCGCAGGTGTGCCACCAGAGGCCGAGCGTCGAGGTCCTGTTCAACTCGGTGGCCAAGTACGCCGGCGCCAACGCGATCGGCGCGATCCTGACCGGCATGGGCGACGACGGCGCGACGGGTTTGCTGACCATGCGCCAGGCCGGCGCCCACACGATCGCCCAGGACGAACAGTCCTGCGTCGTCTTCGGCATGCCGAAGGAGGCCATCGCCCGAGGCGGCGCGGAGCGAATCGTCCCTCTGACCAAGGTCGCGGAGAACCTGATCAACTTCGCGAGAGTGTGACGCAAGCGGCCGAGCCGGCTCGGAAAATCCAAATTTCGAAGTACGAAATCCGAAACAAATCCGGCTCATCCGGTTTTCACATGCTTCTGTGGTTTCGGCACGCCGCAAGCGGCGTGCGGAGGAGGCTTTCCGCTTTGAGCCAATCGCATGGAGGGGTGATCCGAGACACCGGCCACGGGTCACCCGCCAGGCGTGCGTAGCACGCTGTCCATGCTGCTGGCGAAAAGCGCAAAATCTCCCAGGCCCGCCCGCCTCGGGCGGGATCGAACCGACTTCCGCCGAGGCGGCGGGAGTTTATCGCTTTGAGGCCTCCAGCAGGGTGGGGTGCTGTGCACGCCCAAACGGACGGGAGAATCTATCTTACACCATAACCGGATGAGCCACAAATCCCAAGGACCGAAATCCGAAGGACCGAAACGCTGCCGCCCGCCGAGAAACCCGTTTCGAGCATTTGTGTTGTTCGTGCTTGTTTCGAATTTCGGGTCTTGTTTCGATCCGGGTGGCATCGACAAGCGGAGCTTGTCGATGGTCTTTTTCTCACAGGGGCTATTGGAAAGCGACGAATAACTCGGCCGTCCAGCGAGACACGCCCTCGAGGCGAGTTGACTCCATCGGTCCCCATCGGGTATACTGATTTCTGGAAACGGACGGTGTACCGGTGGATGACACCCAAACAGGAGTGCGGAGGAAAAGGCATGGCGGAGATAGAGCATTCGAGACTTCGGCAGGTCATTTGTGCGATCGGCATTGTGGTTGGGCTCTGTCCACTGGTCGCCGGCAAAACCATCTACGTGGCCAACGATGGTTCCGCGGACCATGGAACGATTCAAGCCGCCATCGATGCCGCAAGCAACGGGGACACCGTCCTCGTAGCCCCCGGCACATACACAGGCGACGGCAACCGTGACATCGACTTTGGAGGCAAGGCCATCACCGTCAGGAGCGAGGCAGGACCCCGAGCCTGTATCATTGATGCTCAAGGGTCCACGAATGCTAGCCACCGCGGATTCTACTTCCACAGGGGGGAGCAGGGCGACTCGATTCTGGATGGTTTCACGATCACGGGGGGATGTCAACCCTATGTGGGAGGGGGAGGGGTGTATTGTTCTGGGAGTAGTCCAACCATACGGAACTGTGTCATCGTAGGTAACGCTGCAGGCGGAGGCGGAGGCTTGACGCTAGGCGATTCGAACGCAGTTGTATCGAACTGCATCGTTGCCGGCAACCGTACCCTGTCCCTAGCTGGTAACAGTCAGGTTGGAGGCGGCCTTGGCCATGGGGGCGATGGTCACGTAATCCTGCGGAACTGCACCATATATGACAACCGTGCCCTATACGGAGGTGGCGTTTATGCCGGACTCGGTTGCTGGGGCAAGATCTCATTGGTCAACTGTATCCTGTTCGGCAACAGAGCAAGGTCTGGGGGGAATCAGATCTCCCGTGCTCCTACGAACATGATCATACCGGCTATCGGCGTTGAGATCAGAAACTGTCTGATCGAGGATGATCCCAACGCCCTTGGAGGAAGCGTGCATTTGAGCCACATGACTGATTGCATCCAGGGCGATCCGTTGTTCGCGGACCCGGGGCATTGGAAACACGACAATCCGACTTTCACAACCGCAAGAGATATCTGGACTGATGGCGACTACCACCTGAAGTCTCAGGCGGGGCGCTGGCACCCGAACATCGGCAGTTGGATACAAGACGATGTGACAAGTCCCTGCATCGACGCGGGCGATCCGAACACTCCCATTGGTGAGGAGCCATTCCCAAACGGCGGGCGGATCAATATGGGGGCTTATGGTGGAACGGTGGAGGCGAGCAAGTCGCCCTTGGGGCTTTCCGGCAAGTACGGCGGGGGGTATGGGACGATGGGGAATCCCTATCTGATCTTCACGGCCGAGCAGTTTGACGCGATCGGGGCCGAGCCTGCCGATTGGGACAAACATTTCAAACTCATGGCCGACATTGATCTAAGCGGCTACCCAGGGCACGAACTCCACCTCCTCGGCATTGACGACACCAGCCCCTTCTCGGGCGTCTTCGATGGCGACGGGCACGCGATCTTCGGGCTCGGGCGAAATAGCACCCAGGAGTACACCAGCGGGGCTCTCTTCGGATGTCTCACCGGCACGGTCAAGGGCGTCGGTCTGATCGATCCGAACGTGGGCGGACGGCTCCTGTACTACACAGGCTCGCTCGTTGGCGACAATCATGGCACGATCAGCAACTGCTATGCCCACGACGTCAACGTCGTCGGCGCGGGCTGGTACGCAGGCGGCCTGGTCGGACGCAATCTGGGTACGATCGCCGACTGCAATTCGACGGGCGTGGTCCATGACCGCAGCGCGGGCGGCCTCGTAGGCCGCAACGGCGGCACGATCACAGGCTGCCGCTCGGCGGCCGTTGTCTCCGCGGACACCATCGCCGGCGGGCTCGTGGGCAGCAACATCAGCGGCACGATCGCCAACTCATGCTCGACCGGCACCGTCACCGGCGACGACCGGACCGGCGGCCTCGTCGGAAACAACTACGAGGGGACCATCACCTGCTGTTATTCCTCGGCCGAAGTCGTCGGCAATGATGGCGTCGGCGGCCTGGTCGGCGAGAACTGGCAAGGGCTGGTCACGAACTGCTATTCCGCGGCCAACGTCAAGGGCGACCGCCTGACCGGCGGCCTCGTCGGCGACAGCGGCGGCGGGGCGATTACGAACTGCTACGCGACGGGTCCGACGACAGGCCGTTGGCCCGTCGGCGGAATCACCCACTGGCGTCACGACGACGACGTGGTGACCGGGTGCTTCTGGGACATGGAGACCACCGGCTGCTCCCTGAGCGCCGCCGGCACAGGCAAGACGACCGCCCAAATGCAAACGGCAGCCGCCTTCCTCGCTGCCGGTTGGGACTTCACCGGCGAGACCGCTAACGGCGCCGAAGACGTCTGGCGGATTGTCGAAGGCGAGGACTATCCGAAGCTCTTCTGGGAAGTCGCAACCAAGGTAAGTGGAACCGGAGACCGACCCTGACATGACCTATCATTGGTGCTCTGCATTCCTGTGATAGCAGGAATCTGAACCTCTTGTGCCACGCTGGTCTCCAGGATTTCTGAAACACTTCTTTGCGTATACCCGTGCTATCGCGAGAAATGCGGGTATGCCACTGAAAAATACGTATTTGTACGTATAGACAAAAGCGTGATGCCGGCGGTAGAATCGTTCACTGGATGTCGATCGAAGTGCAGTGTGACGACATTCTCTTGAGGGCGAGCTTTATGGTTACGCAGGCACAACAAGGACCAAGCAGCAGGGCAACGCTCCCGACATACCTACACACACTCTCTCTCTCGTAGCATTCGCCAGCTCAGCATTTGAAGCGCGGGCTCTGGTGCAGGTACCAACCGGTAGGGACGGACTCGCATCGAATGGGGTCCATCCCCGATGAACATAAGGAGGACAAACGATGAGGAAGAACGTAAGCAAGGCGTTGGCAGCGTCAATCGTTACGTGTTTGTTCTCGGTCAGTGTGGCTCGCGGTCAATATAGGGTGACGAGCTCGACCGTGAACATTGGCCCAGCCACATGGCAGTTCACGTATCAGGTCACAAACATCGACCAGGGCATGTCAGGGCATCCTTACGGGCTCGATGGATTCGCGATCCAAATTCCGGATTCCGCAACAGTGACGGGGTGGACCGTCCCCGATCCGTATGTGTCGGGATCCATCGGTTCTTGGGTCGTTACTGAGCGCGAGGGGGGGGCGGATTGGTTTGGTGCGGCGGCCGATCCTGGTTACCACTGGATGAGTTGGTGGGGGATCGAGACTCTATCCGTTTACCCACCGGGCAGCACGGCAACGCTGAGCGTTACCCTCTCTGATGTTTCTGTGGGGTCGAATGATGGTGTGCTTGTCACGTATTGGGGTTTGGACGTTCCGCCGGTTGAATACGTCAGTCTGCCCCCCTGGGGGAATTATACGCCCTACGTGAGGGGGCTTGTGTCCCCTATGGCAGCCATTCCCGAGAGGATGATTCGCCCCGTTGAAGGGTATCTGTTTCGTGGCTTTACCGGATCTCATCCCGGTATTGATATCGTTGCTTTGCAGCCAGGGGATATTGCCGGAAGGCCGATTGTCGCTGCTGCTGGGGGCACTGTGGTTGGAGTTAACAACAGCAATCCTAATGAGGATGGAGGTTATTGGATTCAAATTGACCATGGAGACATCGAGAGAGCAGATGGCCGTATTGTTGGAGGCGTTCACACGGTCTACTGCCATCTGCAGTCACCCCCATCGCTCACAGCAGGTGCTTCTGTAACACAAGGACAGGTTGTTGGGAATGTAGGAATGACGGGTGGGCCAGAAGTGACAGGTTTCCATCTGCATTTTGAGGTGCGTGAATCTGGCGCCAGGGTTGATCCATTGGGTTATGTGAGCTATTCATATAGGCCGGGATCGCCACTAGAGATTGAGGCTCACTGTCCTGTTGACATCACCGTCATTGATCCAGAAGGTTACCATATTAATAAGAGTTCAATTGAGATAGAAGGAGTTGTCTATTGGGAAGAGGATTCTGACGAGGATGGCGACTTAGAGGACTGGATCTGTGTCCCGAACCGAAAAGTCGGAGTCTATACGATAACTGTTGTCACGCAGTCAGGTGCACTTCCCACCGACACTTACACTTTAGCGGTCACGGCAGATGGCACAACCATCACACTGGCCGAAGATGTCCCAGTTGCGGATATCCCAGCGGGACCCTATTTAGTCAGGGTATCCCAAGATGGCCCTCCGGTTGATGTGACTCCCCCGGTGGGAGTGCCGGTTTTCATCGATGTGTACCCCGGTCGTACGGCGAACCAGATCTATCTTGCGAAGAACTACACCATTTACGTTGGAGTGCTCGGCAGCTCTATTTTCGATGTCGCCGATCTCGACTCTGCAACAGTTAGGTTCGGTCACAGCGGCACGGAAGCCAAACCCGTCCGTGCTCCGACGATTCGAGACCTCAACGGTGATGGGCGTAACGATGCGCTCTATGGCTTCATGACGTTCGACTGCCAGTTCAAGATGGGCGATACGAAGGGTGTTCTCACCGGCCAAATGACTGATGGTACGAACGTGACCGGTGACGATTCCGTGGTGGTCTTTCTCTTCTAGTCGGTAGCCTGTGTCGGCGGCCGTGTAGGTGGAACCTGTGGGATGAAGGAGTGAGTGAGATGAATATGATGTATCGAACTGTGCTGACGATAGCGTGTGTGGTCTGTTGCTCTGTAGCTGCGAACGCCGGCATCGTCAATGGAGATTTCGAGACTGGTGACCTATCTGGGTGGGTGACCACCGGCCCGGCATATGCTGTCACTGATGAGTTTCCCCGGGATTTCCTGGGCCTTGTTCAGCCGCCGTCGGGCGGCGTGTGGCTTCCGTCGCGAGGGTCCTACTTCGCGTCGCTATGGAGCACGGATAACGCGGGGACGGATGCTGCCGTGCTCGGCCAGACCTTCCTGGGTTCCGCGGGCGAAGTACTGCGGTTTGACTACTTCTTCGACTTCGGGGATGTCGGGCCGTACTACGACACTGCTGTCGCCACACTACTTGGCCCGGACGGCAGCGTGATTTTCTTCGAGCATAACACTTTTGGGCACGAGTTGGCCGATGATGAGAACATGGGTTGGACAACGGTCGCATATGTCTTGCCCTCCAGCGGTTTTCATACGCTTGAATTCCATACCGCAGATGTGGTCGGGTCATTTGAGTCGATCTTGGGAATTGACAACGTAAGTGTCGGTGTTGTCATCCCTGTACCGGCCGCGATTGTTCTCGGAGGTGTCGGAATCAGTTTCGTCGGTTGGCTACGGAGGCGAAGAGTCCTTTGAGAAGGAAGATTAGCTCCAAGCTCTGCCGGGGGATTTTCAAGGTCTGAGTCGGTTGTCTGCCACCGATCTTGATCTCAGAGCTTCTCCACTTTCTCGAAGACGAAGCCCTGGGGGCCGGCGTCGATGCGGATCGTGTCCCCGTCGGTGAATTTGCCGGCCAGGAGCTCCATCGCCAGCGGGTTCTCGATCTCCTGCTGGATCGTCCGCTTGAGCGGGCGGGCGCCGAAGACCGGGTCGTAGCCCTGCTCCATGATGAGGTCCCTGGCCTTGTCGGTGAACTCCAGGCGAATCTTGCGATCCTCGAGCCGTTCGGAGAGATAAGCGAGCTGGATGTCGACGATCTTCTTGAGATGCTCGCGGTTGAGCATGTGGAAGACGATCACCTCGTCGATCCGGTTGAGGAACTCCGGCTTGAAGACTTGTTTGAGGATGTCCTTGACGTGGGCCTCGATCTCCCAGTCGGCGCCTTGTTCCTCCGTCAGTTTCTGGATCTGCTGGCTGGCGATATTGCTGGTCATGATGATGACGGTGTTCTTGAAGTCGACCGTGCGGCCCTTGCCGTCGGTGAGCCGGCCGTCGTCGAAGACCTGCAACAGGACGTTGAAGACATCCGGATGCGCCTTCTCGACCTCGTCGAGCAGGATCACGGAATAGGGCTTTCGACGGACCGATTCGGTGAGCCGGCCGCCTTCCTCGTAGCCCACGTAGCCCGGAGGGGCGCCGATCAGGCGCGCCACCGAGTGCTGCTCCATGAACTCGCTCATATCGACGCGTACCATCGCGCTGGGGTCGTTGAACAGGAAGTCCGCGAGGGCCTTGGCCAGTTCGGTCTTGCCGACGCCGGTCGGGCCCAGGAACAGGAACGTCCCGATCGGTCGATTCGGATCGGAAAGCCCTGCACGGCTGCGGCGGACCGCGTTGCACAAGGCTACGACCGCCTCGTCCTGGCCCACGACTCGCCTGCGAATCTGCTCTTCCATGGTCATGAGCCGGTCTCGCTCGCCGGTCAGCAGGCGGGAGACCGGGATGCCGGTCCATTTAGCTACCACCTGGGCGATGCTCTCTTCGGTCACCTCGTTGTGCAGCATCTTGGCCTTTTCCGCATCGACCAGTTGCGCCTCACGCTGTGCGAGGTCCTTCTTGAGATTGGCGATGGTCTCGTATTTCAATCGGGCGGCCTTCTCCAGTTCGCCGCGGCGCTGCGCGTCCTCGAACTGCGTCTCGGCGTCCTCGATCTGCTGTTTGAGGGCCTTGATCTGGTCGATGCCGCCTTTCTCCAGTTCCCACTGGGCGGTGAGCCTGCGGTTCTGCTCCTCCAGGTCCGCCAGTTGTTGCTCCGCCTTCTTGAGCCGGTCCTGACTGGCGGTGTCTTTCTCCTTCTTGAGGGCCTCCCGTTCGATCTGGAGCTGGATGATCCGTCGGCGGATGTCGTCCAGCTCCGCAGGCAGCGAGTCGTTTTCGATCCGCAGCTTGGACGCGGCCTCGTCGATCAGGTCGATGGCCTTGTCGGGCAGCCAGCGGTCGGTGATGTACCGCTGCGAGAGGGTGGCCGCCGAGACGATCGAGGCGTCGGTGATTCGCACGCCGTGATGGGTCTCGTAGCGGTTCTTGAGTCCGCGGAGGATCGCGATTGTCGCCTCGATGGTGGGCGGCTCCACGAGGATCTGTTGGAAGCGTCGCTCCAGGGCGGCGTCTTTCTCGATGCGTTTGCGGTATTCGTCGATGGTGGTCGCGCCGATGCAACGCAACTCGCCTCTCGCCAGCGAGGGCTTGAGCAGGTTGCCTGCGTCCATCGCGCCTTCGGCGCCGCCTGCTCCGACGACCGTGTGCAATTCGTCGATGAACAGGATGATCTGTCCGTCGGCCGCGACGACCTCTTTGAGCACGGCTTTGAGCCGGTCTTCGAACTCGCCGCGGTATTTGGTGCCTGCGATCAGCGCGCCCATATCCAGCGCGATGACCCGCTTGTTCTTGAGGCCCGTCGGCACGTCGCCGGCGACGATTCGCTGGGCGAGCCCCTCGACGATCGCGGTCTTGCCGACGCCGGGCTCGCCGATCAGGACGGGATTGTTCTTGGTCCTGCGGTTCAGGACCTGCATGCAGCGACGGATCTCCTCGTCCCGTCCGATCACCGGGTCGAGCTTGCCCTTGCGGGCCTTCTCCAGCAGGTCGACGCCGTACCGTTCCAGGGCTTTGTACTTCTCCTCGGGGTTTTGGTCGGTGACCTTCGCGCCGCCGCGAACGTCGGCCAGGGCGCTCTGGATCTTATCGGGCGTGATGGAATTGAGCTTGAGGATCTCGCGAGCGTCGCTCTTGATCGCGGCCAACGAGAGCAGCAGGTGCTCGACGCTGAGGTATTCGTCGCCCATCTTGTCGGCGCGGTTCTGGGCGTCCAGCACGATCTGGTTGAACGCCGGGTCGGGCATCATCTGGCCGGCGCTGGTGCCCTGCGCCAGGCGACCCAACTCGCCCTCGGTCATGGTCTTGATCCGGCCGACGTTGGCGCCGATCTTCTTGAGGATCATCTCGGTAACGCCGCCCTCGTCGCTGAGCAGAGCGCCAAGCAGGTGCAGGGGCGACAAGACGGTATGGGATTTGGCCATCGCGATCTGTTGAGCGGTCGCCAGGGCCTCTTGGGCTTTCAGTGTGAATTTCTCAAATTTCATCTCTCGGTCCTCGTTGCACGCACAGGACGTTTCCAAATTGCCGACACAAGTTCACGGAGAGCAGATGAGCAAATCGCATGCCCGCGCAGAAGATATCTGTAAATCGTTACTAATAAATGACTTGTGGTTCTTGTGGGGTTGGGAGAACGTGTCAAACTGGCAGGTCGATCTACACGTCTGGCGGGACACTTGCTCTCGGGGGCTTCGTGGGCGGGGTTTCAACCCAGCAACAGCAGCAGGATGTACAGCGTGTAGCCCCCGAGGAAGACCCCGGCCTGCCATCGCTCCAGCACGTGGCGTTTGCCGGTGAACATCCAGAGGAATAGCAGGACGCTGGAGACCACCAGCGCGCCGATATCGAGATTTGCCCGCGTTTCGAACGGGACGGGCCGGATTACCGCGCTGACGCCCAGAATGAAGAACAGGTTGAAGATGTTCGAACCGACGACGTTGCCGATCGCGATGTCGGGGTTCTTGCGGTAGGCGGCCGTGGCCGAGGTGGCCAATTCCGGCAGGGAGGTCCCCAAGGCTACGATGGTCAGGCCGATGATTGACTCGCTGATCCCCAGGGCGGTCGCCATCTTGACCGCGCCGCCCACAACCCAGCGACTGCCGAGGATCAAAGCTACGAAGCCGATCGCCATCATCACGCCGATCCGCTGGATGCTCATCTGGGCCTTGGGCACAGCGGACTCCACGCCCTCGAAGTTGCGTGCGATGCTCGCGGAGTAGTACAGGAAGATCGCGAAGAAGCACAGCAGGACCAATCCGTCGGCCCGGCTCAGGACCGAGCCGGGCGCTCCGTCGATCAGCAGATCGTTGGCCGCGATGCCAACCACGATGGCGGCCAGGAGGCTCAGCGGGATCTCCCGCCAGACGGTGCCGCGGGTAACCACGAGCGGATAGATCACGCCGGAGACGCCCAGGATCAGAAGGATGTTGGCGATGTTGCTGCCGATGACGTTGCCGATCGTGATGCCGGTGTTGCCCTGGACGCTTGCGGTCACGTTGACCGCCAGCTCGGGTAGCGATGTCCCGAATGCGACGACGGTCAGGCCGACCACAAGGTCCGAGACGCGCAGCCTGCGGGCCAGCGAGGAGGCTGCCTCGACGAAGACGTCCGCGCCTTTGATCAACAACGCGAAACCGACCGGTATCAGCAAGTAGGCCAGCATGGCGATTTCTCAATCAAGAAACATGAATCCAAGGTCCTGCACGAAGGCCGTCATTATAGCGATTGTCTCGCCCATCGCAATCAGGCTGAATGCTGGACGCACGACCGATCCGGCGGTACGATCAGGACCCGATGCAACGACCGGTGGAATAGGAGGACTGAACTATGCCGTCCATGATGCTCATAGCGTATCTGACCGCCGCTCTGTGGGGGGCGCAGACGCCGACGATCGAGAAGAAGCCTTTTCACGCCTGGGCGCCGACGCCGCCGATGGGGTGGAACAGTTGGGATTGTTTCGGCTGCACCGTCACCGAGGAGCTGACCAAGGCCAACGCCGACTACATGGCCGAGCATCTCGCTCGCCACGGATGGCAGTACATCGTCGTGGACATCCAGTGGTACGAGCCCCAGTCGAAGGGGTGGGACTATGCCCGCAATCCCCAGCCCGTGTTGGACGAGTATGGTCGTTTGTGGCCGGTCGTGGCCAAGTTTCCATCGTCCGCCGACGGGAAGGGCTTCAAGCCTCTGGCCGACTACGTGCACGGCAAGGGCCTGAAGTTCGGAGTCCACCTGATGCGGGGCATCCCGCGGGAGGCGGTCAAACGCGACTGCCGCATTCTGGGCACGGATGTCACGGCCTCCGCGATCGCCAATACCGCCAGCACCTGTCCGTGGAATCCCGACATGTACGGCGTCGACATGTCCAAGCCCGGCGCGCAGGCGTACTACGACTCGGTCTTCAAACTGTTGGCCGAGTGGGAGGTCGACTACGTGAAGGTGGACGACCTGTCGCGTCCGTATCACCCTCAGAAGGCCGAGGTCGAAGCGATCCGCAAGGCCATCGACGCCTGCGGCCGACCTATGGTGCTGAGCACCTCGCCCGGCGCCACGCCATTGGGGGTCGCAGATCACGTCGCGACGCACGCCAATCTCTGGCGGCTCACCGACGACTTCTGGGACAGTTGGCCGCTGCTGAAGCAGGAGTTCGCGATCTGCAACCGCTGGTCGCCCTACATTGGGCCTGGGCATTGGCCGGACCCCGATATGCTTCCCCTGGGGGCGATTCACGTCGGGCCGCAGATGAACAAGGGCTGGACGAAGTTCACCCGCGACGAGCAGGTGACGCTGATGACGCTGTTCTGCATGGTCCGCGCCCCCTTGATGTTCGGGGGGCATCTGCCCTGGAACGACGAGTTCACGCTGTCGCTGATCACCAACGATGAAGTGCTTGCCGTCGACCAGCACAGTCTCAACAACCGCCAGCTCTTCCGGGAGGACGACCTGATCGGCTGGGTGGCGGATGTGCCGGACTCGCAGGACAAGTACCTGGCTTTGTTCAACGCTCGCGATGCAGGCGACGGCTTCGACCACTCGAAGGCCCTCTTTGCCAGCGAGATCCTCCGCGGCCGCTCGAACCGCTCTGTGGAGATCACCGCGGACATCCGCGGCGCGCGCAAGCTGTTTCTCGTGGTCACCACGGCGGGCGACACTTTCGACTACGACCACGCCGACTGGATCGAGCCGCGATTGATCGGGCCCGGTGGCGAGAGGAAGCTCACGGATCTCCCGTGGGTCAAAGCGACCGCAGGTTGGGGCCAGGTCGCGGTCGGCAAGAACGCCTCAGGCCAGGATCTGACGTGGGATGGCAAGCCCGTCGCGTTCGGGATCGGCACACATGCGCCGTCGGTGATCGAGTACGACCTGCCGGCGGGGTACGAGACGTTCAAGGCCACCGGCGCGATGGACGTCGGCAGTCGCGGCAGGGGATCGGTCCAGTTGTTCGTCTATTCGGAGCAGGCGGTCGTGCCTGTGCCTGAGAATGCGACGGTCACGGCGTCCCTTGTGGACGCAGGTTTCTCCGGCCCGGTTCGGGTTCGCGACCTGTGGTCCCACCAGGATCTGGGCGTCTTCGAGAAGACTTTCTCCCGGGAGATCGCTTTTCACGGTGCGGGCCTGTATCGAGTTTCGCCGATTCAAGCGCCGCTGAAGGTTGCGTTCGAGGGGAAGGCGTCGGAACACAAGTGGATGCTGAAGGAATTGGACTCACAGTTGCCTTCCGACTGGTCCGAGTACGGGTTCCTCGTTCTGGAGCTGAAGACCTCGACGCCACAGCGGTTCTCCATATGGCTCCACACCGCCGACGGCAAGCGCCGGCTCATGATCCAGCCTTTCGGCCAAAACGCCTGGCTGCGGGCCTCGATTCCGCTGCAATACTTCAAGGGCAAGGACCAGCGAGGCATGGACCTGGCCTCCACGAACAACCGGCGCACGAACTCGTTCTGGATGAGTCTCTGGGGCCCGTTCGGGCAGTTGAAGAACGTCGAGGCCCTCAGCGTCGTGATGGACCATCCGCTGAATTCGCCCACGCTGGAGATTCGCTCGATCAAACTGGCCAAGGAGGATGCGGGCTCGGAGTTCCTGGAGGGCCAGCCGGTCGTCGATGAGTTCGGCCAATGGGCCCACGCAGACTGGCCTCGCAAGATCAAGAGCCGTGAGCAGTTGGAGAGGGATATGGCCGAGGAGCGGAAGTCTTTCGCCGTCGGCGATGAGTTCGGCTATTGCGAATACGGCGGCTACAAGAACACGCAGGCCAAGGCGACGGGCTTCTTCCGAGTCGAGCAGATCGATGGCCGATGGTGGTTCGTGGACCCGCACGGGCACCTGTTCCTCTCCACCGGCGCCGACTGCATCGGGCTGGCGCGCGGTCAGGCGGGCGAGCAGAGCGGCGCCGCCCTCATCTACGACCGCATGGACGCCTGGGGCATGAACACGGTCGGCAATTGGTCGTCCCTGAGGCCGACGGACGAGGGCCGGCGAAAGGCCTACGTCACGTCGTTCCGCGGTCCCCGTGCTGAACCCATGTACTTGGGCATGCCCGACGTGTACTCGGACGAATTCGCCCGCGGTGTCGACCAGGCCGCGGAAAGGCAGTGCGTTCCGCTCAGGAACGATCCCTGGCTGCTTGGCTACTTCCTGGGCAACGAGCCGCCATGGGAGGGACGCGAGAGCGAGATGGTGGATATGTTCCTCAACGGTCCCGAGACGGCGACGCAAGCGAGACTCAAGGAGTACCTCGCCCAGGGCGATACGCCGAAACGTCGCGAGGAATTCGTCCACGGCATGTTCGAGCGGTACCTGAAGCTAATGGGCGACGCGATCAAGAAGTACGACGCGAATCACCTGAATCTCGGCATCCGTTTCGGCGGCGCCCCCGCGCCCGCCATCATGCAGATGGGCAAGGCCTTCGACGTCTGCAGCATCAACATCTACGAATACGAGCCGACGAAGCAGTTGAAGGCTCTGTACGAAGCGACGGGCCGGCCGCTTCTGATCGGCGAGTTCCATTTCGGCGTCCCCGCCGACGGCTTGGGCGCAGGTCTCGTGCAGACGGCCAATCAGATCGAGCGAGCCAAGGGCTACCGCTATTACATCGAGCAGGCGGCGGCTCTGCCCGGCTTCCTAGGGGCCCACTGGTTCCAGTGGAGCGACCAGCCGGTCCTGGGCCGCATGGACGGCGAAAACTACAACATCGGATTCGTCGATGTCACGAACCGTCCCTACCCCGAGATGGTAGAAGCCGCGAAGGCGACGCACAAGCGTCTGTACGACGTCCACAGCGGCAAGCAGCCGCCATTTGCCGAGCGGCCGAAAGCGTCCGCGGCGGGAACGCCTGCGTCGCCCTGGTGAGCGGCCGCGCGAGGCGTCTATGCAGCAAAGCGTTGGAGTCAAAGGATCGCATGGGAAGATACTTGAGTTACGGCATTCGTGTTCTTGTTGTCATGGTGGTTTTGGCGGGCGTGTTCTATCGCGTCAAGCTGTCGCCGATCCCAGTGTCGGCTGTCGTCGTCGCGCGGGGCCCCGTCGAGGCTGAGGTGATGGGCACCGGGACCCTCACCGCGCACACCAAGGCGACGATCGGCCCGGAAATCGCAGGCCGGATCGTCGAGTTGAAGGTTGACCAGAACGACGAAGTGGCCAAGGGGCAGCTTCTCGCCCGTCTGGACGACTCCGACTTGCGGGAGCAGCAGGCGATCGCCAAGGCCAACCTGGAGGCGGCTCAGGCGACCCTCGATCGCGCCAAAGCCGAGCGGAAACGGGCCGAAGCGGTGGTCACCCAGGCCCGGCGCGAATACGACCGCCAATCGCAGCTCCAGGCCAAGCAGATCGCGTCGGAATCCGATCTGGACAAGGCCCGTGAGCTGTTGCACGTGGCGGAGGCCGAAGAGGCGAGGGCTATCGCGGCCGTGGCCGAGTCGCAGCGATTGATCGTCGCGGCCGAGCGAACGCTGGATTATCAGAACGTTCGCTTGGACGATACGAACATCACCAGTCCGTTCGACGGTCTGATCACCCGTCGAGACCGCGACCTGGGCGACGTGGTCGTGCCTGGGGCCGGCGTGTTCCAGTTGATTTCGACGCGGGACCTTTGGGTCTCCGCGTGGGTCGATGAGTCCTTTCGCGCCGTGCTAAAGCCCGGCCAGAAGGCCAGGATCGTCTTTCGCTCGGAACCGAAGAAAGACTATGCGGGTTCGGTCATCCGCATCAGCCCTGAGGTAGACCGCGAAACCCGCGAATTCCTGGTCGACGTCAAGCCCGATCAATTGCCGCAGGGCTGGGCGGTCGGGCAGCGGGCCGAGGTCTTCATCACCACCGGCGCCAAGGAAGACGTCGTCCGCATTCCCGGTAGAATGATTCGCTGGCGGGACAACCAGGCGGGAGTCTGGGTGAACGAGAACGGCAAAGCCTCCTGGCGAACGCTTGAATTGGGCATGGCCGGCAGAGAGTTCAGCGAGGTCGTTCGGGGCCTGGAGGAGAAAGACACGCTGATCGTCGCAGGCGAAGCGCAAGCGAAGAAATTGCAGCCGGGCAGGCGGGTGGTGCACGCAAAATGAACCTGGCCATGAGAGATATTCGCCACAAGCTCAGCCGGTTCCTGCTGACCGCGTTGGGCATCGGCCTGCTGCTGATGGTCGTCATGGGCATGGCCGGGATCTACCAGGGGCTCAGCGAGGACGCGCTGTGCTTCCTGGAGCGGACGAAGGCCGACCTCTGGGTCGTTCAGAAGGGCACTCGCGGCCCGTTCGCGGAAATCTCCCGCATTCCATGGAGTCTGGAGGATCGCGTCCACGCGGTCACCGGCGTATCGAGTGCGCGGGCTTTCGTGTCGCACACGATCCAGCGGGAATTCCGGGGTCGGCCTGTCCGCATGGTCGTGCAGGGTCTGGCCTGGCCGCGAGACGATGGACGCAGCCTGCCGTTGGTCGCGGGACGATCACTCGGTCAGGCTCACTATGAGATGATCGCCGACCGCTCCCTCGGCATGAGGCTGGGCGACGGCATTCGTCTGGGCAAGGATGTTTACACCGTGGTGGGAGTCACCGCGGGCATGGTCGGCCAAAGCGGCGACGGCATCGCGTTCTTCACGGTCCCCGATGCGATCGCGATCCAGTACGATACGCCGGGGGAGGCTGTCCGCATTGAGCGACAGGCCCGTCGATCCCGTCTGACAAAGCAGGACTTGGGCAACACGCAGCCTCTGCTCCTGGAGAGGGCAGCGGGCCCCGCGTCGGATCTTCCGGCCCTGGGCACTCAGAACGTCAGCGCGATCATGGTGAACGTAACGTCGGGAACGGACCCGGCGCAGGTGGCCGGCGCCCTCTCGGGCTGGAGCGACATCACGGTCTATGCCAACGACGCGCAGCGGGAACTGTTGCTCAAGGCGATCGAACGCAACCGCAAGCAGATCGGCATGTTTCGCGCGCTGCTGGTGATCATCTCCGCCATCATCATGGCGCTGATCCTGTATACGTTGACGCTGGACAAGGTTCACGACATCGCCATGCTCAAGCTGATGGGCGCGAGAAATCGTGTTATCGTCGCACTGATCGTGCAGCAGGCGTTGCTCTTGGGAGCGATGGGGTACGGCCTGGCCTACGGCATCGGGCTTTGGGTCTTTCCGTTGTTCCCCCGTCGCGTGGCCATCACCGACGAGAACCTCGTGCAGCTTGCGACCATCGTTCTGGCCATTTCCATCCTGTCGAGCCTTCTGGGCATCTGGAAGGCGATGTCCATTCAACCCAACGAGATCCTGTCATGAGAAGCGCCATCCAATCCGACGCTCCTTCGGTCGACGTCCGGTCGCTCACGAAAGTCTACGGACGCGGCAACACCGAGGTCGTGGCCATGCGCGAGGTCTCGTTCCAGGTCAGGCCAGGCGAAGTGGTGGCCCTGCTCGGGCCCAGCGGCGCAGGCAAATCGACGCTGCTGACCGCCGTCGGCCTGATCAACCCGCCCACCTCCGGCCGGATCGCCATCGGAGGCTGTCCCGTCATGGACGGACCCAGGGCCCTCGTGGACATCCGCGCGTTCCGTCGAAAGCACCTGGGATTCGTGTTCCAGAAGGCGAACCTCATTCCCTTCCTCAACGCCCTGGAGAACGTGCAGGTGGCGATGGAGATCAACGATGCTCCCGCCCGCAAGGCTCGAAAACGCGCCATGGAACTGCTGGAGTACCTTGGCGTCGCCGATCGATGGCGCAGCCTGCCTTCGATGCTCTCCGGCGGCCAGCAGCAGCGGGTCGCGGTGGCCCGCGCCCTGGCGAACGATCCCAGCCTGATCCTGGCCGACGAGCCGACCGCAGCTCTGGACAGTCATCGCGGACGCCAGGTGATGGAGCTGTTCCGCATGGTCGCGCACGAACAGAAGGCCGGCGTCATCGTCGTTACGCACGATCAGCGAGCGCTCGACGTTTTCGACCGGATTCTCGAAATGGAAGACGGCGTCCTGCGTCCCGCGTCGCAGACGCAATGAAGCGGGTTCGTCACACGAGAGGTTCTCCTGCGGTCTACTGACCTCTGGGGCCAATGCCATGGCGGGGTGTCTGGGAAGGCTCAGAGCCCGGTCCAAGAAAATGGCGGTAACCGCTTTGCGCACCGGGCGCGGTCGGGTAGAATGCCGACTCGTTCGGCGGGCGAGGTCTGCCCAGGGCCGACGCAATGGAGACGGACGGTTGAAAGGTTGATTGGATCATGGCACACGACAAGTCATCGTGTCCCGGCAGGGCGAAGTATCTCTCGGGCAAACGGATTCTTCCGGCGCCGATCACGGCGGACACCACGATCGTGCAGTTGGTCGACAATATGGACGCCTACAACGGCGGCCGGCTTCGCGCGGCCTGTCATCTGCTGCGGGACCGCTACTCGCAGGAAGACGTCACGGTCGGCATGAGCCTGGCGGGGGCGCTGACGCCCGCGGGCTTGGGGCCGGCGGCGATCATTCCGCTGATGAATCACGGCCTGGTGGACTGGATCGTCGCCACCGGCGCGAACATGTACCACGATCTGCACTTCGCGCTGAACCTGCCGATGTTCCGGGGCAGCCACAACGTCAACGACGCGGACCTGCGGGACAAGGGCGTCACGCGGATCTACGACATCCTGTTCGACTACGAAGACGTGCTCATGGAGACCGACCGGCAGTTGCGCGAGATTCTGGTCCGGCCCGAGTTCCAGAAGGAGATGGGCACGCGGGAATTCTACCATCACCTGGGCAAGGTCCTCGACGAACGCGAGAAGAAGAACGGCATCGGGCAGGTGAGCATCCTGGCGGCGGCCTACCGCAACGGGATTCCGGTCTTCACGTCGTCGCCGGGCGATTCGACGCACGGAATGAACGTGGCGGGCCTGGAACTGCTGGCCGAGGCGGCGGGTTTGCTCGACCGCTTCAAGCTCAAGATCAATCCGAGCATCGATGTCAACGACTCGACCGCGATCATCTTGAACGCCAAGAGGTACGAGAAGGGCAAGACCGGCGTCATCCTCATCGGCGGCGGCAGCCCGAAGAACTTCATGCTCCAGACCGAGCCGCAGATTCAGGAAGTGCTGATGATCCCGGAGGTCGGTCAGGACTACGACATCAACGTGACCGACGCCCGGCCCGACACCGGCGGACTGTCCGGCGCGCCGCCGTCGGAGGCTGCGAGCTGGGGCAAGATCGATCCGACGAAGCTCGAAGAGACGGTCACCGCGTATCTGGACGTCACGGTCGCATTGCCGATCATGGCGGCCTACGCGATCCAGACGACTCGTCCGCGAAAGCACAAGAGGCTCTACGATCGCGCCCAGGAACTGCACGAGAAGCTGATCAAGTCGTATCTCGAAAACAACCGCGAGATCGAGAAGCTCAAGGAATTCATGAAGAAGCTCAGCAAGTAGAAGTCTCAAGTTTGAAGTGTGAAGTTTGAAGTGGGGGGCTTCGCATCTCCTGCTTCAAACTTCAAACTTGACACTTCACACTTTTGCCATGGAAACGGAGAAGATGAAAGAACGAGCCCTGACATTGGCGCGAGAACACGGCACTCCCCTGCTGATCATCGACCACGACCGCATCCGGGAGAACTACCGGACGTTCAAGAAACACCTGCCGCGAGTGCAGGCGTACTACGCGGTCAAGGCCAACTCCAATCCCGAGATCGTCAAGACCCTGTTCGACGAGGGGGCCAGCTTCGACGTCGCCTCATACAACGAGTTCATGCAGGTCTACGAGTACATCGCGCACTTCGAGGAGAAGGACAAGGACTTCTACATCTGGGACAGGATCATCTTCTCGAACACGATCAAGGACAGGGCGACGCTGGGCAAGATCCGTCGGTACAAGCCGCTGGTGACGTTCGACAACGCCGACGAGCTGGTCAAGATCAAGGAGCACTGCGACACCGCCGGCGTGGTCCTGCGGTTGAAGGTGCCCGACATCGGCTCGCAGGTGGAGATGAGCTCGAAGTTCGGGGCCGAGCCGGGCGACGCCCGCTGCCTGATCCAGGCCGCGTTCGATCTGGGCCTGGTCGTCGAGGGCCTGAGCTTCCACGTGGGCAGCCAGTGCACGACGTTCGACAACTACACCGCGGCGCTGGACATTTGCTCGCAGATCTTCCACGACGCCCGCAAGAAGGGCTATCCGCTCAAGATCGTCGATATCGGAGGCGGGTTCCCGGTGCCGTATGACGCGCGGGTGCCGGACTTCGCCCGGCTGGGCGAGTTGATCGAATCGGAGTGCGACCGGCTGTTCCCCCAGGACGTCGAGATCATCGCCGAGCCGGGACGGTTCATGGTGGCGACCGCCGCGGTGCTGGTCTCGGAGATCGTCGGCAGGGCCCGCCGGGATGGGAAGGTCTTCTACTACATCAACGATGGCGTCTATCACACCTTCTCCGGCGTCGTCTACGATCACTGGGGCCCGAACTTCCAGGCGTTCAAGGATGGTCCGATGGAGGTCTGCGCGGTCGTGGGTCCCACGTGCGACAGTTTCGACAAGATCTCGCTCTCGGAGCATCTGCCTGCGGACCTGCAGATCGGCGACTGTCTCTACACCGAGAACATCGGCGCCTACAGCATCGCGTCCTCGACCAAGTTCAACGGCATCGAAGGCGCCAAGATCCTGCATCTTGGCAATTGATGATTGATTATTGACGATTTGTCATCGGGCGGGACGCTTCTCGTGCGATTGGACAGACGCCGGAGGGATGCGGGGCCAGGGAAGAATAGCAACGATCCGCTCAAGAGCTAAGAGAGGAAGCCACAGAGGTCACAGAGCACACAGAGAAGAGGGAAGGGGGAGAAGGCGGCTTTCTGTCGGTCGCATTTTCGGGTCCTGTTTACTTCCTGTCTTCGCCTCCTCTTTCCTCGGTGACCTCTGTGTCCTCTGTGGCCCAAATCCCTTCCTTGCCTTCAAGCGGATCGCTGAAAAATAGAGGCGGCCCCGACAGATTGCCGGGGCCGCCTTTGTGTGTGACTACATGACTTGACCGACTCGACGCGAGGTCGAGGGTTTACTGCTTCACGACGATGTCGTCATAGTAGACCGACGAGGCGCCGTTGCCGTACAGATCGATCGCCTGGAGCGTCTTGTGGCCGGTGTCGTCCCAGACGCCGCTGGAGATCTTGGCGCCGTTGTAGTAGTAATCGAGCAGGTTGTTGTCCAGATCGATCACGCACTTGACCTCGACCCACTTGTCGAAGACGATCGGGGTCTCGGCGCCGGTCCAGAAGTGGACGATGCCGGCGTCCAGACGGAACTCGGTCTGCACGGACCAGTCGAGGGTGGCGCCGGGGTCGTCGTACTGGTTCATCAGGATGAAGTACGTCGTGCCGGTGGTGCCGGACGGGATGTACTGCATCGCGGAGAACTCGACCTTGCCGCCGGTGATGGCGAACTCATGCACGAGGTCGGCGCTGCCGACGACCTCGACGGAGTTCTTGCCGCTGAAGGCGAACTTGTCGGAGGCGGGAGCGCCGTAGGCGGCATCACCGCCCCAGCCCTTCCAGCCAGCCTGTCCGGCCAAGCCTGAACCGGCCACGTAGGCCTCGAAGTCCTCGCTGAACACGACGGCCATCGGGGCTTCCGGCTCTTCCGGCGTCTCGGGCTCGTTCGGCTCTTCGGGGGCATTGGGCTCTTCGAACGTCGGCACCAGCGGCAGACCGATCAGCTCGACTTCCGCGATCTGCATGCTGTTGGCGGTCGTGGCGTCGCGAAGGGCCGTGAAGAGAACCTGGTAGTGCTCATAGGCGACGGTGTTCTCGAACACGATCGGCTCGGCGTTCATGGTGAAGCGCGGCCAGGCGGTGGGCATGGCGAAGTCCATGATAAAACCGCTGGCGATCAGCTCGAACGGGCCTTCGGCGCTTTCGTTGGAGCCGTACAGCTCAAAGCCGATCGGGTCCCGCTCGGGGGCGTCATTGGCCGTGGTGAAGGTCATGCCGGTGACGATCGTGGCGCCCAGAGACGGGGTGACCACAAAGCCGGAGGCCGTTTCGTCGGGGCCGAAGTTGCCGCCGAAGTTCAGGTACTTGGTGTTGACGTTGTCGTCGATCACCAGGGGGGGCAGTTCGCCGCACGGCGAGTAATTGAGCGCCGGGTTTCCTCCGCAGGGCAGGCCGCTCGGGATGCCGATGACTTCATCGCCGGGGGTGGTGATGTCGCGAGCGGGCAGCAGGGCGAACGCATCCGAATGCAGGCGAACCTCGCCCTTGGTCAGGAGGCGATCGTAAATGGCCACGCCGATGATCGCGCCGTCGAAGTCATCGAAGAAGCTGCTACCGTCTTCGGCCTGGGCGCCGTAGCCGATGCCGACCTTGCCCGAGAGGGTGATGGCGGCTTCAACGCTGGCCTTGTAAACGCCGTTGACATAGAGGGCGGTCGTGCCGGTCGCCTCGCTGGAGACGAAGGTCAGGTGGGTGGGCACGCCGGGGGCGGTGGGCTCGTTGAAGTCAAGGTCCACGACGCCGAACAGGGTCGCGCCGTAGGTCTTGCTGTCCGGCCACTGCTCGTACTTGATGCCCGCCTGGGTGTCGCCGAAGTTCCGGCGGCCGATCAGGCACATGCTGGCCTGGGTCTCATCGGGGTTGCTCTGGACGACGAATTCGTAGGTGATCTCGCCGCCGAGGGCGCCGATGTCATAGACGCCGTCCGGGACGTCGGTGGCCAGGAACGCCGGGGCCGCAGCCTTGGCTGCGTTCTCCCAGGACGCTTTGGCGGCGCCGGGGAAACTGAGCATCAGGGCCTGGACTTCTTCGTCGGCCAGCGCCCGGCTGAAGAACGTAACATCGTCCAGCGAGCCGTTCATTCTGCGGCCGACCCACTGTGCGTTGCCGTCGCCGCCGAGCCAGATCGGGCCGTCCCACGTGGAGACCGCGTGGGCGACGGTGTTGACGGCCTTCGCTTCGCCGTTGACGTAGAACGTCGCCTTGTCGGGCGCGACCGTCAGGGTGCAGAACGTCCACTCGAACGCCGAGTACATCGCGCCGCCGCGATAGCTCCACGTCGCGGACGAGTCGTTCCAGTGGTAGGCCAGTTGGCCGTCGGCGAGCAGGTTGAAGCCGCTGGCCTTGCCAGGATTTCGGTGCATGATGATGGAAGCCCAGTCGGGCTGGGTGCCGTAGGGCATGAACCAGGCGGCCATCGTCGCTTCGGTCAGGGTCAGGCCCATGGCCGGGACTTCGACCAGGGTCGGGGCAATCAGGGTGACGGCGTTGCCGTACACGCCGGGCGCCCAGACCGGTTCGCCGTTCACGAACTTTCCATCGTTGTCGTTGGCCGAGGAATCGCCTACGACGGCGCCGGCCCCCTCGTCACAGGACCACCACCCGATCAGGGCGGGGTCGCCGAGAGGATTCCAGGCGCCGTACAGCGCGCCGCCCTGAACCAGGGCCAGCATCGCGGCCAGCACGGCAATACCAGTGCTTCGTTTCAACATAGCAGTCCTCCTTCGTCAAAAAGATCGTACAGTAGCCTCGACCACACGTCGAAGCGATCCCCCCCAGAAATCTTGCGATGTTCTTGCGTTCCGCCTCTCTGGAAAGACTACCAGATGGGAAGATCACTCTCTTGGCTGGCCTACCTCCTTTCCGCAGACGATTGCTCCGGGTACATCGCGCAAGACGCTCCACACCCCTGTTCGGGTTGCGGAACCCGTCACCCGAAGTCAACACCACTCCCGTCCCGTCAGGCGTTAACCGCTTCAGGCGGGTCATTCCCAAAGCCCCGACTTTGACCTACAGAATACGACTTGCACGGGGCATTTGTCAAGATCTACTTTACCTATCTTAACGGGCAACAATCAAGAAGTTTCTCGGACAGGGCCGCAGAAATCTCCCTTGTGCGACGAGAAAAGGTTGCAGGCAGGGAGGCTGGGGCTTAAGATTTTGCGTTTGGCTGGACTTTTGAAAGGAGTTATGGATGAAATATGACGTGGCTGATCTGTCATTGGCCTCCGAAGGAAAGCGGAGAATCTTGTGGGCGGACAACGATATGCCCGTCCTGGCGGCGATTCGGGACCGGTTCGCCAAGCAGAAGCCGCTCAAGGGGATGAACATCTCAGCGTGTCTGCACGTTACCGCGGAAACCGCCAATCTGATGCGGGCCCTCAAGGCCGCGGGGGCCAACGTGGTCTTGTGCGCGTCGAACCCGCTGAGCACGCAGGACGACGTCGCGGCCTCGCTTTCGAGGGATTTCGGGGTCCCGACTTTCGCCATTCGCGGCGAGAACCGCGCGACCTATTACAGGCACATCAACGCGGCCATCGACCACAAGCCGGTGATCACGTTCGATGACGGGGCGGACCTGGTCAACGAGATGCACATCAAACGCAAGGCCGATGCCCAGCGGATCGTCGCCAGTATGGAAGAGACCACCACCGGCGTCATCCGTCTGCGGGCGATGGACAAAGAGGGTAAGCTCCTGTTCCCGGTGATCGCGGTCAACGACGCCAAGAGCAAGCACCTGTTCGACAACCGCTACGGCACCGGCCAGTCCACGGTCGACGGGATCATCCGCGCGACCGACTACCTCATGGCGGGCAAGAACGTGGTCGTCGCGGGTTACGGCTGGTGCGGCCGGGGTTTCGCGATGCGGGCCCGCGGCATGGGCGCAATCGTCATCGTCACCGAGATCGACCCGATCAAGGCGATCGAAGCCGCGATGGACGGGTTCCAGGTCATGCCGATGTCGGAGGCCGTCAAGGTCGGTGATTTGTTCGTGACGCTCACCGGCAACAAGCACGTGATCCGGCCCGAGCACGTTCGCAAGATGAAAGATCGGGCCGCGATCTGCAACAGCGGGCACTTCAACGTCGAAATCGACATCCCCGGCATTGCCAAGCTCTGCCAGAAGATCAACAAGGGCGTCCGGCGGAACGTCGACGAGTACGTCGTCAACAGCAAGAAACGCGTCTACCTGCTGGCCGAGGGCCGGCTGATCAACCTGGCGGCGGCCGAAGGCCATCCCGCCAGCGTCATGGACATGAGCTTCGCGACCCAGGCCCTGCAGGCCGAGTGGGTCGTCAAGCACGCTAAACAACTCGAACCCAGGGTATACGAGGTGCCGCTGGAGATCGAGGAGCAGGTGTGCGGGCTCAAGCTCAAGGCGATGCAGATCGCGATCGACAAGCTGACGCCGGAGCAGGTGGTCTACCTGGCCAGCAGCGGCGAGGGGACGTAAAGCAAGTGGGAAGTGGGAAGTTTGAAGTGTGAAGTGCGAGGACTTGTTGCTTCACACTTGAAACTTCAGACTTGAGACTCCTTGCCTCATGGAAAAAGAGTCCGAAAAGACGCCGAAGGCCCCAAAGACCTTCCTGACGGTCGGTCCGACGCTGCACTACAGCCATCGGAACGTGCAGCGGTACTGGCTCCTGGCGGCCTTCGTCTTTTCGCTGGCCTGCCTGTTCTGGTCCCGGGTCGTGACGGGCCAGTTCTGGGCGTTCAACTTCGCCTCGCAGCGGATCCCGGATTTCTGGGAGCTGGGGCGCAACACGATCACCGGCGTGAGCATCTTCGAGTACCCCTGGCAGATCATCGTGCTGGGGCTGCTCATGGGGATCATGGCGGTGGCGCCCGTGCTGACGGCGCAGTTGATGAGCTTCGGGCACAGCTTCATCTTCATTCTGGCGGTCTTCTTCCTGGCAAACCTGCCGGGGTTTGCGGTGTTTCTTACCGTCAGTTGCCTTGCGGCGGCAGCCCGGCCCCTGCGTTTCCGGTCCCGCATCATCGCGATCGCCTTGTGCCTGGCGCCGCAGTTGGCGTACTGGGGGGCGTTCGGCGGCGCCCGAGGCGTCGAGCCGCTGGAGTGGGGGTTTTCCTTCGCGCCGTGGATCTGGGCCTGGCTGACCGGCATGACCGTCGCAGGGCTCGTCATCGGGATCGGGCACTACACCCGGTACAAGCCGGGATTGATCTGGGTCTTCACCACGACGACGCTGCTGCTGGCCCTGGGTGTGTTCGTGTGGAAGATCGGCTTCGATGAACTGGATTACCAGCTCTATGTGGCGCAGAGCAATCCTGAGGAGGTGCCGGAATTCCGCGACCGGAGCATCCGCGACGCGCTGGACCGGACGATCACCGACCCCACCGAGAAGGAGTACCGCTCGGGCTTCTCGTACCCTAGCGAGCCGATCCCCTTGCGGGAAGAGCTTAAGCGGGAGATCCAGATCCAACTGGCGCAGGATCGCTGGCCGACCTGGCTGATCCTGCCGGAGGAGCTTCTCTACCAGGAGAAACGCGACCGGCTCAACGAGCAGTATGACCGGTTCATCCGTCCGCCCCGGCCGGCGTGGATGCCGGTGGCCCTGCACATGGAGATCGTCACCCGTCGGGCTCGCAGCAACCGCATGCCGATCGCGCTTTACTACAAGGCGCTGCTCAACGAGTACACCCCCGACCTTCGTCGGCTCCAGCAGGAGGAGACGCTGCATTTCTTCAGCGACTATCCGCAGGAGCGCGCGTCCCGAGTCTGGTTCCGCCTGTACAGCGACTTCGGGGACAGTCCCGAGTCGGCGGAGGCCCGCTGGCGGGGGGCCAGGCAACTGGCCGGACAGAGGGAGCTCAAGAAGGCCCGCGAGCTGCTCGACGAGGCCGATCTCATCGCCGCGAGGCAGCTTGCGATCGACGAGAAGCGGGAAGCGGCCCCGACCGACAGCCTCTTCAGTGCGTTTCGCCCGCCGCAGGATACGGTGATGACCATGCAGAAACTCAGGGACCTTCTGCGTCGCATCCACGAACTCAGAACGCTGATCAGCGACGAGAACCTCGCCGGCGTCGACGGGGCGTTGGAGCGGGTGGCCGAGTTCGTCATGCTCAATGCGCACAGTCTCGACCACGAGAGACGGCTCGACCTGCTGCTGGGCCGGTCGGACGAGAAGGACCCTCTGCGCGACAACCTGCTCCTGGAGAAGGCCAAGCTGATCGCCGACGACCAGGGTCGCGCCGAGCGGCTCAGCGAGCTGAGCCGGGAGTTCCAGGGCACCGACGGCGGGATGCAGGCGATGTACGAACTGAGCCGGCTGCACCTTCGCACCTATCAGCGCGAACCGAAGAAGGAAAGCCTGCTCCAGGCGACGAACATGCTGTCCAGCTTCCTGAGCCTGTATCCCCAGAGCTTCTACGCGACCCAGGTCAAGAAGAACCTCGACGGCCTCCCCAAGCCGGAGTAGAGCCTTGCCCTTGCCGGGGACATCTGCCGATCCAACCGCCATGGAACACCTGTCACCTCCTGCGTTCTGACACGCTCCGTTCGGGTCCGATTATTCCGCTGCTTTGGTTTGACTTTCCGGACCGCTTTGGTAGCATGGAAGACAATGAGCGGCCTCGGGTCAGGAGAAGCCGCCGCAGGGTGATGGCAGGATGAGGAATCGGTGATGACTGGAGGCAATCCGGGAATCGCTCCATGCTTGGTCGTCGTGGGCGATCCCTGTAGTGAGTTCGTGCGTACCATGGTCCGGCTGGCGCGGGAGTACCAGGTCGAGGCGATCCCGTGCGACGACGTGTATTCCGCGGTCGCCGCAACCGCCACAACCTCCGGCCGGCGCACGCTCGTGGTCGGTCCGATTCGGGAGCTGGCCCGCGAGGGCAGTCGGTTCTTCCAGATCGCTGAAGTGAACTCTCTGCGGTGCTGTTGTCTCCTGGACGGAGGGACTCTTGCGGGCTCGGTTGGCATGTTGGCGGCCGCTCGGGCGGGGGCCGCGGTCGTCGACGATGCGAGAGAGGTCCGGCCGGTCTTCAAAGAATGGCTCACCATCGGCGGGCACCGCGCGGTCCGCAGGAGCCTGTGCGATCTGGCCGATGAGGATCTGCGGGCCACCGAAGCGGAGCTCAGCGCGCTGTTGGGGCAGGGGGCCGATGCGTAACGGGATGTCGCCACAATCCATGGGGGGCGGACCGGGTCGCGTGCTGCTGATCGGCGACGCCGAGAAGGCTTTGGTGGACGTCCGGAACATGGACCGTCGGGTTTTCGAGATTCGCGACAACGTCCTGGACGGAATCGACGCGGCCGCCCGGAACCGGTTCGAAACGGTGGTCGTCGTGATGGAGGGGACACTGAGCCGGCTTGCCCCGATTCTGAAGGCCCTGCGAAGGAGCACCTCGGCCAGGATCGTGCTGCTGGCCCGGATGCACGAGGAGCCGATCGCGCGTCGGTTCGTCGCCCAGGCTCCCGGCGAGACCAGGCTGGCCGACGAGTACCAGGTGTGCCCCACGCACCTGGCAAGTCTTCGTCCTCGCGGGGGTGAAAAGGCCGCGTATGCGAAAGCGGAATCTCAAATCTCAGATCCCAAATCTCAGATGCCCGATCTGCCGCCTGCGGCGGCATCGGCCGAGATGAAACAGCGGATGGAGCAGCTCGAGCGGCTGGCGACCACCGACGATCTGACCGGACTGAAGAATCGGCGGTATCTCTGGGAATTCGCCCGCCAGATCTTGGAGCGGGCCCACCGGACCCGCGGACGCGTCACGCTCCTGGTCTTCGATATCGACAACTTCAAGCACTACAACGACGTCTATGGACACAGCACCGGCGACGAGATCCTCCGCCAGGCGGCCATCCTGATGCGCCGCTGCTGTCGGCCCTACGATAGGGTCGGACGCATCGGGGGCGACGAATTCGCCGTGGTTTTCTGGGACGACCCGCACCGAGCCACCTGCGGCGTTTCTCGCGAAAGGCGGTCCGCCGCGGCCGAACATCCCACCGAGGCCATCAGCGTCGCCAAACGGTTCCAGCAGGCCTTAAGCCGGACGGACCTGAACCTGCTGGGCCCCAAGGCCGAAGGCGTCCTGACCATCAGCGGCGGCCTGGCCAGTTTCCCCCGCGACGGCTCGACCGTCCAGGAGCTGTTCGACCGGGCCGACCGGGCTCTGCTCGAAGCCAAGCGGGGCGGCAAGAACCGGATCTACCTGGTCGGCGAACCGCAAAGCGACATCGCGGGAATCCCCTAGCAGTCGATGGCCGTCCCCTCCATTTCGATCTTGCGACCCGGCGCCGGCGGTTCCACTATCGGGCGATTTCTTTCCGCAGCCAGTCGATGCTCTTTTCCACGTTCCCCGGGGCGGCCTCGCACTCGATGGACAGGACGCCGTCCCATTTGGTGTCCTTGAGCAGTTCGATGCAGCCGGCGATGTTCTCGGCATTCACTCCCTCGCCAATCGCGACCACGGACGAAGCGATGCCGGTCTCTTCGCCGCGGGCCGCCTTCGCGAGGCTTTCGCTGACGTCCTTGATGTGACAGTGGGAGAGCCTGTCCCGGAATCGCTTGAGGAATTTCACCGGGTCCTGGCCGGCGATGAAGGTGTTTCCGGTGTCGAGGTTCAGCCGAAGCCAGGGCGAGTCGAAGAAGCCCAGGATCTGCTCCATCGTGTCGGGGTCGGTTGTGTAGGGCCCGTGCGGCTCGACGTTGATGGTGATCTCGTACCGCTCAGCCCAGTCCAGAACGACGCGATAGTACTGCTTGATCAGAGCCATGACCTCCTTGTCGGAATAGCCGGCGGGTTTGCGGGCCCCGTCGGTGGTGTCCACGCAGGGGCAGCCGAGCGCCTTGGCGAACTGGATCGCCCGCAGCGTATAGGGAACGCCGCGATACTGGCCCTCGGGAGATGAAACCGGATACGCCGCGTCGATCTGCGAGACCTTCAGCTTGAGCGAGTCGAGATAGGCCTTGAGTTTGAGCGGATCGCAGTGCAGGGGGATGTGAGGATTGTAGCCGAGAGCCTGGATGAAGTAGTCTCCGTCGATCGTGCCGAATTCCACGTACTTGAGTTTGTGGTCGCTGGCAAACTGACAGGGAACTTCATAGGAAACATCGAAATGGCGCCAGTTGTCCACATGCATGCCCAGTCTCAACATAGGACACTCCCCTTTCCTAAACCGGATTTGTTGTTGTGCCTGCGGAGACTCATGCTACCGTGTGCCGGCAGCAAACGCCAGAAGCTGGCCGCAGGATTCCGAAGAATGCGCCGAGGTCAAATGCGCTCTGTGCCGGCGATCCTGTCGATGGTATATTGCCTGTGCCTGGATGGGACGCTGTCCGGGATGGCAGGGCTCGTCCATGAGAAAGGAGCGAACGCATGAAAGTGAGCATGAGAGTTGGGGCGGTTCTTCTGACGTTGTGGTGTTGTCCCTGTGGGATGGGTGGCACAGAACGGTTGTCGGCCGCATCGCTCCTGCATGTCGGATGGTCCCATGTGGATGTCACGCCGGGGCGGCCCGTCGCGCTGATCGGGCAGTTGCACAAACGGATCTCCGAACGCGTCCGCGATCCGCTGACCGCCACGGCGCTGGCCGTCGAGACTCGCGGCGGGGGCTCGTCGGAACAGGCGATTCTGGTTTCGTGCGACGTGCTGTACATCCGCAAGTCGGTTGTGGACAAGATCCGGGAGGTTCTCAAGACCAAGTTGCCCGATTTCGATGCGGACAAGCTGGTGCTCAACGCCACGCACACGCACACCGGGCCGGGCTTTGCGGACGAGGACTTCGGGACTCTGTATGACGTCAGCAAGGACGAGGGCGTCATGCCGGCGTCCGAGTACGCAGCGTTCTTTGTCGAGAGGATCGCGCAGGTCGCGGCCGAGGCATGGGAGCGACGCGGACCTGCCGGAGTGAACTGGGCGCTGGGGCACGCGGTGGTGGGGATGAACCGCCGGGCGCGGTACTTCGACGGCAAGGCGATCATGTACGGATCGACGACGCGGGCGGATTTTGCCGGTCTGGAGGGATACGAGGACCACGGCGTGGAGATGCTCTTCTTCTGGGACGCCAGCGGCAAGCTGACCGGGATCGTCGTCAACCTCGCATGCACCGCCCAGGAGACGGAGGGCCTCAACGAGATCTCCGCGGACTTCTGGTACGATGTGCGTCAGACGCTTGGCGCAAGGTTGGGGAGGGACGTCCATGTGCTGCCCCAGTGCGCCGCGGCGGGGGACCTCTCGCCGCACCTGCTCTATCGCAAGAAGGCGGAGGAAGCCATGGCCAAGCGAAGGGGTTTCTCCAACCGCCAGGAGATCGCCCGACGGATCGTCGACTCGGTGATGGACGTTCTACCGACGGCCCGCGACGGTGCGACGGCCAGTCCGGTCTTCAGGCACGCCGTGGTTCGTGTCAACCTGCCTCCGGCGCCGTCGACCGCGGCGCCATTCTATACCACGGACGCCATCGCTCCTGTCGAACTGCACCTGTTGCGACTTGGCGACGTGGCCATTGCGACCAATCCGTTCGAGTTGTACCTCGACTACGGCGTCCGAATCAAGGCCCGCAGTCCGGCGGTCCTGACGATGCTGGTTCAACTCTCCTGCCAGCACAGCGGTTACCTGCCGACGGAGAAGGCGATCGCCGGCGGCGGCTACAGCGCCGACAAGTACGTGGTCGGCCCCGAGGGGGGCCAGGTCCTCGTGAACGAGACGGTGCGACAGATCGAGGCCCTGTGGAAATGACCGACCCAGGCGAAGGAATTCATTGAATACTTCTGGCCTGCGTGCGTCTGTGCCAGAAAGGCAACTGCGCGTATGCGCAGAAAGAAGGCAGATGGAGAGAACCGCCATGACGTATGCGATCGAGCTTCGGGAGATCCGCAAATCGTTCGGATCGGTGCGGGCGGTGGACGGGCTGAGCCTCGCGGTGCCGCAAGGGGCGGTGTACGGCTTCCTCGGGCCCAACGGCGCGGGCAAGACCACGACGCTCCGCATGATCATGGACATCATTCGGCCTGACGGCGGCGAGATTCGATTGTTCAACGAGTCTTCTTCTTGCTCGGTCCGCAGCCGGGTGGGGTATATGCCCGAAGAGAGGGGGCTCTATCGCAAGATGACCGCCGCCGCGGTCCTTCGCTACTTCGGGTCGCTCAAGGGGCTATCCGCGGCGAAGCTGGCGCAGCGTGTTCCCGCATGGCTCGAACGAATCGATCTGACCGGCTATGCGAACAAGAAGGTCGAAGAGCTCTCCCGCGGAATGCACCAGAAACTCCAGTTCGCGGCCACGGTGATCAACGACCCGGAACTGGTGATCCTCGACGAACCCTTCTCGGGCCTCGATCCGGTGAACCAGGATCTGCTGCGGGAGATCATCACCGAAATGCGCAGGCAGGGTCGCACGGTCTTGTTCTCCACGCATGGGATGCACGAGGCCGAGCAGTTGTGCGACTTCATCGTGCTGATCAATCAGGGCAAGGTCGTCGTCGACGGCACGCTGGACCAGATCCGATCCCGTCACGAGTCTCATACGATCTCGATCGAAATCGAAGGCGATGGGGCCTTCGTTGGGACGCTGCCCCAGGTGGCGACGGCCCGTCCCGACGGACGGCGGCTGGACGTGACGCTGCGCGACGGCGCCGATCCGCAGGAATTGCTGCGAATCCTCGTCGAGCGGTCGCGCGTGCGGGCGTTCGAGATCAAACACCCTTCGCTGCACGAGATCTTCGTGCGGCTGGTCGGAGGCGGTCATGTGGAAGATCGGTAAGGTCGCGCAGCGCGAGTTTCTCGATACGGTCAAGACCCGGACGTTTCTGCTGGGTCTGCTGCTGATCCCCGTCCTGATCGTCGGCATCATCCTGCTCAGCAGGAAGATGGCGCAGAGCGAAGGCGGACCTCGTCCGGCGCTTCGAGTGGGTCTGACGTCCCCGGCGGGCGAACTGCTCTCGCGGATCACCGGCGCGTTTGCGGACTACAACAGGGCCAACCCGCAGACGCCTCTGGATCTTCAGCTTCTGCCCGAGGGCGAAGACGGGACTTCGCCCGAGCAGCAGGGCAAGGACCAACTACGGCAAGGCAAGCTGGCAACCTACATTGTGCTCGAAGGCGATCTGGAGGCCGGCCAGGGCACGCTGCAATTCTACAGCTACAAAGCCAAGGCATCTCAGATCGACGCTTTGTGGACCGTCGAGCGGATTCTGCGGGACGCCGTGATCGATCGGCGGTACCAGGTTCGCGGGCTCGACCCCGCGATGCTGGCCGAGATCCGCAGCGTCCCCGTCCGCCGGTTCGAGTTGGGTGAAGAACAGGGTCGCGAGCAGGTGCAGAGCGAAGGCCAGCGAGTGGCTCGCATGATGGCGCCTTTTGCGTTCATGTACCTGATCTTCATCGGCATCGTGGGCATGGGGCAGCACATGATCACCAGCATCATCGAGGAGAAGAACTCGCGGATCGTCGAGATGCTGCTCTCGTCGATCAGTCCGTTCCAGCTCATGGCGGGCAAGATCCTCGGCCTGGCGGGCGTGGGACTGACGGTCATGGCCTTGTGGGGCGCGGCCGCCTATGGGACCGCGACCTGGCAGGGCATCAAGATCGACGTCGGCCTGGATCTGCTCGTCTACGGCCTGGCGTATTATGTCCTGGGCTTCATCCTGTTCAGCGCCATCCTGGCCGGCATCGGGTCGATCTGCAACACCGTCAAGGAGACCCAGAGCCTGATGATGCCGATCACGCTGATCTTCGTGATTCCGCTGATCGCCTGGCCGCAACTGGCGCGGGACCCCAACGGCGACCTGGCCCGCATCCTCTCCTACGTGCCCCTGACGACACCGATGCTCATGGTGCTGCGACTGTCGAGCGGGCCGGACATCTGGTGGGGCGAGATCGCGATCTCGTTTGTCGTCCTGGTCGCAGGCGTCCTGGTGAGCATCTGGCTGGCCGCCAAGGTCTTTCGCACCGGCATTCTCCTCTACGGCAAACGCCCCGGCCCGCGCGAAGTTCTCCGGTGGCTGCGGGAAAAATGAGACAACAGATGGGGGGCTTGCCCCGCCGCGTCGTTGCGGATATGCTGTGCCGCGTGTTCGATGGTTCTTGACGCTGGAGACATCGTAAAGGCAAATGGCGGGGGCTTCCCCGTTTGGCTATGAGCATTTTCGACATCCATCCGCTGACGTGGGAAGGTCTGTTGTGCTGCTTCCTTTCCGGGGTGATCATTGGGTTGGAACGGCAGTTGCGCGGCAAGCCCGTGGGGGTGCGCACCAGCGCCCTGGTCTGCACCGGGACGTACATCTTCATCGCCATGACGCGGGCGGTCTCCACGGATGCCACCGATCCCTCGCGGATCGTCGGGCAGGTGGTGACCGGCATCGGTTTTCTCGGGGCCGGCGTGATCCTGACCCGCCAGGGCGTCGTCGTGGGCGTCACCTCCGCCTCGGCCATCTGGGTCCTGGCGGCCATCGGCGCGACGATCGGACTGGGATTCTCGTGGCTGGGCGTCCGGCTTGCGGTCCTGGCGGTGATCATCCTTATCGGCGTGGACCTCCTGGAGAATCGCTTCGATGCGATGCAGCGGGGCGTCCACCAGAAGCGTCAGTCCGCCGGCGGATCGAAGCAGGATTCGCCCAAAGGGTCTCAATAGGGGCCCTCTCGGCCCTCGCTCGGCTTCACATGCCGTTCGACAGCAGACCGATCGTCGAGTTGAGGATCTGCCGACGGAATTGCGTCTGCGGGCCGCCGGTCTGCTGCTCCTGGAGGTCCTTGAAGCTCGCCCGGCAGAAGTGGCATCCCATCATCGTCAGGTGGAAGTCCACATAATCGAACCACTCCGGCGAAAGGCTCTCCAATAGAAACGCGCCCAGCGTGCTTCGCTTGGGGCAGCTCAGACGTTGCGAGCTCCAGACTTCGGTCAACAAGTCTTCGGAGAAAGAGACCGACAAGTTCTGGATGGCGTCGTGGGTGCCCACGGATTGGCGGATCGACTTGAGGCACCGATGCTTCACGACTCGGACCAGGCCTTCATCGATCCCGATCAGCCTCGCGGCTTCTTTGCCTGCGAGCTGGCAGTAGAAGACCAATTCGGCAATCTTGAGGTCTCGGAGTTTGCCTGCGTCCTGGAGGTCCGTGACCAGTCTCTGCAGGGCTTCCGCGAGGACCTGCCGCTGGAGGCTGTGCTGCTCCTGGTGACTGACGCACGCACTTGTGCTCGGATCGGGGGAGGTCATGCACGTGAGCAGATCGTCGGGCGTCCCGTCTTCGCCGACGTGGTAGACGTCCTGGATCAGGCACACCGTCCTGACCCAGCGCGTCCGCACGCGGTTGACGATCGCGTTGCGCAGGATTCCGAACAGATACGTCTCGATGCTGGTCTCGATTCGAAGCGTGCGAACGGCCTTGACGAAGGACGCGAAGGTGTCCTGGACGATGTCCTCCGCGTCTGCGTTCTGCGGAACCCGCGCCTGGGCGAACCGCAGGAGGCGGCCCTGGTGCTCGTCGACAAGGCGGGTCCACGCGGCGGCGTCGCCTCCTCGCACGGCCTCCAGGAGGCTGCGATCTTCCTGACTGATGGACATGGAACACGAACCCTCGATTCGAACCGGTCTTCAACGTCGCCGCGGTTTCCATTATACCACAGTCGTCGAGGTCTGGCGATCCGTTATATGCGGGACATCATCGTCCGTCCGCGCACTATTCGACGGGGTCCAGGTGCTGGTCCAGCCAGTCTGTGATGGTCTTGTGGTACTCGCTTCGGTGCTCCCAGGGGATGCTGTGCTCGCCGGGGAACAGGACGTGCTTCTTGCGGTCCGGCGGCGTCCCCAACAGGTTGAACAGAGGTTTCTGGGCCGCTTCGAGGGGGAAGATTGAATCGGTGGGGTTGTTGATCATGAGAATAGGGATCGTAACGCGCGGGGCGAAATTGGCGGGGTCCGAGGCCGGGTGCCTCTTGCAGGCGCAGAGGCCGCCGAGCAGCAGGATTCCGGTCTTGAACCGAGGCTCGGTGGCGATCAGGATCGGGCCCATCTGCCCGCCCCAGCTCAAGCCGACGTAAGCCAGTCGCGAGAGGTCGATGTCGTCGCGGGTCTTGAGATAATCGACGGTTCTTCGCAGGTCCTGCGATCGCTGGACGCAGAGATTTCTGCTCTGGACGCCTTCGGGCGGGTAGCTCCGCGAGAGCCGCCGGTCATAGGTTCCCTTGTAGATGGGCACGACCACGGCCCGGCCGCTGCGGACGATCGCGGCCATCTCGTGCGTGAGGGCTTGCTCGCTCCAGGGACTGTCGCAGGCCTCGTCGCCCGGACACCAGACGACCGCCTGGCAGGGCAGCTTTGCCTCTTCGGGCAGATACAGATAGGCGACGACCCGCTCGCCAGGGTAGGCCGCGTCGAAGGAGACTCGCACTCTTCGACAATACCCCAGATCGTAATCGCTCCGCTCGATTCGTGCGTTGAGCTCCGTCGGGTCGTAGCGGTACCACGTGTCGAGATAGGAGGCGAAGACTTCGTCCGAGACCGGCTGGAAATACGTCAGGTCCCTGCACTTGTGCTGGACCGGCGCCAGCGCCATCGGCGGGACGGCCTCCAGGCCGTCGACGTACAGAACGCAACGCAGGCCGTTGCGGAGATCGCGGTCCCAGGGCGATCGCGCGCCGCCTGCTGAGAAACTGAACGAGTGCTCGTCCCATGCGCCGCCGAGGATGCACCGGGCGTCGCCCATGCCTTCGATCGAGTTGCTACACCACTCCCGGACGTTGCCCGCGGCGTCGGACAGGCCGAACTTGCCCATGCCGGCGTACGTCCCCACGGGAGCGGGACCCTCGCTGAAATTGCTCATGCGGACGATCGTACAGGGATGGTCGTCCGCCCGTGCGGCCAGCGACCAGTGGAAGATCGTCGGCAGATCCTTGCCTCGAAACCTGGCGTAAGCCATGGCCTCGTACCAACTGAGTCCTCCGACAGGATAGTCCTCCTGGCCGAGGGGACAGACGCCGTCGCGCCAGGAGGCGGGACCGGGACGGCCGGTCTGGTCCTGGAATTGTCGCACCGCCTCAGACCAGGGAACGATTGCGCGGTCCCGCGTGAATTCTTCTTTCCAGAAGTCGGGTTTCTCGTATCCGCCGGCATCGACGAACTCTTTGAACTGGCGGTTGGTCGCCTCATGCTTGTCGATGTAGTAGGCCGGGGCCAGGAGGATCAGCCGATCGCTGTGGTACATGCCCATCTGGTCGAGGTTCGAGGGCGGGATCCAGACCATATCGCGCGGACTGGAGACCGCATCTTGCAGCGTGAAACTCATCTGTCGGGGCAGCAGACCCGTCGGTCCGGCGGCGGAAGGCGGATCGTTCGTCTGCACCGTTTCCAGGGGCACGAAGCCGCTCCTCATCACTTTCCACCGGTAGGTTCCGTAGGGAATGCGGACGCGCCGCAAGGGGGTCCGGCCGAGGTACTTCCAGCCGCCGTCGGTGCGGAAGTACTCGCGGATATAGACCCGCGAATCCGGCGGCGTCGTCACGATCGAGTGCTCGCGGGACAACCGCGGCCAGCGGTCGGTCAGCAGGGGGTCGTTGGGGATGTAGCGTTCGGCCCGCTCGGCCAGACGCAAGGCCGCGAAGTAGTCTTTCTGCTCCAGAAGGGTGTCGATCTCGGCCATGGCGTACTGTTGGGCCCAGCGCGTCGAGTAGTGTTTCCAGCCGATGAGACCCGCCGCGGCGCTGGCGGCGACGACCATGCACACGAGGGCCGTGACCGCCTTATGACGGCAGACGAGCTTGCCAAGCCGATCCAGGGGACCGGGACGACGGGCCCGGATTACGCGGCCGCTCACATATCGGCGAAGGTCCTCCGCCAGTTCCGCCGCGCTCTGGTATCGCCGGGCCGGGTCCTTCTCGATGGCCTTGCAGCAGATGGTGTCCAGATCGAGAGGGATGCGACCGTTGACCTGGCGGGGCCGGCGCGTCGCGTCGCTGAGGATCTGATGAATGACCTGATGCTGGGTGTCGCCGTCGATCAGGGGCTCCAGGGTGAGCAGTTCGTACAACGTCGCGCCGAGCGAGTAGATGTCGCAGCGGTGGTCGGGTTTGACGTCGCCGCCGACGATCTGCTCGGGGCTCATGTACCTCGGCGTTCCGACGAACGCCGAGGTGAGCGTCGTCCCATGTTCCTCGCAGATCCTCGCGATCCCGAAATCCAGCAGGACCAGTCGGCCGTCACTGGAGAGCATGAGGTTCGAAGGCTTGACGTCTCGATGGATGATGCCGTGGCCGTGGGCGTAGTGCAGAGCCTCGGCCGCCCCGGCGACCAGACGCGCCGCCGCGTGGAAGTACTGGCCTTCAGTCTTGCAGTCAATCAACAGGCAAGGCGAGGCGGTCCCCTTCTCCGGCGATTCGCTCGCTGGCTCGGGCTGCGAATCCGAGCGGCGAGCGACGAACGACGAGCGACGTTTCAACCCTGCGATGACCGCATCGAGGTTGCGTCCGTCGATCATCTCCATAGCGAAATAGCAGATGTTTCGTTCGGCCCCCTCGGCGAAGACCGTGACGATGCCGGGATGACAGAGCTGCGCCGCGGTCCTGGCCTCCCGGCGGAACCGCTCGACGGCCGAAGGGCCCGCCGCCGGGCTGAAAGGGAGCACCTTCAGCGCCACGCGGCGGTTGAGCGAACGCTGCATGGCCTGGTAGACGACGCCCATGCCGCCGGAGCCGAGTCGTCGTTCGATGCGGAAATCGCCGATCTGGAGGTTGGGTTCCAGTCCGACAGCCAGGGGGGCGACCTGCGTCGCATCGGCGCAGACCTCAAGAGCCGGCGTCTGAGGCTCCAACCCCGCGCGCAATCTCGCGACGGACGCCGCACATCGATCGCACAGCCGCAGATGACGCTTCCAGGCCGTCAGCGTCTCCACGGAGGCATTCGCGTCGACGAACCGCCCGATGTCTCCCTGTGACAGACAATCCTTCATCGATCCCATGCGATTGTATCCGCTCTCACGCCTCGGGGCAACCGGTCCGGAGACGCGTATCGTCATTGCTCTCATCAGTATAGACGCGGGAGTCGCCGTTTGGTTCCTATAAATTCCCCCGGGTCGCGGTGTGATTCTCTCGCGGCCGGTGCGGCAAGGCGTGTGTGCGGCTCGGGACGAGCGAAGATTACCCGTTGCCCGCAGAGGCGTCGTCTTCGAGGATCAGGGTCTTGCTGGGGCTGATCAACTTGTAGCGAATTCCCCGCCAGCGGATGGTTCGCCCGAACGCCGACGAGATCATGGAGGCCAGCAGCACGATCGACCAGAGCCAGCAGCCCAGGATGTCCGCCAGGGCGGCCGGCAGCAACTGGGGCAGGTGCTTCTGGAGGACTTGAGCGGCGGTCAACTGCCTCAGCACCGCCCGGATGATCTGACCGGCCAGGAACAAACAGGGAATCGCGGCGCAGAGCAGGATATGGCTCGTGTGATGGCGGGCGGCATGGACCGCCATGGCTGCGCCGCCCCAGAGACCTGCGACCGAGCCCAGGCTGCTGAGCAGGCCCAGGCGCCAGGTCCAGGGGGCATAGACCCGCGTGATCAGGAACTGCCGGCGGCCGAACTCGCAGAGCTTGGGCCAGGTCGTCGATTCGAAGGATGCGACGAGGCATTCCGGCACGTAGGTGACCTTCATGCCGGCCCGTTTGACCGCCTGGCTCAGGGACAGGTCGTCGCTGAGCGTGTTCGACCACACTTCAGGGATGCCCAGCCGGCGGAAGTCCTCGACGCGAACGGCCATCGAGCCGCCCCAGGCGTGATTGAAAGGGTTGTTGCCGAGGAACTGGGCGACCGCGCCGTTGATCGCCGACATCGCCAGGGTGGCCAGGCGGTTGTCGAGGGGGACGAACCAGCGGTACCCGGTGGCCACGCCGCAACGGGGCCGTCGCAGCGGACGCACGAGACGGGCCAGCCAGTCGCGCTGCACGTATACGTCGGAATCGGCGAAGGCCAGGACCTTGGTGTCGTCGGAGACCTGGCGATAGGCGGAAAGCAGATTGTGGATTTTCTGACCGGAGGTCTGCGAAGAGCCTGCGACCAGGATTCGAATCTCCAAGGCGCGGGAATTCCCGCCGAACCGGGTTCTCAGGGCCTGCAACTCGCGGTAGGCGGGGTCGGACTCGTTCTCGACCACGAAGAAGAGCCGGTAGTTCTCATACTCCTGTTCGATGAACGACCGGATATTCGAGTCGAAGCGGGCGTCGAGGCCTTTGCAGGGAATGATCAGAGTCGTGCGGGGCCGGTGCGTCGCCCCTTTCCTGGCGACGGACTTGGCCCGCACGTACCGATAATTGCGGGTCGCGCTGTACACGAACAGCAACTGCACGAATACCGCCGCCCAGGCTATGTAACAATACCAATCCATGCGAATCGGCCGATTGCGAGTCCTTTGATCCGAAATCGGCCCGCGCACCTCGAGAGAGCCGATTGCTCCACGATAGACGAAACCAGCCGGGAACACCAGCGTTTTCTGCGTCGCGCTTCTCTCTCACCATGACGCTGCGGGAGGCCCCAATAGAAGGGTGGGAAGCCCGAAGCACCAAGCGACGTCGAAAGACGCTCCTGCCTCGAGCTTCCCACTGTAAACTCAGAACTTCCGACTTCACTTCCTGTTCGCTGTCACGCCGGGCCAGGTGTCCGTTCGGAACGGGGAGGCCGGCAGATCGGTCGCGTTGTACAGATTGCAGACGGGATTGTCCGCCCAGGCGTAGCGGACGGCCGCCGGACTGGGCACTTGCGGGCTGCTGACGACCACGGTCTTGCCCTCGATCACGGCGTCCGCCCAGACGAACTTGCGATCGGCTCCGGCGATGGCGAAGCCCCTGAGCGGACCGCCCTTGGCGACGAGCCCGTCGCCGACGCAGTCGAACCGCAGGACGATCTTGCCGTCGCGGACCTTAATGGATCGGTAGAGGGGACCCGACTGGACGACGTCCCTCTTATACGTCTTGGCCAGGGCCCACAGGGCCAGCCGCTTGCCGACGTCCTGCTTGTTCTTCGGGTGGATGTCGGCGGCCTCGCCGATGTCGATGATCGTCGCCATGCCGGTGTCCTTGAGCGACAGCGTCATGAGCTGCGCCTCCCGCAATTCGGCCCACGCGCTGTCGGCCGGCGCGGGCTTCTCCGCCATGAAATTGGCCAGTTGAACGAACAGGAAGGGGAAGCTCTTGACGCCCCAGTTCTGCCGCCAGTCGGTGATCATGTCGGGGAAGAGCGTGCGGTACTGGTACGCGCGGTCGGCGTTGGATTCGCCCTGGTACCAGATCGCGCCGCGGATGGCGAACGGGATCAGGGGGGCGATCATTCCGTTGTACAGGACGGTCGGGGCGTTCGGGTTGTTCGCCCAGGAAGGCGGCTGAGGCTGCGCCGGCATCGAGGCCAGGCTCATCGCCACCTTGTATCGCCAGGGGCCTGCGAGCGAGATCGCGGCGGCGTCGGCTGCGTCCGTCGGCTTGATCTTCATCTGGGCGGGCTGGCCGTAGATCCCGCCGCCCCCGCCGGTATCGAGGACCTGGACCGCGATCACGTTGCGGCCGGCCTTGATGACGTCGGCGCCGACCTTGTACCGCCGGGGCATCTGCCACTGATTCGACTCCATGTGCGCGCCGACCGTGACGCCGTTGATCCACGTCGTGTCCATATCGTCGATCGGGCCCAGATCGAGCGTCAGTTCCTTGCCCACCCAGGAATCCGGGACTTCGATTACCTTGCGGAGCCAGACCAGGCCGTCGAAGTTCCCCACCTCGGTTTGTTCCCACAGGACGGGCAACTCCATCCGCTTCCAGGAGGAATCGTCGAACTCAATCGAAGTGCACTCGGCGCCCTGAGCGCCGACCGCCTCTATCTTCTTCTGCCACTGGGCCAGTTCCAGTTCGTATTTCTTCATCGACGCTTCGGGATTGGCTCTGGCCTCGGCCATCTGGTCGATTCTCGCCTTGAACTCGGGGAACTTCAAGAGCGTCGCCTCGCTGGTCCACGCCTCGGCCACCGTCCCGCCCCAGCTCGTGTTGATCAGTCCGACCGGGACGTCCAGTTCCTTGTGCAGGTGTCGGCCGAAGAAGTATCCGACCGCGGAGAATCCGCCGACCGTCTCGGGGCTGCACGCAAGCCACTGCCCCACGCAGTCGGACTCGGGCGTCGCCGCGATCTTCTTCTGCACGGTGAACAGGCGGATCTTGGGGTACTTGGCGGACGCCACTTCCTGATCCGCCGAGGCCGACGCTGCGACAGGCCATTCCATGTTGGACTGTCCAGAGCAGACCCAGACCTCGCCGCACAGGACGTCCTTGATCGCGATGGTGTTCTTACCGGCCAGCGTGATCTCGTAGGGGCCGCCGACCTTGGGGGCCGGGACCGTGAGCTTCCACTTGCCGTCGAATCCGGCGGTGACGCGCTGCTCGCCGGCCTTCCAACTGACCTTGACGGCAACCGTTTCGCCGGGGTCGGCCCAGCCCCAGAGCGGAACCTTCCGACCTTGCTGCAAGACCATGTGGTCGCCGACGATGGCCGGCAGACGTATATCGGCCGCGCCGACGCTTGCCAGCAGCAGGAGCGACGCCCACGTCGCGAGCCCATTCCTCGGGCCCATCTTCCCTTGACGCTTCATTCTCAACTCCTTGACTTCAGTCTGTGACTTGTCGTTCCCGCGGCGGGCGAATGCTCGCCGCCCAGCGGTCGAGCCATGATACCGCGGACCCCGGCGCAGGTAAACAAATCGGGGGGGAACTTGCTGGGGTGCATGACGGCAGTTGCGCGCATCGTGGGCTGGTTGCACTCCAGGGATGCATTTATCGCTTTGGGGATACCAGCGGGCAGGGGGGACAAGAGGCACGTAGAACCGTCGCTTGCAGGAACCCCGGCCCATCGGAGATGTCACGGGGAGTCCGTCGACGGCCTCAGGGGCCCCCATCGCACTTACGAGGGAGAGCCTCCTGCCCCCGACGGCGGGTCCACGTTCCGCATCGGGCTTGCCTCCTTTCTCCCCGCTGGTATCCCCAAAGCGGTAAACGCACGCCCGCGGAGTTCGACATCGGCCGGTACCTCAAGGCCGGCAGCGGTGCCTGGAAGAGCTACGCCGGGCCTTTCGAGCAGGTCGAAGCCGCGATCGTCGAGGCCCGAATCGACCTGGGCAAGTCGCTGCAGCTCGTGGGATTCACGCAACTGCCCCGCCAGGGCGGCAACGCCAAGGGTCGAATCCGTGGCTACGAGTTCTACGTCAGCGCCGACGGCCAACAGTGGGAGCCCATCGTGAAAGACGGCCGTTTCCCGAACAACGACCAGCTCCAGGAGGTGCGGTTCGAGAAGCCTGCGACAGGCCGGTACATCCGCTTGGTCGCGTTGAGCGAGTGGTGTCGCCAACCCTACACGACGATCGCCGCGTTCGACGTCCTGGCGGCCAAGTAGGTCTCTGTCCTAATGAGTTTTGACGAGCAAGATTGGCAATCGAACCGTGTGGCACCCCCGCCCTCGGGGGTGATCCCATCGTTCCCAGCCGGGGGCGGCTGGGCTACATTCCTGTCGGCGGTCAGTTCTCGCCCTCTTGGCAGCGGTTTCGAGGCCGCAGGAAGAGAAGAATAGGGAAAGGGAGCCAAAAGAAACGAAAAAGGGCGAAAGAAGGTAAGGAGCGACCGCCAACGGGCGCCCCAGATCTCCCTTCCTTGCCTTTCGGCTTTTCCAATTTCTCTCGGCGATGACGCGAATTCGAATTGACCTCGTGTGCGGGTCCTTGTTATTGGCTTGTCATCCCTTCGCGTTGCTCAGGGCAGGCTCCAAACGCAACGCAGCGGAGTGAAGAGCCTGTCCTGAGCGGAGGCAAGGGATCTGGCTCGCGACCGAGAGAAATCTCTCGTCCTGTGCCCAGGTCCTTCGGCTGTGCCTCAGGACGACAAGTTCTTCCCGCGCATGAATCATTCCTGATGCGTATGAGTTCTTGGATCTCGGTCGAAGATCACGCCGGGAGCTTCGTGTCAAGGTAGTTGACTGCGATCAAAGCAAAGCCGGCCAGGTCCTCTCAGCGAGGACCTGGCCGGCTGGTTCATCACGAATCTACCTGCAATCAGGACTTGGTCAGACCTCCCGACGCAGTCTCATCCCGGCATAACCAAGCCCAAGGAAGCCCAGCAGAACCGCACCGGGGACCGGGACGAAGTGATTAGGCACTGCGATGAAAGCCCCCGGGGACTCCAGGGCATACCTGTCAAGGATTTCGCCTACCTTCAGGAAGTCCGTATTGTAGAGATAGACTTCGGGCGTACCTCCAGGCATCTTTCCGTCTTTGGCATAGACATTGCCCCACATCGGGCTTCGCGTTATGTCAAAGTCAATCGTCCAGAAAGTGAAATCCCACTCATCCATGGTATCAAACTTTACGCCGAACATCGGGGCGGGCATGCCGGGATTCGATTGTCCGTCTCCCGCGGACCACCACCCGATCTTAGGGTCTTCGAGACCCTGTGTGCTCAGATTCAGGAAGTCTCCAGAAATTGGGAAATCGTTTGATATCTCGAAAATGAAATGACTGAATTCCTTGGCTGGTGCCGAGAACACATAGTTGTAGTGCCAGGTTCCATCAGTATTCTGGGTGACTTTCCATGTAATCTCGGCATTGGTTGCCCAGGCACCTGTCCCGGTAATACCGCTCCCGGAGAGACTGCCACCATACAGATCCGCCAAGGCGGGTGCAGCGAGACAGGCACATGCAATTCCTATGAATATGATCCGTTTCATCTGTGTAGGCCTTTCAAGTTGATTTGCGCCTTCTGAGTCCTCTCGCCTGGTCCTCTGGCGAGGGAGGGGTGACTCGCTCAAGCGGGAGGTCCGCGCGGTGCGACTACCGCCGGCGTGCACTGCGAGGGTTGCCAGAGCAAAAGAGTTGTCTCATATCGATCTTGAGTCGGTTGATCTTGTGGCGGGTCTGGCAGAGGGTCCCGATGGGCCGTCGGCTCGGGGTGACGGAGCATCACCGAAATGGCCAGGCAGGGTCGGTGTACGCCGGGACATCCCTGCCAGTACCATCGGGGCAGCGTCCTGACCATCCACTTGCGGGTCCAGGGAACCGAGTCGATCAGTCCCAGGCTCATCATCGCGTACAGACACAGAGTGAAACTACCCTCTTTTTCTGTAAGGACCAGCACCGGCGGAGATTCCGAGGGCTCGGAGACGTCGATCCGAATCACAGGCCCAAAGACCCCGTGCAGGTCCCAATCGAACAGGCTGGGGAAAGAAGACAGATTCGCGGGGTTCGCGGGTTCTGTGGGCTCAGTGGGTTCTTCGACCTCCTCGATCGAATCGCAGCAGGTCCACACGACTGTGCCGTGCAGGGCGTCCAAAGGCATCATGTCGGCGTACGCGATCCCCGCCGGCATCAGCAGGCCCGTGGCCACCAGGATGATTCTCCCCAACTTCATCTGCCCCACACCCCGTCCGAATCCGAAACGGTCGCAGCGCTGCAATTCTTGCGTCTTTACGCTGCAACTCTTAGATCTATCCTAGGTTCTCATGCTCTTTTGTCAATACGTATAACTACGTAATTTGATCGGAAATTTGCAGGGCTTGGCTGGCGGGGCAGGTGCGAGCAAGAACGGCTCCACACCTCCCGAATTCCCTGTTCGTGCATGGGGATTACGCGATGGAGGCCAGGGGGATGATGCGCTCGGCCAGGGCGGCGGCGGTGTAGGTTTTGGACAGGTCGATGGGCAGGAGGCAGCCGTGGTTGTGGTCGCAGGCGAGGATGATGAGGTTTTCGCCTGCCTTGCACCAGCCGGTGGTTTGGGGTTGGTGGCCCAGGATGAAGACGTCCACGTCGAGGGTCTTGGCCAGGCGGTTCAATGCGGGCTGGCTGTGCCTTCGGCCCCAGGTGAGCAGGTAGGCCGAGCCGGGACGTTCGCAGTCGCTGATTTGCAGCTCCCGCTCGAAGACACGCGGGTCGAATTCGTCGAGGGAGCGGTCGCTGGGCAGAGAGTGCGAGATCCACAGGCGGTTGCCGCATCGAACCGCCAGGGGCTGCGAGAACAGGAACTGGCGGATCGCCAGGCGGACGTCGGGGCCGGACTGGCGAAACTCGCGGTCCAGGGCCGAGGTCATCGCCCGGTTCATCTCCTTGCCGTTTTTCATCACTTCCGCGCTGCAGATGGTGGCGGTGTCGTGGTTGCCCATGACCAGGTGGACCTGGTCGGGGAACCGCAGCTTGAAGCGAATCACCTCGAAGAGCAACTGGTAGGAAAGACAGCCGCCGGCCTCGTCCTCGGGCCCGCCATGGATGATCTCCTGGAAGATGAGGTGCCGGTCGGGGTGGTCGGCCAGTCGGGCAAAGGCGAGAATCCGCTCGAAATTGCGGCGATGGCCGTGGACGTCGCCGGTGACGATCAGGGAGCCCGCCTGCGGCAGGCAAATGAGATTTCCCCGGCGGAACTTGTCCGTCTGATTGGCCCGAATCCCCTTATTGAGAAGATCGATTGTTGTTTGTGGCATTTCGGTTCGATTTGATTCTGCTTCCGAAGATGCTGTGGATCATCAGGTCGAGCCGGGAGATGACCTCCATCATGCTGGGCGGCCGTTCCATGGGCTCTTCCTTGACGCAGTCCATGACCAGCTTCGAAATCCCGATCGGCAACTGGCTCTTGAGCTGGTGCGGGGCAAGGCACTTCGGAGTCGTCGTCATGGCGGCCAGGCCGTTCTTGGATTTCTTGGGGATCAGCGTCGGCACGTTCTTGCCCGTCAGGGCCCAGTACATGGTCGCGCCGAGGTTGAAGATGTCGGTCTTGGGCCCCAGGGTCTTTCGTCGGACCTGCTCGGGTGCGATGTAGTCGGGCGTGCCCTGGATGCGGGATTTGATGGTTCCGATCGGGCAGCTCTGGCCGAGGTCGATGACTTTGATCGTGCCGGTCTTGCTGATCAGGATGTTGTTGGGCTTGATGTCGCAGTGGACATAGCCTTGCTGGTGCAGGGCGTTGAGTCCGGTGGCGACCATGCGGAAGACCAGCAGGACGTCGCCCAGGCTCAGCGTCGTGCTCTCTTCGAGGGTCTTGCCTTCGAAGTGCTCCATGGACAGCAGCAGTTCGCGGACTCGGAACATGCTGCGGATTTTCTGGAGTTTGTAGCATTTTCGGACGTACGGATGATCGACTTTCTTGGCGACCTGGTACTCGTGTTCGGTTTGCTCGAAGACGCGTTGATCCTCCGGCCTCTCGTAGATCAGGCGTTTGAGGGCGACGACGCTTCCGTCCTCCTCATCGGTTGCCAGGTAGATCGTGCTTCGGGCGCCGTTGCCGATCCGCCTGATAATCGTGAACCCTCCCACGCTGAGAATGTCCTTGGCCATGGAACGCTAACCTAAAGAATCCGACAATAACGAAATCTTCTGTAAACCCGCAAGATGCGCCCCAGGCCGCCGGTGTTCCTTAGAATCCGCGATACCGCGCATCCGAAGGCCTTGAAGGATCTTCCCGTTGGAAGCGTCCAACCGGGCAAAGTCCAGGTAAAACGCCCAAACCAGCCAGTTTAATGCTCCAGGCAACCGGTGTCCAGCAGGGGCCCTGATTTTTCTCTATCGGCCGCAGCAGATAAATCTTGACAAAGTTCGCGAAATCTGTTGTAAGTAGGACTTCTGCGACGATAATCGCAGAGGCAAGAGCATCGGGTGGCGTCCCGATGATGCTATTGCTCGGGTGTATTCCCCGATAGCTCAATGGTAGAGCGAGCGGCTGTTAACCGCTAGGTTGTAGGTTCGAGCCCTACTCGGGGAGCCAAAATTCAATCCGCTGATTTCAGCGGTTCTTGTTTAACGCAAGACCCCGTGGGGTGATCCCCTCGGGGTCTCGTCGTTTCTGGCGTGCCCACGCCGACTTACGCCCGCCCGCACATTTACCCTGATTCTCCGTTTCGAAGCCCGCAGTCCGGGGGTCGGGTGCAACCCTGGGGGTTACGGGCGCTCACCGAAAATGTCCCTTCCGAATTCTCCCGTTCTCCGTTTTTCGACCCGTCTTGTTTAACAGCCCGACTGCATCCGGACACCCGCTTCGACATTTCGAACTCCCCTCCGGTAGGTATCTGCCGAAAGCCGGACCAGTGGGTCCGGCGCAAGCGGATTACCAGACAGCGGAAACAGCCGTGAGATCGGAGACCGTTGTGGGTGCCGGCGACATCGCCTTCAGGCGGTGTCGAACGGGCTCCAACGGCCTTCTCGATGACCGGCCTACCCAGTCCCGCGGCATCCATGACGGAAACCTTCCGCGGCCTCCCGCAAAAGGAGGACCGGATGCCGGCCAACGAACACGTCCCAATCTCTCTCGACGAGGTGATATCGGAGATCGCTACGATCCTTGCCCGGGGTTACATGCGCCATCGAAACGGACGCCGAATCGCCCCAGACTCCGGCAGTGGGGCAGAGCATGTGGCGCAAGTTGAAGAATCTGAGGCGTTTACGGAGAAACGCCTTGATATTCCGGGCCACCGAAGCCTTCATTCATTCACGAGTTAACGCCCTGAGATTGCGGTGCGGACGGGCCGCCCGCGGGGCGAAGCCCATGAACCAAGGAGGTTTCGGATGGAAGCAACAACGTATCAAGAGGTCCAGGGGCTCTCCCGGATGACCGTCGGAGAACTCCGGGACAAGTACCTCGAGGTCTTCGGAGAAGAGACCCGCTCCTACCACAAGGAGTTTCTTCGCAAGCGAATCGCCTGGCGCATTCAGGCCCTGGCGGAGGGTGACCTTTCGGAGCGGGCCCGGCGCAGGGCTGAGGAACTGGCCAATGACGCTGACCTGAGAACGCGGTCTCCGCGTGATCCGGTCGCCTCGGGTTCCGCCGAGGTCAAAGCGAGAACGGTGACCAGCCGCATATCCCCGTCGCGCGACCCGAGGCTGCCTCTGCCCGGAACTCTGCTCGCCCGCGAGTTCCAAGGCCGCGACATTGTGGTCAAGGTACTCGACAACGGCTTCGAGTTCGACGGCCGACGGTACAAGTCCCTCTCAGCCATCGCCCAGGAGGTCACCGGGAGCAAGTGGAACGGGTTCCTCTTCTTCGGTATCGCCGATGCCGCGGCCAAGGGCGGGAGCCGCAAACCCGAGAGGAGGAACGAATGAGCAGAAACAATAACCGTGGCCGGGGAGAAGCCCGGGAGTCGGCATCAAGAACCAACGGGACGATCCGCTGCGCCATCTACACCCGCAAGTCCACAGACGAGGGGCTGGAGCAGGAGTTCAACAGCCTCGACGCCCAGAGGGAATCCGCGGAAGCCTATATCGCGAGCCAACGGCACGAGGGATGGGTGTGCATCCCCGACCGATTTGACGACGGCGGATTCACCGGCGGCAACATGGAGCGGCCCGCCCTCAAGCGGCTCTTCGCCGGCATCGAG
>CALEZT010000282.1 GCA_937927975.1 uncultured Phycisphaerales bacterium
GACCACCGAGATCTACACTCTTTCCCTACACGACGCTCTTCCGATCTCTGCTCGGTACCTGCACCGTTGCGGCCATCTTCGGCCTGCCCGTTGTCTACGCGTCGGACAACTGGCCGAACGTCGAACATCACTACATGACGCGGGAGCAGATGGCGGCTCTGGAGGTTCCGAATCTTGAACGGAATCCGGTCTTCCAGGATCTTCTGCGGCAGGTCGATGAGATCGAGGCGATAGAAGGACGGGCGGTCGGCTTCGTCAACTGGCAAGGCGTCCTCAACAATGCCCAGCGTCTGCGGGGGCCGGAGTTGTTCATCGATCTATACGAGACGCCGCAGTTGGTCCGCCATGTCTTTGCGGTCATCTGTGAGACCATGGTCCAGGCCACATGCCGCCTTCACGGGCGTCAGCGGGCGGGGGGAGTAGAATATGGGTTCGGGACCATCAGCAACTGCTCAGTGAACATGATTTCCCCTTCCCAGTATGAGGACTTTCTTCTGCCCCATGACCGGCGGATTGCCAGGGAGTTCGAGATCATAGGAATCCACAACTGCGCGTGGAACGCCGATCCTTACCTGCCGCTGTACGCCACAATTCCCAATCTCGGGTACATTGACATGGGGATTCGCTCAAATCTGAAGAAGGCATGCACGCTGCTGCCCCATGCTCGTCGCGCTTTAATGTACACGCCGATGGACTTGGCCGACAAGCCGATGGATATGATTCGGGAGGATTTGGAGCGGGTGGCGCGGGAGTACGGGCCCTGTGATGTCGTGTTTGCGGACATCGAGAGCGGCACCCCGGATGATCGTGTCTTCGATGCAATCCGCTGCTGCGAGGAGTTGTGCCGGGGGCAACGATCGCCGGCTTCATGAACGATCCGGTCGTTGCTCCTGCGGCATGGCAACATGGATGAGGACTTCGTCGTGGGGTTTGGTCCAGACTGACAGCAAAGGAGAAAAGAACCATGCGTGTATGTGTCCGGTTGTTGGCGTTCCTTTGTATCTTCGACCTTTGCGGTTCTCTGGTGGATGGGGGTGGGAGCGCAAAGGAAAGACCTGTCACATACCGGCATTTCCGGGTGACAGACGAAGACGGCGCAGTGGCGTCGGTTGAGCCGATTGCCGCGGAGCCGCAGCCGCTTTGGGCCCGCGACGTGTCGCAATCATCGTATGACTGGTCTATCTCCCCGGTGCCCAAACAGTCCTATTTCGAGGGGCCGATCCCCTTTGTCGTGCCGCCGCCGGAAGAATCCGGCGAGCCGTTCCATGCCCATAACCACCAGCCCGATATCACATGGCTTCCCAACGGGGACCTGTTTGCCATTTGGTACAGCACTACGCGAGAATCCGGCACGGAATTGACCGTGTTGGCCAGCCGCCTGCGGGCGGGGAATATGCGGTGGGACCCGGCGTATGAGTTCTTCAAGGCCGAGAACCGGAATATGCATGGCAACAGCATATTTCACGATGGGCAAGGCAAGCTCCACCATTTGAACGGCATGGGACCGGAAGGGGCGACCGGCTGGGGCCGGCTTGCCTTGCTGCACCGGTACAGTGTTGACAACGGGGTAACCTGGTCTGTCGCCCGACCGGTCTCTTCGGGTGCCAACTACCAGACGCGTCATCAGGTGATCGCCGGTACGCGCATGACGCGAGGCGGGATCTTGATTCAAGCGTGTGACGCTACACCCGCAGGAGAGGGGCCGACAGCTCTGCATATAAGCCGGGACGGCGGGCGCACTTGGTCCGATCCCGGCGGAGACATTCGCGGCATCCACGCCGGAGTCGTGGAACTCAGGGATGGGCGATGGATGGCTCTGGGGCGGGGCCAGGCAATCGATGGATACATGCCGATGAGTGTTTCTGACGATTCAGGCAAGACCTGGCGTTACTCCGCCAGTCCGGTTCCCCCCATCGGCAGCGGACAGCGGCTGGTGTTGATGCGTTTGCGGGAAGGGCCGCTGCTGCTGGTTTCATTCACCTCGGGGGATCGGAAGAAACCTGAAGCCGGTCATATGGCGTTCCCCGACAGAAACGGCAAGGCGTTCATCGGACACGGTATGTTCGCGGCGCTGTCTTTCGACGAGGGCAGGACCTGGCCTGTGCGTAAGCTCCTCGCGCCGCATGAAGGGACTTACGACGGAGGCGCATGGACCGGCGAGTTCACCGCCACGCCCGACAGGGCCGAGCATGCCGGCTACCTGGCTGCGACACAGACGCCCGACGGCGTCATTCACCTGATTTCCAGCCGGCTGCACTATCGGTTCAATCTGGCTTGGTTGAGACAGCCTGCGGAAAGAGGATTGCCAGGACGGACTTTCATCAATTCCGTGGGCATGGAAATGATCCGTGTGGAGCCTGGCACCTTTCTCATGGGCAGCGAGGAAGTGTACAAGGAGAAACCGATCCACAGGGTTCATATTACCAAGCCGTTCCATATGGCTGCTACCCAGGTCACCAACGCACAGTATGAGCAATATGACCTTGGCCACAAGGCACTGAGAGGAAAGTACGGGTTGTCGAAAGAGAACGATGAAGCCGTGCTGTTCGTAAGCTGGCATGATGCTGTGGGCTTTTGTCGGTGGTTGTCCGACCAGGAGGGAGCAACATACCGTCTGCCCACGGAAGCGGAATGGGAGTATGCTGCCCGGGCGGGGACAACAACCAGGTACAATGCGGGAGACACCTTGCCCGCGGAGTTTCACAGAAATCAGCAATCCGGCCTGGGCGCGACACCGGTTCCGCTGCATGTTGGAACGACGACCCCCAATGCCTGGGGGCTACACGATATGCATGGTCTGGTCGAGGAATGGGTCTGCGACTGGTATGGTCCGTACACTGACGGGGAAAAGACGGATCCGGTTGGCCGAAAAGACGGCGCGGTAAAGGTCACCCGCGGCGGCAGTCATGGAACACCTGTTGAGTTCCTTCGCTCGGCCACCCGCCTGGGAACGCTGCCCGAGGACAGGAGCTGGCTTATAGGCTTCAGGGTCGTGCGGGCCGAAATACCCGACACGGAACCGCTTCCGCCGGAAGAACCGCGGAAATGGGCAAGGGACATCAAGCAGACGCCGTACCAATGGGCGGGCAAAACCGCAGAACCCTATTTCGCAAAGCCACAGTCCTTCGTCAAGATCCCACGAGGCTCAGCCGGTCCGCTATACTGCCGATTTGCGGATTTGGACTTCAGAACGAATCATGTGAATCATATGCCAGCTGTTGCCTGGTTGGATAACGGGGATCTGTTCGCTGTGTGGTATAGCACCACGGGGACTGGCCGGGATATGACCACCGCGGCCAGCCGTTTCAGGGCTGCAAGCGAGGACTGGACCGAAGCCGATGTGTTCTTCAATGCTCCCGGCCGAAACCAGACGGGCAGCTCCCTTTTCACGGATCGGGACGGGGTCTTGTATTGGTTCAACGGGCTCAGTGCAGCGCAGGGCCACCAAGTGAACAACGCGATGATCATGAGCAAATCGGTCGATCATGGGAAGACCTGGTCTCGTCCCATCCTGGTGAACCCGGATCGAAACGATCCCGAACGTGTCAATCTTCCCATGGACAATGTTAACCCGGATACGACGATCAATGAAGACGGCAGGATCGTCATCTATTCGGACAATAACTCGGGAAGATTGCGCGGCGGCGCCACCGTTGTGACGTTGATCGATCTGGACGAAGGCAAGGTCGAGTTCTCGAAAGGTCAAATCGCTGGAATCCATGCCACTGCGGTTAGATTGAAAGAGGGACGCGTGCTCGCAGTCGGGCGCACCGTGGGCGATACGGATCTCTGGGATGTAAACACATTGCCGATGAGCGTTTCCCTGGATGGCGGGAATACCTGGGAGTACTCTGACAGTGTGTTTCCGGCAATCGGCCATGGGCAAAGGCCTGTCTTGATGCGCCTGCAGGAGGGCCCGCTGCTGCTGATTTCTTTTGCAGGCCGGGGAAAGTCTGGAGACGGAATGCTCTTCAAAGATAACAACGGCAGAGAGTTCCGTGGATACGGCATGTTTGGAGCGATTTCATTTGACGACGGCGAGACGTGGCCGGTCCGAAAGCTGATTACCCCAGCCGACGGAGAGACCTACGACGGTCAGGGCGCAACACGCGATTTCTCGGCTACGCACACGCAAGCAGAACACAGAGGTTATCTGACCGCGACCCAAACTCCTGACGGAGTCATCCACCTGCTTTCGAGCGGCCTGCACTATCGCTTCAACCTGGCTTGGTTGAAGGAACCTCATGAGGGCGCCTCGCCCATTCAACACGTCAAGGTCTTTTACAAAGACGGCCGCTTCGGAGGCTGGCCGGCCAACGGCGGGATGTGGATCTGGGGGGACGAGATTCTGGTCGCTTACACCGAGGCTGATCATCAGGACCGTTCGGGGCACGCATACGACGGCTCCACAGCGAGGAGCATGTTCGCACGGAGTCTCGACGGCGGGGAAACCTGGAGCCGCGAGGATGCCTACGCACAAGGAATCACCGGCGAGGCGCACGACCACTGCGTGGGCGAACGTGCCAAGCCGGCGCATCCGTTGACGGAGCTGATCGGTTTCTCGGACCCCGATTTCGCGATGCTCTTCCACCGGCAGAATGTCCACAACGGCGCGTCGTACTTCTACTACACGTACGACCGAGGCAAGTCCTGGGCAGGCCCTTTCGAGTTTCCCCGACTCGACACTCATGGTCTTGCCGCACGCACAGATTACATTGTGGGGGGGCCGCACGAAATGCTGGCCTTTCTGACCGCTGCCAAGAGCGACGGTCGCGAAGGTCGGATTGCCGCCATGAGGACCAATGACGGGGGACTGACGTGGCAGCGCATCGCGTGGATCGGTGAAGAACCCGAGCTCGGACGCAACTTCGCCATCATGCCATCCTCGATTCGGCTTTCTTCACAGAGGCTTCTTACGGTTATCCGGCATCGACAGGCCAATCGTACGTGGCTGACCAGCTATCTTTCTGAGGATAATGGGCACGCCTGGAAACGGCTTGGAGACCCTGTGTCGGACAACGTGAACTCGCCTCCGGCGCTTCTGCGGTTGCCCGACGGACGGATTGTGCTGGTGTACGTCTTTCGCCGGGGCAGCGGGGATGGCTCAAGTGTCTGTGCCAGAGTCAGTTCGGATGCAGGACGGTCGTGGAGCCCGGAAATCGTGCTCAGAGAGAAGGAAGGCGCCAATGGGGATGTCGGTTATCCGCGCATCGTGCGGCGCCTGGACGGCAAGCTCGTGATTACCTACTATTGGAACCACGCAATGCGAAATGATCTGCCATGCTACCGGTACATCGCGGCGACCATCTGGGACTTGGGTTCATCACGCTTCTGAAGGTGGATCTGGTACCATGCCGAGTGACTTCACACACACTGATCTTCCGCGTGATGATCTGAAGACACTGCCGACCGAGTACTGGGGGACGTTAGGGCCTCGGGAGATCCCCCGACGTTCCGCTGTGGAACGATCCGACTGGCTGAAAAAGTGGGGAGACCGCCGGATTCAATGAAGCCCACCAGCTGGTACGTAGTTTCTGTTGCGGAAAGTCACGGGTTGAAAAGAACGGGCGGATCGGCCTTTCTGTAAAGGTTTGAAACAACACAGAAAGGAGTGCCGATGCGTCGCGTTTTCGATGAACAAACCTACCTGGATTTCAGCGGGGACACGAGCCTCAAAGTGGTGAAAGAGTACCGGGCGAAGTACGCCTGGATCGATGAGTGTCTCAAGGCCACCCCGCTGATCCTGTGGCTGGTGCACGAGGATCTGGAAACCCTCTCGAAGAGCAAGGAAGGCCGGGAGGCGAAGTACACCACGGAGATTCTGTTCCGGGCGCTGCTTGTGCACCAGATCGAGAGAACCTCCTTGCGGGAGACGGTCATTCGGATCGCCGAGTCGCCGACGCTGCAGTCGTTCCTGCGTCTGGGGACCCGGTCGGTGCCGGACTTCACGTTTCTGGACCGCGCCTTCAAGGCGATCACGGCCGAGACGTGGAAGCTGGTCAACGAGGAACTGGCCCAGTACGCGGTGAAGCGCTGCGAGGTGGAGGTCTCGCAAATCCGGGCCGACACGACCGTCATTGAAGCCAACATTCATTACCCGACCGACAGTTCGCTTCTGTGGGACAGTTACCGTGTGCTGTCTCGCCTGCTGCGTGCGGTGCGGACCGAGGACCCCGCGCTGTGCCCGCACCGCTTCCACGACAAGAAGGCGAAGAAGGACCTGGTCTACGTGCACCGCTTTCTGCGGAGCAAAGCGAAGGTACGGCAGCGGTCGTGGAAGCGTCGTTTCCGGCGTCTGCACGACCGGGTGTGCTGGCTGGAGCGGATCGCGGGGTCATTGCTCAAGCCCCTGGCGGCCAGTGAGAATTTCGTATTGCGGGGGCTTGGGACCGAGTTGAAGCACTACCTGCCGTTGGTTCGGACGATCTGCCGGACGGCGGAGCGAGCGACGCTGAAGGGCGAAACGGTTCCGGCCCGGGATCGGATCTTCAGCCTCTTCGAGGAGCACACCGAGCTGATCCAGCGTGGCAAAAGCAACAAGCCCGTCGAGTTCGGTCACGCCGTATGGCTGGCGCAAAGCCGCGGCAAGTTCATCACGGATTATGAGGTGATGGAGCAGAAGATCCCGGATTCGGAACTGCTCGGCGAGATCACCGAACGCCACAAGGCCGCTTTCCGCCAGTATCCCGAGGCGGTCACGGCCGATACCGGCTTTCGGGCCGTGCCCGAGGAAATGAGCCAAGTGCACAAGCACGTGGCCACGGTGGCCGTGCCGGGCCGCGGCCAAAGTCGGGCGAAGATCGATACGTGTTGGCATCATTTCCGGGCCGGGATCGAAGGCTCCATCTCGGTCTTAAAACGCGCGTTTCGGCTGTCGATCTGCATGTATCGGGGATTTAAGAGTTTCGCGGCGGCGGTGGGCATGGCGGTGTTCTGCCACAACCTGGTCAACCTGCTGCCGAAGTGAGCCCCGGCTTCCTCACCGAGCCGCCGCAGGACAACGAAATGAACAGGACAGACACGTACCATGGGACAGGTCTGTACAAAAGCAGTCCGGAATTGCTCCAGGAATGAGAAATACCCTTTGTCCGCACCCGGCATCATCTCGATCCCTCATTGATGCCTCGCGGAACAGGTTGGCAAGACGCTCAGAACCCCTTTCCTCAACAGAAACTACGTAGAATTCAAGACGTGCGGTCAGGTTCCAGTCGCCGAATCCACGGGAATGGACCATCGTTCACCCGGGATCAGGCGAGGATTTATGAGCACCGACACTTGGCCGTTCTCGTTCGGTATTTCTAGTTTGCGGATAAGCTGTTCAACCGCCAGACGACCGGTCGCTTCTGGCTCCAAATCGATAGTCGCGGGGCGTGGATGCAGGGCGTTCAGGTATGTGGATTCATTGTCGCACGATACAATGCGGATGTCCTGCTCGGGCTTGATGCCATGTTCGGCCAAGGCCTGATAAACCAGGACGGTCAAGCTGTCATCTGGGATGAACAGACCATCGGGGATTGGAGCCATGGAGACGAGTTGTTCGATCAGACTCGGAATCTGCGACATTTGTGGGTCGGAGAGCTCGTCTGCCATTGAAGTTGCGGGTCGTATGATGATGGCCGGACTGTTGCGAATATGGCAGGCGTAGTGAAAGCCATCGATTCGGAGCTTATACTGTGGATTAGAAGAGACAGGACAGATTGCAGCCGGGCGTTCTATGCCCTGATCGAGCAAGTAGTCAGCGGCTATGCGTCCGGCCTGCTCGTTTCCAACCAGGACCACATTGTTTTCCTCCGCACTATAGGAAGAAAGCCAAAGATGCGGAAGGTGCTTGATCTGTCTGGCCAATTCCAAGCTGATTGTGGAACCCCAGAGTAGCGCACCACAGAGATCCGGACGCAGGAGAGTTGGAGGAATCTCACCATCCTTCTGTGCACGAGTCAGAGCTACCGTCAGGCCAGCACGACTCACTGCGGCCTCGACGCCTCGCAGTTTGGCCATCGCCATGGCCGGGTGCACGTCCATTGAGGTGTCCAGCAGTACGACTGCGACGACGTTGTGGCTGAATGTCCGTTTGAAGACGGTATGTCCACGCTTCTTGCGCCGTGCTCGAGTCTCATAGCCAAGCTCACGCATAGCTCGTGTGACTGCCTGAACCGTCGCCTCGGCTACCCTGGAGTCGCCGTTGACCACACGCGAGACCGTAGTCTGGGAAACCCCGGCCAATCTTGCTACATCGATCATTGTCTTCATGATAATCATTATACCAGACAAGAGGGTGCATGCAATGTGAATATTCATATTCGCGACTGTAGGAACCCTGTCGCCAGGCCGAGCCGGATCGACTGCGAAACGGTCGTCCGCTTGTCCATGTATCGGCGACTGGGAAAAGCGTCTGAAAGGGGGGCAGAATACTCACAGTCACGGGCAGGATGCCCTCGAGTTCCATTCTCATGCGACCTCTAAGCCGGATCGAGTGGTCATCGAGAAGAATTATGGGCAGGAAATGATGGACAGCAGCCTTTTGGGAGGTGAAATAGAGAATCCAGCAAGAGCTTAGCGAAATCCATCGCAAGCAAGTGAGACGACCCCTCCACTGGCGACTCCTCCGGACAACAAGCAAGTTTCGCTCAGGAAGGTGGATCGTTTGTTTTGGACCAGAAGTACGATCCCAAACGAAGCCAAGATCCTCACACGGAATGAGCATCCTTGATAAAACAATATGCAGAATATCCTTGCATATGCTGAGATCAAGTTTATAATGAGTGTTGGATGTCGTAAACCGTGCAACCGGGAATCCATGGCCAATTTAGAAATGTGGTTATGCATGAAAACCATAGAATCTCTTTCTGGTAGTATGTTATGAGTACGGCATTTCAGAAGCGAAATAGCTGCGGACACGTATGCTGCTGCACCTCGGACCGCTCTGGCAGAACGAGGGGCGATGCTATACGCAAGCGTACAGTGGCAGTCCGGACCTGTACGACGACAGAAAGGGAGGCATCATCCCAATTGACAGGGTTTGGGTTCTGCCATATCGCCCGGCGGCTGATCACGGAGTATCTCATGGTTTTCTCTGAGCTTCAGTTTGGGAAAGCCGCTTTCTTAGTCTCGCTGGCCCTCGGTTCACTGGCGGCTGCCTGGGGAGGGGAGGGGGCGCCGCACCCGGTGAAGAACCCGACTTCGCCAGTCATGCTGGCCGGTGACTGGCTGTTGAATAACCCGCAAGGCGTTGATTTCGATAATCTGCCGCGCGTGCCATCGGAACATGCGGTGGTGAATGATGTCCGTGATGCAGGCGGCACGCGGGTGAACCAGCACAACTACTTGGCACATTACGAGGGATTGTTCTGGGCGATGTGGAGCGACGGTCCGGGCAGTCCCCGGGCGTCGCCGGAGCGGCACTGGAATGTCGTGCCCGGCCACGATCTGGCCGGACAGCGTGTTTCATTTGCTATCAGCGAGAGCGGCATGCACTGGAGTGAGTCGCGTGACTTGGCCGGCCCACCCGAGGCCGGATTCGGCTGGATCGCACGTGGATTCTGGATTCGCGAAGGGAAGTTGCTTGCTCTCGCCAGTCGCTACAAAGCGCCGGGTTATGATGGGCCTGGGCTTCAATTGCATGCTTTTGAGATGGCGCCTGGTAAACCAGCGGACTGGAAACACCTCGGAATTGCCTATGACGACGCGCTCAATAATTTCCCTCCCAAGATGCTGCCAAATGGTAAGTGGATGATGTCACGGCGCGATCACCGGCGGGATGTGCACCTGCTGTTCGGGGGTACGGAGTCTTTCAATCGGTGGGATTCGACCCCGTTCGTTCGATATTCGGATACGGACCTGATGGCTGAGGAGCCATACTGGTGGGTCCTGCCCGATGGGGACTTGATGGCGCTGTTTCGTGATAACCGGGAGGGGGGGGTTCTGTTCAGGGCGTTTTCAATCGATCAGGGCCGCACGTGGAGTCGGCCGGTTCGGACCAATTTCCCCGACGCCACATCGAAATTTCACGGACTGCGGCTCAGTGATGGCCGGTACGTGCTCATATCGAATGCCAACCCCAGGCGACGTGATCCGCTGACCATCGCGCTCAGTGATGACGGGCTTGTCTTCACAAGGATGGGCTATCTGGTGGGAGGACGGCATGTAGATTACCCGCACGTAATCGAGTACGACGGGCACCTTTACGTAGCCTTCGCCGGTGCCAAGCAAACCGTCGAGGTGTTGAAGATTCGCGTCAGCGACCTGGCTGTATTGGATAATTGACCTGAGGAGTAGGGGACCATCATGTTGAGCGATGCGATGGTGAAGACTCTTCTGCCCGCTGTGATGACAATCTACCCGGCGCTGGCCGTTTCGGACAATCGGCCTGGCCATCCTGTCAGCGCCCCTAACTCATCGGATATGCTGGTCGGCGACTGGTTCGATCATCCGCACGCCATCGACTTCGACAAGTTGCCGAGGGTCCCTTCAGAACACGTCGTAATCAGCGACGTGACCGCCGCTAACGGGGTGAACCAGCACAACTACCTAGTGCACTACGACGACCGATTCTGGGCCATGTGGAGCGACGGCCCGGCCATCGAGGACCGGGTTGGGCAAGTCGTGAAATACGCCACCAGTGACGATGGACGGAGTTGGAGCGAGCCGAAGTCCCTCACCGGTTATCCGCCGGGTTCTGGTCCTGACTCACCGCATTACGGTACGCGGCACCATGAAGGCTTCCGCTACATCGCCCGCGGTTTCTGGGTGCGCGACAGTGAACTGCTGGCTCTGATCTCATTAGACGAGGCCGCCGATTTCTTTGGCCCGAGTCTTACGCTGTTGGCCTATCGATGGGATCCGGACAAAGGGACCTGGAATGAGTACGGCGTTGTCTACCGTAATGCCATCAACAACTTCGCCCCGAAGCGATTGCCGACCGGCGAGTGGATGATGTCGCGCCGGCCGTATAACTACGGTTCGGCGGGCGTTGATTTCCTGATCGGCGGTGTCGATGCATTCGATCGGTGGAAGGCATTTCCCGTGCCGAAGGGACCCCTGGCGGCTGAAGAACCCTGCTGGTGGACGTTGCCCGACGGAAACCTCACGGCGCTGTTCCGGGACAATCGGGCGAGCGGATACATCTATCGTAGTTTCTCAGTGGACAATGGTCGGACTTGGACCCGGCCGGTGCGGACCGATTTTCCCGATGCGCGATCGAAGTTCCACGGGGTACGCATGAGGGATGGCCGCTATGTCCTGGTATCGAACTCCCATCCGAAACGCCGCGACCCACTCACTCTGGCCATCAGTGACGATGGAGTGGTGTTCAACCGACTGTACTACCTAGTGGGCGGGCGACGCAACGGGGTGGACTACCCGATGGTGATGGAACACGAAGGATACCTGTACGTCGCGCACTCGGGTGGATATGGTGGTCGGAAGCAGTCGGTTGAGCTGCAACGGGTGCGCATTGCTGATCTTGGCAAGCTGGACATGGTTGACGCCCGGACGGTGCGCTTCGTCCTTCGGGAAGAAAGCCCGCCTGCAGCCGCAGTTGACTATCTGAATCTGGACAAGGCGGAGATGTCGCGGCAGCGAGCTTTTGCCCGCAGTGGCGTTCAGGAGATCGCCCCGGTGCTGCTGCCTGATGAGGGGTTGGCGGATGGAGCGCGAAGCGAGGCTTTCGGCTGGCCCCATGCTGGAATCGTCGACGACGTGCTGATCGTGCATTTTCGGGTTCGCGGCGGGTTGATCCGATCCACCGACGGCGGTCGAACCTGGGAGGATCCTGTGTTCACGGATTGCGGGATCCTGGTGCTGGGCACCACTGACAGCGGAAAGGTGGTCGCCGTCTCGGTAAACAGTAGGCGCCCCAATACCCTTGATGTCTTGATTTCACAGGATAAGGGCAAGAGCTGGCAGCGTCACCAGTCCCAAGTTGCGACGCCGGCAGATCTCACAGCAAGAGTGGTTGCACACCCGCGTTTCGGCCTGATCGCCGGTGGTCACCCGGAGAGGGATCAACTGGTGTTCCTGGTCTCGCAAGACGAAGGCCTGAGCTGGCGCAGAGTGGCCTTCCCATTGCCGGGATTCTACACCGACGGAACGGTGCCCTTCGCGTGGGGAGACCAGCTCGGAGTCTTTGCCCGCTGTCATCACGGTGGATCCGATTGGAGTACGTTCGCACAGTGCTATCCGACGAATATCGAAACGGCGAAACGGATCGAGGAGTTGGAATGGAGGTGGACACCCAACAACATCTTCGTGGCCAAGATGGACACGCCGGATGCCGTTTACAATCCGGTGAGCGGTCGGATTGAGGCCGTGACGACCAAACGCGATGCCGGTTTTCCTTACCGAGACAGCGGTCTGAAATCGGGCAGCGTGGGATACATGACGCTCAATCTTTGGAGCATCGATCCCAACGAGTTCCTTGACGGAAGGACGGACTGGCGTTTCGAGGGCGTTCTGCTGCGAAGCAAAGGGGAGAAGGCGAGAATCCAGAACCCGCGTGACGGCATGCATCCCTCCGGGACGGTCGTGGATGAAAAGAACGGAGTTCAACACATCTTCATCTATGGCGGCGACAGAGCACATGGGGAGGGCGCACCGGAGACAGGGAAGACCGGGGTCTTCCGGATCACGCGAACGCTGGATACAAAACGCTGGCGAGCGATGGCGGCTGAACTGGGCAACTACGGTACGATCCTTCGTTTCGACGAGGAGTTCGAAAGCCTCGAACGCTGGGTCCCCAGCGGCAGTCCGACGGGGCAGTTGGAGTTCTCTCGAACCGAGCCGCCCCGACGGGTGGGCGATGCGCCGTTGCCCGAGGGCGGTAGGATTGCCCTCGATGGCGAGGGCCGGCTGTGCATTCAGACGGGTGCATCCGGCTATCATGGACTGCATAACGAAGATGTCGTCGTAACCCCGGATTATCGCTTCGAATTCAAGGTTCGGGTGCGAGCCTATGCAGATCGGGGAGAAGTACTGGGTGTAAATGTCAACTGTGGCCCCCGGAAATTCCATCTTATCTTGCGAAAGGACGGCATCTACGATTGGGAGGCACCCCAACGAGCCAGACAGATCCGCGAGATGCCGATGGACAACGATTGGCACATATGGGTGGTGGAGATGCGCGGCGGCAAAGCGCGAGTGTGTCGGGATGGAGAATTCGTCGGTATTGGCACCCCGATGATCGATCCGGCCGTAGGGAGCCGGCCCATCAGTATCTACTCGAACCCCGACGGAGGCTCGGGCAGCAAAACCGATGTGCAGATGGACTACTTTCGGTTTGAGAATCTGTGAACATGAAACAGAAAGCAACGATTTTGCTGGTTGGGTGTGGTATGGCCCTTCTGTCGCACGACGGTGTGGCCGACGAGTCCCTTACGTATCGCCGCTTCCGGGTTCTGGAACAGGATGGGAGGGTGGTAGCAACCGCGCCGCTCCCAACCGAAGTTGTGCCGCTGTGGGCAAGAGGTGTTTCCCCGCGGCAATACGACTGGACGTCACAGAGACATGACGCCTACCCGTACTTTGAAGACCCCATCCCGTTTGTCATTCCGCCGGAAAAGGACTCCGGGGAGCCACTCTACAGCCACAACCATTGTCCCGATATTACCTGGCTGCCGAACGGTGACCTGCTGGTCATCTGGTTCAGCACGGTCAGAGAACAGGGCACGGAGATGACCATCCTGGCCAGCCGTCTTCGCGCTGCTCGCAGGACATGGGATCCCGCCTCCGAGTTCTTCAAGGCTGACGACAGGAACATGACCGGCAGCAGCTTGTTCCACGATGGACATGGCGTGCTGCATCATGTCAACGGCATGGGGTCTGAGGGTGTGGAAGGCTGGGCGGATCTGGCCATGCTGCATCGTTGCAGCCGGGACAATGGGGTCACGTGGTCGGCGGCCCGCCCCATCTCGAGCGGTGCCAATTATCGGCGGCGGCACCAGGTCATCGCCGGTATGAAGCGGACGGCCGATGGAACGCTCGTTCAGCCGTGCGATGCCACGCCTGGTGGAGAAGGCGCGACAGTCCTGCATAGTAGTCGGGACGGCGGGCGCACCTGGTCCGACCCGGGCGGAGACATTCGAGGCATCCACGCCGCGTTGGTGGAGTTGAAGGACGGTCGACTGTTAGCTTTCGGACGGGGCCAGTCGATCAATGGATGTTTGCCCATGAGTCTCTCCAGCGATATGGGCAAGACGTGGACCTATCGGGCAAGCGTGTTCCCGCCTATCGGGGCTGCACAGCGGCTTGTGTTGATGCGGCTGCGCGAAGGTCCCTTGCTGTTCGTCTCCTTCACCGGAATGCGAAGCGGTGCTCGGGCGATGACCTTCGCCGACAAGAACGGAGTTGACTTCCAGGGCGTTGGCTTGTTCGCCGCTTTGTCCGACGATGAGGGTCTGACATGGCCGGCGTGCAGACTGTTGACGCCCGGTGAGAGAAAGTACGAGGTTGGACCGTATTTCGGCGCCGCCGTGCGTCGGCCCGCTGTGATCGAAACGACCCGCACCAGAGGAGAGGTGGAAGGGTATCTAGCTGCGACGCAGACACCCGACGGTGTCATTCATCTTGTGTCCAGTCGCCTGCACTACCGCTTCAACTTGGCGTGGCTGAGATCGTGAGGCCTATGGAACCGCACCTTCGTACGCTCGATGCACTGGCTATCCTGCTGTATCTGGCCGGCATGGTTGCCATTGCCCTGTACTTTGCCCGGCGGAATACCAATACCGAGGAGTACTTCGTCGGCAACAGGGGTTTCGCTGGTTGGGTGATCGGATTGTCGATGCTCGGAACGATTGTGTCCTCGGCAACATTTCTCGCACTGCCGGCCGCCGCGTACGCGCTTGATTGGCGGCAGCTTGCGGTGAATTTCGCAGTGCCGCTGGTTGCCGTTCTTGCGGTGGTGTTCTTCATTCCTCTTTTCCGGCGGGGGCGGATGACTTCGGCTTTCGAGTATCTTGGCCTGCGATACGGGCCGATCCCCCGGTTGTATGGCACGGTTAGCTTCATCATCTTGCAGGTCATTCGTACCGCCCAGGTTTTGTTTCTGGTGGCGCTGCCCGTGCAGTTCTTGACGGGCGCCTCGCTGGAGGCGACGATCATCGGGACGGGCGTCTTCGTAGCCTGCTACACGGTGGTCGGCGGAATCGATACGGTGATCTGGACTGATGTCGTGCAGACCATCGTGATGATCGTGGGAGGAGTGGTCTGCGCTGGCTACGTCGTCGTTGCGCTGCCGCAGGGACTGGACCAGATTATCGAAGTGGGCAGCGCGGCAGATAAGTTTTCGCTTGGCAGTTTCGACTGGGATCTGACCCGGCGCACGTTCTGGACTGTGTTGCTGCTGGGGATTGTCAATTGGCTGGCGATCTATGGAGGGGATCAGAACATCGTTCAACGGTATGTCTCTTCACGCTCGACGCGCGAGGCGCGAAAAGCCACGATCCTCTACTCCGTATTGGCCCTGCCGATGTGGGCGTTCTTCTTCTTCGTGGGAACCAGCGTCTTTGTCTATTACCAGACTTTTCCCACCGAAGACGTACAAAAGCTTGCGGTGGACCAGATCTTGCCGTATTTCATCCTCACCCGAATTCCCGCCGGAATGGCTGGGTTGATCGTCGCCGCAATCATTGCCGCGGCCATGTCCACCCTCGATTCGAGCATCAATGCGATTGCGACCGTATCGGTGGTTGATCTCCTGAAACCGTTCTTGGCGAGAGATCGCAGCGATCGCTATTACCTGTGGGCTGCGCGCATGATCGCGACAGGTGCCGCCGTGTTGATGATCATGGGGGCGTTGACCTTTGCCCGCATTTCAAAGGAGAGCATGAACGACATCTCTCTGATCGTCACCTCGGTTTTCGGGGGCTGTCTGATGGGCTTGTTCATGGTGGGTATCTTCACCCGACGTGTCGACGGATTCGCCGCGAACTGCGCCCTGGCGGCCGCTGTCGTGTTCAACGTGTACTTGGCCCTGGGGGCGTTTGAAATACTGCCGCAGTCGTGGAGGTTGCGAGCCCACGAATACTGGGTGGGAGCGCTGGTCAACGGTTGTTTTGTGTTGGTTGCTTATATCGTCGCACTGCTTCGGCGCCGTCCGCCATTGAATTTGCGTGGGCTCACCGTGTGGACGACAAGGCTGCGGGATGAACCGGTTAGGATGGGAGTTTCTTGTGAAACAGAGCCATACTGAAAGAACCATAGAGTCTGTCGATGTCGCCGTGATTGGTGGAACGCCTGGCGGAATTGCTGCCGCACTGGCGGCAGCCCGGGCCGGTTTCCGGGTGGCCTTGACGGAGTATCACCCGCACTTAGGCGGAATGGCGACCAGCGGGTTGGGCAAGAGCGACAATGAGAACCGCGATATGATCGGGGGCATCTTCACCGAGTTCGTTCGGCGGGTGTGGACCTATTATGCCGATACGTATGGCCGGGACTCTGTGAATGCCGTGCTCTGTAATGACGGTTATTACTATGAGCCCTCGGTCGCCGAACGGATATTCAATGAGATGTTGGCTGGGCAGCGCACTCGCATTCAGGTGTTCCCAGCACACCGATTGGTGTCCGTAAGGACAGCCAAGAACTGTGTGCATCAGGCCACATTGCTCTCCCGAGCATCCAACTCCTTACTCGAGTTGAATGCCAAGGTGTTCATTGACGCCACCTATGAAGGGGACCTCTATGCCATGGCCGGTGCTGAATATCGTCTGGGCCGGGAGTCCCGGGACGAATACGGCGAACTCCATGCAGGGGTCGTCTATTACGATTATGAGGAACGACTTTTTCTGCCCGGTACGACAGGTGAAGCAGACCGCCATCTGCCAGCCTATACCTACCGGCTTTGTCTGACAACCGATCCGAAGAACAGCATTGCGCTGGATTCTCCTCCGCCGGAATACGATCGTCAGCTGTATCTGCCGTACTTGCAGGATCTGCGTGCCGACCGCTTGTCGGCGCCCAAGAGGCTGGTTGAGGGTTGGGGGTACTACCCAAAACACTTTGGCACGCTGTTACGGGCCTTTTCAGTAACGGAACTGCCCAACGGGAAGATCGATGCAAACATCAATCCGCGACCGCTGGCCTTCTTGTTCTCTGAAGAGAATGACGGATATGCGGATGGAGACTGGGACGCCCGTGAACGAATTTGCTTGCGACACCGCCATCTGACTTTGGGTTTGCTCTATTTCCTTCAGAACGATCACGCCGTGCCACTGGCGCAACGCGAGATGGCCCGACAATATGGTTTACCAAAGGATGAGTTCGCCGATAACGGGCATTTTCCCTTCCAATTATACGTACGGGAGGCGCGTCGGCTGGTCGGAGAGTACACCTTGACCGAGCACGATGTGACCTCCAAGGAGGGGATTGCCACCACGGCCTATCATGAAGACAGCATCGCCGCAGGCGAGTTCCCCGTTGACAGCTTCCCTTGTCGCAAGTGTCAGCCGGGCGACACGCGAGTGCTGGAAGGATATCTGTGCATGCTCGACCACATCACGCGGCCGTATGGCATCCCGTATCGGATCATGATCCCGAGGACAATCGATGGGCTGATTGTCCCGGTGGCGGCTTCTGCCACTCATGTGGCCTATTCCTCAATCCGCATGGAGCCCACCTGGATGGCTATGGGCCAGGCGGCCGGGACGGCTGCTGCCGTCGCCATTGAACGGGCTTGCTCTCCACGGTCAGTTCCGATCACACGATTGCGACAGATTCTGCGGGCAGATGGCCAGGTTCTGGAGCCCTTGTCAAGCGGTGCAAGAACGACCATCAGGATGTCCGCACCACAAATGGTTAACGTCGAACGGCCAAAAGCTGCAGAAGGAATCCGGAACACAAGTGTGGCGCGCGAATAGGCCGTCTATGATGATGCAGCTTGTACGCTGTCGGTGGAATCACGCGGGTCCAACACGATCAGAGAACCTTGGCAGCGATTGATCCTATTGCGGAAGAAACTCCGCTATATCCCGGTCGTGGAGCAACCATGAGAGATTGAAACGAGCGATCTGTCCGCCCTCGTCCTGGTCTTCAAAGAGAAGATAGATCCAGCCCTCACTTGAGGTGCTTGGACGGCCGGCGTCTAGGGACGAGTATGCGAAACGGTCTTCCGTCACCAACCGTTTGACCGGCCAGGTCCTGCCTCCATCGAAGCTGGCCCAGACCGTGCCGTGAGTGCGCCCTTTTGGTGACTCGATGTTGCTGAAGATCAGGATGTCATGCCCCTTGACCGGCAGGCGGACCAACCCGGCCATCAGGCCGTAGTCGCGATCCTGGTCCCCGTCGGGAAGTTCATCACTGACTGACAGATCCCTCCACGTCTGGCCCGCGTCCTCACTCCATGCGATATGCCGCCGACGCGGGTTCAAGCCATCTGTGGACAGGTGCCGTCGCGAATTGTAGTAGATCCGGCCATCGGAAAGCTCGGCCACCGCCGCCTCGCCCGTACCGAGAGCGGGAAAGGGGGCGCTCGTGTGCCAGGTCCGCCCTCCATCGTCGCTGTAGATGGCGTTGGTGTAATGATTCGGCCATTCCGCACGAGCGTTCCCACCGGCGTAGGACCGTGTCGGCCGCAGCAGCCGGCCGGCGTGGCGGCCGCGGCGCAGAGTGATCCCGCGTTCGTTCATATGCATGGAAGGCACGTTCCCTTGGGCGTCCGGATGGATGACCACCTCCTCGGCTTGCCAGTTCCTGCCATCATCCGTGCTTCGGTACACAGTCAGCGGAGCCGGCGGATGCCCGGCCTCCACGAATACCAGCACATCACCGGTCCTCTCATCCACCAGAGCGCCGCCGCCGTGAAATCCTGGTTCAGCCACGGTGATTTCCGCCCCCCAGGTCGAACCGCCGTCTTCGCTGCGACGGACGGTGAATCGCTTGTTTCCCCATGTGGCCAGGACCGTGCCCTCGTTGGTCACCACCACGTTGGGGAATCGTTCGCTCTTGAATATCTGCCGGGTGTCAAATCTCGCCGGTCCCAGGAAGGGCGTGAGATCACCCTCAGCGGGCTTTCCCGCCGTCGTAACGCCGCTCAGAAGCTCTGGCCTCCGTGCCTGGACTAGAGGAACACTGCCAAAGTGTGCCATTAATGCATTCGAGTGTCCCAGCACACAAGTCAGCAGCGCGCCTATCATCAGGCATTGGAGGAGTCTTCGTCTCAACATGCTTGTACATTCTTTCCTGTGCATATTATGGGTCCTTCCTAAGTGCAACGTACCTGTGGTAAGGCTCTTGCTCGGCATAGTATTTTGTTCTTCTGCCTGCCATTTCCCTCCTGCGGGTTGATTACGACCGACCCCTGCGTACCAATTCAGTTTACCATCCTCCAGCTTGATCTTCCGACCTTTTCTTCGCCAAGTCCAGTTCGCTTCCGCTCACGACTCTCCCGCTCTCTAAAGGATCTCGGTGACCGCCGCTCGATCGAAGTCCTTGTGTGAATGCAGCTCATGGGCTCCCTTTCAGGTTTGTCCGAGACTTCCTATCCAACCTCACCCAACCACGCCGTTGGGCTGCGTTTCGGCATCGTACAGCACCCCCCCATTGCGTCTGGCGCATTTCCCTGTCCAAGGGTTTGAAATCGCCCTCCTATGTACCACGAGGGTTCTTGCACTCCGTCTCTGGAGATCGCGTAAAGCATCTCCTGGGGGCCCTCGCACGGGAAGCCATTCTGAGGAACGCCTCACGTAGTTTCCGCCCTGACATTTCTTTCCTGCATTCTCGGATCGTCGTTGGGTACGCACGGCACTATGATCTGGGAGACCCCGGCCACTCTGACGACCAGTTATTATTGGCGATTAGATGATGAATGCAATATGAATATTCATGTTTGCGACCGTGGCGGCCGCATCGGCGGGACCAGGGAATGACAAATGAATCTCTTCGGCTGTCGCAAAGCCTTGTAGGGTGTGAAAGGCCGAGCATTTGGAGGCCCATGGAGGTACCGTTAGAAGCAGCCAAATAGACAGGTCATATCACGCTTGTGTTACTTGAAATCATGTGCGTAATGTTAGGGCGCCTGCAATTCTGACTGATGAGAAGAACCGGCTCTTTTGCCGCTACGGGCGCAGTCAAAGGTTCTCAACCGCACACCTTGAGGATATCCCTGTGCCTTCGAAGTACTGAGGGGATGCATCTTGGCCGCACGGTCCTTCTTTGACTACTGAACAGACATTAATGCATAATGTGCCTGCTATTTTCTAAGCTATGAACGTGAAATATGCAAAATATTTCTAAAATAGCATTGCAGAGATACCGATAATGCGGTATAAGAAAGAGGTGCACGGGTCGGTCTCTCGCAATACACAGAGCATTGTCTCGGTGCGAAATGAAACCTGATCAAGTATTTGGTATACATCCAGACGATGTCACACATCTGAGTTCGGCTGTGTGTCAGCATTGTTCTTCCTCTGCCCCCTTCAACGGTCTCTTAAACAACGCTCTGTTTCGGAAGCTCTGTCCCTGAGATCGAGGATGGATATGGCAAAAGAAATCGTCATGTTGTCGGCCCCGATGAAGAAACTTTCCCTTTGGCTGGAGGTGTGCAAAATGTCAACAACTCATTTGACGAGTCACAGGAGCCGGTGCGATCGTGCCGGCGTTGCTGCGTTGCTGCTTATTATGAACTGCCTGCTCATGTCATTGTCTCTCTCTTCGGCTGCCGGAGCCTCGGGGTACGCCCTGGAGTTTGATGGAAAGGATGACTATGTGGTGACGAACGATCCATACCCCTTCATCAACGAAACCGGGAGGTTTTCGGCATCTGCCTGGGTCCGCATCAACAAGCACGGCACGAGCACCGACACGTGGAACTCGGTGATTGGGACCGGACACGCGGGTCCGTTTCGGCTGGTCGTGACCGACCAAGGCCTATTCCGCTGCACATGGGACGGTGTTTCGAGAGTGGAGTTGTATTCGAGTCCTGTTGCGGAAAAAGAGTGGATCCATGTCCTGGTGCAGGGCGATGGCAGCACGATAGAGATGTATGTGGACGGGACTCGGGCGAGCCAGAAGAATATGGCTCCCTTGGCCAAGACCCCCGTCAACTTCGCGATCGGCACTTGGCCCAACAATCCCGGCCAGCGTGTCATGAACGGCATCATCGACGATGTTCGACTCTGGACCCGACCCCTCACTGGCGACGAGATCGCTGCGGCCATGGTTCGGAGGTTGTCCGGACGGGAAGAGGGCCTTGTTGGCTACTGGTCGTTCGATGAGGGAGAAGGAACCACCGCCTATGACAAGTCGCCTCTGGAGAACCACGGGACGATCTCCGGTGCTGTCTGGACCAGCACTTCCGCGCTTCTGGCCCCTCCAGTGTTGGCTTGGGGGCCAGCTCCGGGCAACAAGGCTCTTGATGTATCCACAGATGTTATCTTACGCTGGGAACCGGGTGAAACCGCCGTGAGCCGGGATGTATACTTCGGCACCGCCTTTGCCGATGTCAATGGTGCCAGTCGGGACGACCCGCGAGATGTCCTGGTCAGCCGGGATCAGACTGACACGATGTACGATCTGCCGGGATGGTTGGATTTCGGCACGACCTATTACTGGCGCATTGACGAGATCGGTACGCCGCCGGATTCTGCGCTCTTCAAGGGCGACGTCTGGAGCTTCACGACCGAGTCGCTTGCCTATCCGCTTGACGGCCAGAGGATCAAGGCGACTGCCTCCAGCGCCGCTGAAGCTCAAGGGCCAGAGAATACCGTCAACGGCTCCGGATTGAAGGACGACCTGCATTCCGACGCGCTTTCCGCCATGTGGCTGACTGCTACAGGCGCAACGGGTCCCGCCTGGATTGAGTACGAATTCGATAAGGTTCTCAGACTCCACGAAATGTGGGTGTGGAACCATAACGGACTCCTGGAGTCAACTCTGGGTTTCGGGGTCCGGGGTGCCGTGATCGAGTATTCAGTGGATGGCATTGAATACCTGGTCCTGGGAACCACCCACGAGTTTGCGCGGGCGCCCGGCAAACCCGGTTACGCTCACAATACCAGGGTGGATCTTGCGGGTGTGGCGGCCCGGTATGTGCGGCTGACGATCAACGGCAACTGGGGGGAGATCGTGTCCCAGTATGGCCTTAGTGAGGTGCGGTTCTTCTACATACCCGTGGCGCCGCGCGAGCCGAATCCAGCCTCCGAGGCAGTCGGTGTGTCGCCTGACACGGCTCTCAGTTGGCGTTCGGGAAGAGAAGCCGCTCTGCATGCCGTCTATCTGAGCCAGAACCTGGCCGCGGTGGCTGATGAAACAGCCTTGGCCGCGACAGTGGTGACCAGTTCCTTCGAGCCGGCGGAGTTGACGCTCGGAACCACGTACTACTGGAAGGTCAACGAGATCAATGATGCGGCCGATTGGGGTGTCTGGGAAGGCGAGGTCTGGAGCTTCACAACGAAGGACCTTCTGGTCATTGAAGACTTTGAAAACTATACGGATACCGAAGGCAACCGGATCTATGAAGCGTGGACCGATGGCTGGGCGATTGCGGAAAATGGCTCCCAGGTCGGCTACGATGAGGCACCGTTCGCCGAACGTCGGATCGTCCACGGCGGCAGGCAGTCGATGCCGCTGTCCTATGACAACACCGCGGCGTCGTATTCCGAGGCCACGCGTTCGTTCACGCAGTCTCAGGATTGGACGCTCTATGGCGCCACAACGTTCTGTCTGTTCTTCGAAGGACGAGCAGAGAACGCGGCTGGACAACTGTACCTGAAAGTCAACGGAACCAAGGTGAACTACGGGGGATCGCCTGATGATCTCAAGAGGGCCGAATGGATCCCGTGGAACGTGGAGCTCTCCTCGTTGGGCCTGAATGCCAAGAGCGTCAAGACGGTCGCTGTCGGCGTTGAAGGGGGCGGTGCGTCTGGGACTCTGTACATCGACGACATGTGCCTTGCCAAGCCGTGATCTGACGACGGGAAGACATGGTGAGGTCGCTTTTCCGGAAGGAACTGGCGGCAAACAGGAGGATGATCATGTGCAAGAAATGGTGTGTTTTGAGCCTGGTTCTGTTGGGGCTAGGTTTTGGGGAGTTGGTCCAGGGGTCGACGATCGCCCATTGGAAGTTCGATGGGCCGCTGGGAGAACCGTTTGATGAGGATGTCGACGTCGTGGGTGGCTATGTAGCCATGAAGTTCTACGATGCGACATACGGGACCAACGCTGCTGAAGATGTGTTCTACGGTTCGCCCAATCCCTGGTACGGCAACGATGGGACGGGTGCCGACTTGAAGAACGATCCCGGGGGGAACGACCCGGGCGTAGGGCTCTTTGTTCCGGATCCGGGCGTGAACACGCCACTTGACCTGAGCACCGTCGGCGCCTTCACGATCGAGGCATTCGTCTACCCGCACAGTCTTCGCCTGACGCAAGTGATCGTGAGGAAATACGGCGGCGGGCAATACTACATCGACGCCACAGGCGGCGGCAATGTCCGATTCTCCATCAATCGCGACACAAATCACGCCGCGGCGGGAGACGGAGCCATAAAGATAAATGAGTGGCATCATATCGCGGCCGTATTCGATGAGGCTGACGCCGCCCCCATGAGAATCTACGTCAATGGGGAACTGAAAGGAATACACGACGGTCGTGAACGACCAACCGATTCCACGCGCAGCTTGGGCATCGGCAGCATCATCCGTGACAGTCTGGACCCGCCCGGCAATTCGGGACAGTTCTTCAACGGACAGATTGACGAAGTCCGAATATCCGCTGCCGCTCTTGCGGTAGAGGACTTCCTGCTCTATACCGTGCAAGGGGCGGCAAGGCCGAATCCCGCCGACGGCGCGACGGATGTGCCGCGAGACGCGGGTCTAAGCTGGGTCTCGGCTCAGACCGCCGCGAGCCATGACGTTTATCTGGGGACAGTGCTTGAGGATGTCGAGAACGCCAGCGTTACAAACCCCCTGAATGTGCTGGTTAGTCGGGGGCAGTCAAGCAGTGGCTATGAACCCGTCGATGTGCCGGAGTTTGGCCAGACCTATTACTGGCGCGTCGATACGACTCTCGCGGACGGCAATGGCGACGTGAAAGGCGCTGTCTGGAGCTTCACCGTCGAGCCCTACAGTTATCCGGTGAAGAATATCCTCGCCACCGCCTCCAGTGTGCACGATGTGGACACGGGACCGGAGAAGACGGTTGATAGCTCCGGTCTGGACGAGAGAGATCTGCACTCGGTCGATCCCAGGGGCATGTGGCTTAGCGCAGCAGGGAGCCTACAGCCCACGTGGATACGGTACGAGTTCGACAGGGTCCACAAGCTGCACGAGATGTGGGTATGGAACCAGAATCAGGAGCTCGAGCCGTCAATTGGCTTTGGGGCCAAGAGTGTGACGATCGAGTATTCGACTGACGGAGAGATCTGGGCGATGCTCGGTGAGTTCGAGTTTGCACGCGGGGGGGGCTCTAACGGATACGCAGCCAACACCAGGGTGGATTTTGCCGGCGTGGCGGCCAGGTATGTGCGGCTGACAATCGCCAGCAATTGGGGTGGGATTGTGCCCCAGTATGGGCTCAGCGAGGTTCGATTCTTCAGCATCCCCGTATTTGCCCGGGAGCCCAGTCCCTTTTCGGGCGAAGTCAACCTGGCTGTGGACTTGGCGTTGAGTTGGCGGACCGGCCGGGACGCAAGCGGACACGATGTGTATTTGAGCACGGATAAACAGGCTGTGATCGATGGTACCGCTCTCGCTGCGACGGTGACGGAGCCTCGCTACGTTCCGTCCGCAGATTTGGATAAGACGTACTACTGGCGGATCGACGAGGTCAATAGCGCTGAAACACCCGCAGTCTGGGCGGGAGACATCTGGACGTTCTCAACGCGTGACCACATCATCGTCGACGATTTCGAACGTTATGACGCAGCCGAAGGCATGGGTACTCGAATCTACGAGGTCTGGGCCGATGGCTATGACGACCCGCGGAACGGTTCGTTGGTGGGATATGCGGAGGTTGTGAAAGGTACGTTCGGGGAAACGGGCATCGTGCAGAGAGGCAAGCAGTCCATGCCGTTGTTCTATGACAACAGTGGTGGGGCAGTCCAGTCTGAGGCTACGCGCACATTTGAGCCGGGCCAGGACTGGACGAAGCACGCCATTTCAACTCTGACGCTATACTTCCACGGCGCCGTTGGCAATACAGGGCGATTGTACGCATCCATCAACGGGACCAAGTTCTTCTACGACGGTCCTGCGAATGCCCTGGCGCTTCCGATATGGACGCCATGGAATGTCGATCTGACCTCTTCTTTCGGAGGGGGGCCCGGGGACGTCAGACGGCTTGCGGTCGGGCTCGAAGGCGCCGGCGCTTCGGGGGTCGTGTACGTTGACGAGATTCGACTCTATGCGGCCGCTCCGCCGACTCCCGAAACCCTATGGCTTGAAGCGGAGTCGGGCGCCGTGACTGCTCCGTGGATGGTTGTGGGCGACCCGGACGCATCCGGAGGCGCGCATGTCACGGTGCCGTTGTTTACCCACAGTGCGGAGAATCCGCCGGCCTCCGGTCGGATCACTCTTGCCTTTGCGGTCGCCGGAGGCACGTATCGCGTCCAAGCATATGTGATTGCGCCGGATGTCGGCGATGATTCGATGTGGCTACGCATCCCTGGAGGCACCACGAATACGAAGAACCATGCAAGTGGCTGGGTTCAGGCCGAAGTGGAGAGAGGGGCCAACTGGCATTGGAGCGATATTCGAAGCATCGACGATGCCCGTGCCGTTGTAGATTTCACACTAACTGCCGGACAACACAACCTGGAGGTGGCCTATCGCATGGATGGTCTGCTGATCGATGCGTTTGTGATCAGCAAGGTCGACTGAGGTCACTCTGTGTCCGGTTGCAGAGAAGGTCGCAGCTCATGCTGTCGTCGTGAGCTGGGCTTGGGGTTATGGTATGCTCCCCAGGGAATGTGGATTAGTGCAGTGCTTTGCACAAGCGCGCCCGTAAGGATATGCCATGAATCGATTGGCGGAAGCGGTCTGTGCGGTGACTCATATGGCCCCTATCCCGCTTGTGCCAAACGAGGGCAAGCGTAATTGCAGGTCGTGTTCGAATACCATATCAGCGCAAAGGCTGTCGCAGTATGGCCGGATTGAAGACATTCCGTACGGCGGTGTACTGTGCCTTGTGGGATCAAGCCCCTGGGGCGGGCGGTAGGAGGATGCAAGGATTTCGAGGAATGCACGAGGAAGCACGTGAATAACAGTGTGTACACGAGATGGAAGGTTAGAAAGGGATAGACCATGGCTGCATATCGGCTCCTTGCCAGACCCCTCTGTCGCAGTCAGATGATCAGAGGGCGTGGGTTCACCTTGATTGAACTCCTGGTCGTTATTTCCATAATTGCGCTATTGCTTGCGATCATCATGCCCGCAATGAAGGCAGCACGGGAAACGGCAAAGCGGACCATATGTGGCGGAAATTTGAAGACCATTGGGCAGGGCGTCTTTCTCTACGCTGCGGAAAACGACAACAGGCTGATGACCTCGGTCAATCCAGACAGCCTCCATTACAGCCACCTGGTGTTCATCATCGACAAATCGAAGCCGTTCGGGCAGCACATCACGAATACATTCGGTTATGGTTGTCTCTATACGGCACGAGTCATCCCGAACCCATCTGTCTTCTACTGCCCCAGCGCCCCCCGTGTGGTGGAAGCATCGGGACTGCTCAAGTCTTACCGGGAAGAGGACTTCTACTATCCGGGCACCCACGAGTGGCCTTGGAACAACGATCCGTCAGGGGCCAGTACGCATAATGTGCGATCCAGCTTCGGCTACACGCCTCAGGCCCGGGACCGGAAGGTTGTGCTGAAGGGAGAGCAATTCCCCACGGTTGCCGTGAAGGCCACGCAGTTACACCCCAGTTATGTGCTCGGTTTGGATGCACTCTATACACTGAACCATCTGCCGCATAGGAGAGGTGTCGGACGGCCCAGCGGTGTGAATGTGCTGTACTCCGATGCTCACGTCGAGTTCCGGAACAATGCGGAGGCATTCGATCCCGAGGTGTGGGGTGATGTGCTCAATGAGGACTATCGCTTCCGACTTGTGCTTCGTCGCCTGGTTCAGTGATCAGGCGGCCGGATTGGCCGGTTCTGCGTGCATTGGCGGGTCCGGCAAGTCGGCGGGGTTTGCCAGATGCGGGGTGAACTCAGTCATCATGAGGTGCCACAAGGCGGGTTGCGGAATTGGCTGGGCGAGCGCACACGATCGGGAATACTGTGAATCACACGATGTGTGTGGCTGGGGGAGAGCGGAGATCCGCGGGATCTGGCGACAGCAAGGATCAGGAGAATCATGATGCAGCGACGTCTGTGCTTTCTCATGGGTGCTATTGTGTTGGTGTCTATGCACACCACATTGTCTTCTGTTCATCGCATACCGCCCGTTTCCGAACCTGGCGACAATGGCTATGTGAGCGGGGGACTGATTTATCCATTGGACAAGAAGCCAACACCCCAATGTCACGCGTCGACAATCGCCGAGACGACGTCAGGTCTGGTGGCTGCGTGGTTTGGCGGAACCCGTGAGGGGGATTCCGACGTCGGAATCTGGGTCGGTTGCCATGATGGACAGCGGTGGTCGACACCGGTCGAAGTGGCCACGGGAATCGAATCACCTGAAGTGCGGTACCCTTGTTGGAATCCCGTGCTGTTCCAGCCCCGTTCGGGACCACTTATGCTGTTCTACAAGGTTGGGGGAGGTCCAGGGGGCTGGTGGGGCATGTTGATGACATCCAACGACGGTGGCCAAACATGGTCGGAACCCCGCAAACTCGGCACCGGCCCGCTGGGATATTTGGTCGGCCCCGAAAAGAACAAGCCGATTCACCTCGACGACAACTCGATTCTCTGCGCTTCCAGCCGCAGGCGGCGAGTGCACTTTGAATTGACCAGGGACCTGGGCAAGACCTGGGAAGTTATTGGCCCTATTGACGATAGCCAGCAATTGGGCGGTCTTCAGCCCAGCATTCTTACTTATGCCGATGGCAAGATGCAGGTTCTGTGCCGAAGCAGAACTTCCCTTACTCAGAGCTGGTCCGATGATGGCGGAAGAACCTGGAGCGAGCTGTCGCCCACGGAGCTTCCCAACCCCGATGCCGGCACAGATGCTGTCACGCTCCGAGATGGTCGTCAGTTATTGGTTTACAACCACACCATACGGTTGCCGGAGGGCTCTTTTCCACGCGGACGGGATATGCTGAATGTCGCGATTTCGAGTGACGGCCGACACTGGCGGCCGATACTGACTCTGGAGTGCGCAGACGTCAGATATGGCTATTCATACCCGGCCGTTGTGCAGGCAGCAGATGACAAGGTGCACATCACCTACACTTACATGCGGGAATCGATCAAACATGTAGTGCTGGACCCTGCACGGGTCGAATGTTATGCGGGTGCCAAGCCCCGTGTGATCGTCTCCACGGATATCGGGGGCAGCGACCCGGACGATTTTCAGTCCATGGTCCATTATCTCGTCTACGCGGATCGCTTTGAAACCGAAGGACTGATCAGTTCACCGCCGCAAGGAGGCCGGGCCAAACACATCCTTGAATGTCTCGCGGCCTATGAGAAGGACTATTCGAACCTGCGGTCGTGGTCGTCCGAGTACCCCACGCCAGAAGCCCTGCGCGCGACGGTGCGCCAGGGAGCGATCGATCCGCAGGCCGACGATGCCCCAGGCAGTCAGATCAGCGACGGCGCCAAACTCATCATTGAGCGGGCACACGCCGACGATTTGCGACCCGTCTACGTTCTGGTATGGGGTTCGCTTACCGATGTCGCCAAGGCGGTGCATAGAGATCCGACGATAAAGGCCAAGCTCCGGATCTACTCCATCGGCTCGTGGAATACGCGTCAGGACCCCAAAGCCAGGAACTACCTCTACGAAAACCACCCCGACCTGTGGTGGATCGAAAGCGACACCACATTTCGGGGCATGTACATGGGCGGCGACCAGCACGACGACCTGAACAACCGGCGGTTTCCCGAAGAGCACGTGAAAGGCCACAGTCATCTGGGTGATCTGTTCATGGCCAAGAAAGCCGACATCAAGATGAGCGACACACCTAGCGTGCTGTACCTGCTCCACGGCGACCCCGACAAGCCGGAAACAGAATCCTGGGGAGGCGCGTTCGTCCGTCCCGACCCCGATCGCCGGCCCACCTACTGGTATGACGACCCGCGCGAGGAGTATCGAGATCAGGAACGAGACGGAGCCAGAACCGTCAGTCAATGGCGGAAGGACTACCTGAGACATTGGCAGGAACGAATGAACAGAGCCAGAAACAGCCGGACTCGATCATGAGAACCTGTCGTAGAAGACAACCGCGGGACGCATGCTCTTTGCCATGAGTATGTGCGGGACCATATCACTCATGGACCGCGGTGTATGATGGAGATAATGGACTACCGCCGGCACATCGAAAAGGAGCTTTGGCTGCTGAACCACCGCTCGTCGATTATCGGCATTCGTGAGGGACGTGTCTCATGATTAGAAGCAAACGAGAGTGTATGTGTATCCTCACGATTGTGATGATGGTTCATCGTGGCGGAGCGTTGGCGATGGATAAGGCCGCTCCTTCCGATGCGGCGCGACTCATCGCCCGCGAATGGGGCGCGGCGGGTGACGGAACGACCAATGATACATCTCATATCAGGCGAATGCTGGACGCGATTGGCGACACACCCACGACGCTGGTGTTTGACAGGGGTGTCTTCGTGGTAGATTCGCTTAGCTTTCCCGACACGCTGTTGCTGTTGTTTGCCGAGGGCGGTCAATTGGCGGTGAACCCCGGCGAACGGGTCGAGATCAACGGCAGAATCGATGCAGGCATGCAGCGTCTCTTTTCGGGAGAAGGCACGGTCTCCGGTCGAATCAAGAATCTGCATGTGTATCCACAGTGGTTCGGCGCGACCGGTGACGGCGTCCATGATGACGCCGATGCGATGCGACAGGCCGCCGACCTGGCCGCTACGGCGATTGGCCGCACGTTGTTTGTCGCCGAAGGCGTGTACCGGCTTCAGAGCACGGTATCCTTCCGGTGCAATGTCGAAAACCGAGGCTTGTTCGTCATCGATCTGGAAATAGACGAAGACAGGACAGAGTACTGCAACGACCTGTTTCTGCCGACGCATTATCCGAAACACACGCCTGAAGTGCGTTTTGTCGCGGACCATCCCGAGCAGGAACTGAACGCCGCACGTTTTATGGGCATACAGGAAGGGGATATGACCCTGCCCGCGTATCGAGACGTGCCGCTTGCCGACGGCAGTGGCCACATTGATATCGAGGAGGGAGGTGTTGTGCGCTTCTATTCCGCCGACTTCTTCTCGTCGCGCAATATCCGCAAAGGCGCGGAGTATTATGATCGCAACGACATCTGCCGGGTAGTGTCCGGGCGCGGCGAGGTGTTTCCCGAGTTCGCCTTCAGTTATGCCAGACCGTCGGATGCAGCCCCCTGGGACGAAAAGGCTGGCTACGTCAAGGGCGACTACTGCACCTTCGAAGGCGAGATATTCAAGGCGACCTGGGCCTCAGGTCCCAGCACAGAGTTCCGCCATCGTCATCTTGGCGAAGTTGCGATTGGTTCGGTGCGGCCGAATCCCGCATCCGACTCGACATACCATGCCTACATCTATAGGGACGGCACTCCGGACAGCATTCTCATCTGGCGCAGGGTATGTACCCGGGTTTGGTACCGCCCCAAGGATACGCCGATGACGGTCAACGGCCTTCGCATCGAAGTGCGCCTGAAGAACCACGGCGGCGAGACCAAGCGCATTGCGGCCGGCGCCGTCTCGGTGTCGCGAAGCAACATGACCTTCAACAATCTCAGGATATGCGTTCGCGACCGCGAAGCCACTATGTCGTGGCTGCTCGAGTCCTGTGACTGCGTGAACAATGAATTCAACAACGGGTATTTCTCCGGCGCCACCAGTGCGCATCTGGGCTACAACATCCTGAACAGCAATGTGGCCAGTTTCCGTTACAATCACTGCATCTCCACCAACAGCCGCAAAGGCATGGACGGTCGACATGGAAAGAACATCCATGTGAGCGGTGGTTATTACAACATCATTGACGACCATTATGGGCGCAATTATGTTATCCGCGACATCACGCTAAGCGGCCTGTCCGTGTATGTTCCCAATGACAGCACACCTCAGGCCGACTTGCAGAACTGGTATTTCGGCCCACGTGCCGCGATCAGTTTCAACGGTGCCAACTTTCATATCCAGAATATCACCCTGGCGGCCAGCGCTGGAAACGTCATGGGCGCACGTTCGGATGTCGGTGATCTGTACGGGATTATCGTACTCCGTGACGTGGATATCCGCGGTAACGACGGCGAGGTACAATTGTTCCGTCACAGCATCAGCCCAGACTTCGATTATGCCCATGATGTGAAAGTACCCGCGCGTCTGGTCATGGAGAACATCACCCTCGAGAATCCCGGTGGCATCCGTCTGCTACTGGGAACCGGGTTTGGTGAGCGGCCTTACGGCTCGGTGTACGTACGAAATGCAACAGTCAGCAGCATCTTTTCCGCAAGTCCCAACGCCCGGTTCAATGAATGCGCCTTCGTGAGGTGTTCTTTCAGCGTGACCGAGGATGCCCGCTTCCACTTTCTGAACTGCGTATTTAGTGGGAATAATCACGGTGTGACAGCGGATAATGTGGGCATCGCAAAGGGGAACACAGCGACCATGGATGCCGAATGCTCCTTTCCACTGGAATATCGCAGTAAAGTGGATTACCGGCAATAGGGGTCCATCCTGGCCCCCACACGGGTGGGAGCGTCGCCGTCCTGCTTGTATTGGAATCGGAGACTCCTCATCGTCCGCGTTGCGGAATAGGATTACAGCCGACGGAGGATGGATGGTGCGAAGTCCACTGAATATAAGGAACGGGAATCAACGTGGATGCCGCGCGTTTGTTAAGACAGCCGCCATCGCCAGTGCAGTCGCCGTTGCATGCCCGATGGTGTTGTCGCGGGACGTGCAGGGGGCCAATGATCGCATTCGCATGGGTGCTTGCGGTGTACGCAGCCAAGGGAATGGTCTGATGCGGAAACCGAGCTTCTACCGATCCAATACTACACTGGCCCGCCTCACCGGCGTTCAGTTGAACATACTCGAGCTGCTTTACCCAGGCCCATACCAACTGCCGGCATTCGGGGGAATCAAGTACAGTGCGCAGAAGGGGGATGATTTCCATGCGTGCGTCGAATTCGCCGACAGTGGTACGACATTCTTTTCGGCTGTGAGGAGATGCTCCTTCCCAGGAATTGTCGCTTGTTGCCAGACGAACATCCATCGAGATGAAGGTGACTGCCCTTCTTGATCCCCTGTAACCTAGGGACGCTCTGTAGACGCAGTGCTTGACAAATGCCGTGCAATAGTACACAATGCCACGATCTCGCCGGCAATGCTGCTCTATTCGCGGGCAATGGTCGGTGTCCAGTTCCCACTGAACGTACATAACCTGATGGAATGGCAATTTCAGAGAGAGACCCATGCAATACAGACTGAGGGGCCTTGTAGCCGCCGTTTTCACGCCCATGCACGGGGACACGACCTTGAATCTCGATTCGGTCGAGCCGATCGTGGAGTACCTGATCGGCAAGGGTGTGGCGGGGCTTTATGTCTGCGGCACGACGGGCGAAGGGCCTTCGCTTTCGACCGAGGAACGCGAGGCTGTGGCCGCTGCCTATGTATCGGCCGCTCGTGGTCGCATTCCCGTGGTTGTTCAGGTCGGGCATACAAGTATGCAAGATGCGGCTCGTCTGGCCGCTCATGCGCAGGCGATTGGGGCGGCCGCCATTTCGGCTGTCGCACCCTGGTACTTCAAACCCGCTTCGATCGACGTGCTCGTCGATTGCCTGGTCATGATCACGGCCGCTGCGCCCGACCTTCCGTTCTACTATTATCACCAGCCCGCCCTCACGGGTGTGCAGTTGGACATGCCTGAACTCCTTCGCCGGGCTCCCGAGCGTTTGCCGACGCTGGTGGGGATCAAGTACAGTTCACAGAAGGTCGACGACTTCCAGGCCTGTGTCGAGTTCGGCGACGGACGCTACGATATTCTCTTCGGCTGCGATGAAATGCTCCTTTCGGGTCTGGCGGCAGGCGCGCGGGGCGCCGTCGGCTCGACATACAACTTCCTGGCCCCGCTTTATTGTCGCGTGATCGAGGCCTTCGAGCGGAGCGATCTGGATGAGGCACGCCGCTACCAGGGACTGGCTGTGAAGCTGGTCCATACGATCGTGCGATACCGCGTCCACGCCGGGTTGAAAGCCGCCATGAAGTTCATCGGTATCGATTGCGGGCCCACCCGGTTGCCTGTCGCAGCCCTCCAGCCCAAGGAGGTGGAGCGGCTTCGACAAGAACTCGATGCCTTTGGATTCTTTGACGTGTGCAACGATGTGCGCCGGATCTCGGGCTGACGCCGTCGGGAGGCGACAACGCCTCCGATCGAGCCGACGATCCTGCTCCTGTGAAGGAGACCCATGTCCGCCGATTCTATCCTGAGCACAGACCGGATCGAGCAGTTGATCCATGTGTACCGCAACGGCCTGCTTGAGGACACGCTCGCCTTCTGGTTTCCTCGCTGCGTGGACGAGCAGCATGGCGGGTTCATGGTCGCTCGAAATCGCGACGGGTCACTCCTGGATGACGACAAGGGGGGGTGGCAGCAGTGTCGGGCCACCTGGCTCCTGGGCGAGCTGTACAATTCCGTCGAACCGCGTGACGAGTGGCTGCGATGGTGCCGGCATGGCATTGAGTTCCTTGACCGCTGTTGCTTCGACCCAGCGGACGGTCGGATGTGGTTCCATCTCACACGCGACGGTCGGCCTATCCGCAAGCGGCGCTATGCTTTCACGGAATCGTTCGCATGCATTGCCTATGGCGAATACGCCAAGGCCACCGGCAGCGAAGAGTACGCCGAGAAAGCCCGGCGGGTATTCCTGAACTTCATCGACCATAATCTTGAGCCCAAGGGGGTCCAGCCGAAGTACACCGATGTGCGGCCTATGAAGGCGATCGGGTTCCCGATGATCACGATTGCCGCGTGTCAGGAACTCCGCGACTCGATCGCTCTGCCTGAGGCTGCCGAGTGGATCGATCGGTCGATCGAGACCATCCGACGCGACTTCATAAAGCCCGATCTGGAGGCGGTGATGGAAACGGTCGGGCAGGATGGCGAGGTGATCGATCATTTCGACGGCCGCCTGCTAAATCCCGGTCATGCGATTGAGGCCGCCTGGTTCATCCTCCGCGAGGCTCGACGCCGGAGCGATGATCCCGACCTGGTGCGGATGGGGACGACGATGCTCGACTGGATGTGGCGCCGAGGCTGGGACGAACAGTACGGCGGATTCCTGTACTTCTGCGACCTTAAGGGACTCCCCGTTCAGGAATATTGGCACGACATGAAGTTCTGGTGGCCGCACAACGAGGCGATTATCGCAACGCTGCTGGCATATCAGTTGACCGGGGACGACAAGTACGCGCGCTGGCATCGGATGGTCCACGATTGGGCCTACGCGCATTTTCCCGATTCCCAGTACGGTGAATGGTACGGATACCTGCATCGTGACGGGCGGGTTTCCGTCCCGCTGAAGGGCAACTTGTGGAAGGGGCCTTTCCACCTGCCTCGGATGCAGTTGATGTGCTGGAAGATGCTGGACAAGGCGTGACGCCACTCGTACTGGTGCGACTTGTCGACTCGAACAGTGGCACCCATGGAGCCAAGAGGTTCAGAAATGACGAGGGATCCGAATCGCGACAATCCGAGACAAGGTGGACTCCGCGAACGAATGCGACGCGTCATCTTGTCGGTCCTGGCGCTTGGAGTCGTCTTCCTTGTCCCACTCGCTTATGCGGACGGCCCGCCAGCCGAAATGCTGCGCTGGACGGAGTTGCCGCCATTGCCGGATGAACTCGGTGTGGCCGGTCCGTTTGTGGGTGTCCATAACAATGCGCTCATTGTTGCAGGGGGAGCGAACTTCGCCAGACCCTATTGGGAGAGCGAAAAGGTATGGGTGAACGACGCGTGGGTTTTCACGCGTGCCCGGGACGGGTCTTGGGAGTGGAGCACCGGCCTGAAGCTCGATCGGGAGATCGGTTACGGAGCATCGGTCAGTAGCAGCCGTGGAGTTGTCTGCATGGGGGGGAACAACGCCCGGGAGACGTTCAAGCGGTGTTTCCTTCTGCAATGGGATTCGCAGAAGAGACAACTCGTTCAGAAACCGTTGCCCGATTTGCCGCAGCCTTGTGGACATGGTGCGGCGGCGATCCTGGGCGAGGTTGTCTATTTGGCCGGCGGCCAGACCGGCAAAGGATTGGAGACGGCCATGATGAACTTCTGGCGGCTGGACCTGTCGCGGCCGGAAGATGCATGGCAGTGGGAGGTTCTTCCATCTTGGCCTGGTCCCTCGCGGGCGTTCAATCTGACGGTTGCACAGCACAACGGATTCGATCTGTGCATCTACGTCCTCAGCGGACGACGTCAACGGCTCGGTATGACGGATGTCCAAGGCATCGAACCTCTTCTCGACGTTTACGAATTCAACCCAGCTCACTTTGACCGTGAGCAGAGGCGCCGGCGAACGAATTCCGACGGTACGGGCTCTGTGTCCTCGACGGCTTGGCGTCGACGAGCAGACGCTCCTGTGTCGATTATGGCGGGAACCGGGATCGCTGTGGGGCAGTCCCATGTGTTCGTGTTGAGTGGGGACGACGGCTCTTTGATGGCGAAGGCCAATGATCTGCAGCTCGACCATCCGGGCTTCCCTAAACGCGTTCTGGCGTACCACACCATTACGGATACCTGGGTAAATGCAGGGGTTTCGCCCGCCAACCAGGTCACGACGCAGGCAACCTGGTTCGCCGGGCAGATCATGCTGGTTTCCGGTGAGATCAAACCTCGGGTGCGCACTGCGAAGGTCTGGAGCGTCGAACCGGTTGTCACAACCCGCCCGTTCGGCGCGATCAATTCGACGGTACTCATCGCGTATCTTCTGGCCATGCTGGGCGTCGGAGTGTACTTCACCCGAAAGAGCAGGAACACCGATGATTACTTCCGCGGCGGCAAGAAGATGCTGTGGTGGGCGAGTGGCTGTTCGATCTTTGCCACCATGCTCAGTTCCATCACGTATATGGCCATTCCCGCCAAGGCTTATGCGCAGGACCTGGTCTACTTGGTCGGCAATCTGATGATCCCGGTGGTGGCACCCATTGCCATCTACTTGGCGTTGCCGTTCTTCCATCGTATCGACGCCACCAGCGCTTACGAATACCTGGAGAAGCGTTTCAACCGTCCGGTACGCCTGTTCGCCAGCGTCTCCTTCACGCTGTTTCAGGTCTTTCGGATAGGCATCGTCTTGTCGCTGGCCGGATTGGCGATGACTACGATTACTCCGCTGTCACCAGCCGAATCGGTGCTCCTGATGGGTGTGCTCAGTATCATCTACTGTACGCTGGGGGGGGTGGCTGCGGTGATCTGGACCGATACCATCCAGACCGTGGTGCTGCTGGGCGGCGCGCTTCTGTGCTTCGGGCTGTTGATTTCCGGGACCGAAGGCGGTGTGCACGCCTTCCTGGCCACCGCCTGGCAGGACGGCAAACTCAACGCCGCAAACTGGCATATGGACCCGACCAGTGCCTCATTGGCCCTGTGGGTGGTGATCGTGGGCGGCATCGGGCAGAATGTTTCCTCCTACACAGCGGACCAGGCCGTGGTGCAACGCTACATGACTACACCTAATCAACGCCTGGCGGCCAGGTCCATCTGGACCGCAGCGCTGCTGAGCATTCCGGCCTCCTTTCTCTTCTATCTCCTCGGCATCGGCCTGTACGTATTCTACAAATCGAATCCACATAGACTCGATCCCACCTTTATGACCGACCAGATTCTCCCCCTGTTCATTGCCCATGAGGTGCCCATTGGGATTGCTGGGCTGATTGTGGCCGGCGTCTTCGCGGCGGCCCAATCAACCGTTTCGACCAGCATGAATTCGACGGCAACCGCCGTGGTCACCGATTTCCTTCGCCCGTTCGATGTGCTGCAAACCGAGCGAGGCTACCTGCGATGCGCCCGTGTTCTGACATTGGCCTTCGGCACGGCCGGCACGCTATTGGGGCTGCTGTTCGTCGACCCGGATGTCCGATCGCTGTTTGATCAATTCTTGAAGGTAATCGGGCTGCTCATGGGTGTTCTGGGCGGTCTTTTCGCCTTGGGAGTCCTGACCCGGCGAGTCCATGGCTGGGCGGCTCTGATCGGCGCCCTGGGCGGTGCTTCGGTCATGGGGGCGTTGCCGCTCTGCACTCGAATCAACGGCTATCTGTACGCAGCCATTGGAATCACCGTGTGTTTCGTGATCGGCTATGGACTGAGCCTGCTGATACCGCTGAGGCAGAAGTCGCTGGCAGGTCTGACGATTCACCGCATCGATTGAACAGCAGATTCATTCCCGTAAGGTGCAATGACCGTCGCGGCGTAAGTACAGGTCATAGGGTGTGCACCCTCATCTTCGCTGCCGTCTTTCTGATCCTGGTGTGCTCAGCGGGATGATATGCGAAGGGAGTGACAGAGCCAGTCATGATCCTGCCTCTGTCACCCCTCCCTTGCGAGCTGCGGCATGTCATTGTTGAACGAATGTCATCGTCTGGAGTCCCTGTCCCGTCCAGGGGGCTTTCTCGATGCAGCCGAGCCATTCGAGCACGTTGCCGTCATAGTCGATTCCCAGCAGCGAGAATCCAACCTGATCACCGACCGCGGGCGGGAACAGTTCCGGCGTGAAACCACCCTGCAATGCGGTCCAGGGAATCCGGACTTCGACCATCCAATCTCCGGTGGCGGCATCCACAGCCGCGGCGTACCGGGTTCCGCTGCCGGCGGCGAAGAGGTCCTTCGCGAGCCAGCCGCTGAAGACGTTCTGCGCTTTGGGCTGTCCCGTGCCGTCGTCCGGCGCGATGGTTGGGATCAGCATGCCCGCAATGTCCACTTCATCGACCGGGCCCAATACGAATTGCAGACAATCCGCGCCGTTGGGCGCGTCCATCGCCGGGCTCACGGCGTCGTCCTGAACCGAAACCGCGGCATAGAGGTGGGTGCTGTCCCACATGAAGTAGAAGGTTCCCGAGTAGTCCTCCACAGCGTGTTGGGGAGGGCCCACAGCGACAGTCCCCTGGTGGACGACGCCCGGGAACCAGGGATCCTCGTCGTCGAGGGTGTCCGCGTTGAGCACGAGAGCCTGGGCCCCTCTGTATTCCGCGGCAGACACCTTGCCGTCGATGACGATCTCCTGGCCCTCGGCCAGTCTGACGCAGTTCCCCGGCCAGGTACTCGCGGCGACTTGGGCATCCTGCGAAGCCATGACTTCAACAAAGATATCATCCACGTAGATCGGCGCGCCTGCGGGCAGCTGGGAGAACAGTTGCACGGACAGGTGGGCGCGCTGCGAGGGCTCGTGCTTTGTGACGATGCTGCCTTCAAAAGGCGTCCAGGCATCGAGCGCGGGCTCGGCCAGTGGCGACGGGTCGATGTTCTCCTGCGTTGTGCCGGCGAGCAACTCGTTGACTCTCAGCCAAAGGTGGGCGCCCTGGGCCCAGGAGCTTGCGGGCACGTAGTAGGAGCCCCTTACAGTCACGCGTGCGCCTTTGGGAATTCGCGTGTTCCAGCCGTCGAGACGCTGTTCCACGGCATGCCAGTTCGCGATTCCCTGGCCCTCGATCTTGAGCGATGTTGCGCCTGTCTGCACCTGCTCGGAGCTTAGGGCGAAGCCTGTGCCAACTTGGCTCCAGGGTTCCAGAGTCTCCTCGAATTGACCATTGGCGATGTAATCGCCGTAGGTCCGGATCCAATCGATGTCCACCATCATGTAATTCTGGTAGTGGCCTAGGTCCAAGCGGAAGTTGTTGATCCAACTCGACCAACGCTCAGAGCAATCCATGTATGCGATGAACCACTCGTCCGCCGCCGGGATTTCGAACTGGGGTCCGTTGCCGTGCCCGCCCGCGGTGTAGAACCAGTAGACCGTGTGCTGGCCGCCGTCGGCCGGCTTGACCATGTCGCTCGCGGCGCCGTTGAAACGCATGCGTGCGGCGATGCCTGTGATGGCGGGCGAGTAGTAGGGCCCCGCCGGACCGTTCAGGTATGGATCGAACGTGCCGGCAGGCAGGTCCAGCAGCAGTGCGCCCACGGGAGTGCTGTCTGCGTCCGTCTCGTTGACGTCGAAGAAGGTGATGTCCTGATTGTTCTTGGCGGACCAGCCCTCGGTGTCCCCAGGCGTGTTGAACTCCCAGTGCGTCCTGTTGTAGGGCCAGTACAGGTCCGCATCGGGAGTGTCCACTTCTCCAATCTCCACGAAAATATCATCGAAATAGAAAAATGCGCCTTGTGCCACACGCCCGTAGAGCTGCACATCCAAGGCCTGACGCTCGCTTCTGCTGTAGGCCAGTTGCAGTGTGCTCTCGAACTCAAACCACTCGTCGAAGACGGTCACCACGATCGGATCGCTGAGCCGTTCCGTCGTGCCGTCGAACTCCCGGATGCGGAACCAAATGGAGGCATCCGCATCCCACGACTCGGACGGGACTTTCAACGCGCCGCGCAGAGTCACCGGCGCACCCTTGTCCATGTCCAGTCCGCCTTTGATCGGCTGCGCCAGGGCATGGTATTCGCCGGTCCCGATATGCTTGACGGACCAATCCAGGGAACGCACGTTGTTGGGCTCGGCGTCGGCGTTGACATTGGGATCGTAGAGGTCCGCGAAGTCGCCTCCGATCACGGTCCAGCCGGCGACGATCTTCTCGACGTCGTCCCAGAGCTCGAAACTCTCGTTGTTCAGGTGCAGACCCATATAGCGGATCCAGTCGAACTCCACCGTGTACGGCTCCGGCACGTTGTCCGCCAGATCCACGCGGATGCTGTCGATCGTTCCGGTCCAGTTGGCTTCCTCCGTCATGTCGACGAGAACGCTGGCCCACACGCCGGGCTGCGGCAGGAGGAACCCTTTCGCAGAAGGACTCGGATTGAAGTAGTAGATGGCGGGTCCCGCCCCGCCGGAGTAGCCGCTGACATCCATGGACGTTCTGACGCGCAGAAGAATGCCTGTGATGTCATCGGCATCCCAGGAGCCGTGAGGACCATTGATGTAGGGGTCCAGGATATCGGCTGCGACGGTCGCACGAAGGACTCCATCCTTCGCTTCCAGCACATCGATCTTATTTGCGACTACCCAGCCTTCCTTGCCGGCATTGAACTCCCAACTCCATCCCGGCACACATGGTATCGTAAGAACAAGGACAAGTGCGGCGGAGAATACGTACCTCATAATTCAATACCTCCTTCCAAGATGTGAAAGTTGCCCCGGAACGACAGGCCCGGAATCAACAAGCAGGGGGACAAGGCGGGTTGCGAGAAAGGTCCAGGATGTGATGCACACAGCCTTTGTGCCTGCATGAACTGTGGTTTTCGCAACGGCCATTTGATCATTCCTCCAAATCCGGACGGCCGAGAGTTGGATGCGGGATCCAATTCCTCCTATCATAAAGGATGGATATGCCCCAGTCAATCCGAGATAAAAAGGACAATCATGACTCGTGGACCGTGTATAATCGAGGAAGTCTTGACTGGAGTCGGGTGTGCCCAGCCTGTTTTGGACGTGAGGACCAGGATATGAGGAAGGTCAGTGTGACAGCGGCCGTAGTGGGCACTCTGGTCATCCATCTGGTCTGCGGACGGGCATCGGCAGACATCGTCATTCACTGGGGCTTCTCGAACGGGCTGCAGGGCTGGAAAGGCAACCACGACGTGGAGGATCTGACGTGGTCCAGGACCGGCCTGTCGTTCCGGTCCACGGGAGTCGATCCGTGGATCGAAGGGCCAGCCATCCACCTGCCGGGCGACCGGCTCACCCGAGTCACTGTCCGTATGAGATCCGCCGCCGACAGTACGGGGGAATTGTTCTACGGCTCTCATTTTCAGGCGGGTCGCTCCGTACGGTTCACCGTCAAGGCCGACAATCTCTGGCATGACTACGAACTGGTCATCATGGAGTTGCTGGGAGCCAACACCCGGTTTCGCCTTGATCCGGCCACGACGACTGGAGAGATCGGGATCGCCTCCATTACGGTGGAGACACTCCCCCTCTGTGAAGACCCGCCGTATCGAGAGCCTTCTCGGTCCGGATTAGCGAGAGGAGAAGTCGCCGAGGTGTCCTCTGGCTCGCTCAAGATCAAGTATTTCGGTGCCGGGATCGGTGATCTCGTGGTAGAGGTGGACGGTCATGAGGTGGCCACAGCGTATGATCGGGAACTCCTGGGTGTGCTGTGTGAGGACGCCGTGGAGTGGCTGGACTTGAAAAACGCTTCCGTCAGCGTCGCGGATGGAAACGGCATCGATTTGCTGGCGCAACTGGCGGACTCGCGAGGCGCCGTCTGGCGGATCCACAGGACGTTTCGCCCGGGGCCAGTAGACGGGACAGTCCTTGTTGAGGGACGGATTCAGGCGAGTGACGATCGCGAGGTCGTGTGCCTGCCTTGGCTGACCCTCTTTCCCGGCCTGGGCACATACGGGCCACGCAAGAGTCAAGCTGTGTTGGCAGGGCTGGAGTACCTCGAGGATGAGCCGAGCAGCAACGAGGCCGACATCACGACCGTGGAGCACATCCGGCGCGTGCCGGACCCGGTCAAGGTGACTTTTCCCCTGATGGCGATTGCTGCGCAGGAGTGCTATGTGGGCCTGATCTGGGAACCATCCGAGTGGATCGGGCCTTTGTTCGATACGCCGGACACAGTGTTCGGCTCCGGCGCTCAGGTGATGGGGCTGACGGGGCCTGTCGTCGGGAAGCACCGCTTCGAAAACAGCCTGGTCGCTCACACTCCGGTTCGTCTGGCAGCCAACACGTTGGTCGCTGTGAAGATATGGATTGTGGGTGGGCAGGGCGCGACAGTCGTGCCGGCCCTGCAGCACTACGTTCGCATTCGAGGACTGCCGCATGTGCCCCAGGTCGAGGGCGGGCTCCCGGAGGCCGGCGGATTGCTGGCGCATGGCTGGCTGGATTCTGCGATTCAGGAAGGAGGCCTATTCCGCCACGCGGTATGGGGCGACTCGTTCGGGTTCGGACCTGCTCCCGATGCGGCCATGTTCATGGACTGGCTGGCGGCCAGTCTCGACGATGAGGCGTTGATCCAGGATTTGTCTTTCGCCCGTGATCTGGCTCTGGCCACCTTGCCGTCGAGTTGGCACTTCGACGGGGGGGTCTCGCATATCCGGCCGCCCACACCTTCGCTGCTGTTTGGCGACGTCGCGGCTTATGTCGAGCGTCGTCACAATGCGGCACAGAATGCCATTGCGAGTTTTGACTCCCGCGGGATCAAGATCTATCAGCCTGGGACTGTCGATTATGGGAAGACCCATTTCGCCAACCATGCCAATGGGTACGGCGCCGGCGATCTGGTCACTGCTCTGGAAGGGGCGACTCTCCGAGCCGATGCGGAGGGGACCGCGACCGCCCTCGAATTGCTGGACAAACAGACCGTGCTTTATGCGAACACGGTCCCCCGCGGCGCTCAGACCTGGGAGATTCCTCTGCACACGCCCGACATTCTGGCCTCCGGCCTGCTCGCCAAGGCCTATACGCTCGGCTTTGTGCTCTCCGGCCGCGAGGATTATCTTGACCAAGCCCGCTACTGGGCCTGGACAGGAGTGCCCTTCGTATACCTGGTCAATCCGACGGAAGGGGTAGTCGGTCCTTACGCCACGATACCCGTATTCGGGGCTACAGGTTGGCAGGGTTCGTGGTTCGGACGGCCTGTGCAGTGGTGCGGACTGGTCTACGCCTCGGCGATGCATCAACTGAGTGAATATGATCCGCAGGGACCGTGGCGGCAGATCGCCTCGGGGATCACCGCGACCGGGCTCGGGATGGTCTGGTCCGTCGACGACGTGGATCGGCAGGGGCTCCTGCCCGACTACTTCCTCTTGGAGTCTCAGCAGCGCGACGGACCGGCGATCAACCCCGGAACCACACAGGCGCACATCGCGGAACTGTTCGATGCGGGTACGATCTACGATGTCCGTCGTGTCCCGGCCACTGGCTGTTTCATTCATGCGCCGTGCCGAATCCACCAGATTGTGAAAGAGGACGAGCTCATATCCTTCACGCTGGATGGCTGGGGCGCGCGGCAGGGGCCGAGAGCTTACCATGTCTTGGTATCCGGCTGGTCCGGACGTCGGCCTGATGTCACCATGCATAGGCGCGATGAGGGGACAGACACGTCGGAACACGGTATGCCCGCCTCCGTGAAGTACCTTCCCCTTTCGAAGCTTCTCATCATCGACGTTGCTGGGCCTGTAAGTATCGACATCCGTGGATGGATGTCCCGTAGGGTGCACAAATTCATCGGGCCGTAAGCCGAGTGGTTTCGGCCTGTTAGCTCTGAAACTGGGACGAGAGATGGGGCGGCAAGAGCGGGAGGTTCAGAGGGGGCCGGCGTTAGGAGTGATCCTTGTTGGGCGTATCTGATGCGGAATATGCGCCTCGGCGCGCACTGCCTCTGTAAACACGATCCGGCAGGAGGAGCGTCACCCCGCTTCGCGATGGTGAGATTTCAGCAGTTTGCCCAGACGTTCGATGCAGATGATCTCGCCCTGGTTCTCTTCGTGTTGTGGCTCGATGATCTTGTTGATGCCCTACTCGATCTCGCTTCCACCTTCATGAGATTCCTGCAAGACCGCATCGATCCATCCAGGGCTGAAGGAACGCGACTTGTGGCATAAATCGATACAAGGCAAGTCGGTACTCTCCAGTTTGCATCCTACGGGAGAAAGGGCCTGTGCCTGCAGAGACACAGGCCCTTCGGACATCCAGGGATTCGACAACCTCCGTGTTGGCGTGTAACGTGGTCTGGGCTGCGACGGGGCTACTGGCCTGCAGATCGTCCGTACCCGATGTCGTCGATGAAGATGATCCCGCTGCCGCGGGGGGCCGACACCGTCTTGTCCCCCACGCCGATCACGATCGACTTGACGGCATTCATCTTCACGCCTGCCAAGGTAAACTCGCTCAAGGGGATCTTCCACTGTTGCCACGCTGTCCTGACCGTGGCAACTGGGTCCGGATGTTGCAAGACCTTTGCCTTGCCCGAAGTGTCTTTGGCCGAGAGATAGAGGCCCTCCATCGAGTTACCCACGGGTTGTTCGACCCCGATCTCTGCGATCTGCCAGGAGCCGGTCACATTGCCGGTGGTCGAGACGTTTGAGAACTCTGCCGCTGTTGTTACCGTCGTATTGTGGCTGGTCAACGCCAGACCGATCAGGATCGGACCGGTCATCGTGATCGTCTGGGCGGCGCCCAACTGGGTCCAGGTGGCGCCGTCCGGAGAGATGAAGCCCGAGAAGGCATCGCCCGTCCGTTCGATCTTGACCCAGTAGGGGACGCTCACGACCGGACCGGTGTTGTCGTTATTCGTCGAAATGCCGTTGGCTGTAAGCCGCTGTTGGAAGCTGGCGCCATTGCCGCCGCTGACGGTGACGGACATGAAAGCATGGGTAGAGCCCGGCTCGATGCTCTGGCGGATCATCACGCCGGCCTTGGCCCACGCGTCGCTGTTGCCGAGGCTTTCGATCCGGGCCACGATCGTGCCGTTGCCGGTGAGGGTCTTGTAGGCGTAGCGGAACTCGTCGCCGTAGTTCCAGATGTCGGCGCCGATGGCGTTCATGAGGATGTTGCCGTTGGTCAGTTCAGCAAAGCTCGGGGCCTGCCCGCGGAACCACACGACGAGACTGTCGGCCCCGTTGGCGGTCCAGTTCTGGGCCGAATCGAAAGCCAGTTCAGCTTCGGAGACAAACGGGGAGATCGAGTTGTCATAGGTCAGCGGCATGGCCTGCTTGCCGGTGCGGACGATCTTCTTCTCGGCGAACGGGGCCTGCATATAGCCGACGGTCGAACCGCTCTTGCCGTCAGTGACGCCGTCGATCCAGGACTCATATATGCGGCTGCCCTCGTCGTCGGTATAGCCCTCGAAGTCGTCGATCGCCGCATACTGCTGGGTGGTAAAGTCCCAAACCGGACCTGCATACGGACCCTCCCCGCCGAGTTCGTCAACCTTCCAGAAATACTTGGTGCCGAACGTCAGAGCAGGCGGCGTGAAGACGTGATCGGCCACGGTGCTGGAGGCAGCCGTGCCGGCAGCCACCGCGTCGCCATCGGTTCCGAAAAACACCTTGTGCGACGTGGCTTCGCGGCCGGGCCGCCAGTTCATGGAAGCGGTGAGAGGAACATCCGTCGCAGCATTGGCTGGTTGCGGCTCGCGGGCTTGGACAGGCACGTAGAAGAACCGCACTTCACTCAGACTTACCTGCTGGGCCACTCCGCCCCAGTTGCTGTTGATGGTCAGTTTGACGAATTTGGCCTCCACGCCGCCGAAATCGACGACGGTGTTGGCTGCATAAGTCGGCGTGGCGGACGCCCGGGCAAACTCATGTGTCCCGTCAAGGGCAGCCCAAACAGCGCCGTCGGTGGAGTATTCGACGGCCACGTCCTTGGCGCCGAAACCGACGAACGCCTCCACGATCTGGTTGGCGTTCCAAACCCACAATTCGTCGAGCTTGTAGACCTGATCGAACTGGTACTGGATCCAGTGGGGCTTGGCGTTGCCGCTCATCCACATCTGCGTCAGTTCGACCGAATGCTGATCGGCGGAATTGAGCCCGGAACCGTTGACCGTGTTCTCCGCGATTGTGTCGGCCCGGCTGCTGCTGGAGGCAGTGGCTGTCACGTTCTTGATCGGGTAGGCGAATGGTTCCGTGGTGAAGTTCCACACCCTTCCCTTGTGGATCGTTCCATTCTGCTCGACTTCGTCGATCCGCCAGTAATAGGTTCGTCCGAATGCCAGAGGGTTGGCGGATTCGAAAGAAGCGGCCATCCGGTCTTGCCCAGCCAGTACACCCTGGGGTGCGGTCCTGCTGGCGGTGTTGACGTCATCAAAACTCATTCCCAGGTATATATCATGTGTGACAGCCGACGTTCCCGGCGTCCAGGAGAGGGCGGTGTCGCGTGGCACGTCCGTTGCCGCTATCTCCGGAAACGGATCCACGGCCTCACTATCCGGCCGGCTGCCCCGGACATCTCCGGTGATAGTCACGTTGTCAAATTCCGTCTCACAAAGGACACCTGTTTCGTGCGATGTGACGGCCAGACCCACATAGACGGGTTCGATCATCGCCACGGTCTGAGGCGCCCCTTGGGGAGTCCAGGAGATGCCGTCGGCGGAGGTGTACCCCGTACACACGTTCCCCTGGCGATCCAGGCGAACCCAGTAGGGCAGCGTCATCGTTCCGCCGGTGGTATAGCCGGTGCTGCCGCCGGAGGTCGCGCGCCACTGCAGGCACCAGGCGTGTCCACCGGTAGGTGTCATTTCGATCATCACGTTTGTGGACCCCGCCGTGAGTTCCTGGCGGATCATGACCCCTGCCTTACGCCATTCGTTGGTGCCGGGGCCATCGATTCGTACGACCCTCGCCCGGATGGAGCCGTCGCCTGTGAGTTGTTGGAAGACATAATGGAATCCGTCGGATGTCCCATAGATATCCGGCCCACCCCCTTTGACCACAACGGCTCCAAGGTTTTCCGTCGCGCTGCCGACGTCCGGGCCGAAACTGTGGTTCCACCATTTCCCTGGACCACTCCAGTCTGTCGGGGGTTGAGCGCATAGCATCTGGCCCGCGAAAAGCAGGAAGAAGAACGAAACCGCGATTATCTTCTGAGTACTCATACCGGTCCTCCACAAGAAAGACGTTCCACCTTAAGTCCACTATTCCTGAGCTGCACGCGTAGGATCATCTGTATTTCCGGCTCAACGTATACGTTTGCTCATATCCACATAGCCCATTTGCATGAATGCGAGATCCTCGCTGTCGGGCAACGGCGTACCGGGGGCAAGTTCACCCGAAGAGACCCTCCATGTGGTCTTGTCCTTCCAGATGTGCAGTTCCGCGTGTCCATCGGCGAAGCCCAGGGTGCTTGCCTTCTTGTGCCAGACGGAGATCGGGTCGTGGAATCCGGCGCCGTCCTTGTCGAGGATCCACGAGCCCCAGTTGTGCGCTCCCTGGCCCTCGTCCTCCTCGATAATGATGTAAACCTCCGAGGGATTTCGCAACTGAGCAATCCGGCGGGCAGGCTTCTGGTCAAAGTACCCCCACCCGTTGAGTCCATCCTGAATCGCATAGCTGCGCCAGGGGCTCTCCGTGGCGGCGAGCGAAGCCTTGAGCTTGTTCTTCCTCCAACTCTCGTCGGCAACGCAATGGAACACCTTCGTGTCGTTCACATACGGGTACAAGGCCCCGGCTCGAATGCCTGCCAGCTCTGTCTCGTGAGCCGATCTCCCTGCGATGAAGCCGGGATCCCCGCCCTGGACCCGGCGGTGGACCCAGTTGTCCGCCTCCCAGCGATCGGCCCAGACTTGGGAGCCGACGAGCCGGGAGTCGTTCCCGTCCGCATACAGGGTCCAGGCAATCGATAGCTGTTTGACGTTGGACGTGCACACGACGCCCTGGGCGTATTGTTTGGCCGCGCTGAGGGACGGCATGACAATCGCCATCAGCAGGGCGATGATCGCGATCACGACAAGCAACTCGATCAGGGTGAAACCCTCTGAAGAGAAGCATCGACGTACCTGTCCCATGATCGTCTCCTCCCAGCCTGCCCCGGTATGGCGACCCCGTGCCTACCGAGTCGGCGCCGTACAGAGCAACAAGGCTTAGGCTATCCTGATCTTCTTATCGTACACCAGGTTCCGTGTCCTGTCGTTTCAATTGCCGCAGTGCGGAACTTTGAACATGTTTTGCGTCCATTTCATCCTCGCCTTCGCAGCGGGATACTTCCAAGAAAACGGGATATCCGGTAGTATGGTGGAACAGGGCTCCTGTTGACCGACCCTGCGGCTCGACAACTCCATGACGGAATTGGAACATTTCGCGGTGTGGCATGAAGACGCAGACTCCTATCTATCGGGAGGATGACAAAACCTATCACGCGGACACGTGCCGTCCGCTGGTCGCGGCGGTAGAGGCCGGAAGGGTTCGCATCGAGGCCTTGGGCCGGGGCTCCTATCCAGGGCGACGACTGCCGGACTCCGCCCTGCCCCAGGTTCGCAGTCTTGCCTACTGGGATGCTCCCGACCGGCAGAACTGGGGATTGGAGTGGCACCGCAATGAGGGGCTGGAACTGACATACCTGGAGAGCGGCTGCCTGCCGTTCTCGCTGGTCGGTCAGCCGCATCGACTGCGCGCGGGCCAGATGACCATCACGCGACCCTGGCAACCGCACCGGGTGGGTGATCCGGAGATCCCGGCCAGCCGGCTCCACTGGCTGATTCTCGACCTGGGCGTTCGGCGGCCCAACCAGCCCTGGAAATGGCCCGGCTGGATCGTACTGACCAAGCCGGACCTGGATGAATTGACGATGCTGCTGCGGCATAATGAGCAGCCTGTCTGGCCCTCGACTCCGGATATCCGCCACTGTTTTCAGCAGATTGGACGGGCAATCGAAATCGACCGGGACGGCAGCAGCATCTCCCGGCTGGCGGCCCACGTCAACGAGTTGTTCGTGTCCATCCTGGAAATGTTGCGCCACAATGAGATCTCTCTCGATCCGTCTTTGTCCAGCAGTCTGCGGACCGTAGAACTGTTCCTCGCTGAACTGCGAGACAATCCGGAGCGGTTGGCCCAAGCCTGGACCCTGAGGACCATGGCCGAGCATTGCGGCCTGGCCGAGACGCGATTCCGGCACTACTGCCGCCAACTGACCAATATGACGCCTGTGCAGTTCCTGGAGCGATATCGGGTGGAGGCGGCGTCCCGGATGCTGGTGGAGAGACCTCAAATGACGATCACGGAGATTGCCATGGTCTGCGGCTTTGGGTCGAGCCAGTACTTCGCCACCGTGTTCCGACGGCATCATGGTAGTAGCCCGCGGGCCTTTCGCGAGCGGGGACAGACCCCTGAGGCATGTTCAAAATCGCGCACTGACGAGATGCGGTAGATCCGTTTGTCCGGTTGTTGTATCGTCAGAGTCATCCAACACAATATTTGCAGAGAGAAGGAGTCATCCATGCGTATCGGTTGCTTCGCGCTGGTCGAGCCATTTTGTCCCATGAGTCGGCAGTTCCACGCCATTGCCGAGATGGGTATTCAGTACGCGGACCTGACGGACAACCACGAGGGCGGGATGCTGGGCGTGGAGTATGGGTTCGCCGCGTCGGTGAGTTTGGACAGCCATCCGGCGAAGATCCGCGAGATGGCCGAGGCCGCCGGGGTGACCCTCACGACCTTCTGCGCTCACGCGAATCTTCTTGATCCGCCCAGTCCGGATGTTTACGGCACCCACCAGATCATCAAGGCCATCCGCCTGGCGCATCTGCTCGGAATCAAGCACGTGATCACCACCGAGGGCGATCCGAAGACCGAGTTCGGCCATCAGTTGACGACGGAGCAGGCGATCTTCGCCATCTGCGAGAGGCTCTATGCCCCCATTCGCTGGGCCCAGGAACTGGGCATTGGATTGCTATTGGAGACGCATGGTCGGGTCACGGATTCCGTGGAAGACATGGGACGGCTGCTCGACGCGCTCGGGCACGAACAGACGGTGGGGATCTGTCTGGATACGGGCAACAGTTGGCTTGGGGGAGCCGAACCGTTGGATTACGTCAAGACCTTCGGGGATCGCATCAAGCACGTCCATTGGAAGGACATGGGATTGGAGTGGGAGCAGAAACGGGGCAGTCTCTTCGGCTGCGGAATGGCGACGGTAGCCCTGGGCGACGGCGTGATTGATCTGCCCGCGATTGTCAGGGCCTTGCAGGGGATAGGCTTTGACGAGGCCACGACGCTGGAGATCGCCGGCCCCGAGAACATTCGGACCTCCGTGGCGAGGCTGAACCAGTGGGCCGCCGCGGGTTGACCGCGACTTCGCTCGGTATTTGGATCAGGAAGATATCTGGGGTTGGGATATGACAACCGGAGCACGCTTGCTTTGTGGACTGGTGTTCGCGCTATCGTGGAACGCTGTGGCGGCTTGGGGTGGCGTCCCGCCTGCGCGAACGGAACCGAAGATGCTGAACGTGCTGTTGTTCAGCGGCAGCAACAACCACGACTGGCGCCAGACGACCCCGGCGCTCGCCAGCATCCTTCGCGAAAGTGGCGCGTTCACCGTCGATGTCATCGAAGACCCGAGCGTCTGTACGGCGACGATGCTGGGCAGATACGATGTCATCGTGAGCAACTGGACGAATTTCCCCAGCACCGATCGGCCCTGGGGCCGGACCGCAGAACAGGCGGTGCTCGAATTCGTCCGATCTGGGAAGGGATTTGTGGTCTTCCACGGGGCGACCGCCTGCTTCCCGGCCTGGAAGGAGTTCCAGGACCTCATCGGAGCCACCTGGGGGCAGAATACCGGGCACGGACGATATCATCGGTTCGCGGTTTCCGTCGCCGACGCGAACCACCCGGTCACCGCGGGCCTGCCCGGTTTCTCTATTGCCGATGAATTGTGGCATCGCATGGACGCCCGCCCCTCGGCCCATGTTCTGTGCCGGGCCTACTCCGCGGTGGAGAGCGGAGGCTCGGGTCGGGAGGAGCCGGTGGCCTTCACCGTCGAATTCGGCCGGGGCCGGTGTTTCAATCTTGTCCTGGGACACGATGTGGCGGCGATGGAGCATCCCGCCTGGCGTCTGTTGATGCTCCGCGGCACCCAATGGGCGGCAACCGGAAGGGCGACCATGCATGTGCCCTGCGACATCGGAGCGATTCTCGATCGTATTCAGAACTACCGGCGAGGGCAGGGCAGCGGAGTCCTGGAGCCTATCCGGCAACTGGTTCTGCTTTCTGCCGGCTATCCCTTGCTGCGGGATCAATTGGCAACACACATGAAGGCCCGGCTGAGAAGCGACGCCACGGAGGACTGCAAGGAGTACCTCCTGGAGCAAATATCTCTGATCGGCTTGGGGTCTGATGCCTCGGCACTGGCGGCCCTTCTTCCGAATGCGCGATTGGGCCATGCGGCTTGTGCCGCCCTGGAGCGAATCCCGGGCGACGAAGCTCTGATTGCGTTGCGGAGCGCTCTGACATCATTGGAAGGTCCGGCTCTGATTGGAGTCGTCAATTCCCTGGGACAGCGCCGCGACCGCAAGGCAGTGAGTCCACTCGTATCCCTTTTGCAGACAGAAGATGGGGAACTTCTCGCGGCGATCATTGCCGCCCTGGGCAAGATCGGCGGGCCCGAGGCGGTCGAGGCCATTCGTGTGGCCGCTTCTCGGGCGGGGGGGCCGGATAGGACTGTCTGCGGAGATGCTCTGCTGCGCTGCGCCGACGGTTCAGCCCGGGAGGGGAATCGGACCCGCGCCGGTGAGATCTACGAGGCCTTGTTTGCCCGCGGCAACCCTTCCTTGATTCGGCGCGCTGCTCTCATTGGAATGGCCTGCTTTCGGGGCGACGAGGATGCGACAGGAGAGATTCTGGTGGCGGCACTATCGAGCGATGATTCGCATGTCCGTGCGGCTGCGGTTCACTGCCTCCGTCACATGCACGGCAGGACTGTGTGTCGTCATGTCGCGGACCGGCTTCCCTCGTTTGCGGAATCCGTGCAGCCCCAGGTGGTTCTGGCGCTGGCGGAAGCAGGCGACCCTGCCGCATTGCCCGGGATTGCGAAGTTGCTGCTCAGCAGCAACGCGGACGTTCGTCTGACCGCACTCTCTGCGATCGGCCGCCTGGGAGACGCCTCCGCAGTCCCCATTCTTATCAGGCAGATCGAAGATGCAAGTGAACTGGACATGGACGTGATCCGCAGGAGTCTCGCTCAAATGCCCGGAATCGGCCCGGATCACGCTATTCTGGAAGGGCTTGCCGCGCCGTCTCCGAGGATCAAGCGAGAGCTGGTGGCCGTGCTGATCGAACGGCAGAGCCACGATTCGGTTCCCGTCCTGCTCGACCTTGCTACCGACGGCGACACAACAGTCCGGATCGAAGCCTTCAAGGCGCTCGGGGCGTTGGCCGGCGGCGAGCACATACCGGCCCTGATGGATGCTCTGAAGGCCACCAATGAAGCCCGCGAGCGCCGGGCGATCGAAGACGCCATTGTTGCCGTCTCGCGACGAATCGAGAGCAGCCGGCCGGTAACCGAGTGGATATCCCGAGACATGCGGGATGCCGGGGCTCCCGTGAGGGCGTCTTTGTTGCGCGTCCTTGGTCGATTGGGCGGGACGCATTCGCTGGAAATCGTGCGAGATTTGCTGAAAGACCCGGATCCAACTGTGCGTGAAACGGCGGTGCGAGTCCTTGGCGCCTGGCCGGATGCAGGGGCGCTTGCCGAACTGTTGGCTGTCGCCCGTGAGCCCGAGAGTCCGAATGTGAAAATCCTGGCCCTGCGTGGTTTTGCCGATCTATTCCGCGGGGCACAGGAGTCGACCTTGCCGCAGTGGGAGTCGATGGCTGCGGAGGCTCTGTCGCTGGCGGATCGAGCTGAGGAACGCAGGTTGCTGTTGTCTGCCTTTGCGGGAAAGCCTTCGAAGGAGAGCCTTGCGATAGCCATGTCTCTGCTCGGTGACGCGGAGTTGAAGGCGGAGGCGGCACTGGCTTCCTTGGGCATTTTGGAAGCGGTCGGCGGCCAGTGGCCGGAGCGGGCTCGATCCACACTGACGCAGATCCTCGAGGCAGTTCCCGTTCGCGAGGTGACCGAACGGGCCGAAGCCCTGCGAGTGAAATGGAGTCGTCCCGCCAACCTGGCGCCCCGCGGCATCGCGAGCAGTCCGGACGATCTGGAAAAGGATGGGGCCGCCGGCGGCGACCAGGCGGGCATCGACGGCGATCCGGCAACCTACTGGGACGAGGTGGACGGAAAACCGCTCTACCGGTATCGGGTGACCTTTGCCGAAGAGGTTCGAATCTCGGGGCTCAGCATCATGGGGTATCAGCACCACAACTATGCGCCCAAGGACTTCGATATTCTTTGTGACCGGAAGCTGATCAAGTCGGTGCGCGAAGCCGCCTACAGAGACAATGTGCTGGTGGTGGCTTTTCCGACAACCTCGTGTCGAACGGTGGAGCTGGAGATCACAGGACGCTATGGGCCCAGCCCTGCCATCCGCGAGCTTGAGATCTACGCCGCAATCGAATGAGGTCAGTTGCTCTGCCTGCAGCATGTGCGACGAGAATGAAGGAGGTTCTAACCCATGCGAAACGACAAGTTGACCAGACGATCTTTCCTGCAGAATGCCGCCGGTGCAGCGGCCGTGGCCTACGCCATCCCGTACGTGATTCCCTCCGGCGTTCTGGGGGCCGGGGATGTGCCGGCAGCGAGCGAACGCGTCACTCTGGGGCACATTGGGGTGGGTAATCAAGGGGGCGGATTGCTCAGTGGTTTCCTCGGGCTCGGAGACTGTCAGAGCGTGGCCGTGTGCGATTGCTTTGCCGATCGCCGGGCAGAACGCGCCCAGAGAATCGATAGTGCGTATGCCGCCCGCAAAGGGACGGCGGAATATCGAGGCTGCAAGACCTACACGGATTTTCGGGAGTTGCTCGCACGCCCCGATATCGATGCGGTTGTGATCGCCACGCCGGATCATTGGCACGTCCCGGTCGCGCTGACTGCCTCTCGGGCAGGCAAGGATATGTATGTGGAGAAGCCTCTGGGCCTGAGTATCGAGCAGAACAGGGCTTTGCGGGCGGCGATCGGGCAGTACGGCAACATCTTTCAATACGGAACCCAGCAGAGGTCCTTCAGTACTCATTGTGCCTTTGCCTGTGAGCTGGTGCGGAACGGTTACCTGGGCCGAATCCAGAAGATCCACGTGGACGCCCCGGCCGGCTCCAGCGGCGGTTCGACCGAACCGATCCCCGTGCCGGAGGGATTCGACTACGAAATGTGGCTGGGACCGGCCCGGTGGAGCGCCTTCACCCAGGATCGTTGCACCAGTGCAGGCTCCTGGTTTGTCTACGACAACTCCATAGGTTTCCTCGGCGGCTGGGGGGCCCACCCGCTGGACATCATGCACTGGGGGTATCCGGAGGTCCCGGTCGAGTACGAAGGGACCGGCCAGATTCCCACGGAAGGCCTCTTTGATACGATCACCCACTGGCACGTTCGAGGGCGTTTTGCCTCCGGCGTGGAGTTCCTTTTCAAAGACGGGTCGGACAAGACCACCTTTTTCGGCGAGGAAGGATGGGTGGCGGCTTCCCGCGGCGGGATCGACGCCAATCCCAAGTCGCTCCTGATGATCAAGCTCAAGCCCGGGGATCTTCGTCTGCTTCAAAGCCCCAACCACTACCAGAACTTCGTTGATGCGGTGAGGTTGCGGACGACTCCCGCCAGCCCGATCGATAGTGCGGTGCAGTCCGACTTCATCAGTCATCTGAGCGACATCGCGATTCGAACCGCCCGCAAGATTCAGTGGGATCCTGTTAAGGAAGTGATCGTCGGCGACGAGAATCTGAACCGGTTGCTGAGTCGGCCGATGCGCAGTCCTTGGCGCCTGTAGGTGATGGGCTATGGCTTGCCCAGATGATCGATGGCCAGACTTGGGCGCATGGGAAGGATCGGGCCCGTGCTGACGGGTTGGCGTGCATGGGGTGCGGTCTGTATCCGGCGTGATTCGACAATCAGGTCGCCGCGGGCCTGGTGAGTCCCTCCGTGAAGTCCGGTGCATCCGCCCGCTCTGAGATGAAGAAGTGAAGAAAACATCAGGATGGAGATGAAGATATGACCAGGCAGTTGCGCGGATCCCTGTGGGCCGGGATCGCCATTCTCTTGACTTTGGGGATCTCGACGCGAGGGGAGGGAGGGATAACCTACAGGAATCCCATTATCGAAGGCAATCTGGCCGATCCGGCGGTGATCCTCCACGAAGGGACCTATTATCTCTATGCGACGGGCGAAGTGGATGGCGACAACGGGTATCGCGTGTATACCTCGACCAACCTGGTCGACTGGAAGAAAGGCCCCGTGGTCTTTCAGCCGGGCGAGCGTCACATCTGGGCCCCGGACGTTTGGCGCGATCCGGTCTCCGGACGGGTCTTTCTCTACTACACGGCCAACCAGACGATTGGTGTGGCCGAAGGCGACGGGCCGCTAGGGCCATTCACCATCCGTCGAAAGCTCTTCGACCGGGCCATTGACGCCCACCTGTTCCACGATGATGACGGGCGGCTGTTCCTCTACTTTGTCCAACTGCCGGGCTTCCGCATCATGGTTCAGCCGATGGCCAGCCCCACGGAACCGAGCGGCGAGCCGAAGATGATTCTGCGTCCGCAATCCGACTGGGAAACGCGGGTCGGCCATGTTACCGAAGGGCCCTGGATCATCAAGCACCAGGATCGTTACTACATGCTATACAGCGGTTCCGGCGCTGATACTCCGGACTACGCGGTGGGCTATGCCGTCGCGGATCATCCGATGGGACCCTTCACAAGAGCATCCCACAATCCGATCGTCCATCGTGCGGAGGGTGTATTCGGCCCGGGGCATGGCTGCGCGGTCCGCGATATCGCTGGTCGCTGGTGGCACATCTATCACCAGAAACGAAATGACCGTGTCGAGTGGGACCGATTCATCTGCATGGACCCGCTTCGCTTTGACGAGGAGGGAAATCTGTTCGGGACTGCCACCCGCGGCACGCCGCAGCCTGTTCCCGCCGGCGGCGACTGGCTGGCCGAAGGCTTCACCCGCCCGCCGGAGCAGACCAAACCGTGGTGCTATTGGTACTGGATCAGCGACAACCTCTCCAAAGAGGGCATTACCCGTGACCTTGAAGCGATGGCGCGAGTTGGCATTGGCGAGGCTTTCATTGGCAACATCTTTCTCGACGACGTGCCGGCAGGACAGATCAAAGTGCTCACCGAGGAGTGGTGGGCGCTCGTGGAACACGCCATCCGTGAAGGCGGGCGCCTCGGCGTCAACATTGGCATGTTCAACTGCCCGGGCTGGAGCCAGTCCGGCGGGCCCTGGATTGGCCCTGAGCAGGCGATGAGATATCTCGCCTGCTCGGAGACGCGCGTCAACGGTCCTCGTCGGTTCGAAGGGAAACTGCCCGTGCCGAAAGACCCGTTCCAGGATGTGGCTGTTCTGGCGTTCCCTGCGCCGCAGGAGGACTCGGGTTCGCTTGCCTCCCATGCCCCGCGCGTGACGTGCAGGCCCGCGGCCGCTGGCGTCGCCCGCCTCGTGGATGGCAGGATCTCCACCAGCTTCGAGTTCCCCGAGGGAGCGGGCCGGACGGACAATCCTTTCACCATTGAGTTCGAGGTGGCCGAAGCGTTCACCGCCCGTTCGCTGCAGGTGATTCCCACGGATGACCCCTTCAGTGCGGATTGCGAGTTGCAGGCCGGACGGGACGATGGGAGTTTCGTGACGGTGCGCCGGTTCAAATGTGATCGGTCGAACATGAGCCCCGGGGTCGGCTTCATGCCCCGTGGGCCGGTGACGGTTTCCTTCCCGGCCACGGCGGCGAAGAAGTTCCGTCTTGTATTCACGGGCGTTCACACCAGCGTCAAGAGAGCTTCGTTGGCGGAAATTGATCTCTCGGGAGCTGCGAGATTGGAGTCGTTCGTCGAGAAACAGCTTGGCAAGATGCATCCGACCCCGCTGCCGATGTGGGACACATATCTGTGGTCGACGCAGCCGGAGCCCGATGCGGCGGAGCTCATCGTTCCTCAGAAGGACGTGCTCGACTTGACCCGCCGTCTTTCCGCCGACGGGACCCTGTCCTGGGACGTTCCGAGCGGAGAGTGGGTTATCGTGCGGATCGGGATGACGCCGACCGGCATGAAGAACTCTCCGGCGTCTTCCGAGGGGCAGGGACTGGAAGTGGACAAAATGAATCGTGCCCTCGCGGCCTATCACTTCAAAGCGTTCATTGGTGAGGTGCTGAGACGCATTCCAGCTTCTCATCGTAAAGCGTTCACGCGCGTGGTGGCCGACAGTTATGAGATGGGCTCACAGAATTGGACGGACGGCCTCGGCGAGCAGTTTTGCGAACGCTACGGTTACGATCCGACGCCCTGGCTGCCTGTCCTTACCGGGCGTCTCATCGGGAGTGCCGACCAGAGCGAGCGTTTTCTGTGGGATCTGCGCCGCCTGGTGGCCGACCGCGTCGCCACGGACTACGTAGGCGGACTGCGCGAGGCCTGCCGGCCGCATGGTCTGGAACTGTGGTTGGAGAACTATGGGCATTGGGGGTTCCCCGGCGAGTTTCTGAAGTACGGCGCGGAGTCCGACCGCATCGGCGGTGAGTACTGGGTAACGGGCGATCTCGGTTCCATTGAGTGCCGCGCCGCCTCCTCGTGCGCGAACACCTACGGCAAACCGTTCGTTTCGGCCGAGGCGTTCACGGGCGGACCGGCCTTTCAGAACGCCCCACGCGCCCTCAAGGCCCGCGGCGACTGGTCGTTCTGCGAGGGCATCAACCATTTCGTATTGCACGTCTATATTCATCAGCCCTGGGAGGACAGGATGCCGGGTGTGAACGCCTGGTTCGGCACGGAGTTCAACCGGCACAACACGTGGTTCGAACAGAGCAAGACGTGGATCGACTATCTGCGGCGGTCGTGCTGGCTGCTGCAGCAGGGTTACCGGGTCGCGGATGTGGCCTACTTCATTGGCGAGGACGCCCCGAAGATGACGGGCGTGCGCGAACCCGAACTGCCGCCGGGACGCGACTTCGACTACATCAATGCCGAAGTCATTGAGAAGATGCTCGCTGTCAACGATGGGATCCTCACCTTGCCGCACGGAACACAGTACCGGCTGCTCGTCCTGCCGGACCTGCCCACGATGCGTCCGGAGGTGCTGCGGAAGATCCGGGACCTCGTCAAGGCGGGGGCGACCGTTCTGGGACGACCGCCGGCACGCTCGCCCAGCATGGAGAACTTCCCTTGGTGCGATGAAGAGGTCCGACGATTGGCGGCCGAGCTTTGGGGCAATGAGAAAACGCGGCAGCCGGGGGAACGAACGGTCGGCAAGGGCAGAGCCGTATGGGGCAAGAAATTGGAGGATGTCTTTGCGTCCCTTGGTTCGAGACCGGACTTCGAAAGTTCCGCCCCATTACGATTCACACACCGCCGCCGGGGCGAGGTGGACGTCTATTTCGTCGCCAATCCGGAGGCGGCGCCACTCACGACCACGGCGGCTTTCCGCGCCGGAAACAAGGCGCCGGAACTGTGGTGGCCCCACTCCGCTCGGATCGAGTGTCCCGCCGTGTACGACTCTGCCGACGGCGTGGTGCGGTTGCCGCTGACGTTGGGCCCGCAGGGCTCCGTGTTCGTCGTGTTCCGTGAGACGGCCGCCCCGAAGTCGCAGCGGATCGTCTCCGTCCGGCGCGACGGCGCGGAGTTGCTCGGCACGAAGATCACACCGGTGCCGCGAAGTTCCGAGGGAGACAATCCGAACAACTTCACCTTCGCCGTGTGGGTCAAACCCGGCGACGACACGACTCTGGTGCCCGAATCCACGCGGGGCATCGTTGGGATGAGTGAGAAACGCAATGACCTCGTCCCTGCGCCGCACGGCGATGGGTTCGGCGGCAGCGGTCATGCCGGCAGCGGTCTGGCAGTCGGCCGTAACGGCATCTGCGTCTTCGAGCATGGAGCGAATTACTTTGCGCCCACCCTGGTCCATGCTGCAGATTTACCAGACTGGACGCACGTAACCGTGGTGTATCGCGCCGGTCGGCCGAGCCTGTACCTCAACGGCAGGCTCGCCCGGACGGGCCGCCAGAGCGAGCACATTGTCCATTCGGGAGTGCGGTCGGGCGGTTCCGCTCAGTTCCGTGGCCAGGCGGGTGCGTTTGCCCGATTCGCACGCGTGCTGGATGAAGGCCAAGTGGCCGCCTTGGCACGGACGATGCCGCGTCCGGACCGTGCGGCTGAGGGCCCGCAGATTGGGCTGACCCGTCGGGGTCAAGAGTGGTTTGCCGAGGCCGCTGCGGCCGGTGAATATGATTTGACACTTGCCGACGGCAGCAGGCACGCAATGCACGTGGGCCAACTGCCGCCGCCGCAGACAATCACCGGCCCGTGGAAGGTCCGCTTCGAGTCTGGGCGGGGCGCCCCGGAGGAGGTTCTCTTTGAGGAACTCGAAAGCTGGACACGGCACCCCGACGAGGGTGTTCGCAACTACTCCGGCAGCGCCGTATACAGGAAGACGTTCGAGTTGGCGGATACGTGGGTCGGAGACGGACTACGAATCCTGCTCGACCTCGGGGAGGTCAGGGACATGGCAAGCGTTCGCGTCAACGGTCGGAACATGGGAACCTTATGGCTCGCTCCCTGGCGAGTCGATATCACAGACGCCGTGCAGGACGGCATGAATACGCTCGAGATCGAAGTTGTGAACGTGTGGAACAACCGGCTGGTCCGGGATGCCGGGCTTTCAAACGAGCAGCGAGAAACTTTCCTTCTGGCGCCCACGGTGAAGGCCGATGCGCCGCTGCTGCCTGCCGGTCTGCTTGGTTCTGTGACGGTGCGTGTGGAGAGGGACTTCTCCGTCCGACGGCCGTAATGTCCAAGAGGGTCCTGAAGAATACGGCTGGAAGAGTGTCCCCTGAGAGTACACCTCGAACCGGCTTGCTGATAGAGTTTGTGAGCGGAAGCAGAAGGGATGATGCACATGATGCAATTGCCGTGGTGCCACAGGAGGCATGAATCGTTGTGGAGTCTGGCTCTTGCCGCGATCTTCCTGACCGGTGCCTTCGGGTATGCTGGTCCGGGGGCGCACGGGGCGATGCAATTCGATGGGACGGGCGAGATTCTCCAAATCCCTTCGGCGCCTGCGCTCGATCTGCGGCAGGAGATTACGCTGGAAGCATGGATCCGTCCCGGGCGGTACGGACAACCCGGCGTTCGTCTGATCGACAAGAGCCAGGCGGGGACGCAAAGCGGCTACATGCTCGATACGTTCCCCGGCAACTCGCTGCGCCTGCTGCTGGCGGAGGGGCTGCTCACCGCCCGGGATGTGCTTACGCCGGGCCAGTGGATGCACGTGGCGGGCGTCTTCAGCGCCGAATGCAATATCTACAAGCTCTATGTGGACGGTCGGGAAGTGGCCGACGCCGGCCGCGCTGGCATGAAGCTCATTGAGACCAACAGGCTGCCGCTGCGCATCGGAGCCGACTGCGCCGGTGAGCATCGCTTCCGTGGAGAGATGGCCCGTGTCACGGTATACCACCGTGCGCTGAGCGCCGAGGAAATCGTCCGCCTGGCAGCTGAGCCGGACTGTCGGTCGCTCGAATTGGCGGGTCGGGTCGCTGACTGGGATTTTCGCCGCCCAGGCCGGCTCGCGTACGTCAGCACCGCGCCGGGAGAACTCACATTCAAGCACCCGCCCGAGCTGCGCGGGGCGGCCTCGCCCCCGGTGCAGCCCCGGCGTACCCTTTGGTATCGCCAACCGGGGCGGGAATGGAACGAGGCCCTGCCCCTCGGCAACGGTCGTGTCGGCGCCATGGTCTTCGGCGGGCTCCAAGAGGAGCGGCTGCAACTTAACGAGGACACCTTCTGGTCGGGCCGGCCCCACAACTACGCCGTCGAGGGGGCGGTCGACCGCCTGGCCGAGGTGCAGCATCTTCTGTTCACGGGCAGCAACGTTGCGGCGGTGGAACTGGCCGGCAAGACCATGATGGGGCGTCCCGTCTTCCAGCAAGGGTATCAGCCACTGGGGGATCTGCATCTGAAATTTGAGGACCATGAGAGTGCCGCCGATTACCGGCGCGAGCTGGACCTCCAGAATGGTATCGCACGTACGCAATATCGCATCGGCGATACGGCCTTCACACGCGAGTATTTCGTCATCGCTCCCGATCAGGTTGTGGTGGTTCGGCTGACCGTGGATGGCCCCGCCCGGCTGAATCTCGCCATCGAATTGAACTCGCCGCACCCGCACGAGGTCGCTGCCGACGGCCCGGGGCAGATCGTGCTGAGAGGTCGATGGGAGGGCGACGGCAAGGACCGACCGCTGATGGCGGGCGTTGCAGGACCAGGCATTCGGTTTGAGGGGGGCCTCCATGCCGAGGTGGTCGGTGGCGCGCTCACGATGGCTGATGGGCAGATGATGGTGCGTGACGCCACGGCCGTAGTGCTGTGTTTCGCCGCCGCCACCAGCTTTCGGAACTACAAGGACATCGACGGCGATCCGGGTCCCATTTGGCGCGGACAACTCCGCACCGCGGCAGAGGCGCCCTATGCGAGGTTGCTCCGGACGCACACGGCCGATATGCGCAGTCTCATGGACCGGGTAACGCTCGATCTCGGTGGAGCGGAGGCCGCCCGGCGGCCGACGGATATGCGGCTCAAGGCCGTTCAGCAGGGCGGCGATGATCCGGACCTGTGTGCCCTCTACTTCCAGTTCGGGCGCTATCTCCTGGTTTCCAGCAGCCGTCCCGGTACGCAACCGGCCAATCTCCAGGGGATCTGGAACCAGGACGTGGTCCCTGCCTGGGGCAGCAAATGGACCGTCAACATCAATACACAGATGAACTACTGGCCTGCTGAGGTCTGTAACCTGGCGGAATGTCATACGCCGCTGTTTGACCTGATGGACGATCTGGCTGTTACCGGGATGCAGGTGGCGCAGAAGCACTACGGTGCGCGCGGCTGGGTGGTCCACCACAACGCCGACCTGTGGCGCGGTGCGGCGCCCATCGATGGGGTGTGGGGCATCTGGCCGATGGCCTCCGCGTGGCTTTCACAACATGCTTGGGAACACTATCAATTCAGTGGCGACCGGGGATTCCTCCAACAGCGTGCCTGGCCGCTGATGCAAGGCGCGGCTCGGTTTATCCTGGATTTTTTGGAGACTGTAGCAATGTTACATGGAACATGTTATCCAGCCCTGGCATAATGAAGCG
>CALEZT010000283.1 GCA_937927975.1 uncultured Phycisphaerales bacterium
TCGAAGATACTGATCCGCACGGACTATTTCATGCAGCCCTGCCGAAAGGACACCGCCTACGCAATCAATAACGCCGGCCAGATTGTAGGAATGGCGAGCGGAGCAGACGGTGAGTGGGCCACACTGTTCGACCCTACAGGGGGAGGGGCTAACGTCAACCTGGGCTCTCTGGGTTCAAAGCCGGGGGACGGAAGCAGTCACGGATACGCCAATTCGATCAGCAACGCGGGCCATATTGTCGGCTGGGCTGCCACGGCAAAACCTGGCCACCTGTTCCATGCGGCCTTATTCGACGCCACTGGTGGCGGGGCCAACGTTGACTTAGGCACTCTGCCTGGGCATGATATGAGCTGGGCTTTTTCGGTGAACGACTCCGGGCAGGCCGTAGGATTCTCAAGAAACACAGTGCAGTTGGGGGCGCGCGCTGTCTTGTTCGACACTTCGGGGGGTGAAGCCATCTTGGATTTGGGTACTCTCGGCGGAGCGTACAGCGGCGCTTACGCGATCAACAATCTCGGCCAGGTCGTGGGATATGCGAATCTATTGCCCGGAGGTACGCACGCCACGCTTTTCGACCCCACTGGAGGGGGTGCCAATATCGACCTTGGGACACTCGGTGGCGAGGTGAGTTCGGCGCGCGGCATCAATGATCTAGGGCAAATAGTCGGTTCGGCTTCAGATAGTGATGGAATGTACCGAGCCTGCTTGTTCGACCCGACGGGTGGTGGCAACAACATAGACCTCAACAGTCTGATATCCCCCTCTGGTTGGCTGTTGACTTGGGCGCTTGACATAAGCAACACCGGCCTGATTGTCGGTTACGGCCTGAATCCCCTTGGTGAAGAACGCGCATTCCTGCTGACTCCCAATCCTCAAGTCGTCCCCCTCCCCGGCGCCGCTCTGCTCGGCATGCTCGGTCTGGGCTATGCCGGGATGCGGTTGCGGCGGCAGGCATCCTGAAATGGTTCATGGGCCCCCGGCATCACCTTGCTTCCTCTCACTCGCCCGAATGCCGGGGGCTTCTTTGCGTGCGGAGCTTCGAGCCCCTTCATGTCCTGGCCGTCCCCGCCGTCCAGGAGGCCCGTCAGACCTTTACCTGTATTTCTTCTTCTGTCACGCAGTCGGTCAGGAATCCGCGAGACGGATCGATGCCCATCCGGGCACACCAGTCTTGGAACTCAATCCCCCGTGCCTCATCGATCAACGCCCGGATCCGAGGCTTGCGGAGATTGTCGTAGCTTTGCTGCCTGGCCCGATTGCGGCTGTAGCGCGCGGCCCGAGCCGCTCTGGCCCCGACCGGCCGCTTGATGTAGGCGACCACGAACCGTCTCTGCCTATCCGTCAGCCGGGTTGCCGCCAGCTTCGCCCGGAACGTCCGCCACGGGTCCGGGCCTGCATCGATCGATTTCGTCTGCGTTCTGGGTCGTCTTGCCATTCGTCGCATACCTCCCGAAAGCCGTCGTCCCGAGCGCCGACGTTGACGAAACCCCGGATTCCGGGTGCCCTGGGGGGTTGTGTCAACGTCAACGCCATGCTGCTCGCGCGTACGTAGTCAAGAAAACACCGCCCGTCAGCCGCCGGGTGTCCGCACCAGCGCCAGCACCGCCTGCCGGATAGGCTCAGGCAGGTTCGGCCATCGGTCCACGATCAGGGCCAGATCGGGGTCCAGCGGGGTGTTTTGTGCGTCAGGTGTGCCGGATTCTGTGCGCACGTCGGGCGAAATCACGGTTTTTGATAGCGCCAGGGCCGATAGTTCGCTTCCCTTCAGGCGCATCCCGTTTTCCTGTAAGGACTTAGATACAGCCGTAACGGGCCGTAAAACGGGGTTTTGCTCCTCATCAAGCCCCGGTCGATTCCTGCTCCTTGCCCCCCTGTACGGACAGGTACTGTGCCGGAATTTGCGGTACCTGCTGCAAGTGCTCATCGGTGACTTGCAGGGAATGCGAGCAGTCAACCGGTTGTTTTCCAGCCACGCCCAGATGATGCGCTCCGGCCAGCCGTGTGCCTGTTCCGTCTGACGAGCAGAGCGTGCTCATCTCTTGGAGCGAGGGCGAGCGGACCCCTGGGGTCAGACGGAGGACCGTCCTGGAGGACCGCGTGCCTTTCCTCCCGCGACCCGCAGCGCAGCGTCTGTGACGCGTCTTTCCTGGCCGCAGGTTCGGATGCTTGACAATGCACGACCCTTCCGCTTACCGTTGGGACTCGTGATGCTCGATATCGGTTGCAGATTGGAGTCCAGGCATGAAGGCGGTGGTATTCGAGGAGTTCGGCGGTGCGCTCAAGGTCTCGCAGGTCGCCGATCCGTCCCCGGCCGACGACGGCGTTGTCGTGCGAGTCGGGGCCAGCGGGATCTGCCGCAGCGACTGGCATGGCTGGCTCGGGCACGACCCGGACATCGCGTCTCTGCCGCACGTGCCGGGGCACGAGTTGGCGGGGACTGTCGAGGAGGTCGGCCGCAACGTCACTCGGTGGAAACGCGGGGATCGCATCACGGTTCCGTTTGTCGCGGGGTGCGGAGACTGTCCCCAATGCCGCTCGGATAATCATCAGATCTGCGACCACCAGTTCCAGCCGGGCTTCACCGCGTGGGGCTCTTATGCCCAATACGTCGCGCTGCGATACGCCGACGAGAATCTGGTGAGATTGCCCGACGAGATCGACTTCGTCACCGCGGCTGGCCTGGGGTGCCGGTTCAGCACGTCGTTCCGCGCAATCGTAGCGCAGGGCCAGGTGATTGCGGGTCAATGGGTCGCGGTCCACGGCTGCGGCGGCGTCGGATTGTCCGCGGTCATGATCGCCCATGCCCTCGGAGCCCGAGTGATCGCGGTGGACATCGACCCCAGGATCCTGGATCTCGCGAGAAAGCTCGGAGCAGATGCGGTGGTTGACGGACGCGAGGGCACGGATGTCCCTGCCGCGATTCGCGACGTGACCGGCGGCGGCGCGGACGTCTCGATCGACGCCCTCGGCAGCGCGGTCACGTGCGGCAACTCGATTCTCTGCCTGCGAAAGCAGGGTCGCCACGTTCAGGTCGGGCTCCTGGCGGGCGACGATTATCTGCCGCGGGTTCCCATGCATCGAGTGATCGGCTGGGAACTTCAGATCTGCGGCAGCCACGGCATGCAGGCGAGCCGCTACGGCCAGATGCTGGCGATGATCGCGGATGGCAGGCTCAATCCCCAGGCTTTGATCGGCAGAAGGATCCCGCTGGAGGAAGCGCCGGATCAGTTGGCGAGGATGGGACAGTTCGGTTCGGTCGGCGTCACCGTCATCGACCGGTTTTGACAAGGATGGACGCAATCGCATCAGGAAAGGTGCAACGGAATGCGGAAAACGTGTGTATTGATCTCGCTTGGGCTTGTCGCAGTGTTCGGTCTGGCGAGCGGGGCCTTGGGCGAGCAGCCGCAGAAGAGCAAGGCGTATGCCTATTTGTTCCCGGCTGCGATGGGGGATCTGGTTGAGCACCTGCAGCGCGAAGGCGTCGAAGTCCTGGAGCTTCGCGAAGACATCGACCTGGAGGTTGGCGTCCACCGCATCGAGCGGGCGACGCGGGACGCCAACGAGGCGCAGAGAAGAGGGGGCGTCACATTCGAAACGCAGACCGAACGCCAGACGAGACGATTCAAGGCCGGAACGATCCTCGTCAAAACGCCTCGGGAGCCCAACGAGACGATCCAGCGTCTGCTGGAGCCCGAGGGCAGAAAAGGACGCCGCACGCAGAGACTCCTGGGCCAACCGGCAGTGGGACAAACCTATCCGGTCTTCTCACTGGATGCTCATGTCCCGCTGACGTTGGGACCGGTCAAGCCTTTGGAGGAGAAGCGGGAGTTCGGCAAACCCATCACCTTCGAGACGGTCCACGGGCCGCTGAAGACCGTCAGTTTCAACGGCTCTCCCGTCAGCGGTCTGACCTGGCTCTCCGACGGCGAGCATTATCTCCAGCGTCGCGACGGCCGTCTGTACCAGGTGCACGCGGTCTCCGGGCGCTCGACCCTGTTTGTGGACCCGAACATTCTGGCCGCGGCGCTGAGCCGGATTCCCGCGATGCGGCCGGCGGATGTCGAATCGATCTCGCGGCAGGCCTGGTTCAACATGAGTCCTGATCGCAGTGCGGTCCTGATCGATTATGAAAACGATCTGTACTACTGCACGCGGGACGGGACGATGGCCGTCCGCCTGACTTCGACGCCGGGGCATGAGGGGCTCAGCACGTTCGATCCGGCTGGGCGGTTCGTGGCCTTTGTGCGGGAGGGCAATCTGTACGTGGTGGACGTCGCGACGCAGACCGAGCGGGCCCTGACCACCGACGGCGGCGGCCTGATCCGCAACGGCCAGGCCGACTGGGTCTACTTCGAGGAGGTCCTCAATCGCCAGTGGAAGCTGTTCTGGTGGAGCCCGGATTCCTCGGCCATCGCCTTCGTGCGGACGGACGATGGGCCGGTGCCGCAGTTCACGTTGACGAACGAGGCCACCCGGGGCGAGCGGGTCGAGCAGACCCGTTATCCGCGTGCGGGCGAGGCGAACCCGACGGTGAAGCTGGGGATCGTCTCGACCGCCGGCGGGGTGGTGCGATGGGCGGATCTCAAAGGATACACGGAAGGCGCCTACCTGATCACGGGCGCCGGCTGGCTGCCCGACAGCGAACGGCTCTATCTCTTCATTCAGGATCGGGCCCAGACCTGGCTGGACATCAGCACCGTGTCCCGACGGGGCGGCCGGCTCACACGTCTGCTTCGCGAGACCACCGAGGCGTGGGTCGAGCCGCCGGCCAGGATCGAGTTCCTTGCCGACGGCGACCTGTTGTTCACCAGCGAACGGACGGGATGGAAGCATCTGTATCGGTTCGACAAGAACGGGCAGTTGAAACACCCTGTGACGGAAGGCCAGTGGGAGGTCCGCGATGTTCAGCGGGTGGATCAGGAAGGCGGCTGGGTCTACTTCACCGGCACCCGCGACTCGCACATTGCGGAGAACCTGTATCGTGTCCCATTGGACGGCGGGGACGTTCAACGACTCACCGAAACGTCGGGCCAGCACCGGGCGAATGTCAGCCCCAACGGAAAGTACTTCATCGATACCTGGAGCGACGCAAGCACGCCGACGAAGGTCGCGCTCCGCGGAGCCGATGGAACTCTGATCCGCACGCTCGACACGAACCCCGTCTATGAACGTCAGGAGTACCGGTTCGGGCCCTCTGAGCAGTTTCAGATCCCGATGTCCGATGGCTTCCAGATCGAAGCCCGACTGATCAAGCCCGCGGACTTCGACGAGAGCCGAAAGTACCCGGTCTGGTTCACGACGTACGCCGGACCGCACATGCCGAGCATCTCCGACTCCTGGCAGGGCGGACGGACGTGGGACCACATGATCGCCGGGATGGGCGTGCTCGTGTTTCACTGTGATCCCCGTTCCGCCAGCGGCAAGGGCGCCTGCTCGGCCTGGACCGCTTACAAACAGCTTGGCGTCCAGGAACTCAGGGACATCGAAGAAGCCATCGAATGGCTCAAGGGCCAACCCTACGTCGACGGCGATCGGATCGGCATGAGTGGCCACAGCTACGGCGGTTTCATGACCGCCTATGCCCTGACGCACTGCAAGCTCTTCGCCGGCGGGATCGCGGGCGCTCCGCCCACCGACTGGCATTACTACGACACGATCTACACCGAGCGGTTCATGGACACGCCGCAGAACAACCCCGAGGGCTACGAGAAGACCAGCGTCGTGAAGGCCGCCAAGGACCTGCATGGACAACTGCTCATCATTCACGGCGGAATCGACGACAACGTCCATCTCCAAAACGCCTTCGCCCTTGCCGACGCCCTTCAGCGAGAGGACAAGGCGTTCCAGATCATGGTCTATCCCCAGTCTCGCCACGGCATCGGCGGCATCCATTACGATCGGCTCGTGGTGAACTTCATTCGGACCGTGCTTCGGTTGCCGGAGCCGGCGGTCGGCGCCGAAAGGGATCGGCAGGAGGGTGAAAAAACGACGCCCGACTGATGGGGTCGGGCGTCGGTGACGGGATGTCTGTCTTGAGCTCTGGGCTCGAAGACGAAGGAGGATTTCGCTGGCGGTCAGAACCCGTAGGCTACTCGGAGTTGTTCGTTCGTCGGCATCTCGGTGTAGTACTCCCCGCGAGGTCCCACGTACCAGGGACCGTTTCGCGTAAGCTGGACGGAGGTCCTGGAGCCGTTGGAGTTGGTGACCCAGACGGTGATCGCGGTCTCCTGGACCACCACCGGCGGCACCGGCGTAACGACGACCTCTCGAATCACAGGCGGATGCACAACCCGCACCACGGGCGGATACACCACGACCGGCGGGCACGGATGGATGACCCGGTGATGGCGCCAGGGGGGGCCGACGATGACGCGAGGCGGGGGCGGGTAGCAGCCCGGGGCGACGATCGGCCCGCCGTAGCCCACTCCAAAGCCGACAGAACCGCTGCGACCCATGTAGGAGATGGAGAAGTGCGTGTCCGCTCGCGCGCCGGAGGTGAGCGACAGAACCATGCCGACTGCGAGCATCGCCAGAAGCATTCTTGTCCGTGTCATTGTCGTACCCTTTCCTTGATTCGATTCTGCCTCTCGGGAGGCCATCTGTTTTGCCCTTTCACCCATTAGAGGCACGTCGATGGGCGACGGTAACAAAAGACCTGGGGGTGGGGGGGTGTCGATCGCCTGGATCTAGATGTAAGTCTTTATTAAACAAGGGGATAGCGTCGTTATGACACCCAGGCAAGTCGTGTCGCGACGAGAGGCCAAGACATCCAGGGATGGCATCGAGGTTGTCACTGACGGTCCGGCCTGTGTCGCGATTGCCCAACCCGATCTGCTTTCGGACAACTTGGGTCTTGCATCAAATGCACTTGATATGGTATCCATAGAGAAGTGACGTCGCATGCGGTTGGTTGGCTGGCTGGTGGGTGTTCTATGCCCAAATCCCGAAGGAACAAGCCCCGGAATCATGGCGCCGCCAGGGAATCCTCGCGGAGGCGGAACCTATCGTCTCTCCCTCGGCGTCGGCTCTGGGTCTGGCGAGTTCTGGTCCTGGTTGCAGCTCCGGCGGCTTTTCTCCTCTTGTTGGAAGGGGCTTTGTCTGTCTTCTCGACTTGCTATCCGACGTCGTTCTTCGTCCGCAGCGAGCGGGCGGGTTTCCAGACGACGAACAGTCGTTTCGGATGGCACTACCAGCAGGAGGCGGTGGCAGAGCCGCAACCCTGCCTGATCCCTGTCAAGAAGTCTGAGAACACGATCCGTGTCTGTGTCTTGGGCGAGTCGGCGGCCATGGGAACGCCCGATCCGGCATTCGGCTTCACCCGAATCCTGGAGGTCATGCTCAGAGGGCTCTACCCCGATCGGCCGGTGGAGGTGATCAACGCCGCGATGCGGGGCATCAACTCGCACGTGATCGTGGAAATCGCCAAGGACTGCGCCGCATTGAAGCCCGATGTCTTCGTCGTGTATGTTGGGAACAACGAATTCAACGGGCTGTACGGTCCCAGGACGTCGCTTGCTTTTCTGGGCGAGCATCCGAGCCTGATCCCGGCATTCCATCAGGCCAAGCGAATGCGTACGGGTCAGTTGCTTCGCCGGCTGTTGGGTGCGAACCCGCAGGCTCGACAGGCCCGAAAAGTGGATCGTGACGACGGGTTCTTTCAGACCAAGTGGGTTGCGTATGACGACCCTGCCAGAGCGTGCGTGTACCGCAACTTCCAGGCGAATATCGAGCGGATCTGTCGGCTGGGCCTGAACTCGGGGACCCAGGTCGTGGTCGCGACGATCGGCGTGAACCTGAGGGATTGCCCGCCGCTGGGGTCGCTCCATCGCGAGGGGCTCGCGCCGGCGGAGCGAGAGCAATGGGAGGCCCTGTGCCGGGAGGGCGCTCAATTCGAGACATCGGGCGACTTGGCACGCGCCCTTGCCAGTTGCGAGAAGGCCCTCGCGATCGACGATCATTATGCAGAGCTTCACTTCCGCGTCGCCAGATGCCGCCTGGCCTTGGGCGAAACCGACGCCGCGAGGAATGCGTTCTCGCTCGCCCGTGACTGGGATGCGCTGCAATTTCGGGCCGACAGCCGGATCAATGAGATCATCCGTCATGTCGCCGGCAGGATCGTCCGCCCCGAGATTCGACTCGTCGAGGTGGACAAAGCCCTTGCACGCAGCGAGTTGTGCCGCGACGGCATTCCCGGCGGAGAGTTTTTCCACGAGCACGTGCACCTGCGTTTCGCAGGGGACTACCAGGTCGCCAGGACGCTGCTTCCGGCGGTGGTCGACGGCCTGCGTGCGAAAGGGGCGGTTCCTGGGGAGTCGGTCGAAATCCCGACGAAAGAACAGTGCGCTGCTGCGCTGGCCTTCACGCCTTGGGACGAGGTCAACACCGCAGCGGCTATGGTCAAGCTCACCGCGGGTCCTCCCTTTGCGGGGCAGCTCGATCATGCTCGAAGGCAGGCGATGGCGGAGAAGGCCATCGCGACCGTGATGGAGAGCGTGGATCAGCGGTTCATCGACCAGGTGCTCGCGTCCTATCGGCAGGCGATCGATGCCCGCCCGGAGGACTGGGTCCTGAGATACAATCTGGCGACCTTCCTGCAGCAGCTCGAACGACCTCGGGAAGCGGCGCGGTGCTTTGAGCAGGTGGTGCAGACGATACCCGATTGCGTGCACTTTCGGGTCCTGTGGGGGCAGACTTTGGGACAGGCCGGACTGGTCGATCAGGCCGCTCGCCAGTTCCAGGAGGCCTTGAAACGGGATTCTGACTGCGTGCCCGCTCGCGAGGGTCTTGTGTGGGCGGACGCCCGGCGGCGACTGGGACGCTGAACCAGTCTACTTGATGCCGCAGACGTTGAACATGCTGTAGAAGGTGTAGCTGTCGCCATAGCCCTTCGCCAGCGGTTCGAAGACGGCCTGGGTGTTGCCGCGTGCGTTCCTCACCACGCCTGCGATCTCCCGAAACTGCGCATGCACAGCAGGTTCGATCACCCATCCCTGTTCGTCCACCGGCCTTTTGGTTTCGAGGGCATAGACGAGCATCGCCTCGGCGTAATGGCGTGGAAGCCTGGCGTAGCCCAGCGGCCTGAGCAGGGGCAGGAGACCGATGAACTCCGCACGCTGGTGCTTGAGCAGATGGTGGGCCATGAGATACTCGAACGCCAGGCGGTGCCCGGGCCTTTCCTGCAAGAGTCTCTTGAGCATCGACTCGAAGGATATCCCTGCGACGGCGTGGTCCGCGATCCCCTGGGCTTGGTGCCACGCCTGGATCTGCGGATCGGTCTGGGCGCCAGCAGGGTCTGCGACGAGGTCCCGCCACCGTCGCACGTACGGCCCGCTGCCGGCGTGCTTTCGCAGAGCGCCCAGAGCGATTCGTGCCGATTCATGCTGCCCTTTGACCAGATGAATTCGGACCATCGCCTCCAGCACGTGGGGGGAAGGCCCTTCGTTGTCCAGAAGTTCGTACACGTTCTTCTCCGCCGCGTTGGGGCAGCCCAGGTCCAGATACAACTCGATCAGTTTGGCGTGCTGGAATCGTCCCGCCATATTCTCGAAGCTCAGGAACAGGGTGCGGGTTTCGTCCTGCGGATAGACGCACAGTTCCTCGCCCAGTTGCCCCTGGTGCGCCAGTGCGCGGTTGATGTCGAAGACGCCGGAAGGCGTGAAGGCGTGCCTGCCTCGCATGCGATGCGCCAGAGCGATTACACGACCCCAGTCTCTCTGGCTGGCCCAGTGGTGCAGAGCACGCTCGTTGTGGAGGTGGTTCCGCGAGACTGCCAGACACGCGGCGCCCGCGCCGGCCACGAGAAACAGACGCAGGCCAAGCACCAAGCGAGGGTCGGTCTTCCACCGCGAGATTCGCTGTGCATCTTTGCGTTGTCGCGTCGGGCGTGCGTTCTTCTTCGCGGTTACGACGCCGGCGAGAAAGCCCGCGAGAAGCAGACTCGGAACCAGAGCGTACAGCGCGATCGCCAACCTGGCCGACAGGGGGGAGAACCCCAGGTTGCGAACAGAATCCCAGGGTGTGCCCACGGTGCAGGTTGCGAAGGGGCCAAGGTTGTATAGGAAGCGACCCAAGACATAGGCCCCGCCGCTGGCGAGAATTGCCTGAGCGAGCGCCACGACCATCCTTCGATGGGCGAGAGCGTCGATCAAACAGACGAGCAAGGCGAAAAGGAGCGCCGTGGCGCCGGCCACATGATAGGTCAGGACGAACAGAACGAGGAATGCCCCGACCCGTGCCGGCAAGGTCCTCGCGGGAAGCGAGCCGTAGAGGACTGCCATCCACAGCGACAGGCCGATCGCGAGGAGACAGGGCAGAGGATTATCGTATTGATTGTAGATCGCCAGGGCCAGGAATGCAGGGAACCAGGCGAGATCCCTGAGTCTCTCCGCTTGAATCGAAACCAGCAGGCGTCGTAGTCCCAACGAGAGCATCGCCAGTACCGCGGCGATCATCAAGGCCCCAGGCAAAGGGGTGCGGTAGGTCTGCGCGAGCAGTGCCGCCAGCGATGCTGCAATTCCCCCTGGCGTGGTCAACGCGGCTCGGAGGAATGGACCCTCCCAGGAGAAGACCGGGTAGGGAGCGAACACGCCAAATCCGGAGTGGAGCAGGTGCGGCCCGATCCCCAGCCGGACATAGGCGAAGAGGCCAAGGAAGATGGCGGCCCACAACCCGAATTCCTGTCTTCGACGATCCACTCGGCTCTCCAACATCGCGTCGCCCGACGCATCGGCATCGAATATAGTTCATCCAGGTCGAAGGCGGCAAGAAAAACGTTGGTCCGTGCAGGGTCCACCGCTAAGATGAGGCTGTCGGCTTGGATACCTCGGGGACTGTGGATGAGATTGGATCGGCTCCTGACAATACGATTGGCTTCGTTTGCGATTCTGACGGCTCTGGTCGTTGCTGGCTGCAAGAATGAAAGACCCGAATCGCCTGTGCCGGCGGCAAGACCGCCCAGGATCACGCCGGACTACGCGGGACTCGTCATCCCGCCGAACATCGCGCCGTTGAACTTCCAGATCGAAGAACCCGGCCGGCGGTACCTGGCGAGGATTCGTTCCGAATCGGGCGAGGCAATCGAGATTTCCAGCAAAACGGGGGAGATCGTCATCCCTCCGGCGGCCTGGAAGGGCCTGCTGAACGCCAATGTCGGGCGGCAAGTGCATCTGGACGTATGCGTGAAGGCCGAGGACGGCACCTGGCATCAATACGAGACCCTCACGAACACCATCGCGCCGGAGGCGATCGATCCCTACCTGGTCTATCGATTCATGATGCCCTCGTCGTACTTCCCCAAGCGGATGCAGATCTGCCAGCGGAACCTGGAGACCTTCGAGGAACAGACGCTGCTGGACACGCAGTCTTTCGGGAACGGGTGCGCCAATTGCCACAGCTTCGTGAACAACAGCCCGGCCCAGATGCTCCTGGGGATTCGCAGCACGTCCTTCGCCAGCGCCACCGCGTACATCGAGGGCGATTCCATCCACAAGATCGGCGCCAAGTTCGGCTACACCTCCTGGCATCCCAGCGGCAAGCTCGCGGCCTACTCGATCAACGACGTTCGCCAGTTCTTCCACACCGCGCGCGAGGAAATCCATGACGTCGTGGACCTCGATTCTCTGATCGTCTACTATGACGTCGAACGCAGGCAGATCAAGACCGCGCCGGCCTTGTCGGACAAGAAGAGGTTGGAGACCTATCCCGCCTGGACGCCCGACGGCAAACACCTGTACTTCTGCAGCGCGCCGCTGCCGTGGACGGACATGGATACTGTGCCTCCCAAGGGTTATGAACGGGTCAAGTACGACCTGATGCGAGCGAGCTACGACGTCCTGACCGACGCCTGGGGACCCGCCCAGACCGTGCTGAGCGCGACCGAGACCGGTCTGAGCATCCTGTTGCCGCGGGTGTCGCCCGACGGGCGGTTTCTGCTGTTCTGCATGAGCGAATATGGCTGTTTCCCGGTGTATCAGCCGACCAGCGACCTGTACATGATGGACCTGAGCACCGGGCAATACCACAAAACCACCGCCAACAGCGAATACGCAGAATCCTGGCACAGTTGGTCGAGCAACAGTCGTTGGATCGTTTTCAGCAGCAAGAGGCAGGGGGGACTGTTCACCCGTCCTTACATCTGCTACGTGGATGAGACCGGCCGGACGCACAGACCCTTCGTGCTGCCCCAGGAGCGGCCTTCCTATTATGATTCGTGTTGCCGGCTGTACAGCGTGCCTGAACTGATCAATGGACCTGTGACGGCGCAGAGCAAGGCGGTCGTCCTGTCGCTCTACGGCCCTGCGGAAGCGACCGTCAACTCCGCCACCGGCGCGACGCCCAAGCCCAACGCTGCGGAAGCGTATCCGAAGGGCCATAGCGTGCAGTGATATGGATTCGGAATGATCCGTGCGCGGCGAGGATTTGTCGTCCTGAGGCGCAGCCGAAGAGCCTGTCCTGAGCAACGCGAAGGAACCTGGGCACAGGATGAGAGGTTTCTCTCGGTCGCGAGCCAGATCCTTCACTTCGCTGCGCTGCGTTCAGGATGACAAGACCCGCGCACGAATGACTCCGAATCCGTATGATACGCATCTGGGACTTCGTGGGCAGAAAAAGAGCAGGGCCCCGTCCATACGACAGGGCCCTGCTTGACTGTCATGATATCTCAGACATCGCTGGGGTTACTGCTTCGCACGCCCATAGCCGATGTCGTCGATGTACACGATGCCGGCGCCACCCTTGGTCGGAGCGGCCTTGCTGCCCACGCCGATCACGAGCGACTTGACGGCATTCATCTTGACCCCGGCCGAGGTGAACTCGCTCAGCGGGATCTTCCATTCCTGCCATTCCAGCCTCGCGCTGATCACGGTATCCTGGTTCTGGATCGTCTTGCTCTTTCCGGCGTTGTCCTTGACGGTCAGGTACAAGCCTTCCAGGGAATTGCCTGCCGGTTGCTCCAGGCCGATCTCACCCATCTGCCAAGCGCCCGCGGCGACGTTGCCGGTGGTCTTGACATCGGAGAACTCGGCGGCGGTGGCCGCGTTGGCGTTGTGGCTGGTCACAGCCAGACCGATCAGGACCGGACCGGTCATCGTAATCGTCTGAGCTTCACCCAACTGAGTCCACGTTACGCCATCGGGAGAGAGGTAGCCGGAGAACTTGTCGCCGACTCGCTCAACCTTCACCCAGTAAGGCTTGGGTACGGTCGCGGTGGCGTCGGTGTTCGTCGAATCGCCGGCGGCGGTCAGACGCCGCTGGAAGCTGGCGCCGTTGCCGCTGCTGGAGATCATGGCCATGAAGGCATGAGTCGAGCCCGGTTCGGTGCTCTGGCGAATCATGACGCCGGCCTTGGACCAGCCGTCGTTGCCGGGGGTGTTGTAGACGCTGTGGACGCGAGCGACGATGGTGCCGTTGCCGGTGAGGGTCTTGTAGGCATAACGGAACTGATCCGAAGTGCCCCAGATGTCCGCGCCCTGGCCGTTCATGAAGATGCTGCCGGAGGCGCTTTCTGCAAAGGCCGGTGCGTCGCCTCGGACGTACAGCACCAGGCTGTCGGCCGCGTTGGACGTCCAGTTCTGGGCCGTGGCGAAGGCAAGCTCCGCTTCGGAGATGAACGGCGAGGCGCTGTTGTCATAAGACAACGGCATCGACTGCAGGCCGCTGTTCTTGATCGTCTTCTCGGCGAACGGGGACTGCATGTAACCGACGGTGGAGCCGCCGAACACGCTGTCTGTGACGCCGTCGGTCCAGAACTCGTAGATCCGGTTGCCCTCGTCGTCGGTGTAGCTGTCCATGTTGTCGATCACCGCGTACTCCTGGCTGACGAAGCTCCAGATGTCGCCTTCATACATGCCGGCGTCGCCGACTTCGTTCACCTTCCAGAAGTACTCGGTCCCGAAGTTCATGGCCGACGGGGTGAAGCGGTGATCGGTCACCGTCTGGGAGGCGGCGGTGCCTGCGGCCACTGCCGCGGCATCAGCGCCGAAGAAGACCTCGTGCGAGGTCGCCTCGCGGCCGGGCCGCCAGTTGAACTCCGTGCCGAGCTGGACGTTGGTGGCGTCGTCGGCAGGCACAGGCAGGCGAGCCTGGACCGGGACGTACAGGATTCGCACTTCAGCCAGGCTGACCTGGTTCGCGACTCCGCCCCAGTTGGTGTCGATCGTCAGCTTGACGAACTTGGCGTTGACGCCGCCGAAATCGACGGTGGTGTTGGCCGCGTAGCTGGGAGAGCCCGGCGCCTGGGCGAACTCCGGAACGCCCTCGAGGACGGTCCAGTTCTCGCCATCGACGGAGTACTCGACCGTCACGTTCTTGGCGCCGAAGCCGACGAAGCCTTCGATGATCTGGTTGGAGTTCCAGACGAGCATTTCATCGAGCTTGTAGACCTTGTCGAATTCGTACTGAATCCAGTGCGGCTTGTCCGGGCCGGTCATCCACATTTGCGTCAACTCGACCGAATGCTGGTCGTCGGCGTTGAGTCCTGACCCGTTGACCGTGTTCTGGGGTCCTGTGTCGGCGCGGCTCTGGCTGGAAGCGGTCGCGACGATGCTCGGGATCGGATACGCGAACGGCTCGGTCGTGAAGCTCCAGATCTTGCCTTTGAAAATCGTGTTGGTCGGAGGCGCGTTCACTTCATCGATGCGCCAGTAGTAGGTCGTGCCGAAGTCGACGAGGCCCTCCAAATCAAACGAGGTGTCCGTCTGATTCTCGCTGACGAGCACACCCTTGGGATTGGCCCGACTGGCGCTGTTGACGTCGTCAAAGACCGTGCCCAGGTACACATCGTGCGTGGCCGCGAACTTCCCGGCGCCCCAACTGATGGTGGTGTCCATCGGAACATCGGTTGTCCCATCTTCCGGACTGGGGCTCTTGGCCTTGCTCGGAGTGGGGGGGATGTGGGTGATGTAGTTGGTCAGGTAGGTCGGAGCGGTGATGCTGCTGCTCAGGCCCGGACCGGTCCAGCCGAGGTCCATGTTGTCGCCGCCGCCGGCCTCCTGGAAGAAGGCCATCACGGCCATGACCTGGCCCTTTTTCAGGTTCATCGGGGCCGAATGCTGAGTGGGGTACTTGTTCCATTCGGCCACGGCGGCCCAGCCATCGACGTAGGCGACCTCGACTGCGTTCTCCATGTTCTCGTCCTGGCTGACGTACAGCATGCCGTAGTCGTCGCAGGCGTAATGGAACTGGTAGGTGCCGGTTTCCGGGACGGTGACCCAGCCATAGAACTTGGCCACGTAGTTGTCCCGCGAGCCGCTGAAAGCGGTCGTGTCCTGAATGACTTCAAGGTTCGGCACGGGAACCGGGTTGGCGAGGTCTACGAGGAAATCGATAATAGCCTGACGGCTGCCGGCGACGCTCGTCCACCATTCCTGGCGAACCATTGTGGCTGAGGCCATCGTGGACATCGCCAGACTGGCCAACAGCACTGCACAGACGTGCTTTTTCATTGTTGTGTCCTCCACAGTATCTTGGAACCCAAACCACACACTTACGGTACTGTCTCATCCTTCCTTATGTTGCCGGACAGCCACCTCCTTTCTGCTACGCCATTCCCTTCGAGGGCCGAGTGAAAATGAAATGAGGGAACAGCCTTTGTACAGGGCAGAACGCCTATCGCAGAGAATCCTTCCTCCACATCACGTAACTCCACCGTGTATTCGATTCTGAACGCAGGTCGTGTGCATTACTGCGCAATGTCTCTTGAGAGACCGGACTAATTCTCTGTATATCACATCGGCAAGGACAGGTCAAGGCCTTTGGGATTATTTCCGGTCTTTCGGCAAAAAAGACGGGGTTGCACCGTCGGCGTCTCTGGGGCATAATAGCGTGCCCGTCCACCGGGACGGGCATTTCCCCCCAGGCGAGGGGGGCCGGACATTGGCCAGTCAAGGAGACAGACGATGAAATGCCACCGACACGCATCCAAGACGTCAAGAACCCCTCTTCGGACCTTTGTGATGATGGCTTTGCTGGTGGTCTCGGCGCCTGCTCTGGGTCGGGCAGCCGACCCCGGCGACGGGAGGCTGCGAATCCTCGTTTTTGGGGCCCATCCCGACGACTGCGAGCTCAAGGCCGCGGGTGTCGCCGCTCTCTGGGCGACCCAGGGCCATCATGTCAAGTTCGTCTCGGTCACCAACGGCGACATCGGCCATGCCCAAATGGCCGGCGGGGCCCTGGCCCAGCGTCGCACCGCAGAGGTCAAGGAGGCCGCCAAGATCCTGGGAATCGAGAGCGAGGTCCTGGACATCCACGATGGCGAGCTGATGCCCACTCTTGAGAACCGCAAGGAATTCGTTCGGCTCATTCGAGAATGGAAAGCCGACATCGTCATGGGCCACCGGCCCAACGACTACCACCCCGACCACCGCTATGTGGGGGTGCTCATGCAGGACGCCGCATACATGGTGACGGTGCGATTCTTCTGCCCGGATGTGCCGAATCTGACGAAGAATCCGGTGTTCTTGTACCTTTCGGACGGATTTCAGAAGCCCAATCCCTTCGCCCCGGACGTGGTCGTCGCCACAGATGCCGTAATTCACAAGAAACTGGACGCGATTTGGACACTCCAATCGCAGATCGAATCGCTCTGGGCGACAGGGGATTTCGAGAAGGTGATCCCGGTTCCCGAGGAGCCCCAGGCACGCCAGAAGCGTCGCAAAGAGGTGGATGACCGCATCGCAGGGCGGGACAAGGCCGTCGCGGACCGGTATCGCGCCAAACTGATCGAGATCTATGGGGCGGAAAAGGCCAAGGAGATCAAGTACGCGGAGGCCTTCGAACTGTGCGAATATGGCCGACGCCCCTCAGCGGAGGAGTTGAAGAGGCTCTTCCCGATCTCCACGACGAAATAGGGATGGAATTGCCGGTCAGCAGGGGGACTTGACGCCCACGTACTGGGTTCTGGCCTGGCCCAGGAGCTTGAGCATCTGATCGGCCTGACGCCGGATCGAGGGGTCGGTGCTGATCACGCGCGAGCTCCATTTGGCGTACTCGCGGTTCAGTTGGACGCGCGCCTCCTCCTGGCTCATGCCCTCGGTGACGCCCAGGATCATTTCGGCGTCGTGGCCTTGGTGCATCTCCACCGGGAGGATCTTCTCGACCATCGTGCGGAGTCTGGCTCGCTCGATCTGGAGCCAGTCGGAGAGGTCTTTGAGGATCTTCAACTCCGCAGCGGTCACCTGCCCTTTGGCGGCAGCCACCCGCAGACACAGATCGAGGATGTCGATCCGCCCGATCAGCGGGGCGATCTCGACGATCTCGTCGCAGATCGGTCGCAGGTTTAGCGTCCCGCCGCGACGGAAGAAGCTGGCGGTCTTCTGTAGTGCCCGTTCCAGCTCAAGCCGGGCGTCGTCGGATGCCTCCGTGGAACCGAAATTGGTCTTCACCCAGGCGTAGATGACGTTGACTTCCGGATCCAGCAGTTTCCCGTTGGCTGCTCCTACACTGAAGGCCAGTCCGACTGCGAGCGTCTTGGCCCGTTGGATGTTGTCTTCGATGTCGAGATATCCGGTCTCGGTGTTCTCATAGACTCCAACGCAGTCGCAGGAGGCGAGCGGTTCGCCCGTTTGGCGGGATACGACGGATGCGGTGTACTGCATGCGTCGGGTGCCTGTGCGGGGCAGAACGAACCAGTCGGGCGAAATCTGCGCCACGCCGGTCCAGTCCTCCAACACCGTCGTCTGGCGGCACAGCCGTCCCATGTCGGATTGGAAGGTGAAGTGGGAGGCGGGATTCAGCGGGCCGTTCTTCGGCCGGTTCAGGACGGGCAGGGACTGGGTTTCATCGTCCGTGACGTCTCGGATGCCGATGTTCAGATTCACTTCATGTCCGTCGGTCGGGGCCTGGATCGTCCCGCACAGGTCGATCAGGATCACCGAGCGGAACGAATCGCCCTCGGCTTGCCGCCCGATTCTTACGCGGCAGTTGAGCGTGCCCAGATCGATGGGGCGGGGCAACTCCTCCGGCAAGGCGGACTGGCTGCGATTGCCCGCCAGCTTGCTGACCTGATCCCAGGTCTTGCCCAGACGGCTGTTGACCGCGGCAGGCAACTGCGGCGGGGCGCTGCGTCGCATCCTCTGGAGAACGCTCCGACAGAAGTCGCTGATCCGAACTATCAGTTTGGACAATCCTGCGGACATACGATCGATCGAGTCCTGTGAATCCCGGTTTCTATTGCACCTTGAATGGTTCGAGGTTCGCGGCTTGTTCGGCGGCCTCGTCGCCGGCCGTGTCGCCGTCGTCCAACGAGAAATCCAACTCCAGGAGGCGCCCCGACTCGATGTCGCGGAACGCACAGTGCATTCGCTGGTTCAGGTCGTAGCTGTAGGTCACCTGGATCGGGCGTTCCGCAGGACGGTCCGGCGGCAGTTCGAGGCTGTGCGTGGCGATCCGGTTGACGTACGCCGGATCGGTGTCCTCGCCCTGCGTGATGGTCACTTCCACGCGCTTCTGGCCCTGCGAAACCGTGTAGAACGTCTGCGAAATCTCGCACGGCAGGGGTGTGTTCTTCTTCAGGATGATCCGGTTCTGGACGACCCGCCGGCCGGTTTCCTTGTCGAGCGGGGCGCAGATCGTGCCGTAGCTGTGGTTGCAGACGTCGGTCAGGCTGATGTCCTTGAGACCCTCGCGGATGCCGGTGGCGACGTTGTCGGGGTCCATGCGGAGCTTCGTGATGCCCGCGTGCAGGGCTGCGCCGAGGGCGACGCACTCATCCACGTTGATCGAGCACTCCGGCGGGAAGCCGAAGATCTTCTCGAGGTGGGTGCGGATCAGGGGCACTCGCGTGCTGCCGCCGACCAGCAGGACGGTCGTGACGTCGGAGGGTTTAAGGCCCGCCTCTTCCAGGACGACCTCCACGAGCATGTCGGCGCGGGACACCAGCGGGGTGATTCCCTGTTCGAACATCTCGCGGGTGACCTCCGCCCTCATGCTGCCGCTGGGGCCGTAAAGCATGGTCTTGGCCGACGGCCGGCGAGAGAGCGTCTTCTTGATGTCCTCGGCCTCATCCTCGTACTTGGCCCGGTCCTCTTCGGAAGCGATCAATTCGGCCCCGAACTTGTCGCGATACATCTTCTCGAGGACTTCGAGGACCGTCTTGTCGAAATCGATACCGCCGAGGGCGTGGTCTCCCTGAGAGCAGAGGATCTCCATGTCCAGGCCGTTGACGTCCATGAGGGTCACGTCGAAGGTGCCGCCGCCGAGGTCGTAGACCAGGACCCGGCCCGAGACGTCCCGCGTGGTGGCGTAGCACAGGGCCGCCGCGACCGGTTCGTTCACGATGCCGATCACGTTGAACCCGGCCGCGGTCCCGGCGTCCATTGTCGCCTTGCGTCGGATCTCGTCGAAGTGCGCGGGCACCGAGATCACCGCGTCGCGGATCTCTCCCGACTGGGCGGAGCAGTCCTGCTGGAGCTTCTTGAGGATGAGCGCCGACAGTTCCGTGGGCGTCCAATCCCGTCCGTCGATGGATACCTTGAAGTCGGGGTCCCCCATGTGTCGCTTGACCCAGCGAACGGAGCGTCCGGCGTTGAGATGCCGGGAATTGAGGGCCTCGATGCCGACGCGGATGATGCCGCCGTCGTCCTCATCGAAGAAGATTGCCGACGGGGTCAGCCGATCCCCGTCCGCATTCGGAACGATTTCCGGCTTGCCGATTGTGTTGAGCATCGCCAGGGACGAAAATGTGGTCCCGAGGTCTATGCCGACGATGTTACCCATGTGTCTCTCCTGTGTCCAAGCAGGCTGGGACCGCGCGGGTCGATGACGAGGCATCAACCATACAATTTCACTTGCGCGGTTCTCACCACCTTATAGTTCTCGTCATCGATCATGTATCGATACCCAGGTCGCAGGACCTGGGCGATTCTGCCGGCCTGTTCAGGCTTGGCGGCAGGTTGTTTCTCCCGGATTGCCTCAGCCAGTTTCTCCTGGCCTCGATACTCGCTGTTGATGTCGAGCCGGTACTGCTCGACTCCGCTGGACTCCATCGCGAACAACAGTTCGTCGCGAACCTCTTCCAAGTAGATCAGATCCGCGCAGTCCTTCGGCGGGTTCTCGATCCGGCTCTCGATGTTGTCCACGCACCGGATCACACGCAGGCAGAACGTGCGGACAATGCCCCAGTCGTAACCGTCCTGGAGCTTCTCGACGCGGTCCTGCTGGCAGGCCGCATATTCGCGAATGGCCGAAACCTGCTGCGCCAGCTCCTTGAGCGTGTCGCCGAGCGGCTCGGACCGGTCCCGCGTCGCCTGTTGGACGCTCTGGGCCACTTCCTTAAATTCCGCAATCTGCTTTTGCAGGGTCTCGGCCTGTTCCTTCAAGGCGGTTTCCACCACGGTCGGCTCCGACTTGGCCGGCGGCGCCAGCGGCACTCGCGTCCGCACCGTCGGCTGGGGTTCTCGGGGGATCGCCTGGGTCGAGGCGGCCACGCTTGGATCGACGGACCACTGCGACTGGGGCGACCATTCGGATTCCTGGGAAGGCTCGTCGGCCAGCAGCACGGCTACGCCGCTGTCCTCCGGGGCGGTCTCGACGAGGGCCGACGCACGGTGCTGTCTGGCGCGGGCCGCGACGAGCGGGGAGAGGGATTCTTCGTGGTGCGTCGATCCCGGCGCTCCCAGATCGATCGGGAAAGCATCGACCGGCAGTTCCGCGCGGGCCAGTCGCCTCCGACCCTGCTTGGGGACTTCTTCCGTCGCCGGAGGGGCTACCTCGGGCTCGTGCGGTTTGATGTCGGTCAGTTGGACGTTGGGCAGCTCTTTTTCCGCCCTCTGGCTGGACAGCTTGTGCCCGAGCCTCACAAGGGACCGCAACACCCAGATGAAGACGCATAAAGCGAACAGGACGCCGCCGATGGACAGGCACACGATCGAGATGATCTGTGCGATCTCCATCTGCTCCTTGAGCTTCTTGTACTGTTCGACCTCGTTCTCCCAGCCGGAGCCGTACAGCACGTTGGCGAGGGGGCCGGGATCCATCTGGCCGGCGGCCAGTTTCTCCCGGTCGGAGCGGAGTCTGGCCTGTTGTTCGCTGACCAGTTGCTCCGCGGTCTTGTCCTGGCGGTCCTTGTCGAGTTCCAGAACGAGCTCGTTCTGCTGTTCCGGGCTGAGCTGGTACCAGCGGCCGTACTTGTCGAGATACTCCTCGGGTCCCAGGGAGTACTTGATCCCCGGCGTCGGCGCCTGCGCCTGCTCTGCCTGTCTCTCGTTGTAGACCCACCCCGTGGCCAGGCCGCCAACGAACAACAGAGCCATTCCGAGAATCGCGCACTTCTGGAGCATGATCACATCCGTTTCCAAATCCTGTCGGAATCGATTCGCTTGTTCAATCGGCTCACGCGGCGAGCCAATTGAGAACCTCTTGCTGCGGGGGCAGGCCCCGAGCGACTCGACGTCATGCCTCCAGTCCCATTCTGTAGTCCCGATAATCCAAGAATCATAAGGTGAAACGGCTTGACGACCGGATGTCCGTGCCGACTGCCACCTAAAATATAGAAAACCAGGCCCGCGGGCCAAACGAGGGACGCCTCCTGTGTAAGACACGGGAAAAACTGCGAAGGTCAGGCAGGGGTCCGATAAGCGGCGACATCCGCGCTCCCGCAAAAAGTCTCGCGAAACGCAGAAAATATCCCTTGCATTGAGGTCAGAGACGCAGTAGACTAACCTTTTTGAACGCCAGGACGGCGTTGCCCCGGAGGCCTGCGCCGACGGTGGTTCTGGGTGATTAGCTCAGCTGGTAGAGCTGCTGACTCTTAATCAGCCGGTCGTAGGTTCGAATCCTACATCACCCATTAGCCCATCTTCCGCGGGTAGGGTTGCGCCTGCCCAAATGAGGGTATCCCCGCTTTCGATGCCTTCCCTGTGGTCTTCGTTCCGTACGGTTCCTGCTTCTGTCACGTCATACTGTGTCGAATTCTGTCCCGCGCGGGCGTCAATCGTCAGCACCCGCTGGGCGTGGCTTGCCACATATGCGTCAGCATCGACAACAGGACGATGCGCGATCAGAACTGGGGATGACTCGGACCACTACCGTCTTGACAGCCGTATGCTCAGCGTCGAAGATTTGCTGTCAGTCTCAGGTTCATTGTCGAGAGAACAATGCCAAAGGATGCGGAATCAAGAGAGACGTCTGAAAGACGGCTCGGGGCATCGGCCGCCGCAGCGCGGGTATCTTCGGACCTGATGCAGCGCGCTTTGTCCACGACTGCTGAGGGGATCACCATTTCAGACGCTGCACTTCCAGACAATCCGCTGATCTACGTGAACAAGGGATTCGAGGAACTGACAGGCTATGCCGCCTGTGAGGTGCTGGGTGAGAACTGCCGATTTCTTCAAGGCGGCCAGACGGACCCCATGGCAGCGCAAGAAATCCGCGCCGCGATCAGAGAGAAGCGGCCCTGTGTCGTCGAGTTGCTGAACCATCGGAAGGACGGCGCCGCGTTCTGGAACCGTCTCTCGATCACGCCGGTCAGAGATCCTTCCGGCCGGGTCACTCATTTCATTGGAGTCCAGTCGGATATCACCAACCGCAAGGAGGCGGAAGCGGCCCTGAGTCTGGCCAAGGACCAACTGCAGAAGACCAACGAGGAGATGAGGCGGGCTCTCGACTCTGCCGCGGGGGTTCAGATGGCCCTTCTGCCGCACGACTTCCACGGGGGCAAGGGAGTCCGGATTGCCTGGCGGCTTGATGCCTGTGCGACGCTGGCCGGGGACATCCTGAACGCCTTCTGGCTGGACGAAACGCATTTGGGGTGCTATCTCCTTGACGTCATGGGCCATGGTGTTCCCGCGGCCTTGCTCTCGGTGACACTGAGCCATTTCCTTTCCCCGCGTTCGCGAGGGGCGTTTCTCCTTGGTACGGAGGTCGGGCAAGAAGGGTCGCAGGAGATCCTCTCTCCGGCGGCCGTCGGGGACCGATTGAATCGCCGATTCCCTCTGGACCTGGAAAGTTCACAGTTTTTCACGATTCTCTACGGGATTCTGAACGTCGAGACCCGGGAGTTCAGGTACTTCAGTGCGGGCCATCCGCCGATGATCCACGTGCCTCGCGAGGGTGACCCTGTTGTGCTGCCGGCCGCTGGATTCCCCGTCGGAGTGGTGGACAAGCCGGAGTACGAGGACCGGTCAATCCGGCTGGGATTGGGTGATCGATTGTTCATCTACTCGGATGGCGTGACGGAAGTGTTGAACCAGAAGGGCGAGCAGTTCGGCATCGATCGGCTTGGCGATGCGATCCGGTCGACAGCAACCGTGCCCTTGGACGAGAGTCTCGATGAGATCCTGGGCCGCGTTCGCTCGTGGTCGGCCAGCGAGGCACTGCAGGACGACATATCTCTCCTGGCACTGGAGGTCGAGCAACCGTGCGAATAGGGGCGATCATCCTGCCGAACCAGCTTCTTGCGGACAATCCGCTGCTTTCGATCGCCTCGGAGTTCTACCTGGTCGAACATCCGCAGTTCTTCCTGTACCACCGGTATCAAAAGAAGAAACTCGTCCTGCATCGAGCGTCCATGAAGGCGTATGAGCAGAGGCTGCGTGAACGCGGTTTGAGAGTGGATTACATCGACGTTCACGAAGGTGCGGTGTTCACGTCGCTTTGGGACCGCGTGAGGAAGCGCGGGGTTGAGCGGCTTTGCCTCCTGGACCCCATCGATCATTCCCTCTGGCGTGAGATTGAGGAGTCGCGAGCGGTCGGTGGAATCCCTCTGACAGTTCTGGAGACTCCGCAGTTTCTCACGGACAGAAAGGCGACCGGAGAACTGCTCGGGTCGGCCCATCGCTACCACATGGCGACCTTCTACCGCCAGCAACGAATCCGGCTTGGGATCCTCGTTCAAGAAGGCAAGCCTGTCGGAGGCAAATGGAGCTTCGACGCGGAGAACCGCCAACGTCTCCCGAGAACTGTCTGTGTTCCTTCGCTCCCGAGCGTACCGATGACCGAACAGATTACAGATGCAGTCCGATACGTGGAGAAGCACTTCGGACAAAACCCCGGGACAACGGAGGGTTGGTCTTGCCCCACAACACACGACAGCGCCCGGACATGGCTCACAGATTTCATCGAACACCGGTTGGCCTCCTTCGGGCCTTACGAGGACGCGATTTCAAAGGAACATGGGTTCCTTTTTCATTCGCTGCTCTCTCCCTTGCTCAACACGGGTCTGCTCACCCCCGCTGAAGTTGTGAGCCGTGTCGTCGAGCACTTTCAGCGTCATGACGTCGAACTGGCGAGTTTGGAAGGCTTCGTGCGGCAGGTGATCGGTTGGCGTGAATTCATGAGAGGCGTGTATGTGACCATCGGCGAACAACAACGGCGAGGAAACCTTTGGGACCTGAGCAATCCACTGCCGAGGGCATTCTATGACGGTTCCACCGGCATCGAGCCTGTCGATGCGGTCATCCGTAGAGTCCTCCAAAACGCCTACACCCACCACATCGAGCGGCTCATGGTCCTGGGGAACTTCATGCTCCTCTGCGAGATTCACCCGGAGGAAGTCTATCGATGGTTCATGGAGCTCTTCATCGACGCCTATGACTGGGTCATGGTGCCCAACGTGTACGGCATGAGTCAGTATGCCGACGGCGGTCGGATCACGACGAAACCCTACATCAGCTCCTCGAACTACATTCGCAAGATGAGCGATTTAGGACCGGGCGATTGGTGTGACATCTGGGACGGCTTGTTCTGGCGCTTCGTCAGCAAGCACAAGCACGTCTTCGCTGCCAACGCCCGGATGAGGGTCATGGCCGTCCAGGTGGATCGCATGGACCGGGGACGACTGAAGACCCACATCGCGCGTGCCGAACGTTTCCTCTCCACGCTTTTCGGGTGAACTTGGGGTCCCGAGCATGCCGCAACCGGAACGAATACTGGTGACGGGAGCAACCGGCTATGTGGGTAGCCGCCTGGTGGCGCGGCTGCTCGATGAAGGACACTCGATTCGCGTGCTGGTTCGAGAGGCCGACCGGTTGAGACACAAGCCGTGGTTCAGGCAGGTGGAGATCCGTGAGGGCGACGCCTGTGAAACATCCAAGCTCAAGAATGCCTTGTCTGGCGTCCACAGCGCCTACTATCTGATCCACAGCATGACCGTCGGCAGTCAGTTCGGCCATCGCGATGTAGCACTGGCGGGCTCCTTTGGCAGGGTCGCGAGGAGCGTTGGTCTGCAGAGGATCATCTACCTGGGCGGACTCGGTGAGCCCGGCGAGGCTCTGTCGGAGCATCTACGGTCGCGCCAGGAGACAGGGCAGGCGTTGCGGAACAGTGGCGTGCCCATCACGGAACTGCGGGCGGCGGTGATCGTCGGCGCGGGGAGCATCTCGTTCGAGATGATCCGCTACTTGACCGCGCGGATTCCTCTTATGATCTGCCCACGGTGGGTCTTTCGACGGATCCAGCCGATCGGGATTGACGATGTTCTTTCCTATCTGGTGGCGGTGCTGGATTTGCCGATCGGGGAGAGCCGGACCATCGAGATCGGCGGGGCCGAAGTCCTGACCTATGGCCAGATGATCAAAGGGTACGCACGACTTCGTGGCCTTCGGCGAGTTCTGCTGCCTGTTCCCGTCCTGACGCCAAGGCTGTCGTCGCATTGGGTGCATTGGACTACGCCGGTGCCGGCAGCGTATGCCCGCCCCCTGATCGAGGGCCTTCGAAGCGAGGTTATCGTCAAAAACGATGATGCCGCCCGGCTGTTTCCGGGAATCCGCCCGATGGGGTATGATGAAGCCGTAGGTCGGGCCCTGGAGGAATTGCAGCCACAGAGCTTCGAGGAAGCGGTGGAGGCCGTCGTAGAGCAACCCATTTCTCGCGGTGTCTCTCGGAGGGTGCTGATTGATAGGGGCATGATCATCGAAGTCTGGCAGCAAACGGCGCGGGCCGCACCCAAGACGGTTTACGGGGCGTTTTCGAGTCTTGGCGGCAAGCGAGGCTGGCTGTACATGCAGTGGGCCTGGCGGTTGCGTGCGATCCTGGATTCACTCCTGGGCGGGGTCGGCATGCGTCGCGGACGCACCGCGGACGGGTCCCTGCAAGATGGAGACGCCGTCGATTCCTTCCGGGTCCAGAGGGTAGAGCCAGGCCGATTGCTCCGTCTCCAGGCCGAGATGAAGCTCCCAGGGGCCGGTTGGCTTCAGTTTGAGGCCAGACCCGTGGATGAGCATGTTACTCGGCTGGTCCAAGTCGTTTTCTACGCTCCGCGGGGTGTCCTCGGGCTGGTCTACTGGTATCTGCTCTGTCCGATCCATCGTTTGATCTTCGCCGGGCTGCTGAAAAGGCTTGGCAACCTAGCAGAACACTCCGGCGTGCGCGATAGTACATGAGTGGACTCCTGAAATTGGCCAAGCAGGCGTCAAGTATTGTTTCTATGATGGTCCTTGTGTCGATAACTCTTGGACAGAAAAGGGGATAGAATATGGCGGAACTGAAGGTCGGAGACAAGGCGCCGAGTTTCTCGCTGGAGGACCAGGACGGCAAGACGGTATCCTTGGCGGACTTCAAGGGCCGCAAACTGCTGCTCTACTTCTACCCAAAGGCGGATACGCCGGGCTGCACCAAGCAAGCCTGTAGCGTCCGCGATGCTGCCACGGAGCTGGCGGAACACAACGTGGCGGCTGTTGGGATCAGTCCGGATGCACCCGCCGGTCAGAAGAAGTTTGACGGCAAGTACCACCTGGGTTTCCCCCTGCTCTCCGATCCCGATCACAAAGTGGCCCAAGCCTACGGAGCCTGGGGCAAGAAGTCCATGTACGGCAAGACCTATGAAGGTATCATCCGATCCTCGTTTCTGATTGATGAGAAGGGCAAGATCGTGCAGGTCTCCTACAAGGTCAAGCCTGAGGACACGGTGCCCGATGCGAAGCAGGTCTTGAATGTTGGTTAGAAGTCCGAGAGCCCGGGCTCGCAGGGGCCAACGAGATGAATAAGAGACCCGACCTCACGCACAAACTTGTGATATTTTTGAGCGGCCAGCAGCTTGGCGTCCTGAGCACCTGCGGCGGGCAGCAGCCGTATGCCAGTCTCGTGGCATTTGCTGCCACCGATGACCTTTCTCACATCGTCTTCGTCACGCCTCGGCCCACGAGGAAATACGCGAATCTCACCGCCAACGGGCGGGTCGCTCTTCTGGTCGATAACCGATCCAATCGCATGAGCGACTTCCGACGAGCCATGGCCGCCACAGCCGTGGGTAGCGTGCGAGAGGTGCGCAAGGCAAGGAACAGCCGACTGATTCGAATCTACTTGGAGAAGCATCCTCATCTGGAGGATTTTGTCTGGTCTTCCACCAGCGCGGTGCTGGACCTTTGCGTGGAAAGCTATTGCGTGGTTGAACGCTTTCAAGAGGTGACCAGACTGCAACTGAAGGGTCCTTGAGCCGGCAGCGATTGGTGCAAAGCCTGCCCCTTGGCGGGGTTGGAGCGGGCGCTGTAGCCCGGGCGGGACCCCCGACGTTCTTTTGCCGAACCGGGAAAGGCCTTTGACAGTAAGGGGAATCTGTGGGCTGAGGTCTCGGCGCATCCTCCTGTCTTGGGGACGCCGACTCCTGCGGTCTACGGCTGTGCATCCGGTGGAAAGGTCGACTGTGTTGCTTGAGAGTCCAGAGATGGGTATCCGGCAGGGTCTACGAAAACAACATCTGTTGATGTCCTTTCTGCGTTGGTTCGACGACGAAGCGGGGATTGACCAGCTCTCGCAGCAAGACCCGAACCGGGTAGACTGGCTCCGCGTGGTCCCCTTTCTGGCTCTTCATGCGGCCTGTTTCTTGGTCATCTGGGTGGGATGGAGCCCGGTGGCGGTCGGAATCGCCGTCGGACTGTATGTGGTGAGGATGCTGGCGATCACAGGGGTGTACCACCGGTATTTGTCGCATCGTACCTATAAGATGTCCCGATTCTGGCAATTCGTCGGTGCGGTGGTCGCCACGGCAAGTGCCCAGCACGGACCGATCTGGTGGGCAGCCCACCACCGTCACCATCACCGGTACGCAGACCAGGCGGAGGATATCCATTCCCCGGTGCAGAAGGGGTTTCTCTGGAGCCATGTGCTTTGGATTCTGACGCCGAAGTACTTCGCCACCAACAAGGCGATGGCGAAAGACCTGATGAAGTATCCCGAATTGGTGTGGCTGAACCGCTACAGCATCATCCCGCCTCTGGCCCTGCTGGCATTACTCCTCGTGGCCGGTGCGATCCTGCACGCGTATGTTCCCTCGGCCGGCACGTCCGGTGTGCAGATGGCGGTCTGGGGGTTCTGCATTTCGACCGTCGTCCTATTCCATGCCACGGCTACGATCAACTCCCTGGACCACCTGGTCGGCCGGCGGCGGTACAATACTCCCGATCATAGCCGAAACAACTGGATTCTGGCGCTGATCACATTCGGCGAAGGCTGGCACAACAACCACCATTACTATCCGATCTCCGCTCGTCAAGGCTTCTATTGGTGGGAGATCGACCTGACCTACTATGTGCTGGTCTTTCTCTCGTGGTTGGGCATCGTTCATGATCTGACGCTCGTGCCACGCAGCAAACGGGAGAGCAATCGGATTGCCGATCTGGCATCGACGCCGGCTTGACAGGCCTTGGGGAGAGCTTCGCATGCGTATCGCCATCGTCGGAACGGGCATCTCGGGCATGACAGCCGCGTACCTGCTGCACGGCGTACATGACATCACCGTGTTCGAAGCCGGCGACTACGTTGGCGGGCACACCCATACCCTGGATGTGCCAGTGGAGGGCAGAACCTGTCCTGTTGATACGGGTTTCATCGTTTTCAACGAACGCACCTACCCCAACTTCGTCCGCCTCTTGAACAAGCTGCGCGTACGCTGGCAGAACAGCAACATGAGCTTCAGTGTACGGTCCGAACGCACCCAGTTGGAGTATTGCCCCAGTTCCCTGGATCGGCTTTTTGCGCAGCGACGGAATCTCCTTCGCCCCGGCTTCTTGCGAATGGTCTGGGAGATCTTCGCGTTCCGGCGGCATCTGCAGGACACGGCCCGATTGCCGGAAACGGTCACGCTCGGCGAGCACCTGCGACAGACGGGATACTCCCGGATGTTCCGAGAGTCCTTCATTGTCCCCATGGGCGCGGCGATCTGGTCGGCCGAGCCGCATCGGTTCGAGGACATGCCTGCATGCATGTTCGCTCGGTTCTTCGCCAATCACGGCTTCCTGAACGTCCGCGATCAGCCGCAGTGGCTGGTCATCCAGGGAGGATCACGTCAGTACGCCAAGGCCCTGACGGCTCCATTTCGAGATCGCATTCGTTTGAATTGTCCTGTGCGGTCCGTTCGCAGGCTGCTCGACGGGGTTGAGGTTGAATCGCCTGGCGTTGGGGCCGAACGCTTCGACCACGTGATTGTCGCCACCCACAGCGATCAGGCTCTTGGCCTTCTGGCGGACGCCAGCGAGGACGAACGGGAGATCCTCGGCGCCATTTCTTACCAGGAGAACGATGTCGTCCTGCACACGGATTCCGCGATCCTGCCCAGGCGCCGCAAAGTCTGGGCGAGCTGGAACTATCGGATTCCCGCCAAGGACCAGGATGGCGTCGTCGTGACATACGATATGAACATCCTGCAAAGCCTCGACGTGGACCGCGAATTCTGTGTCACTCTGAACCCGTCCAGCGACATCGATCCTCAGAAGGTGTTGCGCCGAATGGCGTACTCACACCCGGTCTATACGCCCAAGGCGCTGGATGCCCAGCGTCGCCATGGCCGGATCAGCGGCGTGAACCGAACGCATTTCTGCGGCGCGTACTGGGGCAACGGCTTTCACGAGGACGGCGTCAACAGTGCGCTGGCGGTCTGTCGGCACTTCGGGAGAGGGCTCGACGATGCATAGCGCGATCTATGAGGGGACGGTCCGTCATCGCCGCTGTGCCCCGGTCCACAACGAATTCGCGTACCGGCTCTTCATGATGTATCTGGACCTCGCCGAGCTGGACGAGGTGTTCCGCGGTCACTGGCTCTGGTCTACGAGGCGTTTCAATCTGGCCTGTCTACGACGGAAGGACCATCTGGGCGATCCGACGATCTCTATTGACGAGGCGGTTCGTCTTCTGGTCGCGGAGCGAACAGGGACTCGTCCGAGCGGTCCAATCCGCCTGCTGACGCACCTTCGTTACTTCGGTCACTGCTTCAATCCGGTCAGCTTCTTCTACTGCTATGATTCGGACGGCCAGAGGGTGGAGACCATCGTCGCGGAGATCACCAACACGCCCTGGCATGAACGGCACTGCTACGTCCTGGCCGAGACGATGAACGAGCACAAGCGTCCATGGAAACGCTATCGATTCCCAAAGACCTTTCACGTCTCCCCTTTTATCGACATGAATGTTGGTTATGACTGGCGTTTCCTCGAACCGGGCGATCGCATCCAGATCCATATGGAGGACTGGGCCGAGGGCGGCAAGCTCTTCGATGCAACTCTGAGCCTGCGACGGCAGCCCATCAACGCCGGAGGCCTGATCCGAGTGTTGATGCGGTACCCATTGATGACCGTCCAGGTCGTGGCCAAGATCCACTGGCAGGCGTTGCGGTTGTGGCACAAGGGCACGCCGTTCTACGTTCACCCGAAGAAGCGACAAACTCCAGAGGAGGCAACTCATGAATGAGAAGATCGCTCCTGTCGCAGAACGTCTCCGGCCGCCAGTTCGGTTGGGAGCGACAGACCGCTGGATGCGGAACGCGGTTCTGCGACGCCTCGAAGGTCTGACCTGGGGAGGAATAACCATCGTCGAAGGTGCTGGGACACGGTCCTATGGCGTTCATGATGGAGGGGGTGGACCTGAGGTCACTGTGACGGTGCACGACTCGCGTTTCTACGGCGCGCTGGCGCTTGGGGGCAGCGTCGGCGCGGCCGAATCCTATATGGTTGGCGACTGGAGCTGCGACGATCTGGCCGGGCTCATCCGCATCCTGGTGCGCAATGCATCCGTAATGTTCGGAATGGAAGGCGGCCTCGCCCGTCTGTCCGCGGCGGCTCTGCATCTATTCCACTGGTTGCGGCGAAACACCCGCGAGGGAAGCCGGGCCAACATCCACGCCCACTACGATCTGGGGAACGCCTTCTACGAGCTCTTTCTCGATGAGACCATGACCTATTCCTGCGGCATCTTCGAGAGCCCTTCCAGCACGCTGGCAGAGGCCTCGATCGAGAAATACGACAGGCTCTGCCGCAAGCTCCATCTGAGTCCGACTGACCACGTGGTCGAAATCGGTTGCGGCTGGGGCGGCTTCGCGATCCACGCAGCCAGCCGATACGGTTGCCGCGTCACCGGCACGACCATCTCGCAGCAGCAGTACGAATGGGCCGCGAGGCGCGTCGAGGAATCGGGTCTTGCCGACCGCGTCCGAATCGTCTTCCAGGACTACCGCGACCTGGACGGCGTCTACGACAAGCTGGTCAGCATCGAAATGATCGAGGCCGTGGGGCATCAGTTTCTTGGCCGGTTTCTCGAGTGTTGCAGCCGACTCCTCAAGCCCCAGGGGCTCATGGGTCTACAGGCCATCACGATCGTGGACCAGCAGTACGCTCAGCATGTCCGCACGGTGGATTTTATCAAGCGCTACATCTTCCCAGGCAGTTGCCTGGTCTCCGTGACGGCATTGTGCCGGGCGGCGACCCGGCGCACCGATCTGCGGGCGGTGCACCTGGAGGACATCTCGCCCCACTACGCCGAGACCTTGCGGCGGTGGCGCAAGGCATTCCATGCGAGGCTCGACGAGGTCCGGGCCCAAGGCTTCGATGACGCATTTATTCGGATGTGGAAATTCTACCTGAGCTATTGCGAAGGAGCGTTCCAAGAGCACTACATCGGCGACGTGCAAATGGTGTTGGCCAAGCCCCTGTATCGCCCGGCAGCGCCTGCAACTCGGTAGCCCACGCATCGACAGCGGAAGAGGAGGTCAGAACAGTTTCAAAACGCTCGTATATGTTGCCGGCCAAACGGTCGGATGGTTCGCATGCATTGTCGGTGCAGCTCAGAACCGGCATTGGCTCGGCCTTTTGGTTGTTGCCGGGTTGGTGGTGCTGCACGTGGTCACGAGAGGCAATCGGCCCACCCGCCGGATTCTCGTATTGGCGTTCGCATCGATTCTCTTCGGTTTCTGCTTCGATTCGCTGCTGATCTTCTGCGGGGTGTACGAACCCGTTCGTTGGGTGATGCCCTCCCCGGTTGCGTCAATTTGGCTGCTGGCGCTCTGGGCGAATTTCGGGTTGATTGTCGATGTGCCCCTGCGTTGGCTCCAGCAACACCTTGTCGTCGCGGCCCTCTTCGGAGGGATCTTCGGTCCAACTGCCTACTTGGCCGGCCGGCGGTTCGGAGCGATCCAGATCGCCGAGCCCTTTGCCTTCCATGTCGCTGTGCTGTGCGTTGCATGGGCCGTGGGTCTGGCGATCCTGATGCTCATCGCACGGATGCTCCCCTCATTTGAGCCGCGAGCGACGGAGCTCTCCTGAAGGTCACCGTTTTTCGAACAAATAGTGGCTGACGTACCATTCCTTGCCGCCTCGGAAGCCCCAAAGCTCTGCGCAGGCCATGAAGAAGATCCGCCATCGCTGGAACCAGCGTCCCGCTTCCTGCGGGCCATAGACCCCGGCGAGGATCGGGAGGATCTCGTCTCGACGTGTATCCATATTCCGAAGCCATGCCTCCGCGGTCTTCTCGTAGTGGGTCCCGCCAAGACGCCAGTGGTCGCGTAAGGCCAGATCGTCCTGGAAGTAGAGCAGAAGGTCGTCCGAGGGCATGATGCCGCCGGTGAAGAAGTACTTGCCCATCCAGTCGTCCTCGCCCTTGGTTTCGAAGAAGTAGGCGTACTCCCGATGCGTGAAGATGTGCACGAAGAGCTTGCCGTCGGTTCTGAGCCACCGGGCGATGCGGCCGAGCAGCGTCCTGTAGTTGCGCATGTGCTCGAACATCTCGATGGACACGACACGGTCGAAACGGCGGTCCGTGTCGAAGACGTTGGCGTCGGCCGTGACGACCTCGACGTTGGCCAGACCTCTGTCTTTGGCTCTGTTCAGAATGAACTGCCGCTGCGGCGCGGAATTCGACACGCCCAGGATGCGGCACTTGGGATGCTGCTCGGCCGCCCACAAGCTGAAGGAGCCCCAGCCGCAACCCAGGTCGAGGATCTCCATGCCGTCTTCGATCCCGGCACGTTCGCAGACCTGGAGCAGCGCCGCCTCTTCCGCGTCGGCCAGGGAGGTCACGCCTGGGGACCAGTAGCAGCAACTGTACTTCAGACGCGGTCCCAGGGCCTGCTGGAGAAACTCGGGAGGCATCTCGTAGTGCTGTTCGTTGGCCTTATCGGTGGCGACCGCGACCGGGCTTTCCCGCAACTGTCGAACCAGGTCCATCTTCGTCTGCAACTGCTCCGCGGGGCTGTCTCTGCGTTCCGCCCGCAAGCGTCGTCGGTCCAGGGCCCGGATGCCGGCCCGAATCGCGAAATCGGGGATTGCACGCCGCTCCATCATGTCAATCAGACCGTTCATGGGTTCTCCCCTTTCGGAAACCAGGGAATGAAGGGACTCGTCGTCTGCTGGTATCGGCGATAGTCTTCGCCGCGGCTCTCCAGGGCCCGCTTCTCCGTGTACGGAATCCCGGTCACCTTGTACAGGAACAGCAGCAT
>CALEZT010000284.1 GCA_937927975.1 uncultured Phycisphaerales bacterium
GGCGGTCCGTATCCTTGATCCGCCACTCCCACGTGTCCGCCGTGTCTTCCTTCGAGGAGACCTCAATGACTCGTGACGCAAAGTCCACGTACGCGCACGTCAGATTCAGCAGTTCGCTCTTTCTCATGGCGTTGGTCAGGGCCAGGGTGATCACAATGTCCCACTCCATGAGCTAGTCCTTTTGAACCTGGGAGGCGGCCCTGAGAATCCGATCGCATTCGTCCTCCGAGTAGATGCGAATCCTCTTGCCCGGTGATTTCGGAACCTTGACGTACCTCAGCGGATTGCGGTCGAGATGCTCTCGTTCCACAGCCAACTGAAACATCCGCTTCAACCCACGCAGTTTCTTCGCCACCGTCGCAGGGCTGTCGCCTCTGTCCAACCTGGTCTGGCGAAAGAGTTCACCATCCTGCTGTCGGACCTTGCAGAAATCAAGATCGCCGACCACGTCGATGAAATCCTCCATGGCCGATCGATACTCGATCTGCGTGCTCAGCCTGATTTGGTTGCCGGTAGTCGCCAAACTGCGCTCCATAAATTCGCGAAGCCTCATGGAATCGGGCGCAACAACACCCGCTCTAAACTCGTGTTCCAACTGGGCTCGCTGCCGCTCGGCCTTGCGACGATCTGAATGACCGAGTGACTTCTGCTTTCGGTTACCCTGCTCATCCGTATAGAGCAGATAGTATTTGAACTTCTCACCGTCCAAGGACGGTCTCTTCCAGAGCTTTACCAGCTGTTTCATGGTTCACCTCCTTTCGGATGCTGGCTCGGCTCGGATTAACCCGAGCCGCATTATAGCGCAGAGTGAGGGTGGGCGCAAGAGGATTATTTGCCCCTGGTGGTTCTCTCGCGGATCCACTTCCTGATCGCCTCAAGTGGATAAAGGGGCTTTCCGCATATGTGGATCCGGGGCAGCCCGTGCATGCGTTTGAGATTCTCGACGACGTTATGGGCGTCTTTCGCCTGACTGACCTCCGAAACCCGCAGAAAACGGATGAGCTCCTCCTCGGTCAGCAACTCCGGACAGGGAACGAAACCACCATTGCCGTCGGGCAACACCGCCGGCGCTGCCAGACCGCCCAACCGTTCCGGTTGCTCAGGCGACGCTTGATACTCGTCAGCCTGTGGACTGTTCTTTCTTCGACCGTCCATGTGACTTCGTCCTTGCGGGCCATGCCCCCGCTGATTCGCTCAGGTGCCCCTTCTCCATAACGGTCTTGTCCTACGAGAATGGTTGTCTGATCCGCCCAGGATTCCCTCCCACCGGCAACGATCCAGAAATGCCCTCAACCTGTCGGACACTGCTGTGGTTCAGCCAGGGCGCAGCCACCCTTTGCGCAGAAACGCCGCAATACCGAGTCACACTGTAGCGGAGAAGGATGGCGGCAGCCAAACGCGGCCGCTTCGTCGATGTCCTTCGGATCACGAATCGGATTGCCGCTGTCAATAGACATGAGCCGAACAACGATGTCCAGGTAGTGCATGTTGAGATAGGCAAAGTAGCAGGCCAGTTTCACGTAGGTTGCGTGCCTTGTACCGTCAGGGAGTACAGTCGATGTCAGCGCTTGAACACAGGGGGCCATTTCAGGACGTGCCTGGGTGGTCACGTAATTGCATTGTGGACAGAACCGATACTTCTGCGTAAACCATTCGATTTCACGCCGGTACCAGCGCCGTGCGCGTTTGTCAGGACCTAGATGACCGTCGAAGTCCCCGGTACGAGGCGACGCGGCCATGGCCAGGATATCCGCGGGAGACAGATCCAACAGTTCCTCTGAGGTAAAACGCACTTTGTGAAGTCCAGCTTTGCCCGGGCGAGAATTCGGCAGTGGCCAGAGATGGTCTTCGGAGTAGATCGTGCGGTCGATGGTGTACTCTTTTCGATCGGTCATGCACATCGCCAGTTCGGTATAGAGGGGGAAGATCCGTGGCGAGTAGAAGGCGTCGAAGACTCGGAAGGGTACGACCAGATCGAATCCATTCTTGCCATCGAAGTAGAGATGCAGACAGTCCGGGTGGCAATCCATCATACTCAGTACTTTCTCGCGGAGTCTGAGGATTCCCTTCCTGGCTGCATCTACCCCGTGTCGGGAGCGAACGTGGAAGTAGAGAGGGGCCACGTACCGCGCTCGACGGTGCGGTGCAGCATACGCACAAATAGAGTGAAATACTCCCCGGCCACTGAATTGCTCGGACCACTCGCCACACGCTCTCTCGTCGCCGAGTTGGATGAAGTTGCCGTATACGTACTCACCCTCTGGCTGGCACGCAACCAGTTGCACCCACAAGTAGTTGTCTTTCTCCTTCGTGCGAGCCAATTCCCTGCAAGCCTGCTTTTTTCGATCCCGTCCAAAGCTCATCATCCATCTCCCTTCTTCATCATCTCCCCGTTCTTCCAGACCATGACATGCTTCTCCCCGCCGGAATCGTACGACTTCGTTTCTCTCCGGCGGTGGTCGCCTTCCCGCACGCCCCGTTCGGTGCTGGTCCTACAGTTTTTCGCTGGCTCCAGAAGACGCCACGGTTCCCTGCCATGGAGCACCCTGCCAACGGCAAGTAGGAATAGCATCAGAAGGATCGTCCCTGCCAGAGCCGCATACGGCAGCAGAACGACATCGAGTACACCGCCTGCCCCTTTCGGTTCTCCTGCGGGGGCAATCACCGCCCCGGAGGATCCCAAGAACCTGACTAGCCCGATGATCGAAAGCAAGGCCACGCAGAACGCGACGACCCAATCGGCGGCATCGCCGAAACTGAATCTCTTTCTGATGGTCGTGTGAACGACCACAAGCAGAATGATGAACATGACGACCAAGACCGCCGCCAGACATCCGTGTGACACAGAACCAACGCACGTTCCCATCGCAACACCCCTTTCTCTTCGTCGACTATTCCTTACCCGACCGAACAATCCCGGGATCGCACCGCGTCCGCTGAGGGATGTTCTCGTCGCCCATTCCTCAGTTCAACGAACTGGCGGTCCATCTTGAGGCCCCTTGTAGAGTCGTGTCTTGGCGACCGACGCATCTCCTCCGTTGGCAGTCCCCACGTCGCTGCGGTGCACGGGTGAGAACATTCTCTTCAATACGATAACGACAGACATCAGAAGCACGACGAGAGCCAGCACCGCGTATGGAAAGAGCCAAAGGCTCAGCCACGCCTTCGCGTCCTCGCTCAGACCGGTCTCATTGGCCGCCGATGGAACAAACAGCCAGTATAGGCTGACCATGCACAAGAATGTGGTGCATAGCGCCACTACGACATTGGTGTTCTTGCCAAACATGGAGGCCCGCCCCAGAGCCATGAGGATCATCATGAAGAGGATCACAAAAATGGGTATGCCACATACCGCATACATCGACACCCCTACTGTAGAAATGAGCACGTTCATGTTGTCTGTCTCCTAACTTCGGTTGTATTCTTGCCCAGCCACACTACGCCGGCATCATCTTCTCTGACCTTCGCCAGATCCTCGGACGTGAGGCCGTTGGGATACAGCAGGAACCGCAGCTTGTTGATATCGTGGAATTTCCGCACGCTGCACTGGAGATGCCGGATCAGATCGACTGCGTATCGGGACCAGGGGACCCTGTTTCGTATCGCGCCGATAGCCTGGGCCTGTTGGTGATAACCATGCTCGGCCAGGGCATTCTGCGTGAGGATCAGTCCGCGTCCCCTGGGATTCACGGCTTCTGCGAAGATCTCCTCGGCGCCGCATTCACATGCCAAGCGGACGAGTTCATCGATCTGCTCTGAGCTGTCGGCTATTCCCGGGAGGATCGGGCAGAACATGCCGTAAGTCCGCAGGCCCCGGGCACGTGCCTCGCGAAGTGCAGCCCTCCGGTCCTGGATCGGGGACGCATAGGGCTCAATCGCCTTCAGTATCTCTTCCTGGTCCGGCGTTCCGGTGATACTCAATCCGACCAAGACCCGGTCTCTATATCGTTCGATCAGGTCGAAGTCGTTTGCGACCGCCGCATTCTTCGTTAGAGTCCGAACGGTCCAGCCAGGTTCTGAGAGGGTGGCCGCGAGACAGCGACGACCCAGACCGAGCGCCTGGGCTTCAGGAGCCCATGCATCCGTGATAGTGCACAGTTGAATCACCCCCCGCTTGCGTATGCCTTTTGCATCGTGCTTCACCCGATCAACGACAGCCGGGTCTACGATAGCGTAACCCTGGGAAAAGGCACTCTTACCGATACACTTGAATGCCCTGTGCATTCGCACAAGAGCCGGCGTACTGCAGTATGTGCACTGATGACCGCACCGTATTCCCACGTTGACGGCGTACTGTGCCAGTCCTTTCTTCTCGAACTCCTTTGTTCGTGTGATGCCGCACGTCAAAGAACAATCATAGACTTCCATAGCACACTCTCCATTCGCGTCTTTGCCCTTATGCTGGTTGTTGGTTGTCGTTAATACTGGGACGGTCCTGGTTGTCGCAGAGTGATCCATTGCCATTCGGGACTTCCTGTCGCTTCGTCGATTCATTCGGCTCCTCAGACTGCAATCGCAGGAATCTGTACGCCTCCGTGAGCACAAGAGCGGCCTTGGGCAGATCTTCAGGACTCAGTGATGTCGTGCTCTTCCACTCCCCGTCCTGCTGGTAGATCTTTGTAAGCTGAATGGAGTAAATGGGCACCACGGCCCTGTCGATGACGGTGTGATTGAGCCATATGGCGGCTTTAACACATCCGTAACGGAACACCTTGATGGGCTTGTTGTTGGTTGTCTGCTGCATTGAAGTATCCTCCTGAATGAGATGAGTAATAGGGTCTGCGGCCATGTACATCGGCGCCCTGGCCGGACAGCTCCCGATGCGGGAACACCGGAAGACTCCTCGGCCCGACGTCGCCATCGCCGGGCTCATGATCGTTCTGCAACTGTTCGGCTTGTATCCCTCCCGCAATATGCGTTCGATCACCCGTTGGGTATCCGCGTAATCATATCGCCCGCCATCCAATGCCGAGATCGCGTGGATCAGCTCAATCCCACCTTCGAGGTGGGCAAGATTGCTGATCAAGGCGAACCACGCCGGCTCGCTCAGATCCAGTGGATACCGGCGGCACCACTGGATGAACTCGCACTCTTCAATCTTGGCCAGATTGCATTTCAGGCCCAACGGGACCGGCCGCGCGGTTCGAGCGGCCTCTTGGACTTCGGTATTGACGAGCATCTGGTGTAAAGCGAATGATCTTCCGAGAGGTGGCTCCGTCACAAAACAGGCCCGGCGGTGTGGCCGATCCGGCAGCGGCTCCCCCTTGCGGTTCAACGTACCCATCACCCGCATGATGTGGCTCAAGCTGTAGACTGGGTCGATCCGAACTCCGGGGAATCGACTTGCGGCACTGTCTGCCAGCCGCTGGCAGAAGCTTCTGAACTTCGGAGCGACCTCTTCGTCGCTCACAGATATTGGAACTATTGGGGCCAGGACGTAGTGCCCGTTTCCACTGCAGCAGATTGCGGAGCTCAGGGCCAGCCCCTCCTGACGGGTCAACCATTGCGCAACACGAAGGGTCTCCTTGAGCTCCTCTTCGGATGCCGGGTGACCTTGCTGCCGCTGTGGTGAAGACACGTCGATGTCCAAGAACACGGTCGTGATGTATTCGATATGGCTATCCCTCGCGCAATTGCCGTCCGGACCGCCACGGGCAGGGACCCAGCAATTTGGTGCCTGGTCAAGCCGATCCACAAGACGTGCTTGGACTCCCACGTAGACTGCGCTGGCTCTGCCCTCCATCTGCCGGCAGAGTTCAAGAACGGCGGCCACGCTGGCGGCGTACGCAACCCAGTGGCGTCCATCAACAACGGCACGAAGCTCCGTCACGCCGAGTCCATCATGTCCGAGCAACACCATGTGTGCCCGGATCTGGTATTCGGACTCGGCATCCACCACGATGCCTTGGACAACATCCTTTGGCGCCATGTTGTTCATGTCAGCAGCCCCGCAATCTCCTGCAGTCCAAGCCGGGCCAGGCACAGAGCGACTACGCTCAGGGCCAACGCCCCTCTCTGAGATACCCGAATAGACGTGAGGGCCTGCCATCGCAGGCTGATGGCGACAGTCAGGCGGTCTACGATGTCCTTCGCCGCAAGATTGATGGTCTCGACCCATCCGATGCGTCGCCATTGACCGACGATCCGGAAGAATAGAACCAGCAGCGCCATATCGATGGCCACACAAGACAGGTGCAAACCCGTCAAAACAAGTGCCGGCAGAATGCCCATGATGATCCTCCTTAACAATGCTACGATTTCTGGTTACGAATAGTCTTCTTCGTGAGCGGTTTGCTCTTCGCGGCAAGCCTCTTTTCGCGTGCTTCACTCAAGCAGGCCGGACACAAAGCGGCCCTGCCCTTTGCAGTGAGTTGATCGAGTGTGTCTTTCCGGATGCGGAAACGCCCTTCGCATATGGCACAGGCGATCTGCGGATGGGAGATGTCGTACTCAGCCTGTTCGGCCCGCCATTGTTCCAGCTGAGAGGCCAGGCATTTAGGACACAAGATGGGTCTGCCTCGATGCCGCAGGGCGTCGAGTCTTTTCCGCGGTAGGGAGAATTTCTCCTGGCAGTGCTCACACGACACCTCGGGGAAGTCGAGACGGTGTTGTGCTTGTGCGACGGATGATTCAGTGAGCTGACTGCTCAGGCAACGCCTGCACAGAATGGGTTTGCCCTTCTGCAGCAACTCATCGTGCCTGGCCTTGGTGATGGAGAAGGCCGATCCGCACTCGGCACACAGGACCCCAACGAACCACCTTTTGCCGTCACCCTGACGGTCGCCTTCCGGGCCGGTCTGCACCCTTCGCAAGGTCCCCTTCAAGGCCCCGATCCACTCCTGCGGCGACGGGCACGCCTCGAATGTGACACTTGCAAATGCACGTTCCAAGAGTGATCCGCAGGGTTTTGCGAGTTCCTTCAAACGGCCGA
>CALEZT010000285.1 GCA_937927975.1 uncultured Phycisphaerales bacterium
TCGTTCCTTAGCGTTTCCGTTTCCTTGATGAAGCACTGGAGACTTCGACGCTGGCGTTCATAAAGCGAGCAGATCCGCTAGCGGACAGCTCCTCCCGGTGGTGCTGCTTTCTGCAAGGTTCTTGGAGGAGCCCTGTAGAAAGCCCCTTCGCCATGGGCGGAGGGGAAGGTGCGAAGGTTTCAGCAGCCTGGTCAGGCGGCTTGTTTTGCCTTTGCGATTGCAAGGTCGGCCATGAAGCACGCCGAGAGAATGTCCAGGACGCGCATCCATGCCACTTCACGACCAAAGCGCTCAATGATCTCGAGGGCGCCCGGGTCGTTCCGGTGCTTCTCGCGGAGCGAGTTGTAGGTTGCGCAGAACTTTTCGTAGCCCATGATGCGGCTCCTCGCTTAGTCGCCATTCAGAATCGACATCGTTCGCGCCCGACCAGGCGTGAACTTCCCGGACCATTCGTGTCCTTGTTCGCGGGCAACCTGGCGGATGCGCTGCTTGAAGGACTCCTCGCTAACTTCCTTGTGGAGATCGCAGTGAGCGGTCTCCACGGCGAGGAGGAACTGGATATCGGAAACAGCAGTCTGGAGTGCGGCCTGCAGACGCTTGCGGCCGGCGATCTGGTGCCCAATGAGAGCAGCAGCGATCGCGGCAATAGCGGCTGACAGGATTCCTCCAACTGCCTGGATGATGGCGGACTGAACAGCGGGGTCGGTGACGATGATTTCAAACGCCATGGTGGCCTCCACAGGATGTGCCCGCGGAGAACACCGCCGGAGGCGGCCCCCGGGGCGATTGAGATACCCAGCCGAAGCTGGATTGAAGCGGCTGATATCGCACAGCGCGCAAGCGTTTTCCCAAACGGGAGAAAACCAGACTTTCTTGAGTAGCCTGTCCGTTCAGGACTGCTCAAGAAAGGTCTCTCCCAAAGGGAAAGACCGAAGACAACCGGGCTTATTCAGCCGTGATCGTCATGGTGCCGTCTGCGTCGAACTGCACGCGGAAGCTGTTATTGCGGAGGTTGGTCTTGTGACGGACGCCAGCGTTGTAGAGGCACTTTTCAAGGGTCTCCACAGCAGGCTCACCGGACAGGATCGCAACCAGGTCGTCAAAGCGATCAGCGTCGATCTCGTAGTCGGTTTCGCAGTACGTATCGTTGGAGTCGGTATAGGTTGATGCCTGGCGCAGGACGTACCCGGCACGAGTGATGCCCTTGGGCACCAGGAACGTGCGGGAGCTTCCCCAATCGCCGGACCCGACAGCCACGGCCTCGGTCAGAAGATGAGTCACGCCGGCGATCGTAACCGCCAGGTTCTCCATCAACTTCACGTCGCCATCGACCCAGCCACCGCTGAACTCGTCTTTGGCCACGACGCGGCCGCTAACCTTGACCTCTTCCTCTGCGAGATCTCGCAAGTGCTGCACCGCCCAGTGTTGCGACGGCAGCTCGTGCGAAACGAAGAGAACCTGGGCTTTCTCCGCCCACATGAGGCGGGTGAAGTCATCGCCCTGGTCTTCCTCGTCGAAATCCCGGAAGAGCATTACTGCTCCCGATACCACTTGGGCTTGAGTTACCTGCTCACGGTTGTGATACAGGAAACTGTCACCGTCGCGGCGCTGCACCGGCGTCTCACCCACGTAGGTAAGGACCTTGGTGGGCAAAACAGGCACGTCCACCATCAGGTCGAGGCATCCCGCGCGCTTCGCATTTGACCAGCAGGTCTCTACGAAGTCCGCAGCGGACATCTCAGCCTTCTTTGCCACCAGATGCTCCCGCCAGATCTCCTTCAGGGCCACGTCGAAATCCTTGGCTGCCTGTTGGGGGTCAATGAGGCTGTCGCGATCCGGCATGCGCGGCGTGTATCGCAGGTGGTCCACATGCACGATCGGGCGAATTTCTCCGCCGTAGTGCGAGGTGAAGCCTGAGACATTGACCGGCAGGCCCTGGCAGTACACATAGCCCATGGACTCGAACTCGGGCTTGGAATCGTTATGAATTCCAGGCACGTGGACGAACCCCACAGACGTTTGCGTTCCAACCAGGTTGGCGTGTGCGTGCGGCCGCGGCATCTCGTCTCCCTGCCAGAAGACAGGAATGGCGAAGCCTTTGGCATAGGAGGCGAGTGCTTGGCCCACCTTCACTGCATCGAGCTTGCAGTGCTGCAGCGTGATGCGGGTGCCGCCGATGAAACTGGACGGCTCGACTGCGATTTGGCGCTTGGCAATCAGATCCTCCGAGGAGAACACGATCTGCTTGCCTTTGCTTTCGACAAGGACGCTCTCGGCGGCGAAGCTAACCGAGAAAAAGCCGATGCCAAAAGGACGTTCGCTGTCCATCGTTTCCTGTGACCAGCCCGACTCGGCTACCGTGATGAGAGCACGGAAGTCGGCGATACCGCAGCCGTTGTCCGTGATCGTCAGGGAGGATTCCGAGACGTCGTAATCGAACACGACTGAGCTGGCACCAGCACGCCGGCCGTTCTGCAAACATTCCGCGAGGACGGTGGTCGAGGTACTGAAGAGCGTTTTCAGGTGCTCCAGGAAGCGGGATTCGTTGACGCCGCTGGTGATGCTGTTGCTTTCGAGTGCTGCTTGGTTCATGGCAAATCTCCTTGCAAGGATTCTTGCGGGCAGCACTCCCCGGCGGGGATATGCCCCCGCAGGGTTGAATATCCCCAAGGCCCGTCGGCCAAGGGAAGATTGCGGTCCATAACGCAGGACACGCGGGCGTTGGCCTCTCACGAGACAAAATCTTTTCTCAATACCATGCCGAAACAAGGTGTTCAAAAAAGAGAACCCCAGACTTGGGGTTCTTCTAATCCGCAGAACTAAGCATCGAGAGCTATCTGCGGCTTATGCACGTATCGTTCATATCTTCCCGTGTCTTCATTTTCAATCAAACCATCAAGCGAAAACTCAGATTGGGAAACTTTGATCGCATGGCGCACAGCGTCCAGTAGGTTGGTGGCGGGATAAGTTGCTACGCGCCACGAGACATCCATTCCGGTACCCCATGGCTGATATTCATCAGCCACAACGTAGAAGAATAGATCGGAAGAGCGTCGTGTAGGGAAAGAGTGTAGATCTCGGTGGT
>CALEZT010000286.1 GCA_937927975.1 uncultured Phycisphaerales bacterium
CCACCGAGATCTACACTCTTTCCCTACACGACGCTCTTCCGATCTGGGCCAGGTACTTCTCATCAAACAGCTTCTGGGACCATTCGTGCATCTCCTGGGCGCGACTGAGCTCCTGCTCGGCCAGCGTGATCTTGGCTTCCGCGGCCTTCTGCAGGCGGGGGAATTCGCCGTCGATGTACTTCTGCAGGTCCTGCTGGGCGAATTTGTAGCCCAACTCCGCCTGCTCGATGTCCGCCTGCCCCTGGTTCTCGACGACTTTCAGATTCTCCTGGGCGTAGATCAGCGAGGACTCGGCCGTCTGGACGCGAATCCGACGCTCGACCAGGAACTGCTCCAACTCCGTGACGTCGAGCTCGACCAGCAGGTCGCCCTTCTTGACCTGGCTGCCTTCTTCGACGATGAACATGATCTTGGCGTCGCGTTGAAGGTCGTTGCGAAGGATGATCTGCTCGCGCGGATGGATCGTCCCGGTCTCGGTGACGTTGATCGTGAGCGGCCCGCGCTGGACCACAGTGGTCGGCCCATCCCAGACCACCGGCCGCCTGCTGCCGTTCCGCAGGACCGCGACACTGAGCCCAGCGAGCACGACGGTCGCAGCCAGGAACGCCCAGCGCCGTGTGCGACGAATTCCGGTTCTCGATCTCGTGTCGTTCGAACGTGGCATTTTCCTGTCTTTCTCCTATACTCAGAGGGATAGCCCTCGATCTTCTTCCCCTCGCGGCCATGCACCAGCCTCCGCGGCTCATCATAGCCGCTGCGGTTCCATTTGTCCACCCCCCATCCCCTGCCGGCGTGCTTCCGTCCGCCGGTCCCGGGATGCTTGCTCAGCATTTTGCTTTCTCCGGCCCGTCTTTGTGGGACGAGTCCGTACACTCCATGCAAGACGCACGACAGACGACGTGTATTGCCTCATTCTCGCCGGTAGAGGCACAACGGCAAAAGGCGAGTCGGGTGCCGCTCCGTGGCCCCTGCCGCGGCGGCATCAGACAGGAAAAGACTCCGCAGAAACATGGCCTGTACTTAAGACCTGGAGCTACTTGAGGAAGCCCAGCTTGGCCGGGAGCCAGAGGGAGATTTCGGGGATGAAGGTGCATAGGAGCAGCGTTGCGATCATCGCCAGGAAGAACGGGAGGATCGGGCGGACGACCTTCGTCACCGTGGTTTCGGCGATGCCGCAGCCTAAGAACAGGCACGTGCCCACCGGCGGGGTGCACAGGCCGATGCAAAGGTTCATGATCATGATGATGCCCAGGTGCAGCGGGTGAACGCCCAGCTTCTCGGCGATCGGCAGGAAGATCGGCGTGAAGATCAGGATGGCAGGCGTCATGTCCATGAAGCACCCGACAACCAGCAGGATCGCGTTCATCATCAGGAGCAGGACCGCCTTATTATCGGTCCAACCCACCAGCGAGGCGCTGATGTCCTGCGGGACGTTCTCGGAGGCCAAGACCCAGGACATCGCCATGCTCGTGCCGATCAGGAGGAACACGACCGAGGTCATGATGCCGCATTGGAGCAGGATTCCCGGCAGATCGCGAAGCTTCACCTCGCGGTACACGACGACCGCCAGGATGAACGAGTACAGCACCGCCACCGCGGACGCCTCCGTGGGCGTGAACCAGCCCAGAAGAATGCCGCCGATCACGATGACGACCAGGAGCATGGCCGGGATCGCCCGCAGAAAACGGACGACGCTCTCGCCCAGGGGGAAGGTCTCGCCTTTGCCGTAGCGGTTGCGGATCGAGACGAAGCCGCTGACGATCAGCAGGCTCAGGCCGACCAATAGGCCGGGCAGGTAGCCGGCCATGAAGATCGCGGCGATCGAGACGAAGCCGCCTGTCGCCAGGGAGTAGACGATCATCACGTTGCTGGGCGGGATCAGCAGGCCCGTCGTCGCGGCGGTCACCGTCACAGCGGCGTTGAAGTCGCGATGGTAGCCCATCTTGTTCATCAAGGGGACCATGAACCCGCCGACCGAGGAGACCGCGGCGGTGGCGGAGCCCGAGATCGCGCCGAAGAGCATGCAGGTCAGGACGTTGACGTAGGCCAGGCCGCCTGGGAAACGGCCGACCAGAACGTTGGCGAAATCGATCAGCCGGCGGGCGATCCCGCCGTGACCCATGAAAAGCCCAGAGAGGATGAAGAAAGGGATCGCAAGCAGCGCGAAACTGTCGATGCCGGTGGCGATGTTGTGCGCCACCGCGGTGAAGGCCGGCACGTCGCCCATCGCCAGGAAGGCGAGCATGGTCGCGATGCCCATGCAGAACGCCACCGGCACGTTGAGCAGCAGCAGAATCGCGAAGCTGACGACCAGAACCAGTACAGGCAGATTCAACGGGCCTCCGGATCGACTATCGACTATTTTCTGTTTACGATCGGGGACAGCTTCTGGAGTCTCTCGATCAATCCGATGATCGCGTAGAGCGTCAGAAAGAAGCCGCTGATCGGCACCGCCAGGTACACGTAGCCCATGTTCAGGTGCAATGCAGGCGAAACCTGGCCCAATTCGAAGTTGCTGGCGACCAGATCCGCGCCGCCTACGACCATCACCAGCAGCGAGAACGCAGCGACGCAGAAGAAAACAAGCGATTCCGTCGCGACCTTCACCTTGCCCGGCAGTTTGCCGACGAAATAGTCGATGCCCAGATGCGCGCCGCGTCCCATCGCGACCGCGGCGCCGAGCAAGGCCACCCAGACGAGCATGAACGTCGCCACCTCCTCGGTGACCGTGCTGGGTTTCTTCAGGACCAGACGGGCGAAAACCTGCCACAGGACATCCAGGACCAGGACCGCCATGACGATCACGACGAGCGTCTCCAGCGAGCGGTCGAGGATCTTCTTGAGGACGATCAGAAACCTCATTGCACCTCCTGGATCTGGCGGATCAGATCGCCGATCTCGGTCCCCTCGAACTGTCTCCAGACGGGCCGGACCGACTCGCGGAACGGCGCCTTGTCCGGCCGGATGATCCTGGCCCCCTGCTTCTGCACGGTCTCGAGGTCCGCGAGTTCCGCCTCGGCCCAGATCTTCCGCTGGTACACGACCGACTCGTCGACCGAATCTTGCAGGATCTTCTGCTGCTCGGCCGTCAGATGTCCCCAGACCCGCGTGCTGATCACGAGGATGTCGGGCAGGCAGGTGTGCTCGTCGAGGCTGTAGTAGGGGCACACTTCGTAGTGTCGCGAGGTCCGGAACGAGGGCGCGTTGTTCTCGGCGCCGTCGACGACGCCCTGGTCGAGCGCAGTGTACAACTCGCCCCAGGGGACCGGGGTGGGTGAGCCGCCCATCGCCTGGACCATCTTGATCGACATGATGCTGTTCTGGACGCGGATCTTCATGCCCGCCAGGTCCGACGGCGCGTGGATCGGCTTCTTGGCGTAGAAGCTCCTGGCGCCCGCGTCGTAATAGCACAGGCCCCGCAGGCGTTTCGATTCGCCCGCCAGCAGGAGCTTCTTTCCGATCGGGCCGTTGAGGACCTTCCAGAGGTGCTCGGAATCACGGAACAGATATGGGATGCCGAAGACCTGCATCTGCGGGACAAAACTCTCCATCGGCGCGCTGCTGGTCTTGGTCATCGCGAGGTAGCCCAATTGCAGGGCCTCGATGCACTCCTTCTCGTTGCCGAGCTGCTCGCTGGGAAAGATCTGAACCTGCATCCGACCCGCAGATTTCTCTTTCACACGCTCGGCCATGAAAACCATGGCCTTGTGGACCGGGTGCGAAATGTCCAGGCCATGACCGAGCTTCAGAACGACCGACCGCGAAATCGGCGCCTCCGCCCCCAACGCCGAAAAGCACGTCGCCAGCATCGCGGCACAGAGCACCGCCGGTCCTGTCGGTCCCACTCGTCCCATAGGTCCTATCGACCCCACACGATCACGTCGTCGAGATTGCCGGTGTCGTCGAACGAGCCGAACCCGATGGCGCCGGCGCCGAACGTCTTGTCCTGGGCCTGCATGATCGGCTTGTCCATGTTGTCGAAGCAAACCTGGATCAGGCCGGTCGAAGCGTTTCGCACGACCCGCACGTCGTGGAAGCCCGTGCTCCAGTCGGTGCCTTCGGTCCGCTCCTTCGCGATGGAGGTCCGCGGCGCGCCGTTGACGATGAAGATCGAATTGGCCGCGGCGTCGGCCTTGGTCGCGATGTGGACGTAGTAGAAGTGCGACGGGTCCTGATAACCGAAAACAATGACCATGTCGCGATGGCCATACTCCCTGCTGGTCTGCTCCATCCTCGCCTGGACGACGAAATCCGAGACCTTCAGGTCCCTGATGCGTGCGATATTGAACGGCGACCGCACCGGCGGCTCGTACTTGCTCTGCTGAAAGAGCGAGTAGACGTGGCCCTTGTCCGTGGCCGTCACCTTCCAGGCGTTGGGATCGGTGTGTGTCCAGCGGCCTGCCCCGCTCTCGAAATCCTCGAAGAACGCCAGCGGCAGGTCGTTCTTCTTCTCGGCCAGGACCTGCGGCGCCGTCAGTTCGCGAATCCGCAGATTGCGGAACCGGTAGATCTGGCCCTTCTCGCCGTGATGCTGGATCGCCAGGTAGCCTTCGCGGTCCACCGTGTCCACGGTGTCGGTGGCCAGGACGTCGTTGAGATAGATCCGAATGCTCGCGCCCACACAATGGATGCGGTAGCGATTCCAGCCGTTGCGGTCGAAGGCGCCTTTGGTCCGCTCGACGAAGGCCTTCGCGGAGTTCGCGTCGTTCTGCAGGGGAACCAGCCAGAGCCGACGGCCCTCGTCGTAGAGGCCGCCGGACCATTGCCGGGCGGAAGGATCGACTTCCGCCTGGTAGCCAAAGACCTTGTTTCGCTCGACGTGGCAACGGAACATGAAGCCGGAATTGGCCTGCCCCTCGGGCACCTTCACTTCGCCTTCGAAGATGAAGTCGCGGTATTGCCTCTCGGTGGTCAGAAAGAACTTCTTGTCGGCCTGCAGCAGGATCTCGCCATCCTCGGCCCACGCTTTGCCCCAGTCATACGGGTTCTTCCAACCCGCGAGGGTCTGTCCGTCGAACAGAGGCTTCCAGCCTTCCTGGGAGGATTCCGCCGTCGAAGTCGTCGAGGAAAGAACAACCAGGATCGATATGAACCCGATCGCGGCACACCCTGCGTTACGCTGTCTCATGCTCTTCATTTGCTCTGCTCCGATGCCACTTAGTTTGCGATGCCAAGATACCTATGACACAGGGTACACCAACCCCGTCCGTTTTCCAAGGGGCAGGGGAAAGAACGGACTGATTCGGAATCCGCCGCTGCACGGCGGGAGTCTTTCGCATTGGAGCCCCCAGCAGCAGGGGTACCGGGGTCCCCAACGCGATGTTCCGCGTTGGAGACCCTTTCGCACGCGCTCCAGGGAACGTCTCGCTCCCATACCATGCTGGAGGCCCAATGCGGCAAACTCCCCAGGCAGGTCCGCTTCGGACCTGCATTGAGCCTCGCGGAGTGGGAGCCTCTCTCGTCTGTTTGGGGGGGCGGTCTGCCAGAGTGTCTGGGCACGCCCACGACGGATGAACCGTCAGGCTGAATCTTGACGAGTCGGGGGCTTTAGCATAGAGTCGGCGCCTGTGAGCGAACCACAGGTCCGCACGAGTGGGACAACGCAAGAACGAGAGAAAGGACGGATGCCATGCGATACGTCTATATGATACTGATCATTCTGTTCACCGCGGTCGTTCTGATCTTCACGATTCAGAACTCCGCCCCGGTGACCCTCTCGTTTCTATCCGCGAAGGCGACGCTCTCGGTATCCCTGCTCGTGATCCTGGTCTATCTGCTGGGCATGCTCACCGGAGGCTCCGCGCTGATGCTGGTGCGGAGTTTGTTCCGGGGCGCCCGAAAGAAAGCCCAGTCAACCGGCAACGCCAAGCCCGCCTGACCCATGGGGGAAACCGCCGCTTCCGATCTGCGTCACTTGCCGTCCTGCTTCATCAGGCATTGCAGCGCCCATACCGTGACCACTATGCCGGCCAATAGAGACGATCCCAAGGCCGCGGGTTTGTGCATGAAGTCGAGCAGATCCAGCAACATCCACAGACCGCGGAATACGAATACGCCCGAAACCACCAGAGCCAGTTCGGCAACCAGCGCTCGCGTCTTCTTCATAAGACACTCCGTCCCCAGAAACTCATGCCTGGCACAGATCGCGCGATCCCCAGCGTTCTGTCAATCCCGCAGGCCGCACAACCAGGACAACATGTGACACGTTCCTCTTCTTCGCCTACCCTCTCATCGCGTGTTCGACAACCCGGTCGATCTCTCGCACCATCCCGTCGTCCAGGGGCGGGACGCGATGGCTCTTCAGGAGATCCTCCACGCGAGCGAGCAGTCGATCGGCGAAGGACGTGGAGCCGCCGGCTTGCCAGAGGTCGTAGGACTGGCGGGTCCAGGCGGGCGAGGGCGGCCAGATCGCGTCGCGGAAATGGCGGACCGTGTGCTCCTCGGCCAGGAAGTTGCCCGCCGGGCCGACCGCGTTGACGACGTCCGTCGCCAGGTGCTCGTCGTCCACAGCGAACCCGCGGGCGATCCGCTTGACGTAGCTCATCACCTCGTCGTCGAAGGCCAGCCAGAGCAGACTGCCCGCGTGGTCGGTGCCGCAAATGCCGCAGTGGCCGAACATGTCGGCGCCGGCCAGGGCTCCCATCAGGAGCGTCGAAGCCTTCTCGGCCCCCGCCTGAGCGTCGGGGAGTTTCGCGTCGGTCAGGCCCACGTTGATGTAAACGGGAAATCCGTACGAGCGGGCGATCTGCGTCATCGCGACCGCCATCAGGCCCTGTTCCGGCGAGCCGAACGAGCAGATGCCGGTCCGCGGGTCCATGATGTGCGGGATGCCGCCGTAGGTGATCGGCGCGCCAGGGGCGAGCAGTTGCGTGATCACGATGCCCGCCAGAATCTCGGCGTTCTCCTGGGCCAGCGTGCCTGCGAGGGTGCCAGGGGCGGTGCCTGCGGTCATCGCCATCGGGCCGATGCTCACAGGCTGGCCCGCCATCGCGAATTCCCGCACAATGTCGAGCCCATCCTTCGGCACTTGCAGCGGGCTGATCGGCTCCAGGAAGGCCTCGACCATGGGGCGTGCCCGCAGGGCGGCCTCGCCGCCTGCGACGATGCGATAGATCTCCAGGACATGGCGAGCGGTCGCTCCGTTGCGGACCCAGCATCGCGTCGGCTTGGTCGTCCCCTTGACCAGTTCCGCGGTCAGCGCCACGTCGCGATACGCCTGCGAGATCGACTCCGGCTGGGCCATCGAGCCGACGATCGTGATGTTTTCGAGCGCATCGCCCAGGCGAATCGCATCGCGAGCATCCTGGACCGTCGCGGGTCGCCGCTGCCCCGTCTGCAAATCGATCCACGCGTACTGCCCTGGACTGGACATCAGGACCAGATCGCTATAGCCGAATCGCGCGACGCGATTGCGGTCCCGGCCGTACAGGACGTATTGCTTGCCGGCGAGGGTCACGCGGTCCATCACAAGATTCTCCGGCAGGCGTGCGATCTTGTGATCCCGATCGATTCTGGCCCCGGCCTGGCCGAGCAATCGCAGCATGTCCTCGTGATGCACCATGACCCCGGTGTCGCGCAAGATGGCGAGGCTGGCGTCCTTGATCGCTTCGATCTCGCCCTCTGCCAAGACCTGCAGTCGCACCATCCTTGCCATCTTCGGCTCCCTCGACCAGGACCCCGCTCAAAGCAAGGGCAGGCGAATCCCGCCTTTGTTGTCTTGTTGTTCCCCTACCACAGTCGTTGTACCGAGTACTTGTCGAACACCGCGTCCAAGCTCACCACCGACAAGCCCTCGGCCACGCACTGTGCCACAATCATGCGGTCAAATGGATCGCGGTGATGGAACGGCAACGAGATGATTCTGGCAATATGCGAAATACGAACAGGCAGCAAGCCAAACCCATTCAACTCCATCTGTCGCGGGATCAGGTCCCCAAAGGGCTGCGCCAGTTCGAGCCGTCCAAGGCTCATCTTCAACCCCATCTCCCACAGGCTGGCGACGCTGACGAGCTTGGCATTTCCCTGATCCTCGATGAGCTCCCTCGCACGCTGACTGAGTCTTGCGCTCCCATCAATAAACCAGAGAAAGGCGTGGGTGTCGAGGAGCAGGTTCATTGCGTATAGTCCCGAAAATCTTCGACGGGGGCCTCGAAATCCTCCGACATTCTCACCATGCCTTGGGCACTTCCGAAGGTAGGCTTGGGAATAGGATGCATTACCGGCACCAGTTCGGCAACCGGCAGTTGATTTCTGGTGATCACGATGCGCTCCCCAAGCGCGACATCGTCAATCAGTCGGGAAAGCTCTTTCTGCGCCTGCTCTATCGCCACCGTCGTCATAGCCACACCTCACTTTGCCTGTCGAACTCCTATGAGTATACAGCGCCGCCGACGAGGCGTCAAGAACTCACGGAGCGACCCGAGCCTGGGCGAACGACCTCATCTCTGCGGCTTGAACCACAGGTCGATCGGTCGCTGGATGTTCTTCGGTCGAAATGGCAGCTCGATCTTGCGACCCGTCCCGGCCGACTGATAGCCCGCCAAGAGGACCTCCTGCACGAGCCGGCCGTCCTCGCCGGTGGCCTGGGGCTGCTCCTTGCCTCGCACGCATCTTGCGAAGTGGTGCATCTCCTGGGGGAAGCCATAGTTCCAGAGTTCTTCGAAGACCGGGTAGCTCCAGCCTTGCGTGGTCGGGGCCTTTTCCACCGCGTATCCGTAGCCGTACTCGCTGTAGGTCGGCAGCGCGTTGCCCATGTGCAGGTCGGCGTAGGTCACGCCGCCTTCGCCGTAGACCTCGATGCAGTCGTCCATGCCGCCCCGTCGGGCCCAGCTATCCTCGACCATGCCGACCGCGCCGTTCTCGAACTCCAGGATGCAGATCGAGTTGTCCTCGCCGTCGGTTTCGTCCTTGTGGACGTAGGTGCCCATCTGGCAGTAGACCGATTTGATCTTCGGTCGACCGAGGAACCAGTGACAGAAGGCCACGCCGTGGCAGCCCATGTCCATGAAGACGCCGCCGCCGGACTTCTGGACATCCCAGAACCAGTCCGCATGGGGACCGAAATGCTTCTCGCTCTGCTTGACCATGTAGACCTTGCCGAACGCGCCCTGGTCGGCCATCTGCTTGGCCTTGACGTACTTGGGCGTGAAGAACAGCTCCTCCGCGTACATCAGCAACACGCCCTTGGCCCGGCACACGTCGATCATGCGGTCCGCCTCTTCGAGCGTCATGCACAGGGGCTTCTCGCAAACCGCGTGCTTGCCCGCCTCGGCGATGTCGACGGTCATCTGCGCGTGCAGGGAGTTCGGCGCGGTGATCGTCACCATCTCGATGTCCTTCTCGGCCAGCATCTGGCGATAGTCCGTGAAGAACCGTGGGATGCCGTATCGTTTCGCCAGTTTCTCGGCGTTGCCCGGCGTGGGCGAAGCGACCGCGACGACCTCTGCCTCGTCGGGCATGAGCCGAAACGACTCCGCGTGGATGTCCGCCTCGAAACCCGAGCCGATGATGCCGACTTTCACTTTGCCGTTGTTGGCCATGGCTGCGATTCTCCTGAATGGGACGAATGGGACCTATAGGACGTATGGGAACACTACAGCGTCCAACCTTTGCGGTACTCGTAGTGCAGGAGCTGATTCGCCTGCGAGGAGTTGGTCACTTTCAAGCTCTCGCTGTCCCAGAGGAGCTTGGCGCCGCCCAGGCGGACACAGACCGTGCCCAGGAGCACCGCTTCGGTCAATGGGCCTGCGAAGTCCGCGAAGCTCGACCGCGTGGGCGTGCCTTCCTTGCAGGCCTTGATCCACTCTGCGTGGTGGCCGATCGAGCGGGGCAGCGTCTTGGCGGGCCTCTTGTACTCGCGCATCTTCGACTCCGGGATCAGGCGGGGACTGTTGCCGCCCCAGCCTTCGACGTACATCTTGCCCTTGTCGCCAACGAAGATCAGGCCGTCCTCGCGCGACAGCTCGCGGTCGTCCTCCAACTCCGGCGGGCGGGCCGGGATGATCCCGCCGTCGTACCAGTGAAGCACCACCGGCGGCATGTCGCCCCGCGCGGGGAATTCATAGTGAACCGTCGCGGCCAAAGGCAGGGTCTCGTTGTTGACCAGCGTCGAACTGGCATGGACGCTGGTCGGCGCCGTCAGTCTCAGGGCCGACCAGACCGGTGCGAGATTGTGAATGCCCATATCGCCCAGGCCGCCGGAACCGAAATCCCACCAGCCGCGCCAGGCGAAGGGAGCATAGGCCGGATGGTATGGCCGATAGGGCGCCGGGCCCAGCCACAGATCCCAGTCCAGCGTCTCGGGAACAGTCGGCGTGTCCTTGGGCCGCTCGATGCCCTGGGCCCAGTACAGGGGCGGCCTTCCGCTGTGGGTGGGCCGGTCGGACCAGCAGTGGACCTCCCGCACCGCTCCGATCGCCCCGTCCCAGATCCACTCGTTGATGAGGCGGTTGCCCTCGAAGGCCATGCCCTGGTTGCCCATCTGGGTCGCGACCTTGGCCTGACGCGCCGCCTGGCCCAGGGCCCTGGCCTCATGCACGGTCCGCGTCAGCGGCTTCTCGCAGTAGACGTGCTTGCCGAGCCGGATCGCCATCATGCTCACGACCGCGTGAGTGTGATCGGGCGTCCCCACGACCACCGCGTCGATGCCCTTTTCCTTTTCGAACATCGCGCGAAAATCCTTGTATTGCCTGGCCTTGGGGTACTGCTTGAACGTGCGGGCCGCGTAGCTGAAGTCCACGTCGCACAAAGCGACGATGTTCTCGCTGCGGACGTCGTTCAGGTCGCTCGCCCCCTGGCCTCCGATGCCGACGCCGGCGATATTGAGCTTCTCGCTGGGCGGCACGTTTCCCTGACCGCCCAGGACATGTCGCGGCACAATGGTGAAGGCCGTCGCGACCAATCCGCCCTGGAGCAGGTCTCGACGCGAAATGGGGTTCGTTCGTGCAGGCGTGTGTTTCCCGAAAGTCGTCATGCGTTGCCCTTTCCAAGTCTCATCGCAGCCACGCACCGCGCACCGAAGCCTGCTTGACGCGATTGGCGTTCGGGCTGTGGAACATCAGAATATCGTCCCAGGAGACACGATTCAATGGGTTTGCCCGCGGAATGAATGAACGGCGTCCTGGAAGGCGCCGCTACCTGGACTGGGGCATGGGGAGATTGACGCGGATCAGGACCGCCCCAAGGTCGTTCTGGGTCGCCAGGCGGATCCGCCCTTCGCCAAGACTCATGTGCGGAAAGGCGACGCCTCGTTCGTCGCCAAGATTCCCGGCCAGTCCCGGCGATCTGTCGAACTGCACCAGAACGCCCTGGAAGACCTGGTCGGCCATCATGCCGGACAGCGTAACCGCGTCGCTGCCCTGGACGGGATGCCTGGCGTCGCCGACGAGAGCGGTGATGTCCCGCTTGAGCCGGCCGGCCAGCCACTGGAGGATCGCGATCCGCTGGGCCTCCTCGGTCGCGTAGGGAGTCGTGAGCACTTCGGGATCGATGAGGAACTGGGCTTCGAAGAGAATGCCCTTGCGGGGCGGAAAGAACCGCTTCCTGGAGTCGTCGGGCGCCCGCTCGACCTGCTCGTCGATGCAGAAGAAGTACTTGCGTCGGGCGGTCATGCGGTATTCGTCGAAGGCGGTCAGGTTCAGCCAGGTCTTGCGGGTGTCGGCGCTGCGGCCGGAGTAGGCGATGACCGTGTCGCCTTGGGTGAGCAGGGCCTGCTCGACCTGCTTGGGATCGAACTGGTATGCCCCGTCGCGGGCGACGTTGAGGACTTCCAGCGACGTGCTGCGTCCGATCTGCGTCGCGCTATAGGGAATGGCGAGTTGAGCGTAGGGAAGCCTGGGCGAAAGATACTCGCTGCCGCAACCGGCGAGTATGAACGCGAAAAGGAGAGCCGCCATGAACAGCGTGACGCGTGCGACGCAGGCCTTGGGGCTCGCATCGTGCAAGGCGTCGATGACCATAGGGCTCTCCTTTCGCGCAATTTTCAATCGCCAATCGCAGATTGAAAATCGACTCAGACTTCCTTCGAGTCGATCCACTTCATCATCTTGCGGAGCTTGCGGCCGACCTGTTCGAGCTGGCTGTCGTGATCCTTCTCGTACAGGGCGTTGAAATTCTTCAGGCCGGTCTGGTACTCGTTGACCCACTCCTTGGCGAACTTGCCGGAGGTGATCTCGTCGAGGATCTTCTTCATCTCGGCCTTGGTCTGGTCGGTGACGATCCGCGGCCCGCGGCTCAGGTCGCCGTACTCGGCGGTGTTGCTCACGCTGTATCGCATGTAGCTCAGGCCGCCCTGGTAGAACAGGTCCACGATCAGCTTGACCTCGTGCATACACTCGAAGTAAGCGATCTCAGGCTGGTACCCGGCGTTGACGAGGGTTTCGAAGCCGGCCTTGATCAGGGCGCTGAGGCCGCCGCAGAGGACCACTTGCTCGCCGAACAGGTCGGTTTCGGTTTCCTCTTTATAGGTCGTTTCAAGGATGCCGGCGCGGGCGCCGCCGATGCCGTGGCCCCAGGCCAGCGCGATCTGCCTGGCGGTGCCGGTGGCGTCCTGCTGGACCGCGACCAGACAAGGAACGCCGCCGCCCTTCTGGAACTCGCTGCGGACCAGGTGCCCCGGGCCCTTCGGCGCGATCATGACGACGTTGATGTCCTTGGACGGGACGATGTATTTGAAGTGAATATTGAATCCGTGGCAGAAGCCCAGGGTCTGTCCGGCCTTGAGGTTCGGCGCGATCTGGGTCTCGTACACCTTGCCCTGCACCTCGTCCGGCAGCGTCACGATGATCAACGCTGCGCCGGCGACCGCGGTCTTGATGTCGCCAGGCTTGAAGCCGTGCTCGGTCGCCAGCTTGAAATTCGGCGTTCCCGGCAGCTCCGCCACCGCGACCTCGATCCCGCTGTCCCGCAGGTTCAGGCTGTGCGCGTGGCCCTGCGAACCGTAACCGATCACCGCCACCTTCTTGCCCTGAAGCGGCGCGATCGGAGCTTCGTTCTCGTAGTAAATCTTTGCTGCCATTCCGTGTTCTCCTTTCTATCTGAAACTAGCGTCATATGCGCATACTGAGGTTGGCCAAGCCCAAACCGACTGATTATAGCGTCCGCGGGGGAATAGTAAATTCCCAGCTTGCCGTCTGAGGAAGGTTTTTCCCGCCCCCGCCTGCCCCAGGGTCCTCTTCTTCCGCCGCTTCATCACGGAACGAGGGCCTTCTCGGAATCGGAGAAGGAAAACTCCCCCTGGGTCACGGACCAGTCGCATCCGAAAAAGCCGACGGCCACGTTCGCAGAACCACGGGCGCCTGTCGGGGCAAAACGGGTGACCAGGCAGTCGGGATAACGGACGGCCGACACGAAGAGAGACACCGGGTAGGTGGCTCGCATCCCAACCGCCCCGCTGCCCCCGACAACCACGACGGAGGCGATGTCGCTGTCAGGCCTGGGCCGGAGGAAGACGGTCGAGAGGTCCTCCCCGTCGAAGGTTCGGTCTCCGACCTGCACCTGGCCGCGACGAACCTGCACGGGACTGTCGCCCAGCAGAGTCGCCCAGGCGGAGTTGGTTTGCGCATTGCCGTAGAGGACCACCGTGCGGTCCGCGAAAGCGGACGGCGAGAATGCGACATCGTCAATTATCTCGACCGAGCCATTGCCGCGATACCAGAACGTCTCGGCGTCGTACCGCGCCTTGGCCTGAGACCATGCGTTCTCCTCGGACGTACCGATGGTCCCGCAGACGAACACGAATCGGTGCTTCAACTCGTCTTTGACCGGCCCGTACCGGTGCGGCCCCTTCTGGGCCAAAGACGGCTTCTCCACGCTGCGCCACCGATCGTCCTGCCTGGCGAGCCACAGGGCCCCGGCCCCCGTCGGGTGCGGAAGATCGGCGAGAGTCTGGCCGTCGAGGTCCACGGTGATCGGCCCCTGGCCGGAAAGATGCGAGGTTTCCAGGCGAAGAAGGGCGACATTTTCGGTCGTTCCTTTAAACAGACGCTTGTTGGGCCAAACCCGAACACTCGCTCTGCTGAGATCCTGATGGCGGATCTGCTGCTCGATCGCCAGCCAGTGGCAGCGGCTGGAAACGCCGGGATTGGCGGTGACGAACTCGACCTCGCGGACCGCCGAGGAAGGCGGCAGCGCATGACGCGCGAACAGATCGAACATGGCAGGCCAGTCCACGCAGGCGGTCCCGCCGTCGTCGGCTTCGCTGCCCCACCAGTGTCCCATGCCGGGCTCCTCGTGATAGATCCAATCGCGGTGAAACTTCTCCAGCACCTCGGCCATCGTCCTGGCCTGGCCCGGCGGGACGTTGTCATCGCTGCCGCCGTGAAGGATGTAGACCGCGTGCTGCTTGAGATTCGCCGACAGGGACGCCGTGTCGCCGCCCTTGCGGCACCGGGCCAGCAAGGCCGCCATCGGGGAATCGTCGGCGCTCTCGCCCCGCCGGCCGCCGTAACCGGCGCGCGACGGCCATCCGGCGCTGGGACCGATCGCCGCGAAGGAGTCGGGGTATGTGACGCCCAGATGCCAGGCGCCGTGCCCGCCCATAGAGTGGCCGGTGAGGTAGACGCGAGACGGATCGTATTTCAGCGTGTGCTGCGCGATCGACAGCACCTCCATCGCGTCCATTCGCCCGAAATCCTCCCAGTCGTAGCCATAGGGGCGACGATTCGTCGGAGCGACGATGTGGAACCAGTTTCTGGGTCCATAGGAGGCCGCCTGCCCCTGAGCCTCGACCCCGGCCCCGTGACAGGACAGCACAATCGCAGGTGACGGATCGTCCGGCGAAATCGACGTCGCAGGCCGCAGGCCGAAGTACTGCACGCTGCCGTCGATGTCGCTGACGAAGGTGACCTTGCGGTGCCGCTGGGGCCGAACGACCTCCAGGCTCAGCGGCAGACTGTGGCACAGCGTGCCGTCGGGTCGACGCAGTTCAAGCGTGCCCTCGACCTTCCCGTCCCGTTCCGGTGCATCGGAACGAATAGAAAACGCCACTTTGCGAACAGTCAAGGGAATGATCGCAGGCATCGGCGAGGCCTCGGCGGTCAAACCCGGACCTCGCACAGACAAGGTGAATCCCGTCGCCGGTTCGGATGTCGCGTTGACGACCACCACAGCGCCCCGCGAATCCGTCGCCTGGCCAACGACCAGATCGGGCAGCGTCAGATCGTCCCGCTGAAGAAAGACCGGCGACGGCGGCGAATACAGCCGGACCTTGAAAGCACCGCGCCCAGCGCGGAAGAACAGGCGGTTGGTCCCCTCGTGCAGGAGCACCGGAAGGTGCACGAAGCCGGTATTGTAGATGTCCGCTCCGCGGGGCTGGCCGTTCACGTACGTCTCGCTCTGACCGGCGGCGTGGAGAACCACCACCTGCTGCTTCTCCGACGCGACAGGCACATACAGCCAGGAGCCGCGGTCCTCGACAATACCGTCAGAATTGAGCGCGACAGACTTCCACGCCAGACGATCCGACCCTTCAAGGCCCTGTCCCTCACGAGGATCGAACTGGGAGAGGTTGCCCTCCACGACCTTGCGGCTGAGAGGATCTGCGAAACCGGACATGGTGATCCCTCGCGAGCCACGGCCGGCCGACGCGTCGCGGGTCGTCAGGAGCAAGCCGGCCTTGGGGTGCCCCGGAAATGGGGCTTCTTCGCCTCCACGGGCCAAGATCCTCCCATTAACGCAGAGCAGAATGACAAGACCATACCAGACGAGAACTCTCTCAGACATCGTTTCATCTCCTGTGCCGGCGAATGGGTTCACCTCAGACCGCGCCGAGATTGTACCGCAGGCCGCAACCCGTCGAAAGCCCGAATCCGCATCGCCTCAGCGTCCGGCGATCAAAACCCGAGACACTGGGAATTCGGCATTGCATACCCCATCACCTGTCTGGTAGAATAGGCATCCTGAGGAAATGGGTGCATTGAGACGCATCCGAGCCCCCATTCCCCAGGATGACGTCGTGTGGACCGAACGGCAACAATTCAGAAGGAGGACCGTTATGTGCAGGAAATTCTCTGGGGCAATCGCGTTATTCCTGATTCTGGGCCTGGCCGCAGGGGCTTGGGCCGATCTGGTGGGCCACTGGAAGCTCGATGAGAGCGGCGGCACCACGGTCGTCGACTCCAGCGGCAACGGCGGCAACGGCACTGTCCAGGGCAACCCCGTATGGACGGCCGGAATGATCGGCGGGGCGATGCAGTGTGATGGCGACGACTGGGTCAATTGCGGGAACATTCTGGCGCTGACCCAGAGGCTCACCATCATGTGCTGGGTCAACTCCGCCAATCTGACAGGGGACCGCAGCTTCGCCTCACGCGAGGGCGCCTACGCGCTCAAATCCAATGCCACCCACGTGCGCTTCACGACGCCTGGCATTCTCGACTACGACGCCACCGCTGCGGTCCTGCAGACCGGGACGTGGACGCACGTGGCGGTAAGTTTCGTGCCCAGCACGACCGGTGGCGCGATCTTCTATCTCAACGGCGTCGAGGCCCAGCGAATCAACAGCACCGGCCTGGCCGCGGGTGCCGGACCCTTCCGGATCGCGAACAACCAATGGGCGAACCAGTTCTTCATCGGTATGATCGACGATGTGCGGGTGTACGACCAGGTTCTGACGCCCGAAGAAATCCTGAAAGCGATGCGCGGAGCAGGCCCCGAGTTGGCGAGCGAGCCCAACCCGGAGGACGAGGCCACCGATGTGCCTGCCGATGCGGTTGTCGCCTGGACGTCGGGGAAGTTTGCGGCTACGCACGATGTGTATCTCGGCACTTCCTTTGCCGATGTCAACGACGCCAGCAGGGCCAATCCGGGAAGCGTCCTCGTCAGCCAGGGCCAGGCGGATGCCCAGTACGATCCGGATGGGCTGCTTGACTATGGCCAGACCTACTTCTGGCGGATCGACGAGGTCAACGCGGCTCCCGACAACACGATCTTCAAAGGCTCGGTCTGGTCCTTCACCGTCGAGCCCTTCGCCTATCCGGTCCAGCCCGTGGCGGCCACAGCCTCCTCGTCCGGAAACGGCATGGGTCCTGAGAAAACCATCAACGGCATCGGCCTCAACCCCAACGATGGTCACGACACCGAGGCGACCAATATGTGGACCAGTGGCAACGCCAAGCCGCACTGGATCCAGTACGAGTTCGATAAGGCATACAAGTTCGAGAAAATGCTGGTCTGGAACTCCAACCAGGTGATCGAGCCCTTCCTGGGCTTCGGCGCCAGGGAAGTCGTGATCGAGTACTCCGCCGACGGCGCGACCTGGGCGACGCTGGAAGGCGTTCCCGAGTTCACTCGCGCTCCGGGCGTGGCCGACCACAAAGCGGACACGACCGTCGATTTCGGCGGCGCCACCGCCAAGTTCGTCAAGCTGACGATCAACACCAACTGGAGCGGGTTCGCCCAGCAGGCGGGCTTGAGCGAGGTCCGATTCTACTCCATCCCGGTCCAGGCCCGCGAGCCGCAGCCGGCCGACGGTGCGTCGAACGTGGCCCTGACGGCCTCCATGAACTGGCGGCCCGGCCGCGAAGCGACTTCGCACAAGGTCTATTTCGGTGCTGACCAGGCCGCCGTGGCCGATGGTTCGGCGCCCGCAGCCACGGTTGCCGACCACAGCTACACGCCTGCTGCGATGGACCTGGGCGCCACCTACTACTGGAGAGTGGACGAGGTGGGCGACAGCGGCACGTATGAAGGCGAAGTCTGGAGCTTCACCGTTCAGAGCTTCCTGATCGTCGACGACATGGAGAGCTATACCGACGACGAAGGCAGCCGGATCTATGAAGCCTGGATCGATGGCCTGACCACCGGCAAGAGCGGCTCTCAGGTCGGCTACATGGAGGCGCCCTTCGCCGAAAGGACGATCGTTCGCGGCACCGGGCAGTCCTTGCCCCTCACGTACGACAACACGAGCATGGCGAACTCCGAGGCTGCAATCGCCCTGGACCAGAACTGGACGGTCAGCGGCATCAAGAGCCTGTCTCTGTATTTCCGCGGCGCCGCAGGCAACAAGGGACAACTGTACCTCAAGATCAACAACGTCAAGGTCCCCTATGACGGCCCGGCGGGCGACATCGCGACGCTCCAGTGGCTGCCGTGGAATGTCGATCTGTCGAAGGTCGCCACGAACCTGGCGAAGATCACCTCGCTGACCATCGGTGTCGAGGGCGCCGGCGCCACCGGCATCCTGTACATCGACGACATTCGCCTGTATCCGATGGCCCCTGAGTTCATCGTGCCCGCTCAGCCGGCGGCGACCGGACTGGTGGCTCAGTACAAGTTCGACGGCGACATGCGCGATGCGGTCGGCTCCAATCACGGCGCCGCCTTGGGCGACGCCAAGATCGTCAGCGATCCTGCCCGTGGGCAGGTCCTGTACACCGACGGCAGCGGCGACCTGGTGGAAGTCCCGTACAACGCGGCGCTCAACGCCGAGACGTTCACCGTGAGCTGCTGGGCCTATCCGGATTCCGCCGGGGCGAATTATCGTTCGCCCGTCTCCTCACGAGACGAGCCCCCGATGAGCGGGTACATCCTCTATGTCACCCCGGCCAACGCCTGGCAATTCTGGACCGGCACCGGCACCGGCTGGAACGGCACCGCCGGTCCCGCGGCGCAATTGGACGAGTGGGCGCATGTGACCGCCACCTTTGCCAATGGGCAGAAGATGCTCTATGTCAACGGTCGTCTGGCCGCACAGGGCACCTCCGTGCTGGTCACCAACAAGCAGCGACCGCTGCGGATCGGCGCCGGCCGCAATGAGCTGGCCCCGGACTACTTCTGGCGCGGAATGATCGACGATGTCCGGCTCTACAATCGCGTCCTGTCGGCCGAAGAGGTCGCAGGATTGGCCGGCCAGACCGTGCCGTTGCACAAACCGTTCTGAGAGAACAGGCCGACGGTCCGAAGGGTCCGTCTTTGAGACCGACCTCCGGAAGACATGGCGGCTTCAGCAATCCTGGGCAGGGCGTCCCCACGACGCCCTGCCCTTCGTCGTTTCACGGGCCCTTGCCTGGTCTCATCAGTCGTGTCGTTCCGGCGGTTTTGATGATCCCCCGAAACTCCGTGAAGAACCGTGGCTCATCCGGTTTTCGCGTACTTCGATCCCGCCCGAAGCGGGCGGGCCTGGGA
>CALEZT010000287.1 GCA_937927975.1 uncultured Phycisphaerales bacterium
GAAGATACTGATCCGCACGGACTATTTCATGCAGCCCTGCCGAAAGGACACGGTCAACCGGCACAACGGCTCGCTCGAAATCGTTGGCAGCCATGAGGGGTTGCGGCTTGAGCCCGGCCAGGCCTCGAAGGAACCGGTCGGGGACGCGCTCCAGACGCGTGTTGTAGTACGTCGCGATATCGTTGAAGTACCCGCGGGCCAGGGCAATCCGCTGCTCGGTGTCCGCGAGGTTCTTCTGGAGGTTCAGGAACGAGTCCTGGGCTTTGAGGTTGGGGTATCGCTCCCACAGCGAGGCGACCAGTCGGGAACAAGCCTGAAAATCCGGCCCGGTCACCCCCGGCGGCGTGGCTTCCATTTGCGTGCGCAGCACGGCCAGTTCCGTCTGCACGTCGCGTTCGTGGTCGCTCAGTCCTTTGACGGCCGAGACGAGATTGGGAATCAGATCGTATCGGCGTTTCAGTTGCACCTCGATCAGCGCCCACGCCTGGCTCACGCGGTTCCGCAGACCGATGAGGCTGTTGAAGACGAGCCAGATCCAACCAAACACCCAGGCCAGCAGGTAGACCGAGGCAGCCGCCACGCCGGGCGTCACGGCACGCGGCAGTCCCCCCCCATGGGCGGAGGTGAATACAGCGACGCCTGCCACCGCCAGAACCAGTCCCAGGATGCCCCAGATCCAGTAGCCGACTCCCAGCCCCCGGCTGATCTGCTGCTCGGTCCGGCATGAGATCAGGAACATGGGGCACTTGGGATCGGCGGCGATTTCCGCAGCGACGACGTCCCTGCGTTCGCGCGCCTGCCCCATGACGTACAGCGGGGTGTGCAGCGAGATGGCGGTCTCGGTGAACTGCCGGCGATGGTCCGAATCGGACACCGCACGCAAAGGCCCTTTCCCATAGTACAACGGATCGCTCCGGCCGCAGGTGTGGTTGAAGACCGTCACCGGCTCGATCTTGGCGCCGTTCGGCTGAACGCGGATAACCCCCAGGTCGTCCTTCAGGTAGAACGAGGTCTGCTCGCCGCCATGGGCGACGGTGGTCGAGCCGCTCTCGTGTCGCGTGCGAGTCTGGGTTTTGCCGTCCTTGTCCGTGTACGTCTCCGTGACCGTGCGGGACCAGTGCTCCTGCACGGACCACGAGTAGAGAACGCACCGCTGCTGGGCCAGGTGGCTCACCAGAGGCTGCTCGCTCTCGGCTGTGCCCTTGATCTCGACCGTCCCGATGAACACGCCGGTGGTCTTGGAGGTGGGCGTGTCGTCGACCCAGCGTCGGCGGCGATTGGCCCGCAAGGCCGCCCACAGACACAGAATCGCCAGCGCTCCACCCACCCATGGCAGGAACGCCGGAATCCCTTCGGGACTCATCCCGATCCCGTGAGACTCAACGGACATCTGTGAGCAAGCCCTTGTCAGGGTTTCTGTTCCGGGTCGTTAATTGGCGCGCCGGTCTCCTCAATGCCGCCTGAAGCACAACTATGAGAAGCAGGAGAGTCAGCGGCATGTAGAACCACGGACTGCCCGCAACACGGAGGAACGGACTGGTCAAGGGCCCCAGAAAGAGCAGGACGAGAGGCTGCCAGGGATGAGGGTGCTGCGGCTCGATCCAAGCCAGAGCCCCGGCCTCTCGCACGACCGGATGCAGTTCGAACTCCACGCGAGAGAGCGGACCGAAGACCGAATCGCTACCCTTCACGAGAATAAAGAACGTCTTCTGAGTCGCCCGTCCTTGCGCAGGAATCCGCAAACCCTGCACGAAGATGTGCGAGGCGGTCGCGGAGTACTCTTCGATACAGGAATACACACCCGGATAGTCCCGCAAAGACAACACGCTGCGTTGGCCGTCCCGGAGTATCGCGTCATCCATGTCCTTGAGGACACTGTACCCGTCGCCGATCGCCAATTCGTAGTTCGACCAGGGGGCCGCCTTGGCCCCGCCGGGCAACAGCAACAGGATGACGATCGCTCCGAATCGTCTCATATCTCAAGTCTCTCCTCAACATGGATGCCGCCAAATGCCAACGGACAACAGCATTGTAGTCTCCCTTGTCTTGGGAGTCAATCGATCGAGCAACGTCGCTTCATGACCGTAGCTGCAAGGCCTCAGGCAAACCCTTTGCAGGGCTGAATGGAAAACGGTCTCGCCCATGAACAGAAAACGCAACTCGCCGGCGTCACGAAACCATCGGCAGACTCCGGGAGAGCACGCCCGAGGCGGTCGTGCGAAGGAGATTTGCCGTTTTGGGCCAGCAGCATGATAAGCATGATAAACGAGACTCCAAGCTTCGCTTGGATGTGCCCGGCACATCCTCCATGCTGCTGGCCCAAGGCGCAAAATCTCCGGCCGAAGGCCGGAATCCGGATCGGTCCGTCCCTTTCCTTGGGCGTCCGGGGCAACCGTCTGAGCCCCAGCGTCCGGCTCGCTGCGAGGCCGCGCGACTACGGTCATGCCCCGCCGCGAATTGTACGCTTGATTTGCGCCGCGTTCTGCGAGACAATCGCCGCGAAAGGCATTTCCGCAACCCCGGTAGGAGGTATATGGACATGGTTCAGTTGGGAACGATCATCCTGGCGCAGTGGATCGCGGTTTCGAGCGTCGGCGCAGGGCTGCCGCAACTGGGCAGCGACGTGCGGATCATGGACCTGCGATGCGAGTATCTGAGCAATCCGCTGGGCGTCGATACGGCCCAGCCGAGACTGAGCTGGAAGCTCGAATCCCGCTGGCGGGGTCAGAGACAGACCGCCTATCAGATCCTGGTGGCAGGCAGCGAGAAGATGCTCAAGGACGACCGGGCGGACCTCTGGGACAGCGGCAAGGTCGCGTCCGACCAGTCCATCCACGTGGTCTATGCCGGCCAACCGCTTGCCTCGCGGACCCGCTGCTACTGGAAGGTGCGGGTCTGGGACGCCGACGGCAAGACGAGCCCCTTCAGCGAGGTTGGCACATGGGATATGGGGCTGCTGACGCCGCAGGACTGGAAGGCACAGTGGATCAGCGCGCCAGGCAAGGATGAGGACAAGGGCCCGCAACCGGCGCCGCTGTTCCGCAAGTCGTTTCTCCTGTCCGAGACACCCGTCAGTGCGAGAGTCTACATCTGCGGCCTGGGCTACCATGAGCTGCGCCTCAACGGCCAGAAGGTCGGCGACCACGTTCTCGATCCAGCGTTCACCCGTTACGACAGGCGGGCTCTCTACGTCGTCCACGACGTGACAAGCCAGCTCAAGAAGGGGCAAAACGCTCTCGGCGTGATTCTCGGCAACGGCTGGTACAACATGCACACGCGCTGCGTGTGGGACTTCGACAAGGCCCCCTGGCGGGATCGGCCGGTCCTGCGGTGCCAGCTCGAAATGACCTTCGCGGACGGTTCGACGAGAGTCGTCGCCAGCGACGCGACGTGGCGGGTCTCGACCGGCCCGATCGTCTTCGACAGCATCCGCAACGGCGAGACCTACGACGCCCACCTGGAGATCCCCAACTGGGACGCCGGGAGCTTCGACGACACGAACTGGCCCCTGGCGCAGGTGGACGCGGGCCCCAAGGGCGAATTGCGATCGCAGATGATGCCGCCGATCAAGGTCACGCAAACCTTGAGATCGGCCAAGATCACCGAGCCCAAGCCCGGCGTGTACGTCTTCGACGTCGGGCAGAACCTGGCCGGCTGGGCGAGGCTGAAGATCTCAGGGCCCGCCGGCACGGAGGTCGTCATGCGATATGGCGAGCGGCTCAACGAAGACGGCACGCTCGACCAGCGGGAGATCGGTCAGCACATCAAGACCGGCGAACCCCAAACCGACACCTACATCCTCAAAGGCCAAGGCACGGAGGTCTGGGAGCCTCGGTTCGTCTATCACGGATTCCAATACGTCGAAGTGACCGGGCTGCCGGGCAAGGCGAGCCTGGACATGCTGGAGGCCCGCGTCGTACACACCGCCTTCGACAAGGCCGGCTCATTCGAGTGCTCCAACGAATTGTTCAACCGCATCCAGCGCAATACGCTGTGGTCCTATGTCAGCAACTTCCACGGCTATCCGACCGACTGCCCGCACCGCGAGAAGAACGGCTGGACGGGCGACGCCCACCTGGCCGCGGAGACCGGCCTGTACAATTTCGACTCGGCGTCAGCCTACGCCAAGTGGATCAACGATCTGTACGACGAGCAGCGGGACAGCGGCGAACTGCCCGGCATCGTGCCCACGAGCGGCTGGGGATACGCGTGGGGCAACGGGCCCGCCTGGGACAGCGCCTATGTCCTGATCCCCTGGTATCTCTATCAATACAACGGCGACACGCGAACCCTGGCCGAGCATTACGAGCGGCACAAGCGCTACGTGGACTATCTCACCAGCAAGGCCCAGAACGGCATCGTCTCGATCGGCCTGGGCGACTGGGTGCCCGCCAAGTCCAAGACGCCGGAGAAGGTGACATCGACCGGCTATTATTATCGCGACGCGGTGATCGTCTCGAAGACCGCCGCGATGCTGGGCAAGACCGAGGACGCCCGCAAGTACGAGAATTTGGCCAACGGAATCCGCGACGCCTTCAATCGCGAGTTCTTCAATAAGGATGCCTGCCTCTACGCCGGCGGCACGCAGACTGCGATGAGCTGCGCCCTGACGCATGGGCTCGTCCCGCCGCAGGAACAGGAGCGGGTCCTGAACAATCTCGTCGCGATGATCGAGAAGAACGACGGATTCCTCGACGCCGGCATCCTGGGCACGAAGTACCTGATCGACTGTCTGACCGCGGGCGGCCGGGCCGATGTGGTGTACGCCATGGCGACCAAGACCGCCTATCCAAGCTGGGGCCGCTGGCTCGAAGAGGGCGCGACCACGCTCTGGGAGCAGTGGGACGGCGAGGCCTCCCGCAACCATATCATGTTCGGGCACATCAGCGCCTGGTTCTACCAGGTCCTCGGCGGCATCCGGCTCGATCCCGATGCGGCGGGCTTCAAGCGGTTTGCGATCAAGCCGCAACTGCTGGGCGACGTCAGATGGGCGAAGGCGGAGTACGAATCGATGTACGGCACGATCCGCAGCAACTGGGAGATCCGTGGCGGCAGGTTCATCCTGAAGATCGCGGTGCCGGTGAATACGACCGCGACCGTGTACGTCCCCTGCGACCCGCAGAAGGCGATCGCGGAAGGCCCCGACGTCATTCACGTGGGCGAACACGCGAGGTTCCTGCGCCTCGAAAAGGGCTGCGTCGTCTTCGAGGTGAAGTCCGGGACGTACGAGTTCATCTCGCAACTGCCTGTGAAATGAGGTGCATGATGAAGACCAGGAATATGCTGTTCGCAGGAGCCGTTTTCCTCTCGATGCTCCAACCAGTTGGTTTGATCGCCGCTGCGAATGAAAACTCGGCTCTGGGCATCAACATCGCCGGCGTGACGTATTGGTCGGCCGAGATCGTATTTGTGGACCTGTTCAAGCACTCCCAAACCTGGAAGAGTCAGGCCCAGGGCAAGGGCTACGACCAGGGCGGGCCGCTAGACCTGACGTCCGACGGCTGGGTCCGATCGCTGCGGGGCGACGGCCATTTCGCTGACTCGATCATCCTGAGCAAACCCAAGCTCGGCTATCCCATCGGCGTGTACACCTGTCTTTATGAGGGCAAAGGCCGTATTCAGTTCGGCGATCGCATGAAAGTGGTCGACCAGACCCCCGGCCGGATTCGCGTCGAAGTCGGCCCCGACGTGGAACTCCTGACCCTTCGTATCACGGAGACCGATCCCGCCGACCCGGTGAGGAACATCCGTTTCATCCTGCCGGGCTTCGAGGACACTTACGAAGAACAGCCCTTTCATCCGGAGTTTCTCAGACGGTGGGAGAAGTTCAAGGTCCTGCGGTTCATGGACCTCCAGCGGACCAACGGCTCCAAACAGACCAACTGGTCCGACCGCGCGACCCCTGCGATGCAGACCCAGGGCGATGAAGCCGGCGTCGCGATCGAGTACCTGATCCAACTGGCCAACGCGCTCGACGCGGACCCCTGGTTCTGCATGCCGCATCTGGCGACCGATGATTACGTCCGCAACTTCGCTGAGATGGTCAAATCGGGTCTGAAGCCCGGCATGAAGATCTACATCGAGTACTCCAACGAGTGCTGGAACGGCATCTTCGCCCAGGCCCGATACTGTCGGGATCAGGGCAGGAAGCTGGGCCTCAGCGACAACGACTACCAGGCCCAACTGCGATACTGCTCCCGGCGGAGCGTAGAGATCTTCCGAATCTGGGAGTCCGTCTTCGGGGGCCCAGGCCGACTCGTCCGCGTCCTGCCTGCCCAGAGCGCCAATCCCTGGACCAGCATGCAGGTGATGCTCTTCGAAGAGGCGTACAAACACGCCGACGCGCTGGCCATCGCCCCCTACTTCGGCAATGCCCTGGGCGATCCGAAAACCCAGGACCAGGTCGCACGGATGACGGTCGATCAAGTGCTCGACAGGTGCGCCGAGTTCATTGCGGAGGGCAACAAGACCATCGCCGAGCAGGCCCGCCTTGCGGAAGAACGCAGCCTGGACTTGATCGCTTACGAAGCCGGCCAGCATCTCGTCGGCTACGGCGGAGCCGAAAACAACAAGGCGTTGGAGGAGCTCTTCCAGGCCGCAAACCGCCATCCGCGGATGAAGACCCTCTACCTGGACTACCTCACCGGCTGGCGGGCCAATGGCGGCAAGTTGGCCGCGATCTTCTCGTCGTTGAGTTCCTGGTCCAAGTGGGGTTCCTGGGGTTTGTTGGAGTATCACGGCCAGCCGGTCGAGGAAGCGCCCAAGTATCAGGCCGTCGTGGAATTCCTGGACCAGAACTTCCGCTGGTGGTGAAAGAGCGTTGCTGCACCGCCCACGGAGAATGTGGATTCAACTCGAAGCGAGACCTTGCGGATGCCGACCGCCATCGTGTACACTGGAGGTTTTGGGATCGACGAGCTTGGACCGGTGCTTTTGAGGCGGCCTCTCGGCGATCCTTGCCACTGGAGGTGATCTCTGGATGGATATGGCGGCGGATCGATTCCGTGCTGAGAAACCTGGACTGGAGCCGGTGAGAAACAAGTCGGAACTGTTCGATACGGGACTGCCATCGAGCCTGGAAGAGGCGGCGCTTGTGATGTACGCCTTGTCGTTCGGGCCGCTGTCCAAGAACGACCTGGCGCGGGCCCTCAAGCAGGTCGGGATGACCATGCGGGACGGCTCCGCCATCACGATCCAGAAGCTGGCGGCCTGCATACAGCGTCTCAGAGATCGGGGTCAGATCACCGCCATGGGCTCCGACTCGCCCGTCTGCCGGCCGGAGGCCCGCACGACCACGATCGACGCGGCTCGCAAAAAGGGCTGGCTGCACCGATTCGCCGTGGCAGTTCAGCGGGCGGTGCCCGGCCAGGTCGGCGCCGAAACCTGGGAGTACAAGTGGGGAAGACGGCGATTCGTCTCATTCTCCCACGCCTGTCGGGACGTATTCCTGGCTTTGGAGTTGGACGATCAGGACCAGATCAAACGTCTGGCGGGACTGTGCAGCCAGGACGAGCGAATCGGATCCATCGTCAAGGTGCTGGTCGTCGTTTGCATGAATCCGTTCCAGGCCGACTACATGGAACGGCTGCTTCCCCAGTACCGCGATCTGCTGCTATCCGAGGGGCTCCACCAGGAAGTGATGCTCCTGAAGCTGAACCATCCCGTCTTCGCATACGCGAGGGATTGGCTTCTGCACAACCGCCGCCAACTGGACAAGGCCCTCCTGGAACGGTGCGTCGTCCACATGGTGGAACGGGACCTGCTGGCGGGCGACTTTGTCGCGGCCGGAGCCCTCCTGGAGAGCTTCGCCGATCTGGACATCTGGATCATCCGCGGCATGTTCGAATTGCTCTCGGGCCGCAAGGACGAAGCTCGGTTCGCCTATGAACAAGCCCTCCGACGGGCCGGCAAGAGCAAGAACGCTCAGATCGAGTACCTCCGCTGCTTCCCAGCCACTCTGCACACTCTGCTGCTGGTTCAGTCCGATCAGGCCCAGGATCGCCAGCAAGTTCGGAACTGGATCATGTGGCTCGACTCCAGCAGGATCTACACAGGCTATCGCGATGCGTACACGTTCCTGGCGGAATTGCTCGCATGGCATGAAGGCTACGACGTAGCCGCCCACTTGAACGCCGAAGCCCGGTTCTTCCCTGCGACCAATGCCCCTCCGCTGATCCGAGCCAGCAGCCACCTGCTGCAACTGCTCTACTGGTTCTACACCTCGCAGACCAAGGCGATGAAGAATCACAAACACACGGTGCTTTCCGGCATCGAGGGTTTCCTGCACGAGTGCGATGCGGACGGTGCGAGGTGGGTGGGGATGCAGATCGTCCGCCTGCTCGGCAAGCTCGGCCAGGGGTTGCCGGCCTGCGCCAACGAGGCCGACGCGTTCTTCCGCGACGCCCCGGCCAAGGACCTGTCCGAACTGTGGCCCATCAAAGAGATCTGGGAGAGCCGCATCACCGCCCTGGAACAGCTCCTCCACGAGGCGGAAGACGCGGCCAACCGCCCCACGGACGCCTCCCGACGCCTGGGCTGGAAGCTGCGGGAATGGAAGCACGGAGACCGGATCGAAGTCATCCCGGTCGAGCAGAAACGGACCAAGACCGGCGGCTGGACCAAGGGTCGCGAGATCAGCGTCTATCGACTCGCGGAGCTGAACCCGCAGGAGATGGACTATCTGACCGACCAGGACCGAGCCGCCCTGAGCGGCATTACCGGCCGGCGGGAATATTACGACATGGTTTACCGCCTGGACCCCGGCCTGACGCTGAGGGGCCTGGCGGGACACCCCAACATCTTCTGGGAGGACCATCCCCACGTCCCGGTCGAAATCGTACAGGGGACGCCCGAGGTACACATCGTGCCCAAGGCCGACAGGCTGTGCATCCGCATGGACCCCTATCCGGAACCCGGTGTCGGTGCCGACGTCACCAGTATCATCACGAAGGAGGCGCCGACCCGCTTGCGGGTGGTGGTGTTCGAGCCCAAGCACATGCGAATGGCCGAGATCCTGGGCCCGGACGGCGTATCGATCCCCAAGAACCAGTCGGAGTCGGCGCTCAACCGCCTCCAGGGGCTCTCCAAGCACGTGGCCATCCAATCGGACGTGGCGTTGGCGGCCGAGGACGCCGAGGTCGTCGAGCCGGACAGCCGGCCGCGGCTCCGCCTGCAACGCCTGGACCAGGGTTTGCGGGCCGAAATGGTCGTCACCCCGCTGGGCAGCCAGTCGCAGCGGACTTTCACGCCCGGCGTCGGCAATCCGCATCTGGTCGAATTCACCGGGGGAAAGACCCTCCAGACCCGTCGGGCCCTCCGGGACGAAGCCGATCGCGCCGTCACCGCACTGGAGGCGATCGAACTGGAGGACCAGAACGGGGACTACATCTGGACTCTGGATGATCCCGAGATGGCGCTCGGGCTACTCGAAAGGCTCCAGGCGGTGAACGAGGAAACCCTACTGGTCGAGTGGCCCAAGGGCGACCCGATCACCGTGCGGTCGCTCTCACCCCAGCAGTTCAGGCTCTCGATCCACTCAGCCCAGGACTGGTTCGAAGTCGAGGGCGAGGTCCGCGTGGACGAGAACCTCATGATCCAGATGCGGACCCTCCTGGACGAGATCGAAAACAACGACAAGCGGTTCATCGCTTTGGGCAAGGACCAGTACGTCGCCCTCACGAAGCAACTGCGAAAGCAGCTTCAGTGGCTCGCCACCGGCGGCCAGTTCGCCGGCAAGGGCAACAACCTCCGCGTCCATCCGCTGGCGGCCATCGGCCTGGAGCAGTGGAAGGACGAGATCGGCGAGTTTCAGGCCGACGCGAAGTTCGACGCGCACATCGACCGGCTTCGGGCAGTCGAGTCCTACCAGCCGACAGTCCCCTCGACCCTACAGGCGGAACTGCGTCCATACCAGACGGACGGCTTCACCTGGCTGGCGCGCCTGGCCGAATGGGGCGTCGGCGCGTGCCTGGCCGACGACATGGGCCTGGGCAAGACCATCGAGGCTCTGGCTCTGATCCTGCACCGAGCCTCCCAGGGCCCGACGCTCGTCGCGGCTCCCACCAGCGTCTGCGCCAACTGGGTCTTCGAGGCCCAGCGGTTCGCTCCGACCCTGCGACCCATCCGCTTCGGTATCGGCGACCTGGGCCGCCGGGAGGACGTCCTCAAAGCCCTCGGGCCCTTCGATCTGGCGATCTGCTCCTACACGCTGCTCCAGCAGGAGGCCGAGGCGATGAAGGACGTGAAGTTCGCGACGATCGTCCTGGACGAAGCCCAGGCGATCAAGAACGCCGCAACGAAGCGGTCGTCGGCCGCGATGAACTTGGGCGGCGGCTTCCGCATGATCTGCACCGGCACGCCCATCGAAAACCGGCTTTCGGAACTCTGGAACCTGTTCCGGTTCATCAACCCCGGCCTGCTGGGCTCGGAGGAGCGATTCCGCGAGCGGTTCGTCCGGCCCATCGAGGGCGGGCGGGACCCGGTGGCCAGCCACGTGCTCAAAGCCATCGTCCAGCCCTTCATCCTGCGGCGGACCAAGTCGCAGGTGCTCGAAGACCTGCCGCCCCGGACGGAAGTGATGCGGCTGGTCGAGTTGAGCCCCGAAGAGCGAGCCCTGCACGAGTCCCTCCGCCAACGCGCCCTGGAGCGGCTCGAAGGGGCTCGGAACATGGGTCCCGGCCAGGCCCACATCCAGGTTCTTGCGGAACTGATGAAGCTGCGCCGCTGCTGCTGCAATCCGCGTCTCGTGATGCCCAATTGCGGCCTGACCGGCTCCAAGCTCGAGGCCTTCGCCGAACTGGTGGAGGAATTGATCGACAACCAGCACAAGGCCTTGGTCTTCTCGCAGTTCGTCGACCACCTGACGCTGCTCCGCGAGCACCTGGACAAACAGGGCATCCGCTATCAGTACCTGGACGGCCAAACCCCCGCCAAGACCCGCCAGCGGCGGATCGACGCCTTCCAGAACGGCGAGGGCGACCTGTTCCTGATCTCGCTCAAGGCCGGCGGCCTGGGCCTGAACCTGACCGCCGCGGACTACGTGATCCACATGGACCCCTGGTGGAACCCCGCGGTCGAAGACCAGGCCAGCGACCGGGCCCACCGCATCGGCCAGACCCGCCCGGTCACCATCTACCGCCTCGTCGCGGCCGAGACCATCGAGGAGAAGATCGTCCAGCTCCACCACGCCAAGCGCGACCTGGCAGACTCGCTCCTCGAAGGCACGGACACCGCCCACGCGCTGACCGCCGACGAGCTGATCGACCTGTTGCGAAACCGCTGACGACGACTGGCAGGCACAGGACGCCGGTGTTGACATCAGGCGGAATCTCGGGCAGAATCGCGAGCATGAGGATCACCGGAGTCATCTGGCTGGATTCGGTCGTCGAGAAGATCGACACGAAGCATGGCGTCTTGCGAGAAGAAGTCAAGCAGGTGGTTCAGAATCCCGCCACGATGTTTCGCTTCGTGGAGAATGGGCATCGTCGCGGCGAGAATGTGTACGCCGCACTCGGGCAATCCGAAACAGGCAGGTATCTGATTGTATTCTTCGTTCACAAACCGGACCACCGAATTCTGATTCTGACAGCCCGCGATATGACCATCGCGGAAAGAAGACGCTATGAAAAGAAAAGATGATAGAAAAAGAGCTGTTGCCAGGAAGAGCAGCGTCTCCAAGGCCGGGACGTATGCGGAAATGGGAGACTTCTGGGATGAGCACGACCTGTCGGAACACTGGAGTGCGACCCGCTCGGTGAGAACCGATGTGAACCTGGAATCGGAGGAGTCCTTGTACCGCGTTGAGAAGGGACTCTCGGAGAGTATTCAGCGTGCTGCCAGGAAAAGGGGTGTCTCGCCCCATACTCTGGTTAACCTATGGCTCCAGGAGAAGATCCAGAAGCTCAAAGCCACGAGCAACCGTGGATGACGGAACGCGCCGCGCTGAGTCGCCTGACGACTGCCCTCGGCTCGTCGCAGCGGACACGATCGAGGAAAGGATCGTCCAGCTCCACCACGCCGAACGCGACCCGGCGGACTCCCTCCTGGAAGGCACGGACACCGCCCACACCCTCACGGCCGACGAGCTGATCGATCTGCTGCGGAATCGGTAGCGAGAAACTGAGGACGGACTTCGCCTTGGGGCTGTTCTCTGTCGGGACCTAATCCGAACAGTCTTCCGTATCAAATCCCGGCCGGCGGAAGGATCGGGCGTTGGGGAAGGCGGCTTCGGCCTGTCGGATGAGTCGCTTGAGCGTGCCCATCGCGAAGATCGCGTCCTCGTGGTCGGGGAAGTGCTTCAGCAGGGTTGCCCAAGCCGCGATGGATCGCTCAATGCCGAGGATCGCGACTTTGGCCGACCCATTGGCGTCGTCCTGCATGTCCTCCATGTCCTCCATCGAGGCGCGAATCGCGCTGCCGGCCGCCCGGCAAAGCTTGACCCAGATCTGATGCTGATACCAGCGGATCACGTCGAGACAGTCGCGAAGGGTCGCTCCGTTGTCCCCCGTCTCTCCGCGGGGAACGTCGCCCACGAGTCCTTCGTGCGATCGAAGCCATTGCTCGACCACGTCGATGTACCGCATGGCGGTCCGCCTGAACGGCTGCGAGTGGGCCGTCTCGTGGATCTGGTCCTCTTCGCGAAGGGACTCGTCGAAGTCCTCCTCGTCGATGTCGAGATCCATCGTCTCGGCCGCCTCATCGAGCCTCCCGATCGTGGCGTCGAAGGTCTCGCCGAGCTTGTCCCAGAAGGCCTCGTTCTCCACGTCGCGCGATTCGCTGTCGCCGAACGGTTCCTCCTGCGCCAGCGCGTAGTTCATGCACCGGCCGGTGAACGGGCATCGCTCGCACCACTGGTCGCAGTAGTTGTAGATCCCGGGGATGAATCTCGGGTCTCTCGCCAGTTCTTCCATTCGTTCGGAGTCCATATGCCCAACGCCTCCCACAGGATCCGCACTTTGCGACATCGCTGCCGGTCGCGAATATACCTTACGGCAACTCGCGACACAATACGGCATGGTTTCTCGCCGGAATAACTGTTGGCGAGAGGTCGCTCCGGCCGAAGGAAAGTAGTGGCAATTAGTGGGCAGGCCCCTCTCACAATTTGGGAAAAATGGCACAATTCGGCCGAGTGGGATTGTGGGGCTTGCGGAAGGTGTGATAGAATGCGTGGTTATGTCGGCCCGCTCGGGAGGTTCGAGCGACCGGTGAGAAGAAATGCAGGGTTGCAGGTTCTGACTATGAAAAAAGGCACCAACAACGAGGAATATGTCATCAAGCCGGCGGAGCGGGTCATGCGTCTGCCGCCGTACCTGTTCGGACGTCTGAATGCCATGCGGCACGCCCGCCGGCAGAAAGGCGAAGACATCATCGACCTGGGCATGGGCAACCCGATGGACCCGGCCCCCGAGATCGTGATCGAGAAGCTCTGCGAGGCCGCCAAGGACCCGCGGAACCATCGCTACAGCGCGTCCAAGGGCATCAAGAACCTCCGCGGCGAGATGGCCAAGAAGTACGCCCGCAAGTGGGGCGTGGATCTCGATCCGGACACCGAGGTCCTCGCCTGCATCGGGTCGAAAGAGGGCTTCAGCCACATGTGCCTGGCCCTGCTCGGACCGGGCGATACCGCCGTCGTGCCCGACCCGGCCTTCCCCATTCACAACTACGGCGTCATCCTGGCCGGGGCCAACGTCATCACGATCCCGCTGGGCAACGATCAGGCGTTCCTCGACACCATCGCGATGGTGTGCGAGCGTCTGTTCCCCAAGCCCAAGCTGCTGATCCTGAACTACCCGCACAACCCGACCGCCATGACGGTCGATCCGGGCTTCTTTGAACCGGTGGTCGATCTGGCCAAGCACTTCAAGTTCCAGGTCATCCACGACTTCGCTTACGGCGAGACACTCTTCGACGGCTACAAGGCCCCCAGCTTTCTGGCGACCAAGGGTGCCAAGGACGTCGGCGTCGAGTTCACCACGATGAGCAAGCCCTACAGCATGGCGGGCTTCCGCGTCGGGTTCGTCGCCGGCAATAAACAGATGGTCGATTACCTGGCCACGATCAAGGGCTACTACGACTACGGCATCTTCCAAGCGATTCAGATCGCAGGCATCATCGCGATGCGCCACTGCGACAAGGAGATCGACGCCCAAAACGCCAAGTACCAGATCCGCCGGGACGTCGTTTGCGACGGGCTCCAGCGGCTCGGTTGGCAGGTCGAGAAGCCCCGCGCCAGCATGTTCGTTTGGGCCAAGGCCGCCGAGGAGCACCTCAACGGCAAGGGCACGATCGACTACGCCATGGACCTCATGGAGCACGCGGAGGTCGCGATCAGTCCCGGCCGGGCCTTCGGCGAGAACGGCGAAGGCTACTTCCGCATCGCGCTGGTCGAGAACGAGCAGCGTCTCCGCCAGGCGATCCGCAACATCAGCCGGTACGTCCAGCAGAAGCCCGTCCGCAAGGCCCGAGCCACGAAATAGCCGCTCGCACAAGCAAAGCGCGTCCCATCAGTCCCATTCGTCCTATCTGTCCCAATAGGACGAATGGGACAGATAGGACGAATAGGACCACCCTCCGCCGGCCTGTCCCCTCTTGCACAATCCGCCGGGACGTGCTGTAATCGTGCTTTCGATGAACCGGTTCCCCACTCCAAAACCGATTGCGAGGGCATGACATGGGTCGCAGATCTTTTCCGGCTTGGTCCTTCATCACGAGCATTCTCCTCTGCTCCGGGCTGCTGAACGCCGCCTCGATCTACACCACCCGGCTGGATGACCCGGCGGCGGTCTATCTGACGCCGGAGGATTTCCCCGTTCGGGGCGACGGCGTCGCGGATGACTCCGACGCGATCCAGCAGGCCATCGACAAGGTCGCCTCGACCACCGGGGCCGGCGTCCTGTTCGTCCCCAAAGGGACTTATCGCCTCAGGAAGACCGTTTACGTCTGGCCCGGCGTCCGGCTGATCGGCTACGGGGACGTCCGGCCGGTCTTCACCCTCGGCGAGAACACGCCCGGCTTCCAGGAAGGCTCCGGCACGCACATGTTCTTTTTCTCCGGTGGGCGTCGCAGCGACGGCCCCCCTTCCGACGGCGGAGCCGGCACGTTCTACAGCGCCATGAGCAACATCGACATCGAGATCGGCCCCGGCAACCCGGCGGCCGTCGGCGTCCGCTTCCACGTCGCCCAGCACTGCTTCCTCAGCCACATGGACTTTCGCCTCGGCTCGGCCCGCGCGGGCCTGGAGGACATCGGCAACGAGGTCGAAGACCTCCATTTCCACGGCGGCCAGTATGCCATCATCACGAAACGGTCCGCCCCGGGCTGGCCCATCCTCGTCATCGACTGCACCTTCGAGGGGCAGAGCGAGTCCGCGATCAGTTGCGATGAGGCAGGACTGACGATCGTTCGCCCCCGTTTTGCGGACGTCCGCAAGGCCGTCACCATAGAATTCAACAAACCCGATCAACTCTGGATCAGCGACGGGCGTTTCGAGAATATCACGGGCCCGGCGGTGAACATTGGCAACACCTACAACGCCCGGACCCAGATCAACTTGCAGAACATCGCGTGCGAGCGTGTGTCTGCCCCGGTGGCTTTTCGAGACAGGGGCTACGCCCTCTCGCAGGCAGGGCGCACTTACGTGATCGAGCAGTTCTCCCAGGGCCTACACATCGGCAGTCCGAATGCCACGCGGAAAATCGACGCCACACTGAAGCACCACCCGGTGACTGCCCTGCCGGCGCCGGTGGCCTCGGACATCCCCGCCCTGCCGGACCCGGCGACCTGGGTCAACGTCCGTACGCTGGACGTGATAGGCGACGGCCAGACCGACGATACCGCGGCTCTCAAAAAAGCGATTGCGGAGCATCGAACGCTCTATCTGCCCATGGGCCTGTACCGTATCAGCGACACGCTGACGCTCCGGCCGGACACGGTGCTGATCGGCCTGCACCCCTCGGCCACCGTGATCAATCTGCCGGACAATACGCCGGCGTTTCAGGGCAGCGGCGAGCCCAAAGCGGTCATTGAGACGCCGAAGGGCGGAGCCAACATCGTCACGGGCATCGGGGTCTACACCAACGCGGTCAATCCCCGCGCCGTCGGCGTCAAGTGGATGGCCGGGGCGAATTCCCTGCTGAACGACGTCCGCCTGCTCGGCGGGCACGGCACCCGCATCCCCGGCCAGCCGCGCGGCGGGAATCTGGGCAACCGCGACGCCTGGGACAGCCAATATGCCAGCCTCTGGGTCACTGACGGCGGCGGCGGGACTTTCAAGGACATCTGGACGCCGAACCCCCACGCGAAATCCGGCATGCTCATCTCCGACACCTCCACCAGCGGCCGGGTGTACGCGATGTCCCTCGAACACCACGTCAGCAATGAAATGATCGTGCGAAACGCCTCGAACTGGCAATTCTACGCGGTGCAATTCGAGGAGGAGCGTGAGGAAGGCCCCAAGGCTCTGCCCCTGGAGATCGACCGGTCGAGCAATCTCCTGTTCGCCAACACCTTCTTCTACCGCGTGATCAGTTGCTTCGTGCCGTTCCCGCACGCGACGAGGATCAGCGAGTCCCGCGACATCCGCTTCCGGAACCTCCACTGCTACAGCAACAGCAAGGTCTCGTTCGACAGCACGATTTTCGATGCGACGACCGGTGCGGAGATCCGCGACCCCGAGTTCGCTGTGCTGGACGTCACGGGCGTCCCTCTCCCCCCACAGCCCAGGGCGGAGTCAACTGTTCTGGCGGCCGGGGCTAAGGTCGAGAAACTCGCCGACGGGTTCCTGAACATCGCCGGGGCGGCGGTGGACGCCGAGGGCACGCTCTACTTTGCCGACGCCCGCGCGAACCGCGTCTACCGCTGGTCGGCCCAGCAACGCAAGGCCGAAGTGGTACGCGAGATCGAGCAGCAGCCGGTCAATCTGGCCTTCGACAAGGCGGGCAACCTGCTGGTCGTCGCGTACACGGGCAACGGCACGGTGCTCGCCTTTCGGCCGGACGCCAGCGACAGCGAGAACGCCGCCCTCGCGCCCCAGTCCGCCGCCCCTCGCCCGGGCATGACGGCCTTGCTCCCGGTGAACCGCTGGATGGGAGACGCCGAGTTCCTGCGGGACTCGACCACTCCCAGGCCTTCGCAGTACCTCTCCCCGGACGGCACGGCATTCATCCCCGCCGGCCGGGATTTCACTTCGGGCGCCACGATGTGGGGCACGAAGATGGCGGACGTGCTGCGGGCCTTCCGGCTCGCCCCCGCCGTCGCGGGGCAGACCTTCTACGTGAGCAACGAGCACGAGTTGAAGACATGGTCCTTCAAGGTGGGTGAAGACGGAACCCTCTCCGAGCCGGAGCTTTTCGTCAACGAAGGCGGCGAATGCGTCACCACCGACGACCAGGGCAACGTCTACATCGCCGCCGGCCAGATCCGGGTCTTCAACGCCTCCGGCAAGCCCATCGACACCATCGCGGTCCCGCAGCGGCCGACGAGCCTGGTCTTCGGCGGCCCGGACGGCAAGACCCTCTTCATCACCGCCCGCTCCTCGCTTTACAGCATCCGAATCCGCTTCGCCGGTGCAACCACCGACCGATAGCAGCGGGCACCATACGGCAGCGGCAGCGGAAGTACACTCCATCTTGCTTTGCCAGATGGAGTCTGCTATTCTTGATCCTATGAGTGAAGTCCGGGCAGTTTCCGGGGCCCATAATGTGGTTGTTACTGCAGCGAGACTCTTCTGAAGAGCTTCTTCTGCGGCACTCGCTGTAACGCTCTGGTACTACGCCAGTCAATAGGAACAGGGTTCCTCAAATAGATGAGGGAAGGAGATCGGACTAATGGGATCGCTATATCTCAATCGACTGTCATCGGGTGACCGGGACTCCCTGATGGAGAAGTTGTACCAAGCACAGAAGGGGCGATGTTTCATCTGTGAAGATACTATTGATCTCGTGCTCCATAAAGACTCGATGGATATTGACCATGTTGTCCCAACCAAACTCGGTGGCAAGGACGATCCGTCGAACTTCGCACTGACCCATTCGAGCTGCAATCGCTCCAAGCAGGCTGCAAATCTGGAAGTTGCTCGTATTCTTCAGAGATTCAGCAGACTGAAGGAGGAGACCGGACGACAGAACCGCAATCCTAATCTGGATGACGTGCTCCGACTCAATGGTGGTTCTCGGTTTGAACTGCCGATCACAGTGACTGATGACTCAGTGCGTTTCACGCTCCCAGATGTCGGTAATAACGGCGTATCCTCCATCCCTCTTTACACGGACGGCCTTAGCGGATTCAAGTATTTCTTCGCGAGGTTCCCCATCGAATACTTGCACCACGACGAGAAGATCAATCCGCGATCAATCGGACAGAATATTTCCAAGCTGATCGAGGAGTTCTACCACAAGCGACCACAACTGCACATTTCCTTAGGATGGATTGCCTACGATGAACAAAACCGTTGTCCCATTCGGATTTTCGATGGACAGCACAAAGCCGCGGCACAGGTTTTCCTGGGTGTTCGTCACCTTCCGGTGCGTGTCTTTGTTGATCCGGACGTTGACATACTCCTAACCGCCAATACTAACGCGGGCACAACGTTGCGTCAGGTCGCCTTTGACAAATCAGTCCAGAGACATCTTGGCAGCGCTCTTTACGTTGACCGTGTAGAACGGTACAAGAATGAGCTTGGCCTCAAGGACGATGATTTCACATTCTCCGAGCGAGATCTTGTCAAGTTCTTCAAAGGTGAATCACGCGAGATGAAACGGTATATTCTCGATGCGGTCCGAGACGCGATCACACACAATCCGGAGAACAAACTCAAGGACTACATTGATTTCGGCGGTCGCGGAAAGGAACGACCGTTGTCCTATTCATCCGTCGAAAAGACATTCTACTCGTTCTTCATCTATCAAGACGTTCTGGATACGCCCATCAGCTACCAAATGGAAAGTGGAGAGAATCCCAGGGAGTTGGAGAAGGAGCAGATTCTTGAACTCATGAACATAGTCGCGGAGGAAATCTACATTTCCAGATACGATAGCGATATTGGAACGCATCGCATCGAGAACCGCCGAGTTTGTCCCATCGGTAGTTGAAGGTTGAAAAAGCGGTGGCTACTCCGGCC
>CALEZT010000288.1 GCA_937927975.1 uncultured Phycisphaerales bacterium
TGGCTCCTACGGATGGTTATCGGCCAAAGACACTGTTTTGAGATAGTTTCTTAGTTCATTGCCGAGTCGCTTCCGGCCAGGACGCGGTCGATGTCCAGCAGGATCTTGACCTTGTCGCCGATCTTGCCCATGCCCAGGATGAAGTTCGTGTCCACCGACGCGCCGAACTGCGGCGCCTCCTCGATGTCCTGGCCCGCGATGTCCAGGACCTCCTGGACGCGATCGACGACGATGCCGGTGTTGAACTTGCGGCTGTTCTGGGTGATCTCGACCACGATGATGCAGGTTTCGTCGGTGACGTCGGTGGTGGCCATGCCGAACTTGGCCCGCAGATCGACGACCGGAATGACCTGGCCTCGGAGGTTGATCACGCCCTTGACGTGGTGGGGGGTCTGAGGCACTGCGGTGACATCGATGTACCCGATGATCTCGCGGACCTTGAGGATCTCCAGGCCGTATTCCTCCGCGCCGAGAGCGAAGGTCAGGTACTTGCCCTCCTTGTCGTTTGCTGCCGTGGTCTGTCCGTGGACTTGTGTCGCTGTGTATGCCATGCCGCTCTCCTTCCTCAAGAAGCAAGTCCGCTGAAGCTCCCTGGTGCTGATTCGCTGAGGGAGAGTTCGGCCCTTCTTCAGCTTTTCTCCAGGCAGGCTTTGCCTAAATGAGGCATATTTTCTCCTATCCTAATGTTACTTAGTCTTATCTTAATGGGTTTTGGTATTATATCTGTGTCTGAAGACACAACAATGAATGTCAAAAAAACGTGTTTGGGGGAGATAGGTAGTGTGTCATTGTGCCTTCGGGCACAATATTGATGATGTTCTGGTCTTGCCTCAGCATAGGATCAGCGTGGACCTTGGCGACGGACCTCTCTCGTTGCCTTTCTGGGATCGCGATGAGTGTCCATCTGCTGGCAAGGACATCCGTCTTGACATGGAATGTCGATCTTCATTTTGGCTATCCAGATCCAAAACTCAGATGTGAAAAAAGGTGCAACATTTTACTTGACCTACATGTATATATGTTCGATAATGGTGCGACAAAGAGCTGGAAGGCATTTCAGGGGGGGCACCCCAATAAGTCTCGTGTAAGCTCGAATGCGGATGAAGGCAAGGCATGCAGGTGATGGCCAATCGAAGTTGTATTATACGGTTATCGCGGTACAAAAACGCGTTGAATCGGCTCAAGACGCTGAACTTCGTCAGGGTCTTTTCCGATAATCTGGCGGATGCAGCCGGCGTTACCGCAGCCCAGGTCCGCAAGGATTTCTCCCAATTCGGGATCACGGGCAACCGCCGGGGGGGGTACAAGGTCGACGAACTGGCCGACCAGCTCAACAAGATCCTGGGAAAAGAGCAACTCCAGGAATTCGTCCTGATCGGCGTCGGCAACATGGGACGGGCCCTGTTGCACTACCCGGGCTTCGAACGAAGCGGCATCAGCATCGCCGCGGGTTTCGAAATCGACCCGGCGAAATACAGCCCGGACGGCAAGCCCCCTGTGCTGCCGCTGGAGAATCTGGCGGATTTCGTCAAGGGCCGCAGCATCACGCTGGCGATCATCGCGGTTCCGGATTACGCTGCCCAGCAGGTGCTGGGTCTGGTGCTGGCGGCCGGGATCAAGGGGGTTCTGAACTTCGCGCCGATTTGCCTGAAAGCCCCGAGCGGATCGATTGTGAGCAACATCAATCTTGAGACAGAGCTTGAAAACCTGATCTATTTCGTCAATGCCCACGAAAACGGGAACTAACCGAATACTGCCGCCGGTCTCCGTGAAGACGAGGATCCTGCTCTCGTTCCTCATGGTGATCCTGTTGTTGTCGATCTCGATCGCCCTCCTGGGGTATTGGGTGGTCCAGAAAGACATCATCGAGCGGACGGATCGAAAGGTCATTCGCGACCTGGCGACGGCGCGGACGGTCTACACCGCCGAGATCGAGCGCATCGGCCAGGCGTTGAGGCTCGTTTCGCCCAACGGCAACCTCGAGTCTCTGAAAGACAAGCTCAATGTGCACTACCTGCGGTACGTAACCGCACGCGATCTGGCCTCGCTTCGAAGCGAGATTGCCCTGGCGGCCGTCGAAAAGGAAAAGCCGGTCGGAGGCACCCGAATCATCTCGGCCGAGGAACTCGCTTCGATGAGCGATTTTCCAGGTAAACCGCCTATCGAGGTCCGATCGACCCCCCGGGCCCGACCCAGCGACAGGACGAACCTCGATCTGGTCATGGCCAAGGAGTACGCGGTCCCGATTCTCGATGAAGAGGGTGCGGTCAAGGGTGTCCTGTATGGCGGGCGGGCCATCAATCGCGACGACACCTTCGTGGACCACGTTCGAGAGATGGTGTTCGGACGCGACGTGTACAAAGACAAGCCGGTCGGAACGGTGACGATCTTCCTCGACGACGTTCGAATCGCCACCAATGTCCAGGACAAGGATGGCCGCCGGGCCATCGGGACCCGCGTCTCCGAAGAGGTCTACCGGGCGGTCGTCGAGCAGGGCCGGACCTGGCACGAGCGAGCTTTTGTTGTAACCGATTACTATAAAAGCGCTTACGAGCCGATTCGGGATATCGAAAGTGAGATCATCGGCATCCTGTACGTGGGCACTCTGGAACAACCGTTCGTCGATATGGCCCGCGAAGTCATGCAACTGTTCCTGCTGTCGGTCGTCGTGGTCTCTGCGATCGCGGTGGTTTTTTCCGTGGTTCTGGCCGGCGCGATCTCTCGGCCTCTGACCGAGGTCGTCCGCGCCAGCGAGTGCCTGGCCTCCGGCGACTGGGGCTACCAGATCGATCCGAACACGTCGATCAAGGAGATCAACAGCATGGCGGAGGCCTTCAACGCCATGTCGATGGGCTTGCAGGAGCGGGAGGCGAGCCTGCGGATCTCCAACGAGAAGCTGGCGACCACGAACAAGAGCTACATCGACCTGATCGGGTTCGTCGCCCACGAGCTCAAGGGAATCCTGGCCTCGGCGGTGATGAACGCCTACGCGGTTCGCGACGGGTATCTGGGTCTGGTCAACTTCAAGCAGCGGAAGGCCTTGGATTCGGTTACGAGGAACCTCGATTACCTGGACGCCACGGTCAAGAAGTTCCTGAGCCTGGGCCGGGTCGAGCGGGGCGAACTGCCCGTCCACAAGACGAGCCTCAACCTCAAGAAGGACGTCTTCGACACCTCGATCAACTCGCTGTCGGCGATGGCGGTGAAGAAAGGCCTCAAGATCGCCAACGAGATCGGTCCGGAGCTGGTGGTGAACGCCGACGCGGACCTGATGCAGATCGTGGCCAACAACCTCGTCAGCAACGCGATCAAGTACAGCCCGGACGCCGGCAAGATCAGGATCAGCGCCCGGCAGATCGACGGAATGGTCGAGGTGGACGTGTATAACGATTCAACGCCCATGAGCGAAGAGCAAAGGGCGAAGTTGTTCCAGAAGTTCACGCGGCTCGACAACCCCGAGACCAAGAAGGTCAAGGGCACCGGGCTGGGTCTGTACATCACCAAGCAGATCGTCGAGAAGCACGGCGGAACGATCGCCGTCGAGCCGCGGGAACACGGGAACTCGTTCGTATTTCAGATCGAAACCGGAGTCCCGAAAAATGGAGATTAGGTCTACTTTGGGAAGAAGAAATTTCGTTCCTCGATTTCTTCTTCCCAAACCGCAAGTTTGGACAAGAGCAGCGTGAGGTGATTCTTCAAGGAAATCGAGGAATGAGATTTCCTTGAAGAATATAGACCTAATCTCCATTTTTCGGGACTCCTTTATGGATAGATAGAAAGGAACTAAAGAAGATGCCGACCCCATTGGAACTGATCAAGAAGAAACGGGCCGAGGCCGTCAGCCGAATCATCGGCAAGGGCTATCTCTCGACGAAGAGGGTTTACGTGGGCATGGCCACCTGCGAGATCGCCGCCGGCTCGAAAGACGTGATGGAGGTGTTCCAGAAGGCCGTCAGTCGCGGCCTGACGGACGTCTACCTCAGCCAGAAAGGTTGCGCCGGCCGCTGCAACCTGGAGCCGACCGTCGAGGTGATCGAGGCGGGCAAGAGCCCCGTCAAGTACGGCAAGGTGGACAAGGACCGCGCCATGCAGATCATCGAGCGGCACATCAAGAACGGCGAAGTCATCAAAGAGTGGGTTATCGACTGAGAAGTGGGAAGCCAGTTTGAAGTGTGAAGTTGGAAGTGTGAAGTGCTCTTGAAACTTCAAACTTGAAACTTCAAACTTCCCCTGGAAAGGAATAGGCACAGTGACTGCGACAGCATATCGAATCATCATCTGCGACGGGACCGCCTGCATCAACAAGGGGTCGCGCAAGCTCACCGCGATCCTGCGGGAGCAGTTGGACAAGCACGGGCTGGCCGACCGAACGACCATCGGCCTGTCCGGCTGCCTGGGCATGTGCGACAAGGGCCCGATCATGGTCGTCAATCCCGGCTACACCATCTACGGGCGCCTGACCGAGGCCGACATCCCTGAGATCGTCGAGGAGCACCTGGTCCACAACCGCCCGGTGGCCCGCCTGGCGATCCAGGAAGACCACCTGTACAACCGGTTCTTCCGCGTTTTCGGCGACGCCAAATTCTTCGGCAAACAGATGCGAGTGACGCTCCGCAACTGCGGCATCATCGACCCGGAGAACATCGACGACTACCTGTCGCTCCGCGGGTACGAAGCCCTGGCCAAGGCGATCTGCGAGATGACGCCGGACCAGGTCGTCGGCGAACTCGAGAAATCCGGCCTCCGCGGACGCGGCGGCGCGGGATTCCCCACCGGACGCAAGTGGCGCCTCACCGCCAATGAGAAGGCCACGCCCAAGTACGTGATCTGCAACGCCGACGAGGGCGATCCCGGCGCCTTCATGGACCGAAGCGCCATCGAGGGCGATCCCCACACCGTCGTCGAGGGCATGGCCATCGGCGGCTACGCCATCGGCGCCGAGCACGGCGTCGTCTACATCCGCGCCGAGTACCCGCTGGCGATCAAGCGGATTCAGAAGGCCATCGAGGACGCGCGGGCCCACAACCTGCTGGGCAAGAACATCCTCGGCTCGAACTTCTCGTTCGACATCGAGATCCGCCTGGGCGCCGGGGCATTCGTCTGCGGCGAAGAGACCGCGCTGATCCATTCGATCGAAGGCGCTCGCGGCATGCCGCGACCGAGGCCTCCCTATCCGGCGGCGATGGGTCTCTTCAACAAGCCCACGCTCATCAACAACGTCGAGACCTGGGCCAACGTCCCGGTCGTCGTCCTCGACGGCGCCAACTGGTTCAAGACGGTCGGCACCGAGACCAGCAAGGGCACGAAGGTCTTCGCCCTGGCGGGCAAGGTCGTCAACACCGGCCTGATCGAGGTTCCCATGGGCACGACGCTTCGCGAGATCATCTACGACGTCGGCGGCGGCATCCCGTTCGGCAAGCGGTTCAAGGCCGTCCAGACCGGCGGTCCCTCCGGCGGCTGCCTTCCCGAGCAGTATCTCGACACGCCCATCGACTACGAGTCGCTGGCCAAGGCCGGCTCGATCATGGGCTCCGGCGGCATGATCGTCATCGACGAGGACTCCTGCATGGTCGACGTCGCGCGGTTCTTCCTGGAGTTCACCCAGGACGAATCCTGCGGCAAGTGCACCCCGTGCCGCGAGGGCACCAAGCGCATGCTCGAGATCCTGGTCCGCATCACCGAGGGCAAGGGCAAGCCCGGCGACATCGAGAATCTCGAACGGCTCGGCGGCATGATCAAGAAGTCCGCTCTCTGCGGCCTGGGCCAGTCGGCGCCGAACCCGGTGCTCAGCACGATCAAGAACTTCCGCGAGGAGTACGAAGAGCACATCCACGACAAGAAGTGCCGGGCCAAGGCCTGCAAGTGCCTCGTCTCGTACGAGATCGTCGACAAGTGCATCGGGTGCGGCGCCTGCAAGCGGGTCTGCCCGGTCGGTGCGATCACCGGAAGTCCCAAGACCAAACACACGATCGATCAGGACAAATGCGTCCGTTGCGGCCTGTGCTTCAACACCTGCAAGTTCGAAGCCATCGCAAAGGTTTGAGGATAGAACATGAACGATACGAAGAAACTCACGATTACGATCAACGAGAAGGAACACAAGGTCGATCCCGGCCAGACGATCATGCAAGCCGCCGACAAGTGCGGCTACCACATTCCGCGCCTGTGCTATCATCCGAAGCTCTCCATCGAGGGCGCGTGCCGCGTGTGCATCGTCGAGGTCGAAGGGATGCGGAACTTCGTCGCCTCGTGCTGCTACCCCGTGGCCGACGGCATGAAGATCCGCACGAACACGAAGGAAGTCCGCCAGGCCCGACGCGACATCGTCGAGCTGCTGCTGGACAACCATCCGATGGATTGCCACACCTGCGAGCGGGACAGCAACTGCGAGCTCCAGCGCCTGGCGTATTCCATGGGCATCCGTCATCGCCACTTCACCGGCGAGCGCAAGCACTATGAGAAAGACCTCTCCGGCGCCAGCGTCATCCGCGACCCGGACAAGTGCATTCTCTGCGGCCGCTGCGTGCGGATGTGTTCCGAGGTCCAGGGCGTCCACTGCCTGACGCAGGCCCACCGCGGGTTCAACACCGTGGTCATGCCTGCGTACAACATGCCGTTCGCAGAGAGCGTCTGCAGCGGCTGCGGCCAGTGCATCAACGTCTGCCCGACGGCCTCGTTCGTCGAGAAGAACCACACCCAGGAGCTGTTCGAGAAGCTCAACGACAAGAACATGGTCAAGGTCGCGCAGTTCGCGCCTTCGGTCCGGGCCGCCATCGGCGAAGCCTTCGGCCTGCCGGTCGGCCGGAACATGGAAGGCCAGCTCATCGCCTCGCTGCGAAGGCTCGGGTTCGACTACGTGTTCGACACGCAGTTCGCCGCCGACCTGACGATCATGGAAGAGGGCAGCGAGTTCCTCGAACGGCTCCAGGGCAACGGCCCGCTGCCGCTGATCACCTCCTGCTCCAGCGCCTGGATGAAGTACGTCGAGCAGTTCTATCCCGACCTGCTGGAGAACATCTCGACCGCCAAGTCGCCCATGTCCATGGCGTCGGCCATGATTAAGACGTACTGGGCCGAGAAGATGAAGATCGACCCGAAGAAGATCCTGAGCGTCGCGACGATGTGCTGCACGGCCAAGAAGTACGAGGCCGCCCGGCCCGAACTGGACGTCCACGGGATGCGGGCGACCGACATCGTCGTCACGACCCGCGAAATGGGCTGGATGATCAAGTCGGCCGGCATCGATTTCGTGAACATCAAGGAAGAGAAGCCGGACTCGCCGCTGGGCCTATCCTCCGGCGCCGGCGCCATCTTCGGCGTCACCGGCGGCGTCATGGAGGCCGCCGTCCGCACCGCGTACGAACTCTACACGGGCGAGACCCTCATCGACATCGAGTTGGCCGATATCCGCGGTTTCCAGGGCGTCAAGGAGGCCAAGGTCGTCATCGACGGCAAGGAGCTTCGCCTGGCGGTCGCGCACGGCCTGGGCAACGCCCACAAGGTCATGGAAATGGTCCGCAAGGATCGCAACCGGTTCCACTTCGTCGAGGTCATGGGCTGTCCCGGCGGCTGCATCGGCGGCGGCGGCCAGCCTTACGCCGGAGTCAACTCGATTCCGCTCGATGAAGAGGCGCTCAAGCAGAGGGCCCAGGCGCTCTACGACCTGGATCGGGGCAAGACGATCCGGCGCAGCCATGACAACCCGGACATCCAGAGACTCTATCGCGAGTACCTGGGCCGGCCGCTCAGCGAGAAATCGCACGAGCTGTTGCACACGCATTACAAGGCGAAGCTGCCGCGAGGCATCGTCTCGCCTGAGTTGAAGATCGTCTAAGGGGGTGGTTTTCGTGACGACGGTGAAGGACGACAAGTCCACACGAGGCTGGGTCCACGATCGGATCAAGCCCGAGCAGATAGAGAAGTATCTCGACCACGGTCGGGACTTCATCGACGAGCCCGCGATCGAGCGGGCTCTGTCCGCCAACCGGGGCTGTGACGCCCGGCGGGTCCGCGACATTCTGGCCAAGTCTCTCGCCATCGAGACGCTGACGCCGGATGAGACGGCCTGTCTGATCCACGTCACCGACCCGGACCTGCTGGCCGAAATGCGGCAGACCGCCGCCGCGGTCAAGAAGAAGGTCTACGACAATCGCATCGTGACCTTCGCGCCGCTGTACGTGAGCAATCTGTGCGTCAACGACTGCGTGTATTGCGGTTTTCGAGGCAGCAACCACGCCGAGCACCGGCGGATCCTGTCCCAGGACGAGATCCGACGGGAGATCGAGGTGCTGGCCGGACAGATCGGGCACAAGCGTCTGATCGTCGTGTTCGGCGAGCACCCGAAGTCCGGCGTGGACTACATGGCCGAGACGCTGCGGACCATCTACGACGTGAAGGTCAAGACGCGTCGCAGTTGGGGCCAGATCCGGCGCTGCAACGTCAATGCGGCGCCCCTGCAGATCGAAGAGCTTCGCGTCCTCAACGACGCGGGCATCGGCACGTTCCAGGTCTTTCAGGAGACCTATCACCGGCCGACCTACGAGCGTCTGCACCCGTCTCGCACGATCAAGGGCGACTATCGCTGGCGCCTGTACGCCATGCACCGGGCGATGGAAGCCGGGATCGACGACGTCGGGATCGGGCCTTTATTCGGCCTGTACGACTGGAAGTTCGAGGTCATGGGCCTGCTGGCCCACGCGATCGACCTGGAGAAGCAGTTCGGGATCGGACCCCATACGATTTCGTTCCCGAGGCTCGAGCCGGCGCACAACACGCCGTTCCTCGAGAATCTCCCGCACGCGGTCCGCGACGAGGACTTCAAGCGTCTGGTCACGGTGATCCGCCTGGCGGTCCCCTACACGGGCATGATTCTCACCGCCCGCGAGGACGCTCAGCTTCGGCGGGAGATCCTGCCCCTGGGCTGCACGCAGACGGATGCCTCCAGCCGGATCGGGATCGGCAGCTACGCCGACCGGCCCGACGGCAGCCAGGTGGGCGATCGCCAGCAGTTCATTCTGGGCGACACCCGCTCGCTGGACGATGTGATTCGAGAACTGGCCGAGGCCGGTTCGATCGTGTCGTTCTGCACGGCCGGCTATCGCTGCGGTCGCACGGGGGACAAGATCATGGGCCTGCTCCGCAGCGGCAAGGAAGGCCGGTTCTGCAAGCTCAACGCCGTCATCACGTACCGGGAGTGGCTGGACGATTTCGCCAGCCCCGAGACCGCCGCCGCAGGCGAAAAGGTGATCGCCCAGGAGATCGAGCAGGTCAGGCAGCAACAGCCGGAGGTCTTCGAAGCCTTCATGGACTTCTACGAAAAGACCCGTGCCGGCAGTCGGGACCTATATTTCTAGATTCGACGATTGCGGGATTCCGCAGTCTTACTGAGAAAGGAACCAGGACTGAACACATGGCAAAGACTCTGACGAAAGAACGGGCCACGCCCGCGACGCACGAGGAGAAGCTGGCGGAGCTCAGGGAGCACATGGCCGAGCTTCAGAAACAGGAGAACCCTCACTCGCAACTGATCTCGATCCTGCACAAGGCCCAGGGGCTGTATGGGTACCTGCCCAACAACGTGATGGACGAGATCGCGCTGACGATGGGCATCCCGACCGCCCACATCTGGGGCGTTGCGACCTTCTATCACTACTTCAAGCTGACCCCTCCGGGACGGTACGAGATCGCGCTGTGCCTGGGCACCGCCTGCTACGTCAAGGGCGCCGCCCAGATCCTGCAGGTCATCAAGGACGAACTCAAGATCGACGTCGGCGGCGTCACCGAGGACGGCGTGTTCAGCCTCGCTCCGGCCCGGTGCCTCGGCGCCTGCGGCCTGGCGCCGGTGGCGATGATCGGGGAGAAGATCCACGGCGAACTGACCCCCAAGAAGATCGTCCAGATCCTCAAGGACTACCGCAAGCAGGCGGAGAAGGACAAGTAGTGGCCGACCGCGGCATAGAGACGGTCCTGGAGAGAATCGCCTCCGCTCCGACGCCGGATCGGGCGGACCTGACTCGCATTCTGCGCATCGTGGACCCCGTCGAGATGGCTTCGCTGACGGGGTTCGCCGATGCGGTGCGGCGTCGGTCCGTCGGGGATGGCGTCCTGCTGCGCGGCATCGTCGAGTTCTCCAACGTCTGCCGCAACACGTGCCGGTACTGTGGTTTGAACCGTCGCAACACCCGTCTGTCCAGGTACCGGCTGACCCGCGGCCAGATTCTCGAAGCCGTCCGAAATATTTGTGCGGCCGGGATAAAAACCGTTGTGCTCCAGAGCGGCGAAGAGGATAATCTCGACGCGGTTTGGTTGAGAGAGGTCATCAGTGACATACGATCGTCTCTTGACGCGGCCATCACGCTCTGTGTCGGCGAGCGAAGCCGCGAGGAGTATCAGATGTGGAAACAGGCGGGGGCCGACCGGTATCTGCTCAAGATCGAGACCTCCGATCCCGGCCTGTACGAAAGTCTTCATCCCGGCATGAGCTTCCGCACCAGGACAACGTGTCTGGAGGACCTGGCCGCTCTGGGGTACCAGGTCGGCAGCGGCAACCTCGTCGGCCTCAAGGGCCAGACGGTCGAGAGCCTGGCGGGCGATCTGGAGTTCTTCAAACGAGGCCGCTTCGACATGATCAGCGTCAGTCCGTTCATCCCCCATTCCCAGACGTCTCTGGCCGACGAGCCGGCGGGCGATCTGGAGATGACCGTGAAGATGATCGCCCTGACGCGAATCCTCTGTCCCAACGCCCACATCCCGGCCAGCACCGCGATCGGCTCGCTGCACGGCCGGGACGAGCGACCCCGGGCCCTGGCCGCCGGGGCCAATGTCATTATGCCGAATTTCACGCCCGGCGACGTTCGCCGGCTCTACGATATTTACCCCGGAAAGGCCGGTTGCGACCTGACCCCCCAGAGGAGCGTGGCCGCCGTCGAGAAGATGGTGACCGCCCTGGGCCGTCGGGTGGACTATGGTCGAGGGGATGCGCTGCGATTGACCAAGGTTGTCCCAGGCGAGAGCTCGCCATGGGAGGCCTCTTGCGATGCCGGTCTGACGAAAGCGCTGTACAATTAGTAGTGTGCACGCGAACTCAAGGAGAAGCAAACGATGTCGAAAAAAGTGCTGATGATTGATGATGACCCCGAATTCGTCGATGCGATCTCGAACCTGCTGGACGCCAAGGGCTACGAGGTCCACACCGCCAACAACGGCAAGGACGGCGTGGCCAAGGCCAAGGCCGAGAACCCGGACCTCATCCTGCTCGATGTGATGATGACCACGAAAAACGAGGGGTTCAACGTCGCCCGCGAGCTGCACGAGGACCAGAATCTGGCCGAAACCCCGATCATCATCATGACCGGGATTCGTCGGGAGATGAACCTTCCGTTCGGGTTCGAGCCGGACGAGACCTGGCTGCCGGTCAAGAAGGTGCTGGAGAAGCCGGTCAAGCCGGAAGTGCTGCTCTCGGCGGTCTCCGAAAACATCCGCAAGTGATCTGTGCCTGGAACCGGGCGAGGCGGCAACTCCGAGTCATGAGACCGCCTCGCCCGATCCCGATCGCCGGGGGCGTCAGCGCAAGAGGGAACCCGAAGGCGTCGCCGCCTGTCCTCCGGGGGACGCGGCGATGTGCGGATGTCGCGTTGTGAATCGTCCCTTCGGGCGGCAGGAGGCGACGCCCTTGGCCAGCGAATGCAGAACACCGGCCACGCGGATCAGCAGGTAGCAGGCTCCCGCCCCGCAGAGCAGAACTCTCAGCACGTCCAGCATTTCCATTCCTCTCAAACCGCAATATGGTTTCTGCTGCATCGCCCCCAGGCGCAGCCGAGGGGTGAAGCAGCATCGTACGCATTCGTCTGCTGTAAAGTACCCCGCCCGCGTTAGAAGCCGGTTAATAGGGCGTTAGAATTCCGCTAATCGTCGCCAATCCGCGCATGGCTCTGTATAATAGGCTGCGAGATCGAGTCCGAGGCCGACGCCGGGCCGCTGTCTGAGACCGCGCGTTTGTCCGGGTCCTGGTAAGGAGCTGTTGATGTCGAAGGCCAGCATTCTTGTCGTCGACGACGAAGACGACATTCGAGAGCTTGTGCAATTGAATCTGGATCGGGAGGGATACCGGGTCCTGACCTGCGAAACGGGCGAGCAGGCTCTGGCGGTGGCCCGGTCCAAGACGCCGGACCTGATCGTGCTGGACTTGATGCTGCCCGGCATCGACGGCCTGGAGGTCTGCAAACGGCTCAAAGCCGACCCGGGCCTCGGGCAGATCCCGGTGGTCATGCTCACCGCCAAGGGCGAGGAGTCCGACATCGTCGCAGGGCTCGAACTGGGGGCCGACGACTACATCACCAAGCCGTTCAGCGGCAAGGTGCTGGTTGCCCGCGTGCGACGGCTCCTGCGAAAGGTCTCCGAGACCTCCGATGAAAAGGGGCTCGTGAAGGTCCACGACCTGGTCATCGATCCCGGCCGGCACGAAGTCACTCTGGGCGGCAAGCCCGTCGTCCTGACCCTGACGGAGTTCAACATTCTCCACACGCTGGCCCGCCGGCCAGGCCAGGTGTTCACCCGTTACCAGATCGTGGATTCCATCCACGGCGACGACTATCTCGTCACCGACCGCGCGGTGGACGTCCAGATCGTGGCTCTGCGTCGAAAGCTCGGCGCGTGCGGCAAACTCATCGAGACCGTTCGCGGCGTCGGTTACCGATTCAAGGACTGAAGACCCATGTTTCGATCCCGTCTGATTTGGCAGGTGTACCCGTTGTTCCTGGCGGTCACGCTGGTGGCCGTCGTGGCCGTGACCGTCTATTTCTCGCATGCGTTTCGCGTGTTCTATCGGAGCGAGGCCAGGGCCGAGCTGCGGGCGCTGGCGGTCGTGGCGGCGCCGCAGATCGTTCGGATGCTCGACGGCGATCCTTCCCAGATCGACGGGCTGTGCAAGCGGTTCGGCCAGGCGACGCATGACCGCCTGCGGTTCACCGTCATCACCTCCGCGGGCCGCGTGCTGGGCGACTCCCATGAAGAGCTCTCCAACATCAAGGACCACTCCGATCGGCCGGAGATCCAGGCGGCGTTCCGCACCGGTTACGGAGAAGTGGTGCGTCCGAGCCCGACCTTGGGACGGGAGATGCTCTACGTGGCCGTCCCGGTGGAAGAGAGTGCCGCGCCCCGCGCGGTCGTTCGCCTGGCGATCTCCGCCAACGCCATGGACCTCGTGGTCAAGGACATGCGGTCCCACGTCTTGTGGGCGGGCCTGGTCATCGTCGTGTGCGTGGCGATGCTGAGCCTGCTGGTGTCGCGCAGCATCAGCCAGCCGATCGTGAGCATGCGGCGCGTCGCGCAGTCCTTCGCGAGAGGCCAGTTCAACGTCCGAGCGCCGGCCGCCGCGGCGACCGAACTGGACGATCTGGCCAAGGCCCTCAACGAAATGGCCGCCCAGCTCAGCGATCGGATCGTCACCATCACCCGGCAGCGCAACGAGCTCGACACGGTCCTTTCCAGCATGATCGAGGGGGTCTTCGCGGTCGACGCGGACGCGCGGATCGTCAGCATCAACCGGGCGGCCGCCCAGTTGCTCAGCATCGACCCGGCCAAAGCCCAGGGCCGCGCCGTCGAGGAGGTGGTCCGCAACCTGGGGCTCCAGGAGTTCGTCCGTCAGACGCTCGCCAGCGACAAGCCGACGGAGGACGACGTCTCGTTCTCCGCCGACGGCGAGCGGTTCTTCCACGTCCAAGGCGCCCGGCTGGTCGATCCGCGCGGCGAACGGGCCGGCGCGGTGATCGTGCTCAGCGACATGACTCGAATCCGACGCCTGGAGAGCCTGCGCCGCGACTTCGTGGCCAATGTTTCGCACGAGCTTAAGACGCCGGTGACGTCGATCCAGGGCTTCACGGAGGCCCTGCAGGAAGGGGGGCTCGCCGATCCCGAGCAGACCAAGCGGTACGTGAGCATCATCAGCAAGCACGCTCAGCGGCTCAACGCCATCATCGACGACCTGCTGAGCCTGTCCCGACTCGAGGAGAGCGCCGAGCGCCGGGCGATCTCCTTCGAGCATCATTCGCTCAAGGAGGTCGTGAAAGCCGCCATCGAGCTGGCCGCGGTCAAGGCCGAGCAGAAGCAGATCGCGGTCTCGCTGGTCTGCCCCGACGAGGTCCAGGCGAAGATCAACGCGCCGCTCCTGGAGCAGGCGATCGTCAACCTCATCGACAACGCGGTCAAGTACAGCGAGCCGGGGTCGTCGGTGGAGGTCCGCGTCGAGTCGCGGGAAAGCCAGACCGCGATCCACATCAAGGATGCGGGCTGCGGCATCCCCGCCTCGCACCTCTCGCGGATCTTCGAGCGGTTCTACGTGGTGGACAAGAGCCGCAGCCGCAAGCTCGGCGGCACCGGTCTGGGACTGGCCATCGTCAAGCACATCGCCCAGGTCCACGACGGACAGGTGACGGTCGAGAGCACGCCCGGCAAAGGTAGCGTCTTCACCCTGTATCTTCCCGCCGAGTGACGCGGCGTCTTCGGTTCTTCGCCTGGTCCAACCGAGATTTAGCGCATCGCTGATCCTGTCGTAACAGGGATCGGGTATTTGATGTCCGCGTGCCGTCGGCAACAGGCCCCAGTTCAGGGGCGCAGCGACCGTATTCGCCGGCCCATCCGGGTTTTTCGCTTGTTGTCCCAGGGGGGCTGGAGCTACAATGGAACCCGGCCCCACTGGGGCGCTTTCGCAGACCGAGGGATGATTGCGCCGCGGGTATCCGGCGTATGCCGATCCTGATTGTCGATGGATGTGATCGTCTGTCATCATGGTTTGTGCGGAGAAAGGAGAAAGGCATGAAAAGGCTCACGTTGCTGCTTCTGATCGTCACTCTCGTATCGCAGGCTCAAGCGGACGCTCCCGAGCCCAAGAGCATCTGGGAATTCGATTCGCCCGACTATAGCGCCGCGACCGTCGGGGTCCCGCTGGAGCTGGTCGGCACGGTCAAACCGGTCGCGGGAATCGCGTCTGGCGACGGCGCCGTGCAGATCGGCGAGGGAAGCTACTACATCTGCACGCACGGCATCGCCCCCAACGGCGGCGGCACGAAAGTCAACGAATGGACGCTGCTGATCGACTTCAGCTTCCCGCCCAGCAGCCTGTCCGATCCCCCGAACGGCTACAACGACCTGTTCCAGACCAATCCGACCAATGTGGACGACTCCGACTGGACCATCAATTCCTCCGGCGCGGTCGGAATCGGCGCCGTCGGCTACTCCAGCACCAAAGGCTTCACCACCAAGGGCAACACGTGGTACCGCATGGTCCTGGTCGTCGACAACGGAACGCGTCACGACATCTACTTCGACGGCGTCGAGATCTTCAAAGGCAACCAGCAGGGGGTGGACGGGCGGTTCAGCCTGGCCTCCACGATCCTGCTGTTCTGCGCGGGCAACAACCAGGACCGCGACGACGCGCCCATGAATGTTTCGACGGTGGCCTTCTGGGACAAGCCGCTGACCGCCGAGGAGATCGCGGCCATCGGTCGCGCGGGCGACAGCTTCTTCGTTCGCAAGAGCGCCTCGAACCCGGCGCCCTCCAACGGCTCGGACGACGTGCTCGTCACCGCGGATCTGGGCTGGACGCCCGGCGCGCAGGCCGCCGCGAACAACGTGTACTTCGGCGCTTCCCGCGAGGCGATCGCCGCCGGCGATCCCGCGGCTCTCGTCGCGGAGGGACTGCCCCTGGATGTCGCGACATTGGACGTCGGACTCCTGGACTATGGCCAAACCTATTACTGGCGCGTGGACGGGGTCGGCGGCGCTCCGGACAACACGGTTTCCGAGGGCCAGGTCTGGAGCTTCACGACCGAGCCCTACGGTTACCCCATCTCCGCCGTGACCGCCACCGCCTCCAGCGCGCAAGGCGGCATGGGCGCGCAGAATACGGTCAACGGTTCCGGCCTCAACAGTCTCGATCAGCACTCCACCGATGCGACGCACATGTGGACGACGACCGACGCCAAGCCGCACTGGATCCGGTTCGAGTTCGACGACGTCTACAGACTGCACGAGATGTGGGTCTGGAACTCCAACCAGGTGATCGAGAGCTTCGTCGGCTTCGGGGCCCGGGACGTCACGGTCGAGTACTCCGCCGACGGCCAGACCTGGATGACCCTGGACGGCGTTCCCGAGTTCACCCGCGGGACGGGACTGCCCACCTACACCGCCAACACCACCGTCTCCTTCGGCGGCGTCCAGGCCAGGTACGTCCGCCTCACGATCAACGCCAACTGGGGCGCCGCTCCCCAGGCGAGCCTGAGCGAGGTTCGGTTCTTCTACGTTCCCGTCAAGGCGTTCGCCCCTCAGCCGGCGGTGGACGCGATGGGCGTCGGCGTCGAGGCCCCGCTCGTCTGGCGATCGGGCCGCGACGCGGCTTCGCACAAGGTCTACCTGGGCACGGATCAAGATGCGGTCGCAGGCGGCGCGGTTGCCGCCCGGACTGTGACAGAGCCCGCCTTCGCTCCGGCCGATCTGAAGTTCGCGACACGCTACTTCTGGAAGGTCGATGAGGTCGGCGCCGCCGAGACCTACCCTGGCGATCTCTGGAGCTTCACGACGCAGTCGTTCGCCTCCATCGACGACATGGAGGGCTACACCGACAATGAGGGCAGTCGGATTTACGAATCCTGGATCGACGGCCTGACCACCGGCCAGAGCGGTTCGACCGTCGGCTACATGACCGCCCCCTTTGCCGAGCGGACGATCGTCCACGGCGGCTCGCAGGCCATGCCCCTGGCCTACGACAACACGAAGGCGCCGTACTACTCCGAGGCCGAGTTGGCGTTCGATACGCCTCAAGATTGGACCTCGCACGGGGCAACCGCCGTGTCGCTGTACTTCCAGGGCGTCACGCCGGGGTTCAAGGAGGTGGGCTCGCACATCCTGATGAACGGCCTCGGCGCCGACATCTGGGGCAATGCCGACCAGTTCCGCTTCGCTCATAAGACCCTCACCGGCAACGGCACGATCGTCGCCCGCGTCAACAGCGTCCACAACAGCAACGTCTGGGCCAAGGCGGGCGTCATGATCCGCCAGAGCACCAACGCCGGCTCGGTCCACAGCTTCATGTGCATCACGCCCGGCGGCGCCAGCGCCGGCAACGGCGCCAGCTTCCAGCGAAGACCCGTCGCGGACGCCGCCTCGGTCAACGACAACAGCGCCGCTCTGGTCGCGGCCCCGTATTGGGTGAAGCTCGAACGCACCGGCGACAGCTTCTCCGGCTCCATCTCGCCCGACGGCGTCGCCTGGACCCCGATCGGAGCGCCGGTCTCGATCCCGATGACCGGGCCGGTCCTGGTCGGCCTGGCGTTGTGCAGCCACAACGCAGCCGTCCTGACCGGGGCCGACTTCTCCGACGTCGCCCTCACCGGCAACGTCTCCGGCTCCTGGCAGATCGCGGAGATCGGCCTTGCCCAGCGCGAGGGCAACTCGCCCGAAGCCCTGTACCTGACGGTCAAGGACAACGCGGGCAAGAGCCAGACGGTCGTGACTTCCGACGCAGCGGCCAGCGCCCGCATGGGCTGGCAGCAGTGGCTGATCCCGCTGACCGACCTGACCTCGGGCGGCGTCAAGGCCACCGCGATCAAGTCGCTGACGATCGGCGTCGGCAACCGCACCGCCCCCGCAACCGGCGGGACCGGCACGATCTACCTCGACGACATCGGCTTCGGCGTCCCGCTGCCGTAATCGAAGCGTCTCCATCGTCCTCAACGGGGACAGTCGCCCATTCGCATCTCAGCAACCGGGCGACTGTCCCCATTCCATTCCTGCGACCCAGCGCACCCCGGCCGGCCTTGCGGAATTGGGTTCGTTTCGCACAAAGGCTCCGCGAGTTTCAAGTTTGAAGTTTGAAGTTTCAAGTCAGAGCCGTCGCCGGAGACCGGTCCCTCCTCACTTGAAACTTGACACTTCAAACTTGAAACTCCTTCGCCAAACGAAGCCAATTTCGCCGGGATCGCGGGCTCTTGATCGACTGCGAGGTTGCCCTTCGAATGCGGAGTGGGGACCTTATTGACCTGATTGACCTTGTTGACCGCGGGATCGGTCTGCGAATGGGAGACTTCTGCCGCCTTGCGGGTCTCCCGCTCCTTTCGCAGTTCGCGCATCGTGCGGTAGAGGCTGTTCTCGATCCGCCGCTCGTGGACCAGCAGTCTATCCAGCACCTGGGCGCGGGCGAAGTCCGTCATCACCACTTGGCCCAGGATCACCGCTTCCTCGTCCGGCTTCGGTTCGATCGGCAGCCCATGCCTGGGCCAGAGCACGATATCGCCGGCATTCTCGCGGTAGACGGTCGCGAAAACCGCGCTGTGCAGCCGCTCGGCCCGCCGAAGTCGCCAGGCCAGACTCACCGCCCGCTCGGCCAGCATCGTTTCGATCCCGCCCACCGGCGCCAGATCCGCGAGCATCCCCTCGCGGTAGAGATCGAACTGGGCGGGGTCTTCTCCATGAATGACCACCTGCTCGGCCAAAAGCCCATGTTTGACGGCATTTTGCGAAGCCACCGCCTTTCCTTCCGCCGTACGAGGCCCCGTGGACTTCTGCGCATTGGACCGATTCGCCTGGATCTGTGCCATACTCGCCATGATGATCCCTCCGAACGAATGTTTTACGTTTCACGCTTCGCGATACACGCTTCATCGCCCGACCAGGGCGATCAATATGTGTATTATACCATAGTCATGGCCAAGTTTCAACAAAAATACAACAAACATGGAAGAAAATATGTGTTACAGAGAGGGTCGCGAAGGCCGTGCGTGAAATGGGTTGCGGGGGGCGAACATTTGACTGCGATTCGCCCGCCAGGCGGGTCAGAATCCGGCCCAACAGAAACACCTGGTGATCGTGCGTCACAGCGAATGGGACGAGACAGGCGATCCGGCCTTGCGGCGGTACGGCTCGTAACGCACCAGACGGACGCCTCGGCCCTCGATGCGATAGGAGACGCCGCGCCAGGTGACATCTCTCAGGAAGCCGACCGTCGGCAGCACCGCGGCGTAGACGATCTGCGCGAGCGGGACCGCGATCAGGAACTTCAACAGGGTCCCGATTCCGAGCCACTGCGTTCGCTCGTCTCGACCCTGCACCGCCTTTCGCACAGCAGCTTCCAGCAGGCCGAGCATCGCGAACATCGCCAATCCGTATGCGGCCAGGCCCCCGCCTGCTAGCGCCGCCGGGACCGCCTGTCCCCGCGCGACCGCGACGACCAACACGATCGCAGCCGCGAGCAGGGCCCCTATCGTTGCGATTCCGTGCACGAGGATGACAGGCCAGTCCTTTCCTTTCAGACGCGAATGCAGGAGCTGTCGCTGCATGAACCGCCAGAGGCCCTTCATCGTGCACGACTCGCGGTTGACGCTCATCATCGCGGGCACGAACGCGGTTTGCCCGCCTGCCTGCCGCACCGCTGCGTCCAGCGCGGTGTCGCTGGCGATGGCGTGACGCCAGCGTTCGCGCAGGTCCGTCTCGCGAAACAGTCGCGCTCGGACGGCCATGCCGCCGCCCCAGGTGCACCGTCCCCAGTGCATCTGGACCGCGGCGCCTGCGTTCCACGCGTAGCGCACGAGACTTGCCAGGGTGGGCCTGGCGGGCATGTACCAGCGGTTCCCCGTAGCGGCCGCTACGTTGGGGTCTCGGAAGGGCCCGACCAATTCGCGAAGCCACGTGCGGTGGGGCACGACATCGGCATCGATAATGGCGAAGACCTCACAAGATGCGTCGAGCCCCTCCACCGCCTGGAGCAGGCTGTTGGCCTTGAGCGTGCAGGTGCCGAAGCGTTCCGCCAGCGGCTCGACGCGCACGGGACTTCCGGGATGGCGCTTCACGACCCGGTCGATCACCTCCCAGGCAGGGTCTTCGACGTGATCGACGACGATCCGCACCGTGTAGCGCGGATATTCCTGTTGCAGCAGGCCCTCCACGCACTGGGCCAGGAAGGGATCGTCGCCGCGGACGGAGAGCAGAATCGCAGCCTGGGGGCAGTCTTCGTCCGCGAGCAGGGCTGGTCGATCCCGACGCAGGGCCCGGACGAACGCCACGGTCGGCGCCGCCTGGACTGCAACCCACACCAGCAGCGTCACGCAGATCACAAAGGCAAAGACCGTCATGTCGTCTCCCGAAATCGACGTCGCAACTGCGCGGGGACTTGCCCCGTTGGACAACGAAAGACGGTAGTCTACCCACGACAGCCAGGTGGGGACAGAAAAAAAGGCTCACTCGGTTTTGGCGTATTTCCCGACCCGGACACGCCCTTGTCAGGACGTTCGGTCCCGAGTACCATGCCGTCCGCAGTCGAACGCGGCGTACCGTTCCAGGATGGCAAGTCATGCAGGACGACAAGCGAATCGTGGTGATCGGCGCCGGTCCCGCGGGGATCGGCGCGGGGCTCACTCTGGGCGACCGGGCGATCGTGGTCGAGCGGGAGGCCGAGCCGGGCGGGTTGTGCCGCACCCTCATGCGAGAGGGCGCGGTCTGCGATTACGGCGGACACTCGTTCCATACGCCGCACCCTGCGATCCGCGACCTCGTGTTTTCGGCCGTCGAGATGTTCGAACAGAAACGCGACGCGCGCTGCGCCACGCACGGCACGATGATCCCGTATCCGTTCCAGGCGCACTTCGAGGCGATCGGACGACCCGAGGTCGTCGAGGAATGCCGGGCGGGACTGGCCCTGGCCCAGGGCGGACGAAAGGCTGCGGATTTCGAGGAGTACCTCCAACGCCGCTTCGGGCCGGGCATCGCGCGGCACTTCCTGCTCCCCTACAACCGCAAGCTCTGGGGGACGGACCTGCGGCGTATGACCGCGGACTGGGCGGCCGAACGGGTGGCCGCTTCGCAGGGGACGACCGAGCGGTTCGACGAGACCACAGGCCGGCGCAAGCCCCTGCAGTCCGACACCACGGTCGCCTACCCCGCCCAGGGCGGTTTCGGCGCAATCATGTCGGCATTGTCGCGACCTCTGGCGGACCTGCGGCTGGGACGGACCGTCGTACGCGTGGACCCGAAGGACCGCGTGCTGAGCCTGGCCGACGGAACGACCCTGCGGTGGGATCGCCTGGTGTCCACGATTCCGCTCGACCGGCTGCTCGCGATGCTGCCGGACGCGCCATCGGAGCACAGGACGGCCGCAGCGCGTTTGCAGGCGTTGCCGCTGGCTCTGGCGATTGTCGTCGTGGGGCATCCCGTGGACACGCCGATCCAGCGCGTCTATTGTGCGGACCCCGAGTATCCCGCCCACAAGACCGCCTTGAACCACAATTCCTCGCTCTCTCTGCGGGCGCTGCCCCAGCATGCGATCGTGGCGGAGGTCTCGGCCCTGCAGGAGAAAGGGGCGATTCTGGAAGACCTGGGTGGTGCGGTGGCGAGCCGGCTGGTCGAATGGGGTCTGGTCTCGTCGCCCGCCGCGATTCGAGCGACCGAGGTCGTTTCCGTGCCCTATGGCTATCCGGTCCCCACGCACGACCGCGACGCGATCGTCGCCCGCCTGAAGGATTGGCTGCTCGATCGCGGAATCCACACGGTCGGTCGGTTCGGCGAATGGGCCTACATCAACGCCGACGAGGCCCTCCACCGCGGCCTGACCCTGGGCCGCGCCCTGGCGTCGCCGACGTCGTAGCGTGCAATACAGAAGGCCCGAGGACGAACGGCAAACGGACCAAGACGCGAATGGAATTGAATGAATGAGGAGCATGAAAACAGACTCCCGTCCCCAGTTATCCCCACGAGAACATGGGAGCCAAGGAATGAGAGGATGTAAGCGTATGATCTTGTGGCTGTGTTGTCTCTGCACATTTCTCGGCAGCGGGGACGGTGCACATCTTTCTGTTGACGCGGCGTGGGCTCGGTTGGTAGAGTCATCGCATGTCCAGAATGGCCAGAGCGATCGCAGTCGGATGTGCGCATCACGTCACCCAATGCGGCAACAACCGCGAGAAGGTGTTCTTTGCGGATCGGGACCGGGAGGTGTATCTGCAGATCCTCACCGAGCAGGCGGGCAAGCATGGGCTGGAGATCCTGGGCTATTGCCTGATGGCCAATCAGGTGCATATCATCGCGATTCCCCATGCGGAGGACTCTCTGGCCAAGGGGATCGGGCGGACGCACTTTCATTACAGCCGGTACGTCAATCGGTTCCGCAAGCGGTCGGGGCATCTGTGGCAGGGGCGGTTCCATTCCTGTGCTCTCGACAGGCGGAGCCTGTGGATGGCGATGAAGTACATCGAGCTCAATCCGGTGCGGGCGAAGCTGTGCCGGCGGGCGTGGCGGTACGAGTGGTCCAGCGCCGCGGCCCATACGGATGAGAAGGCCCAATCGGAGTTGCTGAACCTGTCCTGGTGGTACAGGCAATTCTCCGCGGAGGCCTGGCGGAAGGAGTTGGAGCAGGGCTTGACCGAAGAGGAAGAGGCCCGGATTCGGGTGCGGACGCAGACGGGCCGGCCCTTGGGCAGCGATAGTTTCGTCAGGAAGCTGGAGACCCTGCTGGGCAGGCGGGTCCGCCCCTTGCCGGTGGGTCGGCCGCGGAAGACCCCGACGAAGGACGGCCCGGCTGCGAAAGCCAGGGCGCCAAAGGGTCAGCGCCGCAAGGGCGCCGCGAGACCTCGTCGCGGGACTCGGTCGTGACAGCGTTTCGACATCGTCACGCACGCAGAATTGCCGGACGGATTCCCTAATTTACCCTTGACGGACTTGCGCAAATCCGTTCTATTAACATCCCGCGGCCGGACCGGCCGTCGAGGCAACTGGTTGCATGAGGTTCTGAGCTATCCGCTCGTTTCTTATGGGACTCAAAAAAGGGATTTCGATTCTTGGAAAGGATTCAGCAATGCGGAGCGTGACACGTTCGACCGTCCTGATCGTCCTGGGTTTGTCCATCGGGATGGCTTTTCTTAGCGGCTGCGATTCGCAGCAGATGAAGGACCTGAGAACGCGCAACCAGACGCAGCAGGCCCGCATCGCAGAGCTCGAGAGCCAGTTGCAGACGGCCCGGTTGCAGTTGGACCAACTCCGCAAGCAGCTTGACGCCGCCAACGCCACCGGCGGGGTCGAGGTCAGTGCGCTGCGACAGCAAATCGCCGCACTCCAAGAGGACATCGCCAAGAAAGAAGAGCTGATCAAGGCCATGCAGGCCAACCTGATGGGCGTCTCGCCGCTGCCGGTCGAGCTGAACACCGCGCTGGAAGACTTCGCCAAGGGCAGCGACATGGTCGAGTACGACGCCAGCCGGGGCCTGGTGAAGTTCAAGAGCGATCTGTTGTTCGAGAAGGGCAGCGACGCGGTGACCAGTCAGGCGGCCGGGGCGGTCAAGACCCTCTGCGGCATCCTCAACACCGACACCGCCAAGCAGTTCCACATCATCGTGGCCGGCCACACCGACGATATGCCCATCCAGAGGCCCCAGACCAAGGTCGATCACCCGACGAACTGGCATCTGTCGGTGCACCGCGCGATCTCGGTGGAGCAATTGATGGAGCAGAGCGGGGTCGCGCCGACGCGACTGAGCGTCCGCGGGTTCGGCGAGTACCGCCCGCTGGAGCCCAACGCCGCCGGGAAGAAGGGCAATCCGAAGAACCGCCGGGTCGAGATCTACATCGTGCCTGCAGGCGCATAACGCCGCACGCATTCCGACATAAGACGTGATTCTCCGACTCACGCCGGTCTCACCCAAGGCCGGCGTGAGTTTCTGTTTTAATCGGTCCCTGGGCAACATGAAGGGATGACAAGAGCCGCGTGCGAATCAGCCCAATTTCGCATTACATCCCTTTTTCGGCCAACTTTCCTGTCACATTTTCCCTCCACTGGTTTCTAATGGTTTGGAAGGGTTATAATGAAGAGCCTTCCTTGACAGGATTCGCACGATGTTCGACCGGTGGAAAAGTGATATCGACCTGCTGAAAGCCAGCCGCGACGGCAACGCCCAGGCGTTTGGCGTCGTCGTGGGACGGTATCAGTCGCTCGTTTGTGCGATCACCTATGCGGCTACTGGGGATTCCGGGCGGAGCGAGGAGCTGGCGCAGGACGCCTTCGTGCGGGCATGGAAGGGCCTCGGTCAACTTCAGGATCTGGGCAAGTTCCGGGCCTGGCTGTGCAGCATCGCCCGGAACACGGTGCAGAACTGGTTTCGCAGCCAGGGACGGGACGTGGTGGGCCGGGCAGCCTCGCTGGAGGCCGCGGGCGAGACGATCTCTCGCGAGTCCGGACCCGAGGAGGTGGTGATGTTCGAGGAACAGCAGGCGCTGATCAGGCAAGCGCTCGCTCAGATGCCGGAAGGGGTCCGAGAGCCCCTGGTCCTTTTCTATCGCGAGGGCAAGTCGACGCGGGAAGTGGCTGCGCAGTTGGGTTTGACCGAGGAGGCCGCCCGACAGAGGATCTACCGCGGACGCAGTCTGCTGCGGGAGCAGATGGCCGGCATGATCGAGAACACCATCGCCGGGACCAGACCGGGAAAGGCCTTCACCGCGGCCGTCCTCGCTTCGATTGTCTCGCTGGGCCTGAAGGGCGCCGGGACCGCTGCTGCCGCGGTGGCTGGGTCCTACGGCGTCGCATCGGTCCTCTCCGGCCTGACGGCCAAGGTGACCGCGGTGGCGGTCGGAGCTGTGATCCTGGCCGGGGGAATCGTCGCCTACAGGCAGATCAACGGCACGAAAGAGCCGGCCGGCCGGTCTGCGGTGGTCGAGTCTGTCGGAAAGGCGCCGTCGGACGCTGCTCTGTCTGGCGTTGCGACGGAACCTGACACGACGGCGGCGGGCAAACTTGCCGGCGAATCAGAGACTTCCGGCGCCGCCTCGTCCGTTCGGACGACGACCAGCGTCAGAAACCGGCGATCAGGAATCGCGATTGCGGCCGGCGGGATCGAGTTTCAACCCCTCGGCGTGCTCAGCGGTCGGGTCACCGACATCGAGACCGGCGAACCGGTGCAGGGGGCGCATCTGACCGTCTCGCTGCGGAACGTCTACACGACGATCACCGACGCCAACGGCTTCTATGCCCTCGACCGGATCGAGGAAGCAGGCGTCTACAACATTGCCGTCTCCTGCGAGGCGTATCTGGGGGGCTCGCAGGACGACGGCGCCTTGAGCGTGAACCTGAGCCCCGACGCGCAGATCGTCAGGCACCTCCGCTTGCGCAAAGCCTGCATGGTCGATGTGTGGGTGGTCGATGCCGACGGCGCAGGGATTCCCGGCGTCACGGTGGTGGGGACGCTGCTGGCCGACGACCGGATGAGAGAGGTGAATCGGTCAGTGTACACCCGTACGACGGACCCCAACGGCTATCTCCTGCTGGGCGGGTTCCCGCCGGCCGATACGGACTATCTGATCACCGCGTGGCGGACTGTCCCGGCGGGCGTCGAGGAACGCGATGGACGGCTGTACACCCGCAGCGAGTGCGACTACGCGCCGGCGCGGACGACCGTTCGACTGACGGACCCCGAGGTCGTGCGCCAGGTCCGGATCGTCCTGGAGCGGGGCGCGCCGGTGCAGGCTCGCGTGGAATACTCCGACGGCGCGCCTGCGGCCAATACCGAGATCGAGATCGCTCCTGCGTGGTGGCATTGCACCTACGGATTGCCGGGGTATAGAACCTCGGACGACGGGACACTCACGTTCAACCACATCGTCGAAGATCGGTACGACATCTCCGTGCGGACGCCCACGAGCGACACAGGGTTCATGAGCCAGAAGGTCTTGCAGGCCCAGCTCCCCTGGCCCGGTGACGAGCCGCTCATCGTGCGGCTGCCCGGCAAGTCGCCGCAGTCGCTGGCTTCGATTCGCGGGTCCCTGGTCTTTCACGGCGAGAAGATGCCCGATTCCGTGCGGATCACGATGATGTCCCCGAGCGGCGCCTACATCTTCCTGGATGTCACGCGTCAGCCCGACGGCCGACTGGAAGACGCCTTCGCCATCGAGCGACTGGAGCCAGGCGTTTACAGCCTGACCTTCTCCGGCGAGAACATCGAGGAAACGACGATCGACAATGTGGTTGCGCCGTGCTCCGATCTGCGGGTCGATCTGAACTACATCACCCGCCTGGAACTGGCGGGCAACGTCGTGGACGCCCAGAACGGCCAGCCCATCAAGCACTTTCGAATTCGCGTCAAGAAGCTTCGATCGCTGCGCGGCCCGCTGTACGTGCAGCCGAATCGGTGGGTGGATTTCGAGAACGACAGGGGGGACTTCATCGCCGACCTCGTGGGCCCAGGGATCTACCAGGTGCAGGTGACTGCCCAGGGGTACGCCACCGCGTGGAGCGAGCCGATCAGCACCGATGAACTCAAGAACGTCGTCGTGGCTCTCTCGACCGGGGGCTCGATCTCGGGTCGTGTCGTGAACGAAAAAGGCGAGCCCGTCAGCGGTGCGACCGTCGTTCCGCTGTCTGTGGCCGGCGGGAACATGACGGAGATCGAGGACGTGTTCATGGACCAGAGCGGAGCGGTCGAGACCGTGAACGGCGCCTTCACGCTTGCCCACATGCCCGCTGGAACCGAGACGATCCGGGTGGCCCATCCCGATTACGCTCCTCGCATCGTCGAGGGAATCCCCGTTGTGGCGGGCCGAGCCGGCGCGAACGTCGAAGTGGTCCTCGCCGCGGGCGGCACGATCGAGGGAACCGTCTATGACCTCCAGGGCAGGCCCGAGGCCGGACAGGTGATCTACGTCCAGGACGCTGTAGACTACCTGGGATTGGGCGACGAGGCGGCCGGTCGTTTGGGCCAGGCCGTCACGGACGCCGACGGTTTCTATCGCATCGAACATCTTCCTGCGGAGTTGTGTTACGTCCAGAGGATCAACAAGTGGCAGGGACAGGGCGTCGTGTGCCGGATGGCGGCGCCGCGCGATGGGCAGGTCGTTCGCGTGGACTTGGGCGGCGTTCCTGTGGTTCGAGGTCGGGTGGTCATCGACGGCGTCCCGCTGGCCGGGGCCCGGCTGCTGATCGGCCCGGTCCGTTCGCCGCATTCCGGCGCGTTCACCTGCTATGCGACAACCGATGCACAGGGGGGATTCACCTTCGGCGGCGCCCTGCCCGGCGTGTACAGCATTCACCGCCGGCAGTCCGCCGAACGCAACTCGTGGCTTGTCGTTGGGACGGTGACCGTGGCAGACGCCGACACGGATGTGGGCGTTCTGCCTCCCAACGCGTCGAATCTGTACGTGACGTTGAACGGCGCAGACGCCGCCGACGGCTGGGGGATCGACAGCGTCTTTCTGACGAAAGGGCAGAGGCTTGGGTCCACGCCGACGGGGATCGCCGAGGCTCCGTCGGCGGCGGGCGAACCCTACGTGGTCAAGGGCGTCGAGCCCGGCGATTACGTGCTGAACGTCAGACGCCGGGACCAGACGCTCTGGCAGAAGACCGTGACGCTGGACGCCGGCAGGGCCCGATGGGAACTGACGGTCGATCTGCCGGTCTGGAAGGCGGGCGTCGCCGGCTTCGTTCGCGGCGTCGGCGCCCGCACGCTCGTTCTGTGGCGCCGGCAGAAGGATGTCCTTGCGGTCGTGCAGCCCGCCTCGGACGGCAGCTATCGCGTCCAACGGTTGCCGGGGGGTCGGTATTTCATCGGAGAGATCTCGTGCGCATTCTATGATGTGCCCCCGATCGCGGAGGTGCAGTTGCACGATGAAGGGGACACGCCGTTCGATCTGGACTTGTCCAGTGCGTCGGCCGGACAGACGGGCTTTCTGATCGTGCAGGTGGTCGATGAACGCGGCTGGGTTCGTGACGACGCGCAAATCCGGCTCGATGGCCCCTTCGGCGCAGTCGAGCCTGTGTATATAGATACTATCGGTCGGGGTTTTCTCACGGTGCCGGGTTCGCACGTTCTGAACGTGCAAGCCGGGGGGCGCCAGGGCATCTCGAAAAAGGTGAACGTCAGGTCGTTCGATCCCTATGTCGGCCGGCCTCAGAACCTCGTGATCTGCCTCGACCGCAACTGATTCACTGGTGATCGTGTTTGACTCCTGCGTCTCTCGAAGGCGCCGGATCATACGGTCACTTATGAAGGCGGGGAACCCATCCCCAACGGAACACCCTCCCCAACCCATGGTTCCAGGGTTCCCGCCTGCGCGCAGATCGCCCAGGAAGACGAGAACGGCCCCTTTTCCCGCTCAAGACCCGACGCGAGCAGGTCGATATCCGTAAGACGCGCGGCGCTGTGACGCGCGAACGAGCCGGCTGGACGGGATAGGGGGGCCGGGTTTTCCCACATCCCCTTGAGGAGTGCGAACCATGGCGTTGGTCGAGTGGAATGAACAGTTATCGGTCGGCGTGCTGGAAATGGACACCCAACACAAGAGGCTGATCGAGATGATCAATCGTCTGCACGGAGCGATGGCAAAAGGCGAGGGCGCTGCGGTCCTCAAGACGATCGTCAACGAATTGGTGACTTACACGAAAGTGCACTTTGCATCCGAGGAGCGTCTGCTGGCCTCGCGTCAGTACCCTGCTTTGGCTGCGCACAAGCAACTGCACGAGCACTTCACCGCCAAGGTGGTCGAAATGCAGGAGAAGATCCAGGCCGGCAAGATGGTCACCTCCGTCGGCGTCGGCAACTTCCTGCAGGACTGGCTTGTCCACCACATTCAGCAGGAAGACAAGCGGTACGGCCGCCATCTCTGCGGCGTTGCCTGTTGATCCGGCCGGTCATTTTCCCGGTCGGGAGCGGTTGCGCAATTGCTCCCGAAGCCAGTCGGGTCGGTCGGTCGTGATGCCGTCCACACCGAGGGCGACCAGTCGGGCGGCTTCGTCGGGGTCGTTCACGGTCCAGACGTAGAGCTTCTGGCCATGGGCGCGCACGCCGCGGACGAACTCTTCGTTCACGCCGGCATAGTGCACGTCCAGACCGTCGAGGCCGCGGTCCCTGGCCGTCTGAGCGAGGGATGCGTCGTGGGGGATCCACTGCTCGGTGTCCTTGACCTTCTCGGTGCCCTTGAGCCAGTACGTCGGCAGACCCATCAGTTTCTTGGCCGCGGTGACGGTCTCGAGGTCGAAGCCGATGACGACGATCCGATCCATCTTGCCGCTGTCGATGAAAGTCTTGTGCAGCAGGGGCAGGATTTCCTGGCCGCACTTGATCTCGACGTAGAGCTTGCGTTTCGGCGGGATCGTCGCGATCACGTCCTCCAGGAAGGGGATTTGTTCGCCTGCGAATCTCGGGTCTTTGAAGCTCCCGGCGTCGAGCCGGCGCAACTGGGCCGAGTCGGTCTCGCTGACCTTGAGGTCCACGCCGGTGGTTCGCTTGGTCGTCCTGTCGTGGATGCAGACGATTCGCTGGTCGCTGGTCAGATACACATCCACTTCGACGTCGGCCTGTTTCTCCCAGCCGAGCTTGACCGAGGCCAGCGTGTTCTCGGGCGCCAGGTCCGACGCCCCGCGATGGGCGATGATCTCGACGCTCCGAGCGCACCCCGACGCCCCCAGAACCAGCATACAAACCACCCCCAAACCGGCGACGCACTTCATCTTGTGTACTCCACAAAGGCCGATGACCGAGCTTGCGACATCACGACCGGCCCATGCTATCCGCGGAGGTCCGGCGGTTCAAGGACCATGACCTCAAGTCCTTGACTTGGGACCCGCAAAACCCGTAAAATGGTTATCGGTCCTTGCGAAAACGCGACAGGGAGGATCTTGGGTGGATTCCCGACCCCGAAGAGCGACCGTGCCGGCGGAATCATTCCGACAGGAGGGGGAATTCGCGGTTGCCTGGACGCGTGGGCCTGTATCCCAGGGCAAAAAGCGGGAACTCGCGCGTCCCGTACGGCCGATAGAGAAGAAGGCACGCGTCCCAAGGTGAGCGAAGGCACAGGACGCAGTCCTGTTCTGTGAGGTGCAGCGGCATGAGCAAAAAAGCAGCGTTCTGGGTTCTCCTGCTTGGGTGGTTGGGTGCGGCGCCGGTTCGGGCCGCGGATCTCGCGTGGATTCGCGCCGCGTACTGGGACAGCCGCTATCCGACCGCGTGGGCCGGGACCGGCGAAGCCACGCGCGACGCCCTGGCGGCCGCGGGATATGAGATCCTCAACGCCGATCAGCTCAAGACCTGGATGACCGACCGGATTGCCGAAAGAACGCTCAGCGTCGTCGTGTTCGTCAAGGACGCGGCGCCGGATGCGGTGGTCGAGACCCTGTCGTCGAGCTGCACGCTTCGCGGGTATCTGGAGGCCGGGGGCAAGATCGTCTGGTACGCGGACATCCCGTTCTACTACCAGGGCAGCGCCGCCGGGACCAGCACCACCTGGGGCGACAACGGCGCAACCGGCGTTCTGGGTTTCAACACATCGAGCGCCCCGCGCGACAGCGGCTCGACCAGTGCGTTCACGCCCGCGGGCGTCGCCTGGGGTCTGACCAGGACGTGGACTTCGCAGCGGCCGCTCTTGCCGAGCGTGACGACGAACGTGACGGTTCTGGCTCGCGACAACAACGGCAACGCCTGTGCGTGGGTCAAGCACTACCTGCCCAACGACAGGTTCCGCGGTTTCGTGCGGTTTCGCGACACGAGCGGCCAGGCCGACGTCGAGGACATCATCCGGCTGGCCGAGTACGCGCTGGTCAAGGCCTCGAATCCCGACCCGGCCGACGGCGCCGACAGCGTCACGATCCCGCTGTTTCAATGGTCCGCCGGGCCGTTCGCGGTCCTGCATAATGTCTATCTGGGCACGAAGCCCGACCTGATGGAGGCGGATCTGGTGAGTCCCCGCCAGTTCGGCGCGGTGTACTACCATGGCCCCGGCCTGCAATCCGGAACGACCTACTACTGGCGCGTCGACGAGATCGAGGCCGACGGCGCGATCCGGACGGGCGACGTCTGGAAGTTCTCGGTGACTCCCAGGACCGCGTGGTCTCCGACGCCCGCCGACGGGGCCTCGTACATCGCGGCCGACGCGACGCTCGGTTGGTCGCCCGGGATGAACGCGGTGTCGCACGACGTTTACCTCGGGACCGAGGCCGCCGCGGTCGAAGCCGGCGCCGCCGAGACGCTGAAGGTTCAGAGACAGTTGTCTTTGTCGTATGCGACGAGCGGTCTGACGCGAGGGCAGACGTACTTCTGGCGGGTCGATGAGAATCTTCCGGACGGCAGCACAGTGGCGGGCAAGGTCTGGAGTTTCACCGTCCGACCGATCATCGCCAAGACAGACGCCGGCCTGGTCGGCTGGTGGAAGATGGACGATACGAAATCCGGCCAGCTCGTGGATCATTCCGGCTACGACAACTACGGCACGCTCCAGGGCGGCGTCGCGTTCGTCGATGGCTATCTGGGCGAGGCCTTGTCGTTCGACGGAGTCGACGATTTCGTCCATTGCGGCGCGGATGCGAGTCTGACCGACGTGGGCTCGGTCACAGTGACCGCGTGGATTCGGATGGACGCGGTCGGTCGGGACCAGAAGATCGCCAGCGATCAGGACAACGCCCGCGGCGGCTACAAGCTCGGCGTCTACAGCGGAAACAACATGGCCGAGTTCGAGATCCGAACCGGCGCCAACGTCGCGATCCTCAACCGCAACACGGCCGGCGGGACCGTGCTGGACCGCGGCGTCTGGTATCACGTGGCAGGCGTCTACGACAAGGGCACGGCCATCCGAACCTACGTCAACGGCGTTCTCGATCGCGAGATGGCGACAGCGGAGGTGGCAGGCGTCTCCGCAGGGGCCTTGATGCTCGGACGCGAATCCTTCTCGAACGCCTACTGGTGGTTTGGATTGATGGACGACGTGAGGGTCTACGACAAGGCCCTGACGGCCGATGAGATCCATGCGGCCATGCGGGGCGATCCGCTGCTGGCCTGGGACCCGCTGCCCAAGAACGGTGCGACCGTCGACATTCGGGGTGCGGCGACGCTGGAGTGGTCGGCAGGCGAGGACGCTGCGATGCACGACGTCTATTTCGGCAGGGACCGGGACGCGGTGAAAGCTGCCGACACGAGTTCGTCGTTGTATCAGGGCAGGCAGGCCGGCACGAGCTTCGCCCTGGACGAACGAGTCGAGTTCGGCGGCGGCGCCTGCTTCTGGAGGATCGACGAAGTCCAGGCCGACGGAACCACCGTCCATCGGGGCGTTGTGTGGGGTTTCACCGTGGTTTCCTATCTGATCGTCGATGAGTTCGAAGAGTACACCGACGCGGAAGGCGCCCGCATCTATGAAACCTGGATCGACGGTCTGACCGACGGTCTGAGCGGCTCGACGGTCGGCAATATGACCGCGCCGTTCGCCGAGCGGATCGTCGTCTACAGCGGCAAGCAGGCCATGCCCTTCGACTACGACAACGGGAAGCCTCCGCACTTCAGCGAAGCCTACCGGGATTTTGCGCCGCAACAGGACTGGACCGTCGGCGACGTCACGGACTTGTCGATCTGGCATCGCGGCTATCCCGTCGGCTTCCAGGAGACCGCAGGCACGGTCACGCTCAGCGGCTCCGGCAGCGACATCTGGGGCACCGCCGACAACTTCCGATTCGCCTACAAGCGGCTCAACGGCAACGGCGTCATCACGGCCCGGATCGACAGTCAGACCCGCACCCACGAGTGGGCCAAGGCCGGCGTCATGATCCGCGAGACGCTGGAGCCCGGCTCGGTTCACGCCTTCGTGGCCCTTACGCCGGACCACAATATCGCGTTTCAGCGACGAACCGTCCCCAGCGACATCAGTGCCAATACGGATTCCAGCATCGCGGCCAAGGCGCCCTACTGGGTCCGCCTGACCCGCACGAACAACACGTTCAAGGCGGAGATTTCCGCGGACGGTCAGACCTGGACGCCTCTGGTCCCGGCCAACCCCGCCTCGTCCTCGCTGAACATCACGATGGCCGCCAGCGTCTACATCGGCCTGGCGGTGACCAGCCATACGACGAGCGACACGAGCACGGCGGTGTTCTCGAACATCACCACCGCCGGCGGCGTCACCGGCGCCTGGCAGGTGGCGACGATCGGGACCGACCCCCAGCCGGCCAACAGCCGGGCCGACCTGTACGTGGTCGTCGAAGACGGGATGGGCAAATCCGCCACCGTGGTCAATCCCGATCCCGCAGCGGTCAACGCCACCGCCTGGACCGAGTGGAAGATCCCGCTGACCCGCTTTACCGGCGTGAACCTGTCCCGAATCAGAACGCTCCACCTCGGCGTAGGCGACCGCGAGAATCCCGCGCAAGGCGGCAGCGGGCGGATCTATATCGACGACATCCGCGTGACGAAACCTTGAGCCTGCATCCAGGGGTGCAGACCTCGCTGCTCTTTGGAAGCGGATGTATTTTGATTCTGTGAAGTCCTGAAGTACAATGAAACTGAACCTCGTGGACGCGGAGTCGTGGCTCCGAGGCGAGGCGACATAATGGAGCTTGGGAGAAACAGCATGGGCATCTTCAATGGAAGCGCGTGGAGTATGAGGGTACGAGTCCTGGTTGGCGTGATGGCGTTGGCCATCGCTGCGGTCGGTGCGGAAGCGATTGGCGATTCGCAGACGGGTGCGCCGGACAAAGTGGCGGATCGATTCGAGCCGCGCCCCCATTTCGTCGTCGGAGAGGTGATCGTCAAGCTCAGAGGCGCGCAGGGCGGCGCGATTGGCGCCCTGTCGGAGGATGCGATTCTCCAACGCGACCGGGCGAATCTCTCGCGACTGCAGTCGACGTACGGCGTGCAGAGCCAGGGACCCGTGTTCAAACGCGTTCACGAGCAGGCGAGCCGGAGGGCCTCGCGAGGCCCCTTGAACATCGCGTCGGCCGACGAAACGTTCGCCCGGTCCGAGGCTCTGCTGGGATTCTACGTGCTCAAGACTGATCGCGACGTGCCGGCGGTGTGCGCCGAACTCAACCGTGATCCCGTGGTGGAGTTTGCCCAGCCCAATTATCTCTATCGGCCGTGCAAGACGCCCAACGATCCGGAGTTCCCCGATCAGTACGCCCATCAACTGATCCAGATGGAAGACGCCTGGGACATCTCGACCGGGAGCCGGGACATCGTGGTGGCCGTGCTCGGGACGGGCGTCGACGTGAACCATCCCGACCTCAAGGACAACATCTGGGTGAATCCCGGCGAGATCGCCGGCAACAAGATCGACGACGACGGCAACGGCTACGTGGACGACCTGCACGGGTGGGACTTCGCCGCCGGCAGCCACGACATGACGCCGGTGCACGAGCACGAGACCGAGGTCGCCGGCGTGATCGGGGCGGTCGGCAACAACACCAAAGGCGTCTGCGGGGTGAACTGGCAGTGCAGCATCATGGTGCTCGAAGTACAGTATAAATCGAATGAGATCGCCGACGCGCTGGACTACGCCGCGGCCAACGGCGCCCGCGTGGTCAACATGAGCTTCGGCGGCGACGTTTTCGGGCCCGAGGGCGATCCCGTCGTCAAAGCGGCCATCGACAACGCCTATGAGAAAGGCGTGCTCCTGGTCGCCAGCGCGGGCAACTCGGATTCGAGCCGGCCGCACTACCCCGCGGCCTATCCCAACGTCCTGGCGGTCGCCTCCACCAACGGCGAGGACACCAAGACCGGACACAGCACCTTCGGATCGTGGGTGGACATCGCGGCGCCTGGGACCGACATCGTTACCACGGACGTCGGCGGCGAGTATATCTCGACGGCCGGGACATCGTTCTCCTCGCCCTATGTGGCGGCCGTCGGCGCACTGCTGCTCTCGCATCGACCCGAACTGACCCACGTGCAGGTCCGGGCCGTCCTCGAAAATACGACAGACCCGATCTATTACGGCGACCTCGACCCCGATCTCGCTACCATCGGGACCGGGCGGGTCAACGCCTACAAGGCACTGGAAGGGGCCGACGAAGCCTATCCTCTCAGCGAGATCTTCGCCCCGAGGCCCAACCAGGTCTTCCCGGCCGACGGGAACGAGCTGTCTCTGTGCCTGTTCGTCCACGGCGATTCGTATCAACTCGATTGCCGCGTGTATGGGAGCGAGCAGTGGACGCTCGTCGGCGAGGGCGTCGCGCCGTCCGATCCGAACGGGATCCTCTGCATGACTCTCGCGAATCCAGGCGCCGGGACGTATGAACTCCGCATCCGCGTGAGCCGGGGCGACCGCGTCCATACGGACCGTCGCATCTTCGGCGTCACCGACGCGAAGGAGCAGGCCCCCTGGCCGATCCCGAAGGACCCGGACTCCGAGGAGTACTACTACTATTACTTCATGGGCAGTCCCCTGTGCATGGACGTCGACGGCGACGGTCGCAACGAGATCCTCCAGGGAGCGGTGGACCTCGACTCCTACTGGGCCGGGGGCATTCTGAACCTCTGGGACGCGGACGGCAATTCGCTGCCCAATTGGCCTGTGCTGGCCGGCTATTACGGCTGGCCGTCGTTGCTGGCGGTGGGCGACATCGATGGCGACGGCGACTACGAAGTGGTCGCTGCATCGGAAGTGGACGGCGAGGTCTATGCGTTCCACGTCGACAGCGGCAAGCCCGTGGACGGCAACTGGCCCGCCGCGGTCGGCGGCTGGTACGGGTACATCGCCGCCGGGCCGGTGCTGGCCGATCTCGACGGCGACAGCGACAGCGAAATCCTCGTCGCGCTGGACCTGGAGTCGGGCAGCACCGACGGTCTGATCGCCCTGCAGCACGACGGCAGCTACCTGTGGCGCCGACGCTACACCGCCTCGGGGCCGATCAGCGTGGCCGACCTCGACCGCGACGGCGACGTGGAGATCGCCCTGTGCGGCCTGGGACCGGGCCTGAACCGACTGTACACGTTCATTCTGGACCACAACGGCCAGCAGGTCGCGCGCTGGCGCGGGGGCAGTCCCAAGGGGACCGCCTTCGCCGATCTCGACGGCGACGGCAAAACCGAGATGATCTTCTGCACGGAAACCGAAGTGACCGCGGTTCGCGCCGACGGCAGCACCGTCTGGAAGACGCGGACCGACGATCCGCTCGACACCGGCGGCGGCCTGTGCATCGGCGACATCGACGGCGACGGCCTGAGCGAGGTGTACGTCGCCACGTTCGTCGAAGGCGACGGGTTCCTGTTCACTCGCGTCTACGCGTTCGACCACAAGGGCAAACTGCAGACCGCGAAAGGGTACCCCAGGACGATCATGGGCGACCCGAGCCGGTGCACGCCGCTGGTGGCGGACATCGACGGCGACGGCGCGAAGGAGTTGATCGTCGGCTCTGGCGGCGAGCCCCTGATGGCCTGGGAGGCCGATGGCTCGATCACGCCGGGATTCCCGATGGTGAATCTGTCCACGGATTACGAAGTCACTCCGACGCTCAGCGACCTCGACCTCGACGGCGATCTGGAGGTCATCGTCGCCGGCGACGATTACCGGTTCCACGTGCTGGACCTTCCGGTCCCGTATGACGCGGGACTGATCGACTGGGGCATGTCGCGCCACGACGTGCAGAACTCCGGATGGACCGCGCCGGCGCCCCGCCTGGACTCCATCTCGGCTCCGTCCGAGATCCGGCCGGGCGAGCGGCTCGATCTTCAACTGACCGCCTCGAACCCAGGGGACCTGCCCCTGCGGTGGTCCGTGGGCAACCTGCCCAAGGGCGCCTGGTACGATCCCGAGACGCTCATCCTGCATTGGAAGCCCGCGGCCGATCAGGCGTTCGAGACGTACACGCTCTCGTTCCTGGTGACCGACGGCGTCCGGCAATCCAGCAGCAGAGCCTCGGTGACCGTGGTCTCCAGCGCGATCTACCATGCGGACATGGACAGCGACCCGGGCTGGACGCTCGATGAAGGCTGGGCCTGGGGCAAGCCGCAAGGCGGTGGCTCCTGGGACAAGGACCCCGCCTCCGGCCGGACCGGCGCCAACGTCGTCGGCTACGCCCTCGAAGGCGACTACGCCGACAACCTGGGCGAGACGCGGTACGCGACGACCGGCCCGATCGACTGCACAGGCTGCAAGAACATCCGCCTGAGCTTCTGGCGATGGCTCAGCGTCGAGGCGCCGTACGATTTCGCCTGCGTCCAGGTGTCGGGCGACGGCGCGACGTGGACGGACCTCTGGACGACCGGCCTGTCGCACGTCTCCGACGGGAGTTGGCAATACGTGGAGTACGCGGTCCCGGCGGGCATCGCCGACGGCAAATCGACGGTCTACTTCCGCTGGGGCATGGGCCCGACGGACGACTGGGTGACCGCCCCCGGCTGGAACCTCGACGACGTGCAAGTCACCGCCGAGGCGGCGAATTGACGACGTGCATTGATGATGGATGATTTGTGATGGATGATTTCAGAGGCATCGCGAGCTTTCCAGAGGCAATCTGCATCGTGCCGGTGGTCTTGTTAGGCTGGGGACCCGCGTTGATCCTCATGGTCTCAGCAGAGCGATCCATCGCGCCGTACGACCACGCCCACAGGGCATCGCGTGATGAGTAGGGTGTGCCGTGCACATCGTTCTTCTGTCATGATCATGAAAGGTAAGGGTGTGAAACCGTTCGCACGGCATTTCTGTGGGAACTCGACCAAAGCACTGCTGCTCATTGTGTTGTTGCTCAGCCTCGTCTCCTGCCGGCGGACGCCGTCTGGCTCCCAAGAGGCACAGAAGTCCGACCCTTCGCCCCCTGATCTGACCGCATGCACGCGGATTGAGATCCGATACATGCGGTCAGTACTCGAATATGGGTTCCATGGCACCAGGCGAAAGAGTGTCCTCAGTGAAGGAGAACTCTCCTATGTGCGGTCCTTGGATCCGATTGTCCTAGAGCAGCCCGACCGGATCAAGGCCTTTGCGCAGAGCATTCGCCTTGGTACCTACTACGATGTACGCCAGGGTGTTCCTGGGGTAGTGGACGTGGTGCATATCACCTGCAGATGGCCGGATCGAAGAGTTCTGTCGTTCGTAGGCAAACGCGGGCCCTTCATACAACTTGGAGATGGCACATGGTTTGACTACACCAAAGCACCGTTCGATCCGTTGGATTCTGTACCTGAGATTAGGCCATTGCTTCTCCGCGCGGGCTGTGCAGACAACCTCGGGACCCTCATGGGGTACTGGAGTCCTCAGGTCGGCGGAAAGCCGAGCCGGCCCTCGCAGGATGAGGTGAACACCTGGTGTGATGCTGCTGTTTTGAGAGTATCGCGTCGCTATTCTCCTGAATATGTCGCCTTGTGCACTCGGTATTTTCAGTGCCCTTCTGCTGGAGAGGGAAGATGCCACTATGCCGTGAACCCCGATTGCACGCTGGCTTCGCCTCCGGACACCGTGTTTCTCTTTGAAACGAAGTCCGGCTGGAACCAGTATGGCGGACCCGAGTTGTTCACCTTCGACAACCACGACCCCAAGGGCGGCTGTGTCTTGTTGAATGACGGCACGGTGAAGTTCATCCGCACGGAGGAAGAGTTGAAGCAGCTTCGATGGAAATGATCGTTGTCAACCGCAGAGGCCGCGGGGGGACGCAGAGGGAGGAATGGGGTCGGTTCCTTTCTCTTGCCGATTCGACGAATTCCGGGCTGAATGTTCGTCGGAATTGTCGATTGATGAAGAATGATGTGGGGGATTCCCGGGACATCTCACTTATTGCGGCTCAGGATTGAACGTAATGTGGGCGGATTCTTCCGATCCCGTGGTTTGGCGGGTTGGTCGCCGTCGGCCAGCGGGTGGCGAGAGCGGACCGGTGATGTGCACGGCACACCCTGCGCTCGCTACCCGATCACAAGTCACAGGCCACGAGTCCCGAGTCACCGCTTCTCACGCCCGCCAGGGACGCGGGCGGTTCTGGCACGCGGCGACTGCGTTTCTGGTGATGATCACATTCTCACGGATCTGGAAGTCGAACATGCCTACGCAGGCGAAGTCCGCGCCGTTTTCGAAGGCGTACTGGAAGCCGCTGCTGGGGTGAATGGCGCCGGCCGCCAGGACCTTGAACGCGATCCAGGGCGTTGCGACCGTTTTCATGAACTCGATCGTCTTTTCGGGGGCGATTTCCCAGATGTTGTCGTGGTCGTCGCCGCTGTTGCTGTCGACGTTGAACTCGACCCGCTTCTCCGGCGGGGTGGCGGACCAGTAGTTCCCGTGGTGCAGCGTCTTCATGTAGAAATCGGGCTTGATGCCGGCCTTCTCCACCGCGATCGGCACCTGGATCGAGTGACCGCCGATGCCGGCGGGGATGCCGCTGCTCTTGATGAAGTTCAGCGCCTGGGCCAGCAGATCGACCCGCCCGCCTTTGACGAAGCTGTCGCCCACGCCGCCCTGAACGTATGCGGCCGCCGCGCCCAGGTCGATCGCCCGTTTGGCGTTGCTCGTGACGTCCTTGGTGTTGGGATGGATCTGAGCGATCCACTGGATCTTGCCGCCGCGTTCCTTCCAGTACCGCGTCAGGTAGTCCGCTTCGCCCGAGAGGATGGCGTTGACGCCGCTTTCTTCGGCCAGTTCGAGCGTCCGCATGACGTTCTCCGGCGTGGCGTAGGCCTTGAACAGGTCCCGCAGGTACTTGAGGTCCCGACTGTGCGACCAGCCGCTGAACTGGTTGCCGCCGAGGATGAGCCGGCTGATCGTGAGATTGCCGATCTTGCCTGTGGGCATGGTTGCGTTCGACATGATCTGCCTCCCGTGAATACAGCGATCCGATTTCCGCCCATTCGGGCTCTTGGGGACGCCGTCCCCAAACCCCTGGCATTCTCCGCCTTGGGCCAGCAGCATGATAACAGAACGAGCCGATGTTGTCTCGTGGTTTCGGTTCCATCGCAGGGCGA
>CALEZT010000289.1 GCA_937927975.1 uncultured Phycisphaerales bacterium
GACTCCCGCTATTGTCCGTCACGCCCATCGTCGTACGATTGCCCACCTTGTCGTACGTGTAGTCGTACTTATGATGACCGGAATTCGTAAAATTGTCAAGCGAAAGCAACCGGCCGGCTGCGTCACACGGAAGATCGCCTCCGCCCGCAGGGGCGACAGGCAAAAACCGCGTCATGTCACCCTCGCTACGGCCTATTTCAATGCTTGGCCCCGCTCTTCCCCCTACTGCCGAACGGCGCCAGAAGTTGGCTTTAACGACAGGGTCAATGAGGGATAGTCGCCATCTGTCATCGTCCATACATCTGCTGTTCCATTGGCGGTCTCGCCAACGAAATCCCATCCGGAATCGAGGAACGTTTTGATGTCCTGCATTTGACTGCGATCAGCGGCTGTGCCTCCTTGGCTAATCTGTATTCCGGAAGACCCGACGTCCCAGAAGCTGGCCGACGCAGTCCCCGTCGATACATCAGCGCACCCGACTAATCCACCGACATCCTGCACGCCAACGACAGCACCGACGCTGTAGCAGTGCGACACTTGCCTGCCATTCTGGCCAACCAGCCCTCCCGCGCAATAGGCACCGGCCACCAAACCCCTCGCATAGCAGTCTCTCACGCTTCCATCATTGGCCCCGATGAGCCCGCCGAGACTTGAGTACCCTATGACAGTTGCAGTGCTGTAACAGGAGCGAATCGTACCCATATTCTGGCCTGCAAGCCCTCCTACGCCCAAGTCACCCGACACAGCACCCCAACTCATACTGTTCGTGATCGACCCGGCATTCTGCCCTGCGACCCCCCCGGTACACCCGTGGCCCCGGGCCGCACCCGAGAAAGAACAATCCCAAATGTTCCCCTTGTTCTGCCCAACGAGTCCCCCAGTTGTCGTCCCACCGGTGACAATACCTGTCACCGAGCAGTTTCTAACAGAACCGCGATTCATACCTGCGAGACATCCGACAGTTCCTTCCATCCCTGCCACCACGTTTTCTTCAAAACGCACATCTGTAACTACCGCCCCCTCCTCGATACTCTCAAAAAACCCGCAAGATCCGTCCTGGTAGAAGCCGCGAATACAATGCCCACGCCCATCCAGTGACCCAGTGAACCTTGGCAAGACGGGAACCGACCAGCGTATTGCGGATAGGTCGATATCACTGGTAAGAACATAGTAGAAGTATTGAGAGCCACAGTAATGAGTGATCGCAGCCAGTTCTTTGGCCCTTGATACACAATACGGCCTGTTGACAGTCCCTTCTCCCTCAAGGCACACAGGCTTGGCAGTGGAAAAAGAACTCAAAGCCGGGTACCCGTTCTCACCGAAACCCGTCCAAGTATCATTGATGCCATTGGCCTGTTCTTGGACGAAATCCCATTTGGCATCCAGGTATGTCGAGACATCATACATCTCCTGTGTGCTCAGTCCCAGGCCACCACTACTCGCAGATAGGCCGCTAACATCAACATCCCAGAAACTATTCAGGACAACAGGAGATGGTCCGCCGCCTCTAACTGCGAAGGTCATTATGCCAGCCAGTCCTCCCCGACCGGCGGAATTCTGACTTGATACGATCGAAGCAGCGTAACAACGCTGAATCTCGCCTCCTCCGAGAGCGCCTATCAACCCTCCCGTGCCTCCCTCGGTCCCCTCGACAATCCCTTGACTGAAGCAGTCACGGACATGTCCACGGAACTGATATCCGATGAGTCCTCCAACATCGGCGAAGCCCGTTGCATATCCTTGGGTATAACACCCGACAATGTCACCCATATTGACCCCTGTCAACATGCCAACGCACAAGGCACCCGGACCATCAATGCGAACGTTCTTCAGACCCAAATGCATCACCCGTCCCATCGTGCCGATTCCACCAAAGAACCCCACAAATCCCTTGCCCTCTATGGAGAAATTCTCGATGCTGTGACCGTTGCCATTGAAACATCCTGTATACAAACGCTTGTACTCTCCGAAGTTCGGATAGAACGCAATATTGGGGGACAGAATTGACCCATCAAAGGTCATGCCCTCCAAATCGATGTCCTTTGTCAGGATAAACGACTTGTCATAGTCTTCCGGGGAGGACACCAATTCCATGATATCCTCTTTGCATGACAATACATATGGTGAGGCAACAGAACCCTGTCCCCCAGAATAGGCGGCAACCTTCGCCTGAATACACCAAGACAACACCAACAATGGCATCATGCATCGACTTATCACGCAAGAACCCATATTATCCATTCCCAGCTCGCATTCAGTTATCGTCCTCTCAAACCACAAGAACGCCCGATTCTGGTGTCCCTGTGTTCTTTACACACTACACGGCATAGGGCGCACAATACCACTACGAGCGTACGCCACCACACGCCCATACACTTCTCCTGCACTAAAACGATGATACTGCGACAATCTCCATCAATACGGCTGCTTCGCGTTGTTGTCACTATCGCCTGGAATGTATCTCCAGACCTCAACAGGCTCTTCACCCGGTTTGAAACTGTATACCGCAGCATATATGTCATAGTCGGCATCAGGTGACCCTGGCTCAACACGGTCAGCTTCTTGCCCTCGGGCTACGCCTGTATCATAGATCACTTCGTTGCCTTTCACGCTGCGCCTATAGTTCAACCCTACATCGAAAACAAGGGTATTCTCCGCCGTGGTCCCTGAATACTGCAAAACCCTCTTCAGTCTATCGAGATGTGTCGTTGATGGTATAATCAGATTCCTCCAATCGATCTTCACCGCATTTGTCTTCCGTAATACTTGGACAATAGGATTGTCCTCCGATTCTGAGAGTATTTGCCCTTTGTCCATCCCAAACGCCCACCCGTCTTTGAATCCACCCTGAATAGACAAGTGACATCCTGGCCATAGATTGTTCACAACTTCTATTTCCTTTAGTAATTGATCCATAGTTACAACTACACGGACAATCTGCCAGTCGTTAATCGATTCTGCAAGTCTGGTCGCCTCATCCGCTGTCAAGTCCCGGTTATCCAAATATATGCACACCTTCGTGGGTGCGGAGGGGACGGAAGGTGCAGGGGACATAACGCTCGCGGTGGTAGCGTAACGCCCACTTGGATCCGCCGCATTCGCAGCGTTGTTCCCACAGTAACGATACCAGTTCATCCCGTCGCCGTAACCGATGGGGTCGGTCTGGAGGAACCTGCCGATCTCGGGGTGGTAGTAGCGTGCTCGGTAATAGTAGAGGCCCGTGTCCTTGTCGAACTCCCGGCCGGTGAACATGAAGCGGTTGGGATGGTCGGCGTCGCTGGCGGCCACCTGGCCATAGACGCTGTACTCGTAGAGCTGGGTCACGTTGCCTGCGGAATTCGTCATCGCGACACAGGAGCCCAGGGCGTCGTAGTGGTAGTAGTGCGTGCCGGCGTAGGCGCCGCTGGCTTCGATCATGCAGATCGCCTCATCGACGCACGGGCCGTGGACGTACTTTCGCAGCAAGGTGCCTGCATTGTTGTACTCGGCGATGATGTGGTCGCCGTCGTAGACGTACTTGACCTGCGGGGTCCCGTCGACTTTCTTCTCGATCCTGCGGCCTGCGGCGTCGTACGCGTACTCGATCCGGTCCCAGCCTTCGCCGTCGGGCATCGCGCCCGTCCAGCGGATGCGGTCGATCCACAGGCAGTCCGAACCCGACGAGCCGCTGCTGTCCTTGATGAACTTCCACCGGATCGTGTGC
>CALEZT010000290.1 GCA_937927975.1 uncultured Phycisphaerales bacterium
GCCACTGTATTGGCTGCGGACCCGGGGCGATGAAATATCGGTCGTCGTGGAGGTGTGGGATGAGACTCCCGGATGGCTTGCCAGCACTCAACAGTCCATGTCCTTGGCTCTGAATGATTGCTCGGCGCGACACGGGATCTGCGCCGCCAGACGGATCTATCAAGAGGTTCACGAAATAGTAAGAAGACTCGTAACAACAGCGGATCGCCCCGGTCCCTATCGCCTGTTTCAAGTGATGATGCGAACGATTCCCGCACTTATCGCACCGTACTTCGATTCTGGCCGCGGGCGGTCACCCGAGTGTCCCCATTGTAGAGAGCGCCTCTACGACGCGAAGACGGTCCGTATCGCCAACAGGTTCATTTCGATGCCGGATAGTTTTCGAGAAGAATGTGCGGAGGCTGCCAACGGATACGAGCGGTGGCTTATCCACGAGGGGTTGGAGTACCTCCGCGTCAGCCTAAACACCGATCTGACCTTGAGGCCCCGCCAGATAAGTCCTCTCATCATCCAGTCAAGGAAAGCGCTTCTGCCGTGGGTCAAGGTCATATTACCCGATGCAGGTGTTGCTTCTCCGTAGCGGCGAAAGGCGAAGTGCGATCAATGCACTGGCCAAAGCCCAGCGGAACACACCGATAGTGTGTCTGAACGGCGGCGTGATAAGCTCCGATGCAGTGCTGCCATGCCACAGCCACGCTACCTCCTTTGCCGACGCACAGACGGAAGTACTGTGCCATCAGCTTGACCGCACCGTCTGTACTCAGATTCTCTTAATCCCGTATTCCTCTCGATAGTATTGTCGCACTTCTTTCTTCTGAATCGCACAGTATGGAAAAGGCCGGTCCATTCGGCCAACCAAGGAGTAGGCGCCGGCCATGCAACCTCCTCCACAGATGTACCGATACTCACAGGAGGAACAAATCGGTATATCATCTACGCGGATAGACGACAGATACTCCCTCCTGTCGCTCTTCCAGATCGTGGACAAGGACGACTCGTGGACATTGCCAATGACTGCGGTTGTGCTGCGAAGCAGAACACACGTCGACACACTTCCATCATGCAAAATACACAGGCTATCGCCGTTGCAGGGAGCACATCGCAAAGACATCCTTTCGCCCGGCGCATCTTCATCAAAACATCTGCCGGACAGATGACGGTCAGAAATCGTGAGGGAACCCCAGTTTCCAGTGGCCGCGCCCACTTTGAATGGTTTACCGAACATCAGCTTGACGTGCAGGTTCGCCGCATAGCTCCTGAGACTGGCCATAGCCTTTAGCGTCTCTTTGCTCACCGTATGGGTTAGCAATAGAAGTTCTGGATTCAAGCGGGCGATTTTCATGATATTCTCGGCGACGGTTGGATCTTGAATCCTCTCCGAGTTGGTTTGGGGTGAGCATTCCTTTGGAAGTTCGTGCAATGATATCTGGATTTGCACGTGGCGTGAAACAAGGAATCTAATCAGGCTATCGTTCAGAAGCGTGCCGTTTGTAGCCAACCGGACCTTCATCGAAAGGGCCAGTGCCGTGTCTATATAGTCCCGAATGTGCGGGCTCAGGAGCGGCTCGCCTCCGGTGAACTCGACGAAGTCAACCCCCAGGGAACGCAGTTCCTTGATCGAAGAGACGACTTCCTGTCTTGGTAATCGGCGGCTCTGTGTGCCGGATCGCGCGTAGCAATGGCGGCACATCAGATTACAGTCGCCTGTCACCTCGATTTTGGAGCGACGAGGCCTCTTCGGGGGGATAACATCGAACTCGAACTCAGGAGAGGAACTTAATTGTGGCTCGGGGACATATATTCCATTTTTGCGGATCTCCTCAACCAGGCGAGCCAACTGGGGTTCGCTGAAACGTGTACGATGCAGACTCTCTCTACAGATCGCACGAAACTGCTCAAAAGAAGAGAACCGCTTGGTTCTCGTGATTAATTCCGCAAGCTCCTTGTTCACCTCATAGGCATTCCTGGCTGCGGAATCGTATATGACGTACGATCTAAACCCATCCACTATTCGGATGCTAGGCGAGAGGCAGAACATCAGGGACCGGCTGCGCGTACCGTTTATGCATCAAAGAAGCTCAAGCATTACCTGATTGTCTTCGGAGTCCATGAACCCTGCATTCCAAGCCGTCACCAAAAGCGTACGTACTGGTGGGTTCAAGTTTCTGGAAAGTCAGATGTTCTTGGCCCTTTCTGTTGTTGGAGAGCTTGCATTTGGACTGACTTGTCGAGTTGGAGCAAGTTCGTTTCATAGCACCTCCAGTAGTGTAGCACAAAATCTCTCGTGCACCATCTGCCGCCATTCTACGATTCCTTGTGAGGAGATCAATAACAAAATCAGGAAGGGTCAGTAGATGGTGTGGTCAACGAGGAGCTTGGAGGAACGGACCCGGAGGAGTGGTCCATGGCGCATCACGCCTGTAACGGACCGTCCAATGCCGACCAGGGGATGCACAGTATCGATCGATTGGTGATCCAGGAGTGCCCCCGGCTCAATCGGTGGATGTAAAGGGTACTGCTGCAGAGCGTGCTCTACGCCGGGGCCGGCGGTCCGTCGGGAACTGGCTCGACAGGAGCGAGGCGTAAGACGCCGAGAGAATTCGAAGCGAACCTCTTATTATCGGCGGGTGGCACAGTTAGAATGGGAGCCCGATTGGGGTTCGAGGTTGGCAACGGAATGATTCGGCCCGTGGGGGCACGGAGGATTGGATGATTTCCCCCGGCAACGAGCCTGCTTGTTGGTATGACAAACTGCTGGTGCTGTGGGACCTTCAACCCTGGCGGCGAGCGGAGGTCTGTCGACATTTCGGTCGGGAGCCCGACTCCCGGGCGGTCGAACCTCTGATCGGGGCCCTGCGTGACGGGTACTCGATGGTCAGGGTCGCGGCGGCCGATGCCCTGGGGGCCATCGGCGACCAGCGTGGGGCCGAGGCCCTCCGGAAGGCCCTGGGGGATAAGACTGCCGAGGTGAAGGGAGCGGCGGCCGTGGCCCTGGGGAAAATGGGCGACCGTCGCGCGGTGCCTGCCCTGATCGGGCTTCTGGGAGATCCGAAGGCCGAGGTGCGCAAGGCGGCGGCAGGACTGCTGGAGCGTCTGGGGGAGCCCGTGGGGACACTGATGATGGGGGCCTTGGCCGGCAACGCGGATGCCGTGGCGCAACTGGTTTCCAGCGGGGACCAGCGGCTCGTAGAACCCCTGATCGGACTACTCGGGGATCCGTCCCGAGACGTGCCGGAGGTCGCCGCAAGGGTGCTGGAGGCCTTGGGAGAGCCGTTGGGCCGGTTGTTCTGCGAGGCCCTCCATATTGGCGGGCAGGCAATCCAGGCCATGGTTGAGGCCCGGGACGTGCGTGTCGTGCCGCCGTTGATCCATACGCTCCAGAGCCCGGAGGCCCTGGTGCGGCGAAATGCGGCGACCGCACTCGCCCATTTCGCGGACCGGCGGGCCCGGTATCCTCTCCTGACATTGTTCTGCTGGGATGCGGAGGCGGACGTGCGCAACGTGGCCCGGGACGCTCTCGTGGCGTACGGGGAAGCGGCGATCCCGCTATTGCGGAAAGTCCTGCTCCAGAGGCGTGGCGATGCCCGGTTGGCCGCGGCGGAGGCCCTGGGCCGGATCGTTCATCCGGATGCGGTTGCTGCCCTTGTCGAGGGCCTGGCCGATTCCGAGGTCCGGCAGGCGAGTGCCCGGGCCCTGGTATTGCAGGGTGAGCCCTTGGGAGATTTGATTGTCTCTGCCCTGGCCGGGGATCAGCAAGCCTTTGATCTCCTGCGGGGCTGGCCGGATCGGTGGATGTACAAGCCACTGGTCCGTGTGATGCAGCGAGACAGAGACCCGACGGTACGTCGGATTGCGATGGAATTGGCGGCGGAGGTCGCCCGGAGACACGAGTGGAGGGATTTCGAATGTGGACTCCAGGATCCCGATGAGACGGTCAGAATGGCGGCGGCTGAGGTGTTGGGACGCCTGGGCTGCTGGCGGGCGACCGTGCCCCTGATCTACGCCCTGGGAGACAGCTCCGGCCGGGCACGCCGCAAAGTAGCTGAAACCCTGGAGCGTGTGGGCAAGCCCTTCTTCGGCCGGCTGGTCTGCGACTTCCTCGACGGCCGCTGCGATGCCTTCGAGGGGCTGGAGGATGGCAGCAGGCTGGAGCTTCTACGGTACCTGCGTCGGGTGCTGGAGAGCCGGACACCCGAGGTTCGCGACCGGGCGGCTGAAGATCGGAAGAGCACACGTCTGAACTCCAGTCACCGAATACGAT
>CALEZT010000291.1 GCA_937927975.1 uncultured Phycisphaerales bacterium
AAGCGACAAATCCCAGGGGGTTGGGGACGGCGTCCCCAAAGGCCATGGAAGTACGCGAAAACCGGATGAGCCGAAAATCAGACTTCAAGCGCCCCAGTGCCGTTCGATCTGCTCCAGGCTCTTGCCCTTGGTCTCCGGGACGTAGGCCCGGACGAAGACCAGCAGCACAATGCAGAACGCGCCGTAGAGCCAGAAGGGAAAGCCCCTGTGGAAGGTCGCGACCAGCCAGGGGTTCTCATCCATCATGGGGAAGGTCTGCGAGACGACGTAGTTGGCGATCCACAGGCAGACGGTCGCGATCGCCATCGCCCGGCCGCGAATCCGGGTCGGGAAGATCTCCGACAGGATCACCCAGGTCACCGGCCCGACCGACAGCGCGAAGCACGCGATGTACCCCAGGATGAACAGCAGCATCCAAAGCCCGGTCGTCTGAAGGTACGCCGAGAGGCCCATCGCGATCAGGCAGATGCCCATCCCTGCCGAGCCGATCGTCATCAGGGGTTTTCGACCGATCCGATCCACCGTCCAGATCGCGATGACCGTGAACGTGAGGTTCACCGCGCCGACCACGATGGTCTGCAACAGGGCCGCGTTCGTCCCGGCCCCCATCTTCTTGAAGATCTCCGTGCCGAAGTAGAGGAAAACGTTGATGCCGGTGACCTGTTGAAGAACGGCCAAAACCACACCGATGACCAGGACGATTCTCATGCCCGGCGTGAAAAGCTGCCGGAGCGAGCCGCCCTCCTGGGCCAGGGTCTCGCGAATCTCCGCCAATTCCGCCTGGGCATAGACCTCCCCATCCACGCGAGAGAGAATCCGCACAGCCTCCTGGGTCCGTCCCTGCTTGGTCAGCCACCGCGGGCTCTCGGGAACCACGAACGCCAGGATCAGCAGTCCCAAGGCCGGTAGCGACTCGGACCCGAACATCCACCGCCATCCCGACTGCTCGTTCCAGGCCGCGTCGCCCTGCAGGGCGATGAAGTAGTTGACGAAGTAGACGACCAGGAAGCCGGACACGATGGCGAACTGGTTGATCGAGACCATCCGGCCGCGGATGCGGGCCGGACTGATCTCCGCGATGTACATGGGCGAAATCATCGACGCGGCGCCGACGCCCAGGCCGCCGAGGATGCGAAAGAGGATGAATGTCGTCAGCGTGCGGGGCAGAGCCGTCCCGACCGCCGAGATGAAGAACAGGACCGCAGAGACGACCAGGGCCTTCTTGCGTCCGAAGCGGTCGCTGAAGGGCCCTGCGCCGAGGGCGCCGAGGGCGCAGCCCAGCAAGGCGCAGCCCATCGCCCAGCCTTCCTGCCGGGGATTGAGCGAGAAGTAGGCCTTCAGCGGCCCGATCGCGCCATTGATGACGCCGGTGTCGTACCCGAACAGCAGGCCGCCCAGCGCCGCCACAAGCGTGACGACGAGAACATAGGTTGTGCTCCCAAGCCGCCGGCCTGCGAGTTCGGAAACCTCTCCGGCTGTCACATCAGAACTCTGCTCCATGGTCATTCCGTCCTCATGAATGGAAATGGTGCGTGATACGCACCCTACAGGGCACGGACCGCACAAGTCTTGTAGGGTGCGTATCACGCACCATTTGACCACAGGACATCCACGCTCCTCTGCGATTACGGCCCGTGGCTCTCGATTGCGTGCTTCAGGGCCCAATCGATGAACATGGCGTAGTTGTCGTTCTTGTACTCGCCGTCGAGTCGCCTGCACCGTTCGCGGGCCTGCTCCATCTGTTCGACGATCGGGGCCGCTTTGGCGCCGAATCGCTGGGCGGTCCGTGCGGCGTGCAGCACGACCGGCTCCCGCGAATCGGCCAGACCCCGAGCCAGGACCGGCAGCGCCTCGTCGGCCAGTCCCAGGCCGCGAAGCACGTCGGCCGCCGCAAACCGCACGTCCGGACTCGGATCGTTCAGGGCGCTCCTGAGGGCATCGGTCGCCTGGGCGGCCTGGTCGCCGAGCGAGGCGAAGTAGATCACCGCCCAGTAGCGAACCGCGCTGTCCGGGTCCGCCAGGGCCTCCGTCATCGTCCGCAGAACGCGCTCATCCGAACCCACGAGTTCCGCCACGTCCAGGATGGTCGAAGGCGAGTACTTCGCAGAGTCGCGGGCCATGTCGTACGGTGCCCTGCCGGCGGCGCGGATGTGCATCTCAGCCTCGGGCAGAAGACCGGTGTCCTTCGTATCGAGCATCCAGTCCCGCAGCCGCCTTCGCATCTGGTGGAGCGTCTCCTCGTGTTCGACCGACCCGGCCAAATTGGTGACCTCGTTCGGATCGACCCAGGTGTCGTACAGCTCCTCCGACGGCTTGGTCGGCTCCCAGAACAGCTTCTCCATGCCGACCATCCCCCCCTCGGCGGCCACCTTTCTCAACTCCTGCATGATTTCCGCCTGGTCGCAGTAGTCGCTCGGCTGCACGTACGGCAGGTGCGGCAGGAAGTTGCGGATGTACTTGTATCGCTTGTCGCGCACGCAGCGGGACATCTCGTAGGCCTCATCGACCCGGCCGGCGGCGCCGACGACGTACTGGCGAGGGGAGGTCCGCGTGTCGCGGGCATCCTGCCCGCGATTCGAGGGCGGGACGCCCTCGACACGAACGCCCCGGCCCAAGAATGCATGGCCCTGCATGGAGGAGGGGATCGACTGCCCCGCCAAAGACAGCACCGTCGGCGCGAAATCGACGAAGCTGACGAGCTGATCGCTCCGCCCGCCCGGCGCAAAGATCGTCATGCCCTGATGCGGCGCGGGGACCCGAACCAGCAGCGGAACCCGCAGGCCGGAATCGTACAGGCTCCTCTTGAAGCGAGGCAGGCCCATGCCGTGATCCGAGAAAAAGAACACGATCGTGTTCTCGGAAACCGCGTCGATCTCCAGATCGCGGAGGATCTCGCCGACCTGGTTGTCCATGTACGTGATCAGATCGTAGTAGCGTGCCCACATCTTGCGGACCGTCGGAGTGTCGGGATAGTACGGCGGCAGGATCATCTTCCTGGGATCGTGACGCTCCTGGGGCGCGAGCTTCGAGCCGTACTTGGCCTCGAACTGTTCGTCGGAGCCGTTGATCTGGCTCTGGTGCGTGGCCGTGAAGTTGAACACGCTGAAGAACGGCTGCCCGATCGCGCGGTTGCGCCAGTGCGCTTTGTCGCTCGAATCGTCCCAGATTGTCGGGTCTTTGAAGTTGTAGTCTTCCTTGACGTTGTTCGAGCAATAATAGCCCGCGGCTCGCAGCAGCTTGGGGAAGGGCTCGATCTGCCTGGGGATGGCGATCTCCGAGCGGAGATGCTGCGTGCCCAGCGAGGTGGCGTACAGGCCTGTGACCAGGCACGATCGCGAGGGCGAGCAGACGGGCGCCGTCGCGTAGGCGTTGGTGTACAGAATCGAACGGCCCGCGAGCCGGTTCAGGTTGGGCGTGATCGCCAGCGGGTCGCCGTAACAGCCCAGGTACGGACTGATGTCCTCGCAGGTGATCCACAGAATGTTCGGTCGCTGCGGAAGAAACGTCTGCGTCGCAGGCTGGGCGGGGATCGAATAGGACCCCGGCTCAGAACATCCTGTCAGCGCCACTCCGGCGGCACAAACCCCGGCGGCCTTCAAGAAGTCACGACGTGTGCGAACGTGCGAATCCATTGTGCTGCTCCTTCTGTCGGGACGCTGCAAACCGGGCACGCAGTCGCTGTGCCCGCAATCATCTTGTCGCGGTGACCTTCGCATCCCGAACGCTGCGAATAGGCTTGTCCCCGCGAGCGATCAGTTCGCCCGTCATCAAGTAATCGCCCGGCTCCGACGGCACAGTCAACGCGCCGGACACATCGCGGCGACCCAGAGCTTCTATCGTACAGGGAATGTCCCGCCAGACAACTGTCTTGCCGTTCTTCGTCAACCGAAGCCGCAGCGTGCCCTGCCACGTCTCGTACGTGTCGTTGATGGCGATCGCCTTGATCTGGATCTCCTGGCCCGCGGGCAGGTCCTGGCCCCAGTAGTCCAGCATGATCCCGACCGGCGAGAACGCGTCTCGGAGATGCTTCTCGAACAGCGGCTCGAACTTCAGTCTCTCCATGTCGATGAAGTGGTCGCTCGTCGCGCCGCCCTCGGGTCGGGGCTTGTCGCCGGACCGCGAGTAGCCCAGGCCGCAGAAGTGCAGCACGCCCGCGCACTGGCGGTGGGCCCGCCAGAACTCGGTCTTGGCCGCCAAGTATTTCGCATAGAGCACGCGTCGCTGCTCGGTCGTCGAGTTCGGGCCCAGCAGTTTCTCGTAGACCGGGCCGGTCAGGCAGGTGGTCGTGCCGTCGCGATTGAGCCAGAGCCACGCGTACTCGTTGATGATGATGGGCAGCTTGAGCTTCTGCTGGGCCTTGTTCAGCGAGGGCACGCCGGAGACGTTCGCCATGTCCGCCAGGGTCTTGACCTTCGACTCGCCCCAGGCGGGATTGAAGAGGTTGATCATCAGGTAGGGATGCGCCTCGACGCAGTCGGCCTCGCTCTGCGGCTCGGCCCAGCCGTTGTCCCAGGGCCGGTTCGAAAGGTCCAGATGCCGCACCGCCATCAGGGCCTTGCCCGTCTCGGCCGTGTTGCTCTCGTTCTGCGCGTCCCAGATCACCACGCACGGATGATTCCACCGCTCGCGCATCCACTGGACGTACTCGGGCTCGATCAACTCGGCCTTGACCTTCTCCGGGTCCTCGCTCAGCGTCCAGATCGGGAACTCGTCCTGGATCAGGAATCCCTCTTCGTCGGCGATCTCGTACCACAGTTCCGGCGGAAAACCGATGCAGTAGCGGATCGAATTCCAGTGCATGCTCTTGAACTTCTTGTGCAGCCGCCGAACCCACTCCTTGCGCCAGGGCCGGTCGCCCCGCTCGGCGTCCTCGAAGAACCGGTATGCACAGATGTTGGTACCCCGCATGAAGTAGGGCTTCCCGTTGAGGACCGCCCGGCCGCTCTCGCGGTCGAAGCGAAAGGATCGCATGCCGAAACGTGTCTCGGCGGTATCGGCCCCCGTGCTCAGCTTGATCTTGTAGAGGAACGGGTCCTCCGGACTCCACAATCGACACGACTTCAGCGGAACCACGATGTCCACCTTCGTGACGCCTTCGCCGCCCACAGGGACGTCCGACTGCCGAACGCTTGCGACAACCGCGCCGCCCTTGGCCTCGCGAACCTCGCACGCCACCGAACACGAGCCGGACAAGGACGAGTGCAGTTCCGCGATGACCCGCACGGTTTTGGCGTCGATGTCCGGCACGGCCTGGACGTTCACGATCCGCGGCTCACCCGTCAGGATCAGTTCGACCGAGTCGTAGATCCCTGGAATATAGAGGTATTTCTCGAAGTCCCAGCCCGTCGGCTGGCCCTTCGGCAGGCACTCGCGGTCGGCGCCGACTCGCACGACGAGCACGTTCTCCCGGCCCTCGCCCTTGAGATGAGGCTTGACGTCCAGCAGCGCGGGCGTAAAGCATGGCAGGTGCTCTCCGACGAGCCGGCCGTTGAGCCAGACCTTCGTGCCGTACCGGGCCTTGTGGATCTTCAGAATCGCTGCGTCGGGGATCTGCCCTCTGACGGTGAACGTGCGCCGATACCAGAAGGCCTGGCGTTTCTCGCTCTTTTTGCCCACCTCCTCGAACGCCGGCCTGGCCATGTCGACCAACCCCGGCACCTGAATTTTGCGATCGAACCGATCGGGCATCGAGTCCATCGCCCCCTCGGCGACCTGCCAGGTCCCGTCCAGTTCGATCACCCTGCGAGGACCAGCCTCACGGGCGTTCGCGGCCCCGCCCCACGTCATCGCCACGCACATTCCCACGACCAGATGCCCAATCCCAGTCCTCATAACCAGCTCCTATATCCGTCCAACCTGATCTGCGGCACGGAGATATGCTACCACGTTCCCCAGCCTGACGCCACCCCTGCAACCCGGATCGTCGGGGCAAGACCACGCCAAACAGAAAGAGCGGCAGGTAGCTCGTGCCGGCCGGTCGGACGGGTCCACTGCACACATGGCGCGAACAGAAATGCTGCATTTGACCTGGCCGGCAAGAGGGTCTAGAATACCGGTGACGAATGCCCGCCGTCAGCGTGGGCGAAACTCTGAGATCAGGAGACATCGATGAAACGCGGAATTCCTTTGAATCAATCCAAGTGGGTGATCGAGCCGGGATGCGTCGTCCTCGTCACCGGCGGCACCCTGGCCAAGGCCAACGCAATGACGATCAGTTGGCAGACGCCGATCCACACGGCCGACCCTTGCCTGGTCCTGCTCGTGATGGCCCATGCCCGGTACACGTACGATCTCATCAAACAGAACAACGAACTGGTCATCAACGTGCCCGGCGAGGATCTGCTCGAACAGACGCACCTGTTGGGCACGGTCAGCGGCCGCAAGGTGGACAAGATCCAAAAGGCGGGACTGACCCTGGAGCCCGCCAAGCTCGTGCAGCCGCCGTGGATCGCCGAATGCGCGGGGCATCTGGAGTGCCGGATCGTGGAGAAGTTCACCGTCAAGACGCACGACCTGCTCGTCTGTGAGGTCGTGTACGCATCGGCGGAGGAGGCCTTCTTCGACGGCGCCTGGATCCCGGAGAAGTTCCACACGCTCCATTACATGCAGAGAACCCTCTACGGCGTCCTCACCCGCCGGCTCGACGCCGCACAGTAGCGAGTCGTCCCTGGACGCTGGGAGTGATACATAACCGTAGAGCGTCCTTCTTATGGAGCCTATCCAATGGCATTTCATCTTGGATCCGGTGTGACGTTGTGCGTCTGTGCCCACTTGGCGATCACGTCGTGTGTCTGGGCAACCGGTTCCCGATTCCCACAGGATAATCCCGTTGCACGCTACCGCCTGGAATGGACGGACTCACTGAAGTGGTCGCAGGGGGTCAGTATCGAAGACTTCGCAGGCGCCGATGACGGAGAACGATTGGATAGGGCCCAGCAGGTCGTGGCGGAGCAGGGTGGAGGCGTGGTCTACTTCCCCGCGGGCCGGTATGTATTCCAGGATTCCATTTGCCTCAAGGCCGGCGTGGTGCTCCGGGGGGCCGAACCTGCGAAGACGCAGGATGCGCGAGACGAGGCGTACGAGCTGCCTGCGCAATTCGAGTTCCCCAAGTATGAACCGAGCTTCGAGGGCCAAGGGACCCCGATTCAGACGGCCTTCAAGGGAATCGTCCTGGAGGACCCCGAGCGGGCGAGCAACTGCGGGCTCGTGAACATCGCGATCCATCGCGGGCATATCGACTTTGCCGAAGGTCCGGAGCATCGGTGCGGTCGCAATCGGATCGTGTACGGCTGCGTGCTGCGGAACGCCGCGGTGGCCGATCCGCGCGTGCCGGACATCCAGAGCGGCCAGCATCCGTGGCAGCGGTTCACACACCGCCATCACGCCGCCGTGACGGTCAAGTCCGCACAGAACGTGCTGATCGCCAACAACCGCCTGCCGAAGTCGGGCGAGGACAGCTTCGTCATGAAGGGCTATCTGCTCAAGGGCAAGCCCTACGACGTGGTCTTCGACTACGACAACCGTCCCGGCCTTTACATCAACGATTTCGGCCTGGGCGGCGCGGGCGGCCAGGGCCCCGACGGCACGCCCGAGACGCACCCCTGGGGTTTCCGCCAGGGCATCGTGATCCGCGACAACTTTATCTACTGCACGGGTCGCTGCGCCATCTCGTTCTCGGGCGACGGCACGATCTGCGCCGGTAACGTGATCCGGTTCGAGGACAACGTCTGGCGTCCGACCGTGACCGGGGCGAACGTCACGACCGGCTCGGCCACGAACGACAACCGCGCCGTCCAGATGCGCGGCTGGCGCTGGCGGGTCGAGGGCAACGACTACCTCGTGTATCGCAACTGGGCCGCCGACCGCAAGTACCGGATCAACGACGGCGAGGGCCTCATGCACGAGGACCACGTCAACAGCACCGTTCGCGACAGTGTTCTCGTCGGCAACAGGGGCAACACGTACCTCTCGATCTACAAGACCGCGGGCATCGATGGCCTTCTGGTCAAGGGCAACGACATCCGCACCACCGGCGGCATCGCGGCGATCTATGTCGTCGCCAACCGCAACAGCGGGCCCTACGAATGCCGCAACGTGACGATCGAGGACAACACCACCTCCGGCAGCGGGATCCACATCGCCGGCGCGCCGGCGGCAGACAACGTCGTCCGCAACAACCGCCACATCGGCCCCGGCGGCAAGATCATCAACGACGCCGACGCGTCCTGCGAGAACAACGAGGGCTATGAAGTCGCCGCACCATAGCCGCATCGCAGAGGGGAATGGGTTCTCTCTCCCCTCAGTCTGCGGTTGAATCCGCGACATGGCGGCGATACAATCCTCGAACGCAACGATTTGCCGAATGGACATGGATTCGCACGGGGTATGCCGGATGGCCGATACGCGACGAAACACCTGGATGGCGAAAATCAAGAGGACGCTGACCTCGGTGCTGCCGGTCTCGAAGCAGCGGCGCGGGCAGTGCATCAACTGCGGGGCCTGCTGCCGACTGCCGGCTACGTGCCCATTCCTCAAGACCAACGGCGACGGCAAAGGCTACTGCGGCATCTACCCCCTTCGCCCGCTGAACTGCCGCAAGTACCCCCGCACCGACTCCGAGCACATTACCAAAGACACCTGCGGCTTTCATTTTGAATAACGGCCTTCCGCCTGCCATTGATCCCATTCGGAGCCCCGCGTTTACGCAGGTCCAATAGTCCAGCCGGCCTTGCGAATCCCAGGGTGGCGGGAAGGAACCGGCTTCGCCGCAAGACTTCGGAACTCGCCTGAAGTCGGCGCCGCTGCGCCGCCCAAGTCGCACTCCTGCGTCGCCCTATCCCCCATGAAATGTAGTCGCACACACCCCTATTGCCCGCGTATATAACGCTTGACAATTCGCTTCGGATTTGGCATTACTTTGTTTGTGTTCGCGAATTGGTCGCGGCACGACCCTGGTCCGTCCCGGGTGAAGGGATGGTTACGCAGTTGCGGCAAGGGCTCGCAACTTCGGTCGAATCGGCCGCTTTCGTATGCCGGAAGCGGTGGATCGGCTGAAAAGGCCCGAAAAAACGTAACTCGTCGGAATTACCAAAGGGTCCTCAGATTGCGAGGGCCCGACGCGTTGATCAGGAAAGGAATTGGTCCATGCAGACCCGCCCGTCGTCCGCAGCCAGTCCGGCTGCACCCCCAACCGCCAGAACCGGCGCCCAGATCATCGTCGATTCGCTCCTTGAACATGGCGTGACCGCCGCGTTCGGGTACATCGGGGCGTCCGTACTTCCTTTATTTGACAGGCTTTACGAATCGCCCATCCGGTTCATCGTGCCCTGCCATGAGCAGGGGGGCTGCCACATGGCCGACGCCTACGCCCGCGCCAGCGGCAAGGTCGGCGTCATGATCGCCACCAGCGGGCCCGGCGCCTGCAACCTCGTCACCGGCCTGGCCAACGCCATGATGGACTCGGTGCCCCTGGTCGCCATCACCGGCCAGGTCCGAACCGACCTGATCGGCGACGACGCCTTCCAGGAGGCCCCGACGACCGGCATCACCCGATCCGTGACGAAGCACTGCTCGATCGTCATGGACATAAAGGATTTGGGCAAAACGATTTACGAAGCGTTTCACATCGCCTCGACCGGCCGGCCCGGCCCGGTCCTGGTCGATATTCCCTCGGATCTGGAGTTTCAGAAGTACGCCGGCAATGGGGCCATCCGCGTGAATCTGCCGGGCTACCGAATCCCCAGGAATGGCCACGCCAGGCAGATCTCCGAGGCCGCGGAGGCGATCAACCGCTCCGAACGCCCGGTCGTTCTGGCCGGAGGCGGGATCATCAACGCCAACGCCACCGACGAGTTCAGGACCTTCATCGGCAAGGCCAATCTGCCTGTGACGATGACGCTCATGGGCCTGGGCTGCTACGACCAGGGCCGGCCCGAGTCCCTGGACATGCTCGGCATGCACGGGGCCCCCTACGCCAATTTCGCGGTCCAGGAGTCGGATCTGCTGATCTCCGTGGGCGCCCGGTTCGACGACCGCGTCACCGGCAAGCTCTCGGCCTTCGCTCCCAAGGCCAAGGTTATCCACATCGACATCGACCCGGCCAATATCTCCAAGACCGTCCACGCGGACATCCCGATCGTAGGCGACGCCAAGGCCATCCTGACGGGGATGATCGAGCAAGTGGAGCACCGGGACCGCACGGCGTGGTTCGCCCGGATTGCGGAACTCAAGAGCCAGTGCGGCCTGACCTACGACCGAAACGCGGCGACGATCAAGCCGCAATACGTGGTCGAGGAACTGTCCCGGCGGTCAACGGAGAACACGATCGTCACCACCGGGGTGGGCCAGCATCAAATGTTCGCGGCCCAGTTCTATAAGTTCAGTCGCCCCAGGCAGTTAATCAGTTCCGGCGGCCTGGGTACGATGGGTTTCGGCCTGCCTGCGGCGGTCGGCGTCCAGATCGCCCGGCCCGAAGCGACCGTCATCGACATCGACGGCGACCACAGCTTCAATATGACCATGTCGGAGTTCAGCACCGCGGTCCAGAACGAGCTGCCGATCAAGGTCTGCGTCTTCAACAACGGCTACATGGGCATGATCCGCCAGTGGCAGGAGCTGTTCTACGCCAAGCGATACTTCTACAGCTACCTGCAGAACCCGGACTATGCGGCGTACGCCCGCGCGATGGGTGGGGCAGGCATCACCGTCGAGTCGAAGGACCAGGTCGGTCCCGCCATCGATCGGATGCTGGCCGAGGACAAGCCCTGCCTGGTCGATTTCCACATCGATCCCGAAGAGTCCGTGTGGCCGATGGTCCCCTCGGGCAAGAGCCTCAACGAAATGGAGGGCCTGCGAATCCTGCAGAACGCCATGTGAGCCGGCCGGCGAAGGGTCGCATGGGTCCTATAAGTCCCATCCGTCCCATCGCCCGCCCGAGAACGATTGACAACAGCAACGCGGCCGCGATAAGATTCGTGACCCTCGATTGCTCAAGAAAGGATAACCGATGCCAGCGAAACCAGAAAGTCCGGCTCGCGCAGCCGAGGCTGTCACGATCAAGACCGGAGCCCAGATCCTCGTCGATACCCTCCTCGATCTCGGCGTCGACACCATGTTCGGCTACACGGGCGGGGTCGTCCTCCCCGTGTTCGACAAGCTTTTCGATTCGCCGATTCGATTCATCATCCCTCGCCACGAGCAGGGCGGCTGCCACATGGCCGACGCCTACGCTCGCGCCAGCGGCAAGACCGGCGTGATCCTGGCGACCAGCGGGCCCGGCGCCTGCAACCTCGTCACCGGCCTGGCCACCGCCATGATGGACTCGATCCCGATGGTCGCCCTCACCGGTCAGGTGCGGACCGACCTCATCGGCAACGATGCCTTCCAGGAGGCCGATACGACGGGCATCACGAGGCCGGTGACGAAATACAACTCGATCGTGAAGAACGTCAAGGACCTGGAACGGACCGTGCGGGAGGCCTTTCACATCGCCTCGACCGGCCGGCCGGGCCCGGTCCTGATCGATTTGCCCGTGGACGTCTCGGTCGGCAAGCTGCCCTGCACCGGCAAGGCCGAGATGGACCTGCCCGGCTACAAGCTCCGTACGAAGGGCCACGCCCGGCAAGTCTCGATGGCGGCCGAGGCGATCAATCGGGCCGAGCGGCCCGTCCTCTACGTCGGCGGGGGCGTCATCATCGCCAACGCCGCCGAGGAGCTTCGCGTGCTGGCCGAGAAGGCGCATGTGCCCGTGACGATGACGTTGATGGGCCTGGGCAGCTACGACCAGGGCAAGGCCGAGTCGCTCGACATGCTCGGGATGCACGGTTCGGCGTACGCGAATTTCGCCGTCCAGGAATCCGATCTGCTCATCGCCGTCGGGGCCCGGTTCGACGACCGTGTCACCGGCAAGCTGGCGACGTTCGCGCCGAACGCCAAGATCATCCACATCGATATCGACCCGTCGAGCATCTCGAAGAATGTTCACGTCGATATCCCGGTCGTCGGTGACGCCAAGCACATCTTGGTCGAGCTGACCAAGGAGGTCGAGCATCGGGACCGGACGGAGTGGTTCGAGAAGATCGCCCAGTGGAAGAAGAAGTATCCGTTCCGGTACGATCAGAACGCCGGCATGATCAAGCCGCAGTACGTGATCGAAGAGGTCTGGCGACAGACAAAGGGCGACGCGGTCGTCGCGACCGGAGTCGGGCAACACCAGATGTGGTCGGCACAGTTCTACAAATTCTCGAAACCCCGGCAGTTCATCACCTCCGGCGGCCTGGGTACGATGGGTTTCGGTCTGCCCGCCGCCATCGGGGCGCAGATCGCCCGGCCGGGCGAGACCGTCATCGACTTCGACGGCGACCACAGCTTCAATATGACCATGACCGAGCTGGCCACCGCCGTGCAGTACGAGCTGCCGGTTAAGGTCTGCATCCTGAACAACGGCTTCATGGGCATGGTCCGCCAGTGGCAGGAACTCTTCTACGGCCGCCGCTACGCGTGCAGCTACCTGAAGAACCCCGACTACGCCGGCGTCGCCCGCGCGCTCGGGGCCGTGGGGATTACCGTCGACAAGCGAGAGGACGTGCCCAAGGCCGTTACGCAAATGCTCGCCGAGAAGCAGCCGTGTGTCGTCGATTTCCGCGTCGAGGCCGAAGAAAATGTCTGGCCCATGGTCCCTTCCGGCAAGAGCCTCAACGAAATGGACGGCCTGGACATCCTGGAACGACTTATCTGATTGGATTGCATAGAAAGCGGGGTCTCCCATATGAAGCATATTATCAGTGCCTTGGTCGAGAATAAGCCGGGCGTTCTGGCCCACGTCGCGGGGATGTTCGCCGCCCGCGGCTTCAACATCGATTCGCTGGTCGTCGGTCGGACCGAGGACCCCAAGCTCAGCCGCATGACCATCGTCGTCATCGGCGACGACCGCATCGTCGAGCAGGTCCGCAAGCAGCTCGCCCGCATCGTCCCGGTCGTCAAGGTCCAGGACTTCGTCGACAAGCCCGTCGTCGCCCGCGACCTCATGCTCGTCACGATCGCGGTCCCGCCGGAGAAGAGGCCCGAGGTCTCCACCCTGGTCGACATGTTCCGCGGCCACGTCGTGGACATCAGTCCCAGGACCCTCATGGTCGAGGTCAGCGGACCCGAGACGAAGATGGAGGCCTTCCTCGACGTCTGCAAGCCCTACGGCATCAAGAGCGTCGCCCGCACCGGCACGATCGCCATGCCCCGCCAGGGCAGCGGAGAAGACTGACCGCCGTGACCCGTCGCTCGTGACTCGTGACCCGAGGACGGAAGACGGAGGTCGCCTCGCCGGCAAACAGACTGGATCAAGTGCCCTGGCTACGCTTCGGCGTAGCCAGGTTCTTTTCCACCTGGGGAAATGGAGGATCGGATACGGATTCGGATCACTTCGTGCACGGATCTTGTCATCCTGAACGCAGCGCAGCGAAGTGAAGGATCTGGCTCGGATATCGGGACACCATACCCATTTCGGGGTTCTGGTTGACTGCGACGATGGAGGGAGGTACGCTTGAGGCATGGCGCGACTGGCGAGAGTTGTGGTTTCGGGGGTTCCGCACCACGTCATGCAATGCGGCGTGGTCACGAGCGAACGGGCCGACCGCTCGGCGAGCCGGCCTTTCTCGACCGGGTTGAGGACATCCTCGGGCGAATCCTCCGTCCCGCCAAACCCGGCCGTAAGCCCAATCGGCAGGAGCAATAGGTATGGTGTCCCCCCGATTTCGGGTGATGCCGAATAGATGTTTGGGATTCTCGCGAAAGAATCCCGCGACCGTCTTGACAACGGCTTGCTCACAGACTACACCGACGACGAACGACAAACGAGTTGGAGCCCAAAACGAGTTGTTCGAATGGGAAAGGCCGGCGTGAGTGGGATGGACGCAGGAGTTCGAGAGCCCAGAGGAGGACCGGATGGAGAAAGGCAGACCCCGGGTATTGTGGTATCAGAATGTCGTCGCGATCACCATTAAAGCGTAAACGAAGGGCCGACCGCGGAGTCTCGAGTATGCAGAACCGGATAGGCGAATTCATGGAGAGGAGACCTGTGACATGATAGACATAGACATTGTCGCTGATCTGGACGTAAGCAAGGCAATCCTGAGCGAAATCCTCGTTGTCAGCGAGAACAGGAAGATGCTCGAAGAATCTGGACTTGGATCCGAAGATATATGGTTCTTGTACCCTATCGCCGGCGGACTGGGAGGCATCCGAGGCGTCGTCTTCAATAATCGAGGTATCTACACCTTGTCGATGGTACGAACCATTTTCCGAGGTATAACGATCAAGTATCTAAAGCAGTTGACTCACAGAGAGACAGCATACGTTAGATGTGCGTTTGATTCGAGAAAATGGACATTTTCTTGCTTCGTGATTGAATTAGGCGAAGGTGGAAAAGAACCGCGCATACGGCTCACCTTCAAAGCAAAGGGCAAAGACGGAGAGTCGTCAGGTGATGACATATGCAAGTACTCAAAGCAGCAGATCACCACCCTTGCCGACCTGCTTTCGATGCTCCGCGGGAGCAGAAATGATCCCGCAGTGCGAGACAATGATAGTGAGGTGTTTTCGAAAATCTTGGGTATTATCAGCACGATAGGGACTGTTCCGGGAGATTCTGGCGATCTCGGTATCCTCTACAGTGCGATGGGCGAGGCCTTCTTGAATGTCTTGACAAACGGGGAAAGGCATGTTGTATGGGACTCCTTCACCATCAAGATGGACCATGCGCTCTGTGAAGTCGTGAGAAGGCTCTTCGAAGTCTTCCAAAAGGCCGTCGAATCGCGAGGGACTAGTAAGCAGATGGAGCATGCGATCGATGGCCTTTTCTGGCTTATGGATGTCGTAGAGGCAAGACAAATACTATGGTTGACTCTGTGCAAGGGTTGCGCGGGGATAGCATCAGGCCCCATATCTGCTGATAACATATGTGGAAGGCTAAAGGACTGTTGGGAGGCGGCGATTGACCAAAAATCGCAGGGTAAGTGTTTGTCACTAGGAAAGATCCTCGACCCCGGACAGATTGGAAAGGATCTCGGTACTATGAGAAGCGGCAACCTGCCGACCAAAGGCTTCTACGCTACCCAAGCGTGGGCAGCAATAGCCAAAGAGCTTAACATTGTACTTGGTATGCTTCCGAAAGCAGTAATGTGCGACGGAACCCCAAAAGACAAATCCGCAACCGCTCCCAGCTCAGAAGGCTCCAATACAAATGGCGACCCGGCATTGCTTGCGGAATATCACTCAATCTTTGGGAGAGCATTGAATCTGGTCGAGGCTGCAATCATCGATGCCTGGCACCAAACGGTTGAGAAGCAGGAGAACATCGACATAGACCCGTCTGCTACGGTTGGAAAGAAGAGGATCTATACATACCCATGCATTCCCGAGACCAAACTCAGAAATGCGATATCATCTTACGGTTCGTCGCATGATGATTCCCTGATCATCGGCTTGCTGGACGAGACAGTGTGGGGGTCAGCCAAAGAAGGTGTTCTCTTCACATCTACAGGTGTCTATTGGAGCACGGGGTTTGGGCATGGCAGTATTCGTTACGCAGAACTCCCGACACAGACTCTCTCCTGTGAGTCAGGCTTGGTCAAGAAGCATATCATTCTCAACCAAGGACAGCGCATAGAAATGGTAAATCTTAGGAACAAGGAATCGCTTGAAGCCATCTATCGCTTTCTTCTTATAGCGGCAAATTGCTGCGGACCGGAAGCGGACAAAGTTATTGCGAGTCGCATCTCAGGGAACGCAGACATACAGGTTGATACGATATCACTCCGTAGGTATGAGTCAGTCTACGGAAGACGTCTGTCACATATGGAAGCAACAACAATTGACTTGTGGCACAGAGTGATAGGAGACATGGACCCAACGTGCAACATTTACACGTATCCGGATATCCCTCAAAGGAGGCTGGCCAATGCCACGTCGTCGTACGCTCGCCTGCAAGCCGACACTTTGATCATCGGCTTGCTGGACGAGACAGTGTGGGGGTCTGGAAAGCTGGGAGTGCTATTTACTTCTACCGAAGTGCAGTGGAAGATTGATGGTGCGTGTGGATCAGGGTCTGTCCTTTACGGATGCCTTCTACCCTCACAGATTTACCTCAGACGCGAAGGTAACTCGTTGGTCGTTCTTGGTTGCGGAGAACAGCTAAAGCTGCATTGTAGGAAGAAGCTGTCCGTTGCTCTCTATGATTTTCTTTCCACGGCGGCAAGATGGCATAGGTTAGGCTGACTGTACCTGCGGTTTCGGGAGAAGGAACTAAAGGGGTGTGGTCCGAATGCCACTAGGATAGCTCATAAGATCTGCCTCGTCAGAAGAATTTGTGCAGGCGAATTAAAGGTGTCAGGTACTTTTTATAAGTACCGTTCCATAAATGCTTTCAGACAAAGGGCTTGGGAATTTCGGACTCGGTAGAGCCGAGGGACAGTTTCTATCTATTTAGGGGCGCGCAGTGCCCCTCTGGGGCGAGGGCGGACCTGCCGGAGAAGGCTTGCGCTTTAATGCGATAAACTCCCGCCGCCCCGCCATACGGCAACACTCCACACCAGGGCGGCGGATTCCGGATCAGTCCGTTCCTTCCTCTGTCCATCCACAGAGACCGGCACACACCGGCCGTGCCTGCGGCGGTGCATCCGAGAGAGTGCCGGCTCATTCGGCTCTTCCGTTCCCCGCCGGCATGCTCCAAGCGAGAAACGCACTCCGGGACGGCTCTGCGAGGCCGGGACGGGCTCGCGACGCAAGGGCGGGACGCCCTCGCCACGGGGCGGAGAAATGTACGCTATTTTGGATTACTATGCAACATACATGAGCCATAGGGCGTCTATGATACAGGTACGGCTGCCGGTACGCCGTGACGGTGTGATTTCACCCCTTCGACACCGAGGTCACAGAGACAGATGGACGAGGGGTGGTATGCCTGAAATCCGTGATCTGTGCAAAACGAAGCCAATTGGCGGGAGTGCCAAGTTTGAAGTGTCAAGTAGGACGGATTTTGCGAAACGAAGCCAATTCGCCGGCGGGAGGAAGCCTCGAAACGGCCGATTGGGTTCGTTTGTGCGACCATTGCCCCATCTCCAAGTACGCAGAAGCCGAATGAGCCGGAAATGTATGGCGGCCCCCCGATTTGCCGCAGGAACGGGCGATTTCCTCGTCAAATCCGGGGTTCTGCGACAAATTTTCGACCCGGCCGATGATTTCCCTGCGTAAGGCTGATTCTCTTGGGTACAATAGTTCAGTTTACGCTTTGTTGGGGATACCCTAGGTTATGACGAACAGGTACTTGGATAGAATCAACAGTCCGGCCGACCTCAAGACGCTTTCGGTGGCCGAGCTGGAGCAACTGGCCTCAGAGATCCGCCAGTTCATACTGAATTCGGTCAGCAAGACCGGCGGGCACCTCGCCAGCAACCTCGGCGCGGTCGAGCTGACCCTTGCGTTGCACTACGTCTTCGATTTCCAGCGGGACAAGCTGTTGTGGGACGTAGGGCACCAGTGCTACACCCACAAGATCATCACCGGCCGCAAGGCGGGTTTTGAGCGGCTGCGCACCGCCAGCGGGATCAGCGGCTTCCCGAACCCCGGCGAGAGCCCCTACGACCAGTTCACCGTCGGGCACGCGGGCACCTCGATCGCCACCGCCCTGGGCATGGCTCTGGGCGAGCAGTTGAAGACCGCCCAGGCGTCGAGCGACGCCCAGCGCGCGGGCCAGGAGCCTTCGCGCCCGGCGCCGGCGGTCGTGGCGCTGGTCGGGGACGCGAGTATCGTCAACGGCGTCTCTTTCGAAGGACTCAACAACCTCGGCCTGGTCAAGCGCCAGATGCTGATCGTGCTCAACGACAACAGCATGGCCATCGACGCGACCGTCGGATCGGTGGCCAAGTACTTCTCCAAGGTGCGCCTCAGCCAGACGTACGAGGGGCTTCGCTCGACCACCAAGAACATCCTCGAACATCTGCCAGGCATCGGGCGCAGCGTTGAAGAGACGCTCGAACGGATCAAAAAGAGCATCCGCATGGCGCTGCCGCAGAGCCAGTTGTTCGAGAGCCTCAACATTCCGTACTTCGGCCCTGTGGACGGCCACGACCTCGAAGGCCTCATCCGCCTGTTCAAGGCCCTGGGCCAGATCAACCATCCGGTCCTTCTGCACGTCTATACGAAGAAGGGCAAAGGCTTCAATCCCGCGGACAAAGGACCCACCCGGTTCCACTCGACGGGCCCCTTCAAGATCAACGGCGACAACACCGTCGAGGACTGCGCCGTCGGGAACCAGTCGCCCGGCTATACCGAGGCCTTCGGCGAATCGCTGACCGCCCTGGCGGAACGGGACAACCGGATCGTCGCCATCACTTCCGCCATGTGCGACGGGACCGGCCTCCAGGAGTTCCGCAAGCGATTCCCCGAGCGGTTCTACGACGTGGGGATCGCCGAGAGCGCCGCGGTGGACATCGCCGCGGGCCTGGCCAAGACCGGCATGAAGCCTGTCGTCTGCATCTACTCGACCTTCCTCCAGCGGAGCTTCGACCAGGTGTTCCAGGAGGTGGCGTTGCAGAATCTGCCTGTGGTGTTCTGCGTGGACCGGGCCGGCATGGTCGGCTCCGACGGCGCGACGCACCACGGCCTGATGGACATCGGATATCTGCGGATGCTGCCGAACATGGTCTTGACCGCCCCGGCGGACGCCGCCGAGATGCGACAAGCGCTGCAATTCGCCCTTTCTCATCCCCAGTCCGTCGTGATCCGCTATCCGAAGGAGCCCGTCCCGCCCGAGCGACGGACGCCGGCAACGTCCGAGCAAGCGTTCCAGATCGGTCGCAGCGTCCTGGTCCGTCATAGCCTGGATTCCTCGCTGTCGATCTTGTCTTATGGGACCGTGCTGACGGAGGCCCTCACCGCAGCCGAACGGCTCAGCGCCCTGGGAATCGAGGCCGACGTGATCAACGCCCGGTTCGCGGCGCCGATCGACGAAGGTCTACTGGACCTGCTGGCGGAGGGAAAACGGCTGATCACAGTCGAGGACCACTATCTGTCCTGCGGTTTCGGCTCGGCCCTGCTGGAGCTGGCGGCAACCCGCGGCTGCGAACTGGGCCGCGTCCGGGTGCTGGGAGCGCCCCGGCGTTTTATCGGTCACCATTCCCGGTCCGCGCAGCTTATGGAGGCCGGGATTACTGCCGATGAAATAGTCAAAACGGCCAAGGAGCTGTCTATTGAGCGGCAAATCAGGTCAACTCGACGCACGGCAGGACCGGTCGGGAAGCCCGTCGCTGCCCCGATTGATCCTGTTCGGCAACCCTGAGAAGGGTCCCGTTGCCGAGGCCATGCGGGACTTCGCCCTGTTCCTCGAGAGCCGGGCCGAGATCATCGCCAGTTGCCATCTCGCCAAGTGTACGCCGGAAATCCTGCGGGATTGCGACTACGCGGTCGTGCTCGGCGGCGACGGCACGATCATCTCGGCCGCCCGGACGCTGAGCGAGGCGAAGGTCCCGGTCATCGGGGTCAACCTGGGCAAGCTCGGTTTTCTGGCGGAATTCAGCGTCGCGGAGTTCAAGGAGCGGTTCGACGACATCCTCGCGGGCAAAGCGCCCGTCGAGACGCGCATGATGCTGGGGTGCCGGGTGTCCGAGCGATCGCGGCCAGACAGCGAGAAGTTCCATGCCAAGGCCGTCAACGACGTTTTTATCGCCGCCGGACCGCCCTTCCGCGTGATCGAGTTGAAGATCGCGGTGGACGGCCAGCGGGTGGCCAGTTGCGTCAGCGACGGGTTGATCGTCTCGACGCCCACGGGATCGACCGCCTACAACCTCTCGGCCGGCGGCCCGATCCTCGACGGCTCGATGGAGGCGATGGTGATTACGCCCATCTGTCCGCATTCGCTGAGCTTTCGACCGATCGTGATCGACGCCGGCAGCGTGGTCGAGGTGCGCTGCACGCGGATCAACGAGGGCACGACCGTGTCCATCGACGGACAGGTTTCCTCGCCGCTGACGTTGGACGACGTGGTTCGGATCGCGCGGGAGCCGACCGGCTTCAAGGTGGTCAACAACCCCATGCGGACCCGCTGGGACACGCTGGCCACGAAGCTCGGCTGGGCGAGGAACCCGCGGGACGCAGGCGAGACCGCCTGACGCAGCCCGGCCGGCGGCAAGGATTCGGAGCAACGCATGACAAGATTGGAATGGCACGGGAAGACATCGACGAGCGAGCGGCGCGGGCCGCATCGTTCGTGGGGGCTGGCGTTCATCCGTACAGGTCTGCGCGAGCGGCTCCTCGCAGCATCGCTGGTTCTGCTGGCGACGACGGCTCAGGTCTCTTCTTCCACTTCGCCGGTCACGCAGCCGCCGAGCAGCTATCAGAGCGGCCTGACCGGCGTTCCCAACCCCATGGACCGCTCCAGCAACCTGCCGATCACCGGCAACGTCGCCGGTGGCAAACACTTCCGCGGCAACATCCCCTACAATTCGACCACGAGCTTCGGCGCCCCGCTGGGCTCGACGAGCCTGGATTCGTTCCTGAGATACTCCGCGACGCCGGACGTGCAGACGGGCTATCGCCAGGGCTATAGTCCCTTCTACTCTCCGACCGGCACGGTGACGACGACCCTGCCCGGCTACCCAGGCGTCTTCTCGCCCGTCAGTCCCCGCATCGTCGGCGGTTCGGGCCAGGCTCGAACGGGCCAGCCCCTCGACGTGTTGACCATGACCGAAGTGGCCGAACCCCAGGTCTCCGCGCGGGACGGCTGGGGCGTCCAGCCTTCGCCTCGCCTTGGCTATGTCCCGATGTCGATGGACTCGAGCGAGACTCCCTCGAACACGCCGGGCGATCTGCTGAACCGCCGTCCCCTCTCCCCGGCCGGCGACTCGCTCATGTCGCCGCAGGAGTATCAGCAGCGACTGGATCAATTGCTCCAGGGCATCGAGAGAATGCAGGGCGGACTGCCGCAACTCCAGCAGAACCCCAGACCGGAGGACAACGCGGTCCCGCCTCCAAAGCAGCCTGCGCCGGAACAGGATGTCCTGTCCCCTGCCCAGCCGCGACTGGAACTCTACGATCCGTCCGCCATCCGTCAGATGACGATTCCGGCGCCTTTGAACGAGGCGCCTCCGGCGGACGACGCATCGACCCACGAAAGCCGACACACGGCGGCCAAAGCCGAGGACGTTGCCGCCCTGCGGCGACTCGAGGACAGGTCGAAATCGGCCCCTCGATCCGCAACGGGCGAACCGCCCTCGAACGACCGTCCGTCTCAGGAAACCGCGGGACCCGCGCCGACCCGGCCCGCGTCGGAAACGGGACAGCGAACCTACGAGAACTCCGACCCGGTCACCCGGAGGCAGTTCGATCAGTATCTGGCCGCGGGACAGTCGCAAATGCGACAGGATCGACACGACCTCGCTGTGGATTCCTTCCGCCTGGCCTGCGTCTATGTCCCCCACGATGCGCGTCCGCACTTCGGCCAGAGCCTGGCTCTGCTGGCGACCGGAGACCACGTCGCCAGCGCGATGTCTCTGATACGAGCCCTCGAACTCGACGCCGGGTATGTGACGCAGAAGCGGGACCTGGTCGAAAGCCTTGGCGGGCCGGACCTGTTCGTCCGACAGATCTCCAGACTCCAGGATCGGGTGGAAGAGGGCGCCTCGCCGCAGCTTCAACTGCTGCTCGCCTATGTCTACTTCCAGATGGACCAGACCCATGAAGCGATCGCCGCGATCGAAGCGGTCCGCGCGGCGCTGCCCTCCTCCCGAGCGGCAGCTTCCCTGCAAAAAGCAATTCGAGGGCCCGGTCGATAAGCGACGGGACGAAGCCAGGAGACGACCGGCTTGCAGACTGCCTCGCGACAGCTTCCTGCACGCCGCACGGTTGAAGACTCGGACTCAGCCTTTTCGGAAGACCGCGACGACGTTCTGAACTTCCACCACGAACAGACGGTTGTCGCCTTCGAAATCGACCGGGATGGCGCCCTTGGGATTGAAGAGGACCTTGTCGTATTTCCGCAAGGGGATGTCCGGCGTGTGCTCGATCTCCGCGGAGACCGCCACCACGCGACCGGTGATCGTGGGAATCTCGATCGTGTCGGGCAGCTTGATCCCCCCTTTGGTTTCCTTCTTGTCCTCATCCTTGCGGATCACGACCCGCTTGCCGATCGGCTCGATCGTCTCGAATGTCTTCGGTTCCGCCTGTCGCTCGTTTTTCATGGGTGCGACCTCATTCTGCTCAGAGCGTCACAGGGCCCCGCTGGCGCCCAGCAGTCTCTCCACGTCCGCGTCCGGCAGCGACGGCAGCGTCACCTCGCCGACGCTTTGCAGGGGCAGCATGATCGTCCCCAGGCGGGGCGTGTTGACCGTCAGGTCCACCTGCGCTTCGTAGGGGATCGTCGCGCCAGGCCGGACGCCGCCCAGCAGACGCAACGTGCTGATGTAGTCGATCCGAACCGGCAGCGGCACGATCTGGCTACCGTTGACCGGGATCTGCACCGCAAGTTCCTGCTGTCCGGCCATGAACCTCTTGCCCCTGCTGGACACCGCGTAGTTCAGACGCAGCAGCGGAAGCTCCGTCGGATAATGGTTCACGATCTGCACGTCGAACACCACGGTCGCGCCGTAGACGTCCGCATCCCGAAACTGCATCCCCATCACCCGCGCGGTCGGCTTGCGGAGGCTCATCGACTCCTCCATGTTCGCACATCCGACCCCGACCGTCAGCAACATGCTGACGAACCCAACCTTTGCCATTCGCGACATCATTGAATCCCTTCCAAAATCCTGAAAGCAGGATACCTCCGACAATCCTCCCGGTCAAGCGATAGTCGCCCGTCGCAGCCGCGCACTTCGGCCATGACGTCGCGGACATCGGCGGCCGCTCATGGTTTGGCGGCCGGTCCCCAAGGCTCGATCTGTCGGAGGTCTTTCGCCTCCAGCGCCCGGTAGCAATCCGGCAGGTCGAACGCCGACAGCACGTTGGGCACGAGCGTCGAAAGCGGCCACCCATAGTCCCTGGACTCCGCGATCTCCTGGTACGACGTCAACGAGTTCTTCAACGTCACCTGCGTGACGCGATCCGACAGCACGCCCGCGAACGTGGCGGGCAACGCGCCCCAGCCTTTGCCGACGAGGTGCACCTGCGTATGCCCGACGCTGCCCAGCCAGTCGAGCACGCGAAGCACGTCATACGTTCTTTGGCCGATGTAAGGCCGATCGAGCATGATCGAGTGGATGGCGTAGAAGTAATCGCTGCCATAGGGGTTCAGAAAGGAGTTCTCGTCGCACGTGTCGGGCTGCGATTCGCCGATGCCGCGGACATCGACGGTGTAGAACACAGCGTCCGGCTCGGCCGCCATCAGTTCCGCCAACAGAGGCTCGGCGCGAAGCTCCCTGTCGCTGGACTGGTGCGACACGTAGAGCACGGCCCTCCCGCTGTCCGGCTGCGGCCTCGAGAGCAACTGCTGGTGTCCCAGCCGGTACACGACCGCCTGGATCCCCGGCTCGGTTTCGACCACGTAGGTCGTCCACCGCGGACGCGGATACCCGCGTGACCTCCAGTTGCGGAGAATCCGGTAGGATGGGGCCGGGCCTCCCTGGCCGTCGGGCAAACGGAGCACACGACGGACTTCGCTGCGAAGCTGGCCAGGAGTGAACTCCGCGGGGCGCCGGCCCGCCAGGGCCTTGGCCGTCTCAGAGGTGAAGGAGTAGATCGGCCGCGACTGAAGCTCGCAGACCTGCCCCTTGGGGGCGCACCAGAGCGTCTCGTCCTTCTCGATCGTCAGGGCCGGCTCCGTTTTCGCGTCGCTGACCCCGGTGGCGAGGTTGAACCATCGGTACATCGCCTCCCGGCTCTCCTGGGAGTAGCCGTGGCCGCCGGGACCGATGAACAGGCTGACGTTCCGTTCCCGACCCAGCAACTCGTAGAGCCGGCGGAGACGTCGGTAGGCGGTCTCGCTGCCGCGGACGTCGAAGAAGTCCATTTCCTTGGCCAGGAGAATCACCGGCTTGGGCGCCATCGCCGCGAGGAAGTCGCAGTGGTCCAGTCCCATCGCCAGCGCCCCCGGCGGGCACTGTTCCGTGTCGGCCGGCAGCTCGTTCTCCGTGTTGCACAGGAAGGTCGTGACGAAGCAGCTCGGCGCGGCCATCGTCCATCGTCGCTCGACGCCGCAAAGCCACGTCGTCAGCGTGCCGCCGCCGGAATTGCCGGTGACGCCGATGTGCCGGGGATCGACCTCTTTGCGGGTCAGCAGGTAATCCAAGGCGCGGATTCCGTCCCAGGCCCGCCAGGAGCCGAAGAACTCGCCGACGAGGAACTGCTGGTTGCCTGCGTAGAGATGCTCGCGAACGCCGACGCCGACGCGGGATTTGAGCTGTTCGTCGGGATACTGAAGCCGCTCGCCCTGCCCGATCGGATCGAAGATCAATGTGACGTACCCCAGTCGGGCCAGGCTCTGGGCGAACCCCTGGTACGGCTCGGCGGCCTTGCCGTTGTTCGAGTGCCCGCACGGCGCGATCACGCCGGGCAGCGGGAAGGGCCGTCCCTTGGGCACGTAGAGGTTGCCGGTGACCAGAAACCCCGGGCGGCTCTCGAAGATCACGTTCTCGATCCGGTACTGGTCCCGCTCGACCACGCTCATGATGCGGGGATTCAGCGGCGTCTTCAGGGGCCAGGCGCCGAAGCAACGGTCGATCTTGCCGCGAACCGTCTGCACATAGGCCTGTGCCTCCTCGCGGCTGTTCAGTTCCGCGTAGCGCCGCTCGACCTCCGTGTCCACGCGACGGACCTGGTCGACGAAATACTCCTGAACCATTCGGGGGAATCGGTTCAGGGCCGGCAACTCCTGGTTCGAAGCGCGGACGGTCATGCCCGTCAGACAAACGACTGTGATCCCGCCGAGACAGAGGAAGCTCGACAATCGTCGCTGCGGATGCAAATGGGGGCTGGACATGCGGGTTCTCCATGCAAGACCATACTTCAGGGCCACGGTTCTCCGACGTCGGGCATTATAGCCCTATCGTCGCCGCTGCGAAAGAACGTTTGCATGGGAGAGCAAGGCGGCGCGCCGCCGGATGGCTCAGAAGTGAGCTCGCAGGAAATCCAGGAAGTGGGGGCCGAGGACCAGCAGGCCGATCGCGATCGAGCCGACCGCGGAGATCAACACGCCGCCGGCAGCGACGTCTTTGGCGCACTTGACGAGCGGATGAAACTCCGGCTTGGCCGCGTCGGCAAGAAACTCCAGCGCCGTATTCAGCGCCTCGGCGGTCCAGACCGCCATGATCGCCAGGATGATCCTGCACCATTCCGGATCGCTCAGACGGAACAACGCTCCTGCGGTCAAGACGCAAATGGAGGCGAACGCGTGCAGCCAGGCGTTGTGCTGAGAGCGGAGCATCAACGCGACGCCGCGGAAGGCGTTGCGGAAGCTGTGCAAACGGCCCGTGAGCGTGAAGGAACCGTTGTTCCCGTTGACGGGCTTGAGGGCCTGGTCATCCCTCGGTTCTTTGGCTGGCTGGGACATAGAAGCTGATGGTTCGCCGGAGATCGTTCTGCCGGCCCGTACGTCCGATATCGCTGTCGATGCCATTTCACCGGCTCTCAGATCACATTTCGTCCGACCACAGTACCCTATGTGATATCGGCCGGCAAGCCGCCCGGCTTGATTTTCCAGGGCTCCCCGAACGCGAGTCTTTCGTCCGGGGAGCCCTGTGGATCAGACCCTTGGGCCGCAGGGCAGCGGAGTCGTTCAAATTGCGGCAACGTGTTGCTTGACAAGGGGTTCGGTCGGACGTAAACTACACGTTTAACAGTTGTTCACCGTCGTCGCCCGACGCGGTGGCGGCGTCTTTCTGTGTGTCGCGATCGGCGGGGCTATCCCCCGACAGATCGATCGCGGCGGAATCCAAGAGCTTGGTTTGATCTGAGGTGATAGCGGTGAAGGCAAGTGAAATGAGGCCGGGAATGGGCTTTATCATGGACGGCCAGTTGTACGTCTGTACGGTGTCGACGCACGTGACGCCGGGCAACCTCCGGGCGTTCGTGCAGGCCAAGCTCCGACGGATCTCCGATGGCACGAGCATCGAGAAACGTCTGAGGTCCACCGAGGACGTCGAGCAGGCCTTTCTCGACCGGCGCGAGATGGAGTACCTCTATTCGGAAAAAGACTCGCACATCTTCATGGACGCCAAGTCCTACGATCAGTTGTCGGTGTCCAACGAGGTGCTGGGCGATTCGATCAAGTATCTCAAGCCCAATACGACGGTGGTCGCACTGACGCACGACGGCAACATCGTCTCGCTCGAACTGCCCAAGGTGGTGGAGCTGGCGGTGACCGAAACGACTCCCGTTCCCCGAGGCGCCACAGCCACCAACCAGATGAAAGACGCCACCCTGGAAGGCGGCCTGCGAATCCGCGTGCCCCCCTTCATCGAGATCGGCGAGGTCGTCCGCGTCAACACCGAGGACGGCTCCTACGGCGGCCGGGCCAAAGGCTAAGAACGTCTGCCAACCAAGGCGGGCTTTGCCCGTCTGAAGAAGATTGCCAACAGGGCCATGATCTGCTTTCGGCAGGTGATGGCCCTGTCGCTTTGGCGGTTGCCCCTCCTCACTCAATCCAGCAATTCGCTCAAGACCAGCACCGCCTCCCGACGGATGCTGAGAATCTGTCGCAACTGCTTCCTGGCCTTGGTCAGTTCCTGCTGAGCCTGCACCTCGGTCTCCAATCTGCATGTTCAAGCTCCTTCCTCATGTGTATTTCGCTTGCTCTTGCCCTCACATACTCGCAAAGTCTCCCAGAAAACAGGGACTGTCCCCCGGCCCTGGCGCCGCTCGGATCGGACAGCCTCTCGCGGGCCCCTGGCATGACGCGAGGGGTTTGTGGATAGTCAACTGGTCGGAATACACAAAATGGCGTAGAGACCCCCTCATTCCCTGTCTCGCCTGCGTTATCAGTATTGGAAAACAGGATTTTGACGGAACCTGGGTCCATTCGCTATACACCGATTATCCACAAAGGCCATTTGCGAGGTGTATAACTTGTGCAAACGAAAAAAAAAACGCACGTAAAGCCTGTGCCCTGCTGTCCCTCGTTCAAGTGGAAAAGAAAACGGCCGAATGCGTGTTGCTTTGCGTCTGTTTCGCGGAATAATAGGGCCCAGTAATATTCAGTTTTCGTGAGGACGGTATTGGAACCCCTGGTGCGGCTTGTGTCACTCGGAGGCCCGTCTTACCGTCCTTCTGTGCGACCAAACAGGATGAAGGCGCCGCTATCGTTGGGGAGACCTTGATGCAGGCGATCACGGATGACGGGGCCCGCGCCGTTGCGGGCTGCGATACGACAGCAATCACGGACGCGCTGGCCAAACGGATCGGCGTCGAGAAGTTCAAGATCTGGTTTCAGAACAGCGCCCGGTTCACTCTGGCCGACGGCTACCTGCGGATCGGCGTGGCCAATCCCTTCCTGGCCACCTGGCTCGAAGGACACTTCATCAAGGACATCCGCGAGGCGGTCGATTCGGTCCTGAGCGGCCGGCCGGAGATCTCGTTCACAATCGATGCCGAACTCTCAGGGGAGCGGCGACGAACGCCCGTCAATCCCAAGCCCGCCCCCGCGGCCAAGGCCAGGGAAGGCTCGATCGCAACGGATGGCGAATCCGCGGGGGCGGCCGAGGGCTTGCGCCTGACGCTGGACAGCTTCATCGTGGGCCCCTCGAACGAACTGGCGTTCAACGCGGCCAAGGCCCTGATCCGCGAACAGCAGAGCCCCTTCAATCCGCTGTTCATCCACGGCGGCTGCGGCGTCGGCAAGACCCACCTGCTCCAGGGCATCTGCAACGGCGTCGCCAAAGTCAGGCCGCAAACCCAGTGGCTGTACCTGTCCGCGGAGGAGTTCGCCAATCAGTTCGTCCTGGCCCTCAAGACCAAGAAGCTGGAGGCCTTTCGACGCCGCATGAGGCAGACGGACCTGCTGGCGATCGACGACGTGCACTTCCTGGCCAGCAAACCCTCGACCCAGGAAGAGTTCCTGCACACCTTCAACACGATCAGCCTGGCCGGCAAGCAGGTCATCCTGGTCTCCGATGCCCATCCGAAAATGATCGGGCAGTTGTCCGAGAAGCTGGTCAATCGGTTCGTCTCCGGCATGGTCGTCAAGATCGAGGCCCCGGACTTCCCGACTCGCTGCGAGATCTGCCGGCAGTTCGCCCGGCGGATGATGAAGGTCTCCCCCGGCGGCAGCGAGGCCCGGCGCGCAGGCGAGGTGCCCGAGCCGGTGATCCGGTTCGTCGCCGAGCGGGTCCGCACCAACGTCCGCGAGCTCGAAGGCGCGCTGCTGAAGCTGATCGCCTACGCCACGCTCCAGGACGAGAAGCTCTCGCTGGAGATGGCTGAGACGGTGCTGGCCGAGCACATCGAGCGGTGCGACCCGATCGTGCACGTCTCGGACATCGAGGCCTCCGCCGGCGCGTACTTCGGCGTGACGCCCGCCAGCCTGCACTCGCCCAAGAAGGGTCGGACCGTGTCGCTGGCACGCCATTTCAGCATGTACCTGACCCGCAAGCACACGAACATGTCGTCGTCGGAGATCGGTCGCTACATGGGCGGCAAGAACCACGCGACCGTGCTGGTCGCCTGCAAGAAGATCGACGAGATGCTGGGCAAAGACGCGGAGATCCACTGGGACGGCCCCAACGGAAACAAGATCGCCAAGGCCCGCGCGATCCTGGCGCAACTCGAACAGAACATCACCCGCTGAACCCCGCCCACGCGGCAGGCCTCCGAAGGCATCGAATCCGCCAAGCCAATGACATCGCAAGGCAGGCATAGGAAGCTGGACAAAAAGTAGAATGTCCCCTTTTCTACTTGAGCAGGTCCTTCGCTTTCTCCAGGACGGCGTCGCGGCCGGCGCGGAGGTCCTCGATCGTGGGGGCGACGAGGTGATGGGGTTCGATGCCGTTCAGGGGCGAAGGCACCTTGCCGTGCAGGGGGAACGTCAGCGAGCAGCGCAGGTCCACGCCCGCCGGCAATTCGACCCTCTTCGACCAGCCGCAGGCGCCGACCGTCGGAGTCCCGACCAGCAGGGCGCCGGCTTCGTACATGCCGGAGACGAAATGCTCGCACGCGCTGGCGCAGCCTTCGTTCGTCAGGACCACGACTTTGCCTGAATACTGCCAGTCGCCCCTCGGCGAAACGACGTTCGTGAACTTCTCGTACAGGCTGGTTCCGGCCCGTCGCTGGAAGCTGATGCTGGCGACGACCTTGCGGGTGATGAACCGCCCGATGACCGTCTCGGCCAGGAAATCCTGGCCGCCGCCGTTGTCGCGGACGTCGATAATCAGGCAAGGCTTCTCGCGGAATGGATCGAGCTGCTTGTCGAAGTCCGCACCGGTGAAGCCCGCCCATCCGCGGATTCGCATGTAGCCCGTTCGATCATCCAGCTCTCGACTGGAAAGCGTGGGCTGCGGCGACGATCCCAAGCCTCCACCGCCGCGAGTCAGGATCTTCTCGTAGACCTCTCCCTGTCCGTTTCGCAGCTTGAGTCTGATCTGCGAGCCTTCCTCGCCTTCGAGGATCTTCCGGCAGGCGGACGACGCCCTGGCGTAAACGGTCGGACCGAAGGCCCCCGGCCACTCCTGCCTGAACCTCTCCACGGCATTGGCGTCGTCAATCGCCAGGAGGATGTCTCCCGGCGCGATCCCGAGATCCTTCGCACAATCCGTCACGACGATCTGGTCCTCGACCCACGCGGCGCGGACCGGCGGCCTGGAGGGGTCGGTCTTTCCTTCCCAGTACAGACCGGTGTGGTAATCGTTCAGCCGCCGGACGAGCATGGCATCCATGACGGGCAGCGCCTGATACAGGCCGGTCATTCCCTCGATTCTCTCCCTGCATTCCTGATGCCAGCTTTCGTCAAAAGCCCCGGCGTACTCCATCATGGGATAGTTCTCTTTGAGCGAGGTCCACAACAAATCGAGGAACCCCTGAGGCGTCCCGGCTCTGGGCAACGCGACATTCGGATCGGCCCCCTTCTCGATCAGCAGTTGGACGATCTGCTCCTGCCCGCGCATCCTCGCCACCTGGACCGCGGTGAAGCCGTAACGGTCCTTCGCGGTTGCCTTGGCCCCATGAGCAAGACACATCTGCACCATCTTCAGGTCGCCGCTGCCGAGGGCCGCGAGCAGTCTGTCCCCGAGGACTTCCGGGTCCAGTCGTCGGCACGCGAGGCCCCACAGCCGGCCGCGGTTCTGGATCTTGAGCAGCAGGCTGTTGGCGCCGGCGCGGAACGTCACCCCGACAAGGTCGTCGTCCTCCTTGACCTCGCGATTCGTCCAGTTCTCGTGGACCAGTTCTCCGTTGAGCCAGACCTTCACGGCGTCGTCGCTGCCGACTCCGAGCACCGCCGGCGTCTCGGCGGCCATGTCGATCCGCGCCCAGGCGTAGGTGACCGCGTACTGCTCGTAGCCCATGTGCCGGATGATATTGACCAGATCGGTCGGGCTGTCGGCCTTTCGCCAGCGATGCTCCCATTCGCCCGTGTGGAAGACCATCTCCATCGTCGGGCGGACCTGCGCTTCCCCGCCGTGCTCGGTCAGGAAGTCCTTGTCGAACGCTTCTCGCTGGGCCGCGACATCCAGGGGCCTGGGAGCGCCCTCGAAGACGGGAAATGGGTCGCACAGGAGCCACTGTCTGATGAACGTCCCAGGTTCGAGCCCCTGGTAGACCGCCCACGGGTCGGGCGCGGACGTTTCCCCCGCCTGAACGCCCAACGACAAAGCGTGGACAACGACAAGACATGCCATCATTCGCACAGTGGCCTGCATCTGATGCTCCTTGCACACCTTCGGGCTCGGCGTCGGTTCAGACCGTCGCTCATCCTCTAAGACGCCCCGACGGCACGTTCGTTACCAGGGAATCCAGGGTATTGTGGGGGGAGGATGGGCCGCCCGTGAGCCTCCGTTCTTCTCACGGGCGGGCTCAGTCCTTCGCCACAGGCCCGACGAAAGGCAAGCTCTCTCCGCTCATCGCCTGAAGGCGGCCACCCTGCTTCGCAGGATGTCGGACCGGCTGATGATTCCGACGAGTCGGCCTTGATCGAGGATGGGCACCCGATGGAAGTCCTTCTCGATCAGACACTCGCAGATCAGGTCCAGATCGGCGTCGCGGTCGAAGGCGACCACGTTGGTGGTCATGAAGACCGAAACGGTGGCGTCCGGGGGGAAGGGACGAAGGCAGTAGTTCAGAAGGTCCTTCTCGGTGATGATGCCCAGTAGGATCATCTGCTCATCGACGACCGGAAGACCCGTGATGCGTCGTCGAACGATCAGGTCCATGGCCTCGGAGATCGGGGCATCGGGAAAGACCGTGAGCAGGCCGGGTCTCATCGCGTCCTCGGACAGCAATGCAGTTCCGGATTTGGGGCGGGGCGGACAAAGCCTCTCGCGATAGACACGAATCAGGTCCGCGCGGGAGATGATCCCCGCCAAGGTGCGCTGGTGCAGCAAGACCGGCACGCGACGGAACGGCGTGTCGACCAGACGCATGGACACCGCGGACAAAGGGTCATCCACGCCGACGCTGACCACCTCTGTGGTCATATAGTCGGCGACCTGGCCCGGCAGGTATTCCTCCTTGTGAACCAGGCGGAGCAGGTCCCGTTCCGAGATCATGCCCGCCAGCCTGCCGCAGTCGGTGACCGGCAATCCGCTGATGTTCCTGTCGAGCAGCAATGACACCGCGCGATACGCCGGATCGGTCTTCTCGACGCTGACGACGCCGTACTGCATTACGTCTTTGGCCGTCAGTTTGTCCAGAGAACCACTGGGCCGGCCGAGAATCGAGACCGAAAAGTCCGATGTTGTCTGAGCACAACCGCCAGAATCCATAGCCCTGCTCCCTCCCTACACGATCACACGCATCCCCGATAGGATAGACCATCGGGGCACACAACGGTTCCCATAGGAGAACCTTCGGCAGGAAAACCCCTGGATCTTTACGTGTTTTGCCGGGATGGAAAGGAGATCGGTCGAGAATACCTATCTGTACCTACGTAAAAATACGTAGGCCCGCCCCCGCCGACAGGGTCGGAATGGTCTATATCGACGATATTCGCATAACGGCGAGATCTTGGGGATTTACAGCCGACCGTTTCCGAATTATCATTTGACCCCTTGCAGCCTGGAGCGGAAAGACACCCCAGGCATGCGGCAAGTAGTCAATGGTGAATCAAGAAGAGTGAATCGCAGTTTGGCTCGGGGTGCAGAGATGAACGCGAGGAATCTGGCGGGTTTCATTGCCGTGGCGGCCGTTTGTGCTGTCGCGGAGGCGCAAGACACGACGAGTCCGAAGAACGCCGGCGCCCCGGCGACAACGAAGGAGAGTAGACTGATGAATGTCCATACCGAACTGTTTGGCCGCACGCCTGAGGGCGGGGAGGCCTTTCTCTATACGCTGACCAACGCCAAGGGCCTCAGGGCCCGCATCACCAACTACGGCGCGATCGTCGTTTCGATGGAGGTCCCCGACCGTCACGGCAAGCTCGACGACGTGCTCCTGGGCCACGACACGCTCGAAGGGTATCTCACTCGCGGAGGCTGCGCCGCGGCGGTCATCGGCCGCTACGCCAACCGCATCGGCAACGCCCGGTTCACCCTGGACGGCGTCGAGTACGCCCTGGCGGCCAACAACGGGCCCAACCACCTGCACGGCGGCCTCAAGGGATTCGACAAGAAGCTCTGGACGCCGGAGGAAGTGACCGCCTCCGAGAATCAGGCCTGGGTCAAGCTCAGCTACCTGAGCAAAGACGGCGAGGAAGGTTATCCCGGCAATCTGCGGGTCCTGGTCACCTACACGCTGACCAACGACGACGAGCTTCGCATAAGCTACGAGGCCCAGACGGACAAGAAGACCGTCGTCAACCTGACGAACCACGCCTACTGGAATCTCGCGGGCCAAGGCAACGGCGATGTCCTGGGCCACGAGTTGATGATCAACGCCAACCGGTTCACCGTTTTCGACAAAGGCCAGATCCCAACGGGGATCACCGTCAGCGTAGCGGGCACCCCGCTGGACTTCCTCTCGCCCAGGAAGATCGGCTCGCGAATCCGCCAGCTCGGCAACGGCTACGACCACAACTACGTCCTCAACGGCGCAGAGGACGCGATGAAGCTGTGCGGAACCGCCTACGATCCGACGACCGGCCGGTTCATGGAGGTCACGACCACCGAGCCCGGCATGCAGCTCTACACCGCCAACCACATGAACGGCTCTCTGATCGGCAAAGGCGGCAAGGCCTACGTCAAGCATGCGGCCTTCTGCCTGGAGACCCAGCACTATCCCGATTCGCCCAACAAGCCGCAATTCCCGTCCACGGTCCTGGAGCCCGGCAAGAAGTTCTCCAGCCAGACGGTGCACAAGTTCTCGGCCAAGTAGCCCCCGGGCACCGGGGCACGGATCACGGGCGTGACGCAGAGCGTCACGCCTTGACCTTGGAGATCTCGTAGACGACGGTGCCGCCGCCGGTGTATTGGCAAACGTCGGGGCACTGGACATAGGCCTTGGTCTTGTCCTGCTTGCCGTCGATGCCCCATTCGACGGGCTCGGAGACCCGCAACGCGTTGTACCAGGGCATCAACGAGGCCAGGCCGTGCATGCAGACCGGAATGTCGCTGACGAGCTGGTAGCAGGCCTTGAGTGTGAAGGAATCGCCGGCCTTGTGGACGGGGCAATGACCTTTGACCTCTTTGACGGTGATGACCAGATCCATGCTTTGGGCTCCTCAAATCGGGTTCGGTTTCCCTCTACTATGCCACGGCCGGCGGATTGTTCAAGCCAAGATCGTGCAAAACCGATCGATACTTTGTGAAACATCGACATCGCGGGTCAAACCCGCTATGATGAGCGACCAGAAAGGAGACAGGCATGGCAGGTGAGCTGGTCGGAATCATCGGCGGCACAGGGCTGGGCGACGCGCTGGCCGCACAGTTGTCGCAAGTGGAGCGTCGCGAGATCGAGACGCCGTTCGGCAGAACGAGCGGGCCGATCCTCGTGGGCAGGATGGGCGATCGCAAGATCGCGTTTCTGAATCGTCACGGGCCCCGGCACACGCTCTCGCCCAGCCGGGTCCCGTACGCCGCGAACCTCTTCGCGCTCAAGTCCCTCGGGGTGCGCTCGGTTATCGCCAGCGGGGCCGTTGGTTCGTTGCAGGAGAAGATCGCGCCGGGCAACCTCGTCCTGGTCGACCAGTTCATCGACAAGACGTTCCGACGGAAGAACACGTTCTTCGACGATTTCGGCGCGGTCCACTGCGAGTTCGCCCGCCCGGTCTGCTCCCGTCTCAAGGAGACGCTGCTTCACGTCGCGACACCGCTGGACGTCACCATCCACACGAACGGGGTATACGTCTGCATGGAAGGCCCCCAGTTCTCCACGCGAGCCGAGTCGTTGATGCATCGTCGTTGGGGAGGGGATGTGATCGGGATGACCGCGATGCCCGAGGCCAAGCTCGCTCGCGAGGCCCAGATGTGCTACGCTCTGATCGCGATGGCCAGCGATTACGATTGCTGGCGGCCCCACGAGAAGGACAAGACCAAGGAGACATTGCTCGAAGAGATCCTGTCCAACCTCAAGACCGCCACGAACAACTGCCTGGCCCTGATCGAGGCGCTGCTGGCCAGCGACGAGACGCTGGTCTACGAGGATTGCCCCTGCCGCAAGAGCCTGGAGCTGGCGGTCTGGACGAATCCGGCCGCCATCGATCCCCAGGAAAAACTCCGGCTGGCGGCTCTGTTCGAGTGAAGCAGGCAGATTCGAAAGGGCCGAGAAATGACAGGCAGGATCTCCGTCGTTCTGATCGCGGTAGTCGGGATGTCTCTGGCAGGATGCGGACAGCCGCAACCGCAGGAGGCCCCCAACGAGAAACAGGCCCGACTCCTGGCGGCCCAGAGCGCCGACCTGCAAAAGGCGTTGGCCGCCAGGGACGCGGAGATCGCAACGCTCCGCCGCACGCACGCCCAGGACCTTCAGCAGCGGGATGCGGAATTGGCCCAGTGCAGGGCCCGCATTGAAGCCCTGCAAAGAGAGGTCGATAGAGGAATTGCCGAGCGGGTCGGCAGCCTGGCGACCGCGGTCATGGAAGACAACGCCAGGCTCCGCAGGGAAATCGAGCAACTCAAGAGGCAGGCCGAGCCAAAGAACTGAGGACACGTCCCGTTCGTCCCATGGGTCCTATTCGTCCTATAGGACTCATGGGACAGATAGGACCAATAGGACGCACCCCGCCTCGTCTTACGCCTCCGCGTGGGCGCAGACCTTTTTCACCGCCTCCACCGAGCCCGGCAGGTCGTTGTCCAGGTGGTGCCTCTTCATCGCCGCCGCGACCAGGCCGACAAACATCGGCTGCGGCCGCAACGGTCGCGACGTCAGGCACGGATGCGCCTGCGTCCCCATGAAGAATGGATGGCTGGGCAACTCCAGGATCTGCATGATCGGCTGGTCGGGGGCCTTGCCCGAGAAGACCATGCCGTGCTTTTCCAGCGTCTCGATGTAGCGAGGATCGACCTCGTAGCGATGCCGGAACCGCATCCGCACACTGTTCTTGCGGCCGAAGAGGTCCCAGGCGATGGTCTTGGGCTCGATCTTGATGTCCCGGCCGCCCAGACGCATGTTGCCGCCGAGGCCTTCGATCTTCTTCTGCTCGGGCAGAATGTCGATCACCGGCTCGCTGCACTTGGCGTCGAGTTCCGTGCTGCCGGCGTCCTTGAGCCCGCAGACGTTCCGGGCGAAGTCGATCACCGCCATCTGGAACCCGAGGCACAGACCCAGGTAAGGCAGGTTGTTCTCGCGGGCATACTTCACGCAGGCGATCTTGCCCTCGGAGCCGCGGACGCCGAACCCGCCGGGGACGATGATGCCGTCCACGTCGGCCAGGTGCTTGGCCACGTTGGCGTCGGTGATGGCGGTCGTGTCGATCCACTTGATCTTGACGTCGCACCCCAGCGCGATGCCGGCGTGCTCCAGGGCGTTGATGATCGAAGCGTAGCTGTCGCGGACGGAGGTGTACTTGCCGGTGATGCCGATCGTCGTCTCGTACTTGGCGGTCCCGATCTTGTCGGTGAAGTCGCACCACTTGGCCCAGGCCTTGCGCTCGTATCGAAGGTTGATCCGGTCCTCGATCTTGAGCAGACGAAGGACCTCGAAATCCAGGCCGTGCTCGCGGAGCATCGCAGGGATCGTGTAGATGCTCGTCGAATCGTGCAGGCTGATGACCCGCTCCAGCGGAACGTTGCTGTAGACGCTGATCTTCTGGCGGGCCTTCTCGTTGACCGGGTTCGTCGCCCGACACACGATGATGTCCGGCTGAATCCCAAGCTGCATCACCTGCTTGATGCCAAGCTGGGCCGCCTTGGATTTCTGCTCGCCCAGGGCAGGCGGCTCCATGATATAGGTCAGCGCGACGAAGCAACTGCTGCCCGGGCCTTCTTCATAGGCCAGCTCGCGCATCGCTTCGATGAAATAGGCGTTCTCCAGGTCGCCGACGGTGCCGCCGATCTCGACGAAGACGACGTCCGCCTTGCTGTCGGCGGCAAGCTGCCGAAGGCGCAGCTTCACTTCGCCGGTCACGTGGGGGATCATCTGCACGTCCCGGCCCAGGTAGTCGCCGTGCCGCTCCTTGCTCAGGACCGAACTGAAAATCTGCCCGCTGGTGGCGAAGTTGGCCCGACTCAGGTCCTGGTCGAGGATTCGCTCGTAGGTGCCCAGGTCCATGTCGGTCTCCATCCCGTCGTCCAGGACGAAGACCTCGCCGTGACGGAAGGGGTTCAGCGTGCCGGAATCGATGTTCAGATAGCCTTCCAGCTTGATCGGGGCCACCTTCAACCCCTTGTCCTGCAGGAGTTTGGCGAGGCACGAGGAGAAGATCCCCTTGCCCAGCCCGCTCATGACCGTGCCCATGACGAACACGTAGCGGGTCTTGCCCTTCTTGTAGTTCGTCGGCATCGGCGCGAAGAACTCGCTCTCGGTCGATGCATCGGTAATTTTCGTCAACAGGTCTCTGCTGTCAGTCATCTGAGTCCCAACCTCAAAGTGCTCCATGTTCTGCAATTCTATCCTATCGTCCGGTCGCCACGCTATTCGCTTATTCGAGTTTGTCAACCTGTGATTCCCTGGGGCTCCGCCCCAAACCCCGGCATTCTTCGCTTTTGGCCAATAGCACGAAGCGGTGCCCCGTGACCCGTGATCCGGGCCGCTGCCCACGTGCGAAGCACGTCTACCATGCTGCTGGCACAAAGCGGAAAATGCCAGGGGTCCGGGGACAGCGTCCCCGGTCGTGGGCTGTGATTTCGCCCACAGAATCCGCCTGTGCACGTACCTGCCCTGCATTCAATGGCTTCTTCTCCATCGTTCCGCAAACGCGGCGTACTGCTCCGGCGTATCGATTCCTTCGCAGGTGTGCTCGACCTTGCCGACGAGGATCGTGTAGCCGTTCTCGATGGCCCGGAGTTGTTCGAGCTTCTCCAGCTTCTCCAGAGTCGTCTGCGGCAGCGAGGTGATCGTCAGGAGAAAGTCCCTGCGATAGGCGTAGATTCCAAGATGACGCAGGTACGAGCCCGCGTCGCCCACACCCGCGCGGTCCCTGTCGTAGGGGATGACCGAGCGGGAGAAGTAGATGGCCTTTCCGCCGGTTCCCACGACCACCTTCACCACGTTCGGGTCGGCGATTTGTTCGGGGGCGGCAAAGGGCGCCGCCAGCGTGGCCATCTCGGCCTTGGGATTGTCCAGCATCATTTTTGCCAGGAGGTCGATGTGGCCGGGATCGATCCGCGGCTCGTCGCCCTGGACGTTGATCACAATATCTGCGTCGGACCGCCCGACCGCCTCCGCGATCCTATCCGTTCCGCTGTTATGTTTGGTCGAGGTCAGGACGCATTCGGCCCCGAACTCCTTGGCCGCCTGGACGATCTTCTCGTCGTCGGCCGCGATCACGACCCGCACAGGGAGCTTCGCCTTGCACGCCTGTTCCCACGTGTGCTGGATGAGGTACTTGCCGGTATCTTTGGCGAGAACCTTCGCGGGAAATCGTGTGGACGCATAGCGAGCAGGAATACAAACGACGATCTTCACAGGATCTACTATTTACTATGGACGATCTACGATTTGTCGCCGACGACCGGGCGTCCCAATCTGCGCGTGCCCTGGACCCGGATCATGAATCACAAACAGTAAATCGTCGATGAACGGGTCTTTCCGTTGCGGCGACGTGCCCCAACTCTCAACAGCCGCTATCTTACGTCACGAAGCCGCCGCTGTCAACCGACTGTCGGGCGATTCCTGGCTCCCTCAGTTGGCCTGTTTCTGCTGCTGCGGCCTTCGTACGGGTCGGTCGCGAAGGGGCCAGTTCGGGTCCTCCGTGCGGGCGGTCCTCATCAACTCTTCGGCCCGTGCGACAAGTTCCGGTTTCCCGCCGGCGAGGTTCCTGCTCTCCCCGGGGTCGGCTTTCAGGTCGTACAGCTCGATCGGGGAGGACGGGCCGTTCCGAACGGCCTTCCAATCGTCGAAACGCACTGCCTGGAGCGACCCTTGCTCATGCAGTTCCCAGTAGAAGCAGTCCCGCTTGGGGGCCGGACCGCCCTTGAGGAACGAGACGAGCGAGAGCCCGTCCGGCTGGAAGCCTGCCGGCAGCCTGGCGCCGGCCAGTTCAACCGCCGTCGGCAGGAAATCCCAGAACGCCCAGGGTTCTTCGCTGAAGCGCCCGGCCGGGATCTGGCCCGGCCAGCGGGCGATCGCCGCCTGTCGCAACGCCCCTTCGTACAGGCTGCGTTTGAAGCCGCGCAACCCGTTTCCCGCCTGGTTGAAATGCCGTCCAAGCTCCGAGGTGGGGGAGAAGGATGACCCATTGTCGCCTGCGACGAAGACCAGGGTGTTTTGGTCGATCCGCAGTTCTTTGAGCAGGTCCAGCAGTCGGCCGACGTCGCTGTCGAGCCGGGAGACCATGGCGGCGTAGTTTTTCTGCTGCGGCGTCCAGTCCGTCGCCGCGTATTGGCCTACGTCGTCGATTTCGAACCGCCCGTGCGGCAGAGTCACGGAATGGAACAAGAAGAACGGCCGGTCCTTGTTCTGCCGCACCCAGTCGAGCACATCCTTGGCGATCAGGTCCTGGGCGTAGGTTTTGCCGACGGTCTTGCCATCGTTTCCGGGCAGGTCGAACCGCTGGTCGCCGCGGTAAAGGTACATCGGGAAGTAGGAATGGGCGTGCCGCTGGCAGTTGTAGCCGAAGAAATGGTCGAACCCGACCTTCAACGGGCTGCCGGGGGTGTCGAACATGCCCATGCCCCACTTGCCGATGCAGGCGGTAGCGTAGCCGGCATCTTTAAGAATCTGGGCGATGGTCACCGTCCCGGCCGGCAGGGGCATCTGGCCTTCCGGCTGGATCTCGCGGTTGGCCCGAATCGGGCAGTGGCCCGAGTGCAGGCCCGTAATCAGCGAGGACCGCGACGGGGCGCAGACGCTCGTGCCGCAGTAGGCTTGCAGGTAACGGGTGCCCTCGGCGGCCATCCGGTCCAGCCGGGGCGTCCTGATGAGCTTCTGCCCGTAGCAGCCCAGGTCCCCCTGCGCGAGGTCGTCGCTCAGGATGAAGATGATATTGGGTTTGGCAGTGCCGGCCGCCGCGAGGGTCCTGCCGATGCCGACAGCCGCCGCTCCGAATGCCAACCCCATGAAACTGCGACGCGATATCCCATTACCCATCATACCTTCTCCTTTGATTCGTTGGCTCGCAGCAGTGTGGCCAAGCCTGTTACGGTGTCGGCGTAAACCGGATCGTGGGCGAGGTTTTGCCATTCGCCCGGGTCGCGCTCGTGGTCGTACAACTCGATCCCCTCCTTGCCGTCGGCCCATTCGGTATAGCGCCATCGCTCCGTGCGGACGCTTCGCCCCTGGACGCCCCGACCCCGGCTCACCTGCGTCCAGGCCGCCTGCTTCCAGGACCGGTCCGGGTCGTCCAGCAAGGGCACGAAGCTCCGTCCCGCCAGATTCGCGGGCGGTTTCAACCCCGCCAGATCGGCCAAGGTGGGGTACAGGTCCACGAACTCGACGAGTCGCGAACAGGCCCGGCCTACCGCCTTCATGCCCGGCGCCCATACGATCAGCGGCGACCGGGCGGACAGTTCGAACAGAGTGTTCTTGTTCCACCAGCCGCGTTCCCCAAGCTGATAGCCGTGGTCGCCCAGCAGCACGACGACGGTGCTGTCCCACAGATCGAGGCGGTCCATGCAATTCAGCAGCTTGCCAAGCTGGGCATCCATGAAGGACGTTCCGGCGTAGTAGGCCCGCTTGAACTCTCGGCGTTCACGGTTCGTGAACTTGTCAAATTCCGCCTTCCAGGCACTGCCGATAGCCTGGGGCAGATCCTCCTCTCGGTCGCCCGGGTCTTCGGTCAGCCGGATCGACTCAGGCGGATACAGGTCGAAGTACTTCTTGGGAGCGACAAAGGGATCGTGCGGCTTGTGAAATCCGACGGCCAGGAAGAAGGGCCGACCGTGCCGCTGCTCCAGAAACCGCACCGCCGCACGAGCGTTCTGACCGTCCGGCTGGTCCTCGTCGTCCCCCTCGGCCGCCAGCCAGCTACACCAGCGAACCTTGCCGCCCGTGAGATTGCGGCCTTCGCCCTGCCGACCCCGGACGGTCGCCTGGAAGACCTTTGCCTCATCGAACGACCGGCCACCATCCACGCCGACGACGTCCTGGCTGCCCACACCGCCGAAGACATGGAACGTCTTGCCATAGCTGGCGGCGAACCGGCCGCCTTCGCGGAACAACTGTGGCAGCGTCACCACATCGGGCATAGTCTTGCGGAAGTGAACCGTGTTGTCGAGGATCCCCGTCGTGTCCGGGCGTAGACCCGTCAGAAACGACGAGCGGCTGGGATTGCACACGGAGAACTGGCAGTACGCGCGGTCGAATCGCATCCCACGAGCGGCCAGGCGGTCGATGTTCGGCGTGCGGATCTCCGGCACCCCATAGCACCCCGCCTCATTTCGCCAATCATCGACGGTGATGAACAGGACGTTCGGAAGGGAACTTGGGCCCTTGTCGCCACGTGCGAGGGCTGCATGGGACAGACCCAGCCAGGCCGTCCCGGCCAGATGGAGAAAGCCCCTGCGTGACAGAGATCCGGTGCCGGGGCCAGGTGTCGAAGGCGTTGCCATGAGGTAGTCCTTAAGAAGGAGCCTGACGCCATGCGCATGTCACGATTTGCGTGACAACGACCTTCCTATCCTACTCTCGACGTCGCCCGGCGGCAAGCCTGTGCTCGTCGCGAACCGGGCCGGAGGGATTGCCCGCTCTATGAGGGGAATGACTGGCTGACTTGGCGCATAAAGAAGGCCCCGTCACGGGGACGGGGCCTTGCGATTCTTACGCCTGATGCGTCCTTAGCAGGGGACGACATTCGTCGCGCAGGGGCCCTTCTTGCCCTGGCCGACGTTGAACTCCACCGTCTGATTCTCGTCCAGCGAGGCGTAGCCCTGCGTCTTCACTTCCGAGTGATGGACGAACAGATCCTGCCCGCCGTCATCCGGAGTAATAAAGCCAAAACCCTTGCTCGCGTTGAACCACTTCACTTTACCTCTTGCCACTACTGTACTCCTGAGGCCAAATTCCGGCCTGCAAACAGACTATCCCTCTTCTTGTCGAACAAAGGGGTAAACTCCGAGGGAGGAAAGCGTACTCCTTAAACAATCTACTCATTCTATCGGTCCGCCGGGCCGGTGTCTACAAGAAATCCGTAAATAAAACAGGGCTCATCCGGCCGTCGCGCCGTTTGGCGGTCCTGGCGCGACTTGAGAAGGCCGACGGAGCAGCCGACCCCCTTGCGTCGGACGGGTTCCCGAACTATTCTGGTGGCGACCGTGAAAAGCGTTTGGCACGACATTCGATTCGAAGGGCACAGAGCATGGTGTTGACGTCGATCATCCTGGTCGCGGCAATCGTTTCCGCGACCGCCCAGGAGGGGATTCCACAAAACGGTTCGTTGCAGCAGGTTTTCCTTTCGGTCTCGGTCGAAGGCGACGAAGCCGACTTCGACGCGGCGGCCGACGCCAACGACGGCAAGACCAAACCGATCTCCGTCCCGCTGGCCAGGAACGCCCTCGACCTCAAGGCGATCCCCTTCAAGATCGTGCACGAGACCTACCGCCAGACCCAGGGCAAGCGCAACTGGGAGATCTTCATCCGCAACGCCGACGGATCGAACCCGGTCAACCTGACGAACACCCCCGACCTCGACGAGATGTATCCCCACGTCTCCCCCGACGGCACGAAGATCTGCTTCGTCGCCGACGAAGGCCGGGGGCGAAACCGCGTCCGCCACGTCTACTACATGAACCTCGACGGAACCGACCGCGTCCACGTCGCCGCCAACGGACGCGAGCCCTGCTGGTCCTTCGACGGCAAGAGCATCGCCTATCTCAAAGGCGAATACGAGCGCTACACCACCCGCGAGTACGCCACCAGCGGCCTGACCTTCTACCACATCGACGAAAACTGGCATCAGCCGCACCAGAACACCGAACTGCACCATCTCTACGCGATCTGCTGGTCGCCCGACGCAAAGTGGTTCGTCGCCGCCGTCCAGGGCGGCATGGGCTACAGCGACACGATCGTCGCCTTCGAGGCCTTCGGCAGGCGGGTCTTCGACCTCGAACGGTTCGGCGTCCGCGGCTGCCGGCCCGACCTCAACGCCGACGGGACCCGCATGGTCTGGGGCGAAACCGACTGGAACCTGCAAACCGCCGACATCGACCTCAAGTCCGACGAGCCCAAGGTCTCCAACGTCCGCGACATCCTGCGGGTCGCCCGCCAGTACAAGGTCTACCACGTGGACATCTCGCCCGACAGCAAGTACATCGTCTTCAGTTACGGCCCCTTCTCCGGCGGCCAGCAGGTCGGCGGTCTGGCCGAGGGCTGGGACCTGTGCGTCTCCGACATGGACGGCAACTGGGTCCAGATCACCGACGACGACCTGCACAACAAGGAGCCCGACTGGGTGCCCGTGAAGAATTGATTATCGATGATTGATTATTGATGATTGAAGAGGCCCGGACCCGCCGAACCGCGGAGGCTCGCGACAGCGTGCCACGCCTGTTGTGCAGTCGAACCGCAGGACTCGCCCGCCGGCGACGGTTCTCAAGAACTTCAAGGGCTTCAAGAACCTCAACTCCTCAGAACGTGAGGTTCTTGAAGTTCTTGAGACTCGTGAAAGGCCCGCGATTCCCGCCTCAAACCAGCCGGACCGTGATGGTCTCGCTCCCCTACCCCGCCGGCACCCCTCAAAGCGATAAACGCGCCGCTCGGACCCGTCGAATCACCGCCGCGACGACAGAACCACAGGAACAGCCAGACTCCCTCAGAAGACCGTCAAGTCCGCCACGTGTTTCTGCTTGGCGGTGTTTGCGGTCTTGTGGCTGCCGCGGTCAGTTCTAGGGTGGGCTCTCAAGCCCGCGCGTGTCGTGCCTTTCTGAGAACGGATTCCCAAGGCGGTCCGCTTGCCCCGAACCCCGATCCTTGGTATCCTGTGCGACGTGCGGTAGGCAGTGCCCGTCCCTTGTTCTGGAGGAACAACAGATGTCGAGACGATGTTTCGGTATGAAGCTGGGTCTGTCGTCGATCGCGATCCTCGTGGCGTTCTCGATCCCGTCTGTGGCCGCGAACGAGGAGACGTTGCTTCGGCCCGGATCGGGAATCGATCTCAAGAGCATTCCCTTCAAGATCGTCTACGAGAGCCTGTTGCCGACCGACGGCAAGGAGAACTGGGAACTGGTCCTGATCGACGCCGACGGCTCCAACCCCGTCAACCTCACCAAGACCCCCGACGTCGGCGAGATCTATCCCCACGCCTGCCCCGACGGGACGAAGATCTGCTTCGAGGGCGAGCAAGGCACCGGCCGCAACAAGGTCCGCAGCGTGTTCTATATGAACCTCGACGGATCGGGACGGACCAAGGTCGCCCACAACGCCCGACAGTCCTGCTGGAGCCCCGACGGCAAGACCATCGCCTTCCTCAAGGGCGAGTACGACCGCTACACGATCAACGACTACGCCACCCAGGGCCTCTACCTCTACGACCTGGCGACCGGGCAGACCACGCCGCACGTCAATGAAGCGAAGCTCCACCACCTCTACAATCTCTGCTGGTCGCCCGACGCCAAGTGGTTCCTCGCCACCGTCCACGGCGGCATGGGCTTCAACCATGCGATCCTGGCCTTCCCCGCCGACGGCACGGACATCTTCGATCTGACCCCCTTCGGCGTGACCGGCTGCCGACCCGACTTCAGCGCAGACGGCAAACGCATCACCTGGGGCAAGACCGACTGGGACCTGTTCGTCGGCGACTTGGACGCCTCCTCGGGCGCGCCGAAAGTGACGAACGTCCGCAAGATCGTCTCGTGCGACAAAGAGCACGAGGTCTACCACACCGACTTCTCCCCCGACGGCAAGTACATCGCCTTCAGCTACGGACCCGAGGCCAACGAGATGGGCGCAGGCCTGGCCCCCGGCTGGAACATCTGCGTGACGGATCTGTCGGGCAACTGGGTCCAGATCACCCGTGACGGCCGCCACAACAAGGAGCCCGACTGGGTGCCGGTCAGGACAGACCGGTAACAGTGCTGGCAGGTGCAACGCCGCCAATCCGACGGCGTCGGGGATTCTTGTTTGCACTCGCGCCGGATCGGGCCTACAATGTCGCCATCAACCTTCATGCAAGGAGAACGACATGACGACATCGATCGGCACATCCAAGGTCAACCGGCGGGAATTTCTCAAACACAGTGGCTCGGTCGCCGCAGGGGCGGCTGTGCTCGGGAGTCTGACTCCGACCCTTCACGCGGCTGCGGACGACACGATCCGCCTGGCCCTGATCGGTTGCGGCGGACGCGGCACCGGGGCGGTAGGCGACGCCTTGTCCGTGCCCAACAGCGGACCGATGAAGCTCTACGCGATGGCCGATCTGGACCCCAAGCGGATGGAGAACCAGCGCAAGGCCCTCCAGGACCGCTACCAGGACAAGATCGACGTGCCCGCCGAGCGGCAGTTCGTCGGGTTCAAGGCCTATAGGCAGGCGATCGATTGCCTGCGCCCTGGCGACGTCGCCATGTGCACGACTCGCTCGTACATTCGACCCCTGCACGTCGAGTACGCGATCAAGAAGGGAATCAACGTGTTCATGGAGAAGCCCTTCGCCTCCGACCCAGGCGGCCTGCACAGGCTTCTGGCCGCCAACGAAGAGGCCCAGAAAAAGGGCGTCAAGGTCCTCGCAGGGCTCCAGTGCCGCCACTCCCCCGCCCGCCAGGCTCTGATCGAGAAGATCCGCGACGGCGCGATGGGCGACATCCCGCTGATCCGCGCCAACCGCTACGAAGGCGGCGGCGGACTCGGCAACATGGGCGCCAACGCCAACAAACTGATGAGCCAGCTCGAGTTCGGCCGGATCCACCTGCTCTACGTGGGCTCGGGCCACATGGTCGACAACCTGATCCACCAGATCGACGAATGCTGCTGGATCAAGGATTCCTGGCCGGTCTCGGCGCACGGCCTGGGCGGCTGCTGGCCTCGCAGCACCGACTGCGGCCAGAACATCGACGTCTACGCCATCGAGTACACCTTCGCCGACGGGGGCAAGGCGTTCTGCGAGTTCCGGCGGATGAATCACACGTACGGCGAGTTCGCCACCTTCATCCACGGCGCCAAGTGCGCCGCCCAGTTCTCGGGCATGACGCACGCCGCGACGGTGCACCTGTTCAAGGACCAGCGGATCGAGAAGGACAACATCGCCTGGACGCCCACGAAAGACGCATTCAGTCCGTGGCAGTACGAATGGAACGCGTTCATCAACGCCATCCGCAACGACAAGCCGCACAACGAGCTCAAACGGGCGGTCTATTCCGATCTCACGGCCCTCATGGGCCGGGCCGCCTGCCACATCGGCCAGAAGATCACCTGGGACGACATGATGAAGTCGCGGTTCCTGTTCTGCGACTACCTGGACGACCTGAACGCCGACAGTCCGGTCCCCGTCAAGGCCGACGCCCAAGGCCGCTTCCCCGTCCCCACGCCGGGCCAGTGGAAGGAGATCTGACGCGAAGCAATCGCAGTACACGGAAAAGGGGACATTCTGCTTTTTCTCATTGAACACGGCATCGTCCTTCACGATCGAAAAGTAGAATGTCCCCTTTTGCCCTTTTGTCTGACAACGCCGGTCATCGGCGGCGCGTCTTCTCACGACTGGGACGTCCCCCTTTCGCCTTCCCGCCCTTTCCTTTCGTCTTTTCGCTTTCTGCCTTCGCCTTCTTCCTCTTGGCTCTGTTCTTCCTCGAAGCCTGCCACTGCGCCCGGACTTCGGCCTTCCGATCCGGCGGCCACTCCCTCGGGAAGTTCAGCCTTGCGAAATCGCCCAGCGCCTCCACCGCCCGTCGGTCGTAGGCCCTGGCGGCCTCGGCCTCGTCGTCATAATAGCCCAGCGAGTGATCTTGGCTCTCGTACCAGCACCTCCCGACCCACTTGTCGGACCGCTTGTCGTATACGACCCCCTTGAACCTCGACACGGACCCGTTCTGCTTGTGCGTGTTGCGTCGGTTCTGCGCGCGCGTGCACACGCGGAGATTCGATCGGCAGTTGTTGCACTTGTTGCCGTCCTTATGGTCAACGAGCTTGCCTTTCCGCGGCTTCATGATCTGGCGATGCATGAGAACCGTCTTTCCGCGAGCGTTGCGGGCCGCATAGCCGCCGCCGCACTCGTGCCACTTCCACTGATTGAGCGCGTCGTAATCCGCAGCGTCCACGTATGTGTAGGACCCGTTGTCCAGCGGGATCACGCGATAGTCGCTCTTGGGCATCTCGGGCTTGCGACGGTAGTTCGGACACGCCATCCCCGAGACTTCGTGGATCTCGCCGGGATACCTCGGATGGTTGCCGCATCGCGGCAGGATCGGCTCCCCCATCCACATCAGCTTTCGCCACAGTTCCGCATCGACGACCGAATAGATGCAATTGTCGCAACACGGTCCGGCCATGATCGCTTCTCCTTTTCACTTCGGGGCAGACAATGATCCGCCCCTACGAACCCCGTCATCGCTCGCACAGGCAGGCCGGTCCCGCCCGTGTCCTCACGGCCCCGGCGTTCGCGCCGCCGGGCTACGTTCACATTATGATAGATTCCGAATGGTCGTATGTCCAGTCCAAAGTTTAGTATTTGCATAATTTTTGTCAGCCTATCACAAGTTCTGTGCAGACCGCAGGTTGCGCCCCTGGAAAGAAAGACGATTTCCACCTTTTCACCACAGAGGCACAGAGACCACATAGAAGAAACGGTAGAGATCTGAGGGGTACGGTTCCGCCAATCCCAAATCACACATCAACAATCACCCATATCTTCTCGGTGTCCTCTGTGTCTCCGTGGTGAATCCGCTTGACCCGCCCGGACGGGCAGGCTACAATCGAGCGTGACAGTCGAGAACGTATCGTGCAGAGGCCGTATGATCCCTGTCGGAAGCGAAACCATGAAGAGAGACGTCGTCGCCAAACGTGTGATCCAGGCCGTCGCCTGCGGCTTCGGGCTGCTGGGCCTGTTTGCCGTTTACATGAGCGTCTCCTTTGCCCTGATCGCACTCCGAGATCTCGACCGGCACGAGTCGCTCATCACAGGTCCCCTGTTCTTGGTCCTCGGCGCGATCATGATCGCGGTCGCCTGGCAGAGTCTCCGACGTTTCGGGCCGGACGCGATTCGCAACGTGGTCGGGCTCGTGATGTTCTTCGCATGGTCCCAACTGGCGTGGTTCCCGGAGTCCTCGCAGCATAGCGAACCGCGTTGGCGAAGCGATTTGGCGGAAACAGCCCTGGTCCTGGGTTCCCTGTGCCTTGCGTTCCTCCTGTACCGAATACTCAGCAGGAAGCTCATTCAAATGACAGGGACAGCCGCATCAACTGAAGCCCCGCAGCATGACGTACTTCTGACCGAGCACGATTCGACGTGTGAGACAAGTAAAATGTTCCAAGAATTCCTTGATAATTCTACCCGTGGCCTTGTGACTTCTCACGACGAGGAGTAGAATACGAGAATAGTCTCGGTGCTGTTTACCGAGCTGGAAGCGGTGGAAAGCTTTCTGACTTTGGAGGTGCGAGAAATGCGAGGCATAGCTGTTCTGATCGGCGGTTGTGTTGCGATGTTTGCGGGTTGCCAGACGGTAGAACCTATTGAGAGAATGTCATTTCCCGAGGCTGAATATACAGTCCTGCCTGCAACAGGAACAGCCCGCATTGAGGGGCAGGCATTCCTAAAGACGATCGGGGGAGATGTAAAGACCGCCGCAGGGAATGCGGTGTACCTGAATCCCGTAACATCGTACAGCGAGCAGTGGTACGCATCTTATGTTACAGGCAGACCTCTCGACCCTGCCGAACCTGATCCGCGTCTGAGCAAGTACATAAGGGAAACCACGGCTGACGGGGAGGGACGATTTGAATTTGCGGACGTTCCGGCTGGCGAATACTTCGTTACGACGAGGGTCGTCTGGGGAGTGCCGACCGGCAGCTATGGTACTATCAGCCAACAGGGCGGAACCGTGACGAAGCGCATCTCAATCAAAGAAGGCGAGGTCATTAAGATAATTATCACGCGGTGATGCGAGGCGCCCAGGAGAACACCCGATGACCTCAGTATGACAGGATGAAACATATTGCGGGGTCAGGTCTTGAAACGCGGAATTATTCTGCTGCTGGCGCGGCGGGAACTGAAGGAGTACGGCACTTGTTCCGGCGTATGGCGGATTCACGCGTGGGCCAAGGGCCCACCCTACGCCCGCATCTGCGTCCATCGGCGTTCATCGGCGGTTGAATTCGTTGCTCGCACATCAGAGACGGCAGCGTCAGGCCGACACATTTCACAGGGGACATCTGACGCGTGATGGGCGTCTGTTCCTCATAATCATGCCATTGGCCCAAAGCGAAAAATGCCGGGGTCGGGGGCGGAGCCCTGGTTGTCACACATCTCGACCGGCGGTCCTCATGAGCGAGGCGATTCCCGTTCGCTGCGGGGGTTTCCCTGCGGGGCGGGGCGGCCGGCACGCTCCTGCGGTGCGTTTATCGCTTTGGGGGCTTCCAGCAGAAATCCACCAGGATGCGGGTCGAGAGCCTGCGGCAGGCTCCCAGGCGGTCCGGGGATCCGTCTGCACTTTCTGCTGGAAGCCCGAAACGCGCAAAACGCAATTTCCGAGGTCGAATCCGCGTCCGTCACCCGGACTGATCCCAGGCGAAGATCTGTAGAACGACCAGTGAGTAAATTAAAGGTGTCCGGTACTTTTTCTGGCGTGTGACAGTCCGGATCATGCCGGGAATGGCGGTTGGGGCGACGGGACGACGCGGAGGCATGAAGCGTCGCTTGGGAAGATTCACGCGTGGGCCAAGGGCCCACCCTACGCCCGCATCTGCGTTCATCGGCGTTCATCTGCGGTTGAATTCGTCGCTCGCACATCAGAGACGTCAGCGTCAGGCCGATACATTTCACAAGGGACATCTGACGCGTGACGAGCGTCTGTTCCTCATAGTCATGCCATTGGCCCAAAGCGAAAAACGCCGGGGTCGGGGGCGGAACCCCGGGAACGGCCCTTTCGCCGGGCGAGTTCCGCTCCTTCGTAGAGACGCAGAGGGTGGAATGAAAGCGGAGAGAATACGCGAAGGCAGGGTTGCGGAATGCGGCCCTGGGATCGTTCTTCCCCTCCATTGTCTTACGTCCCTGCCTTCTCTTCCCAGCGCCCCTGCGTCTCTGCGTGAGAATCTTCTTCCCTGGTTATGGGGCCTGTCTCGTGACAAGGGTCTTCAGTTCGGGCCGGAAACTGCCGATACCTGGGTATGGCCGGTCTTGATCGATCGGCCAAGAGCGGGAGTCCGAGCCTTCTGTCGAAAAGGTGAGCGTGTGATTCCGAAAACGATCCATTTCTGTTGGTTTGGCGGCAAGCCGGTTCCGGAGGAACTGCAGCTCTGCCGGCCGACCTGGCAGACCCATTGTCCCGATTATCGGATCGTGCGCTGGGACGAGTCGAACTTCGACGTGAACGCCCACGAGTTCACCCGAACCGCCTATTCTCGAAGGATGTACTCCAAGGTCTCCAACTACGTCCGCGCATGGGTGCTCCATCGTCACGGCGGCATCTATCTGGACACAGACGTCGAGGTGAAGCGTAGTCTCGATGCCTTTCTCCACCACAAGGCTTTCTCGGGCTTCGAAGCGCCGGGGCTTTCTTTCGCGGCGCTGTGGGCCAGCGAGCCTGGGCATTCGTGGCCTTTGTCCGTGCTGAACCACTATGATCGGCCGGTCGCCGACGACGAGCCGACGAACACCGAAATCACGACGGACATCCTCCGGGTGCAATTCGGGATCGATCCGAATCGAGACGAGCTTCAAGAAGGAGCCGACGGGGTGGTAATCTACCCCTCTTCCTATTTCACGCTCGACCTGTCGCCCAATTTCGCCACGCATCACTTCAGCGGTCTGTGGCTTCCCAATCGTCCAGATCGGAGCTATAAGTCGCACGTGCACATCAATTACTTCCAATCACAACTGGAGAGGAAGGAACTGCACGGGTCGAGACTTGAGGCGGCTCGGGAGTTCGCCCTGTCGATACGCGTCGCGGATCAGATTCGGCTCTTGCTTTCGCTGTTTGGGAGCATCGTGCGAGTGGTGGTGCGCAGGGCTCCTGGGAAACTCTATCGAGCGATCCGTGCCCGAGTGGGAGGACGACGGACGGGTCAGACCGCCTCCGCCTGAGCAACCGCTGTGGACGAATCGAGGGTCGAGTCGCCGAGACCGTGCGGTCTTCCTGCGACCTTGTGCTTCGTGTGTTTTCAACCCCAAGAGCCGTGCCGGCCCAGGATCCCCTCGCAACTGCGGCCGTTCACCCGTGCCCCTGATCGTCGATTTATGGTGCTTGACATGGGCGTTCTGATGGCTTATCGTGACTGTTTTCACAGGTTGATCAGACGAGGAGTGCCAAGCTGTGCCGGAAACCGTAGTAACTCGGTTCGCGCCGTCGCCGACAGGCTATTTGCATATTGGAGGCGCCAGGACCGCTTTGTTCAATTGGCTGTGGGCCCGGCGGACGGGGGGCAAGTTCCTGCTGCGCATCGAGGATACCGATCTCAAGCGCAACACGCCGACTGCGACCGCGCAGGTGATGGCGGACCTGCGGTGGCTGGGGATCGACTGGGACGAGGGCCCTGAGGTCGGCGGTCCGAACGGCCCGTACCTCCAGTCGCAGCGACTCGACATCTACAACCGCTTCATCCGCCAGCTCCTCGACCAGGGCCGCGCGTACTACTGCTTCGAGACCGGCCAGGAACTCGACGCCCTGCGGGCGGAGGCCGAGAAGCAGAAGAAGGGCTTCGTCTACCGCCGGCCGGAACGGCTGCCCACAGATCAGGACGCCGACAAGGCCCGCGCCGAGGGCCGGGACGTGACCGTCCGCTTCGCCATGCCGCAGACCGGCCCCATTGTCGTCGACGACATCATCCGCGGCCAAATCTCCTTCGACCCCGCCGAACTCGGCGACTTCATCATCCAAAAAAGCGACGGCTTCCCCACGTACCAATTTGCTGTGGTGATCGACGACTACCTGATGCAGGTCACGCACGTGCTTCGCGGCCAGGAGCACCTGATGAACACGCCGAGCCAAAAGGCCCTGTGGGAGGCCTTGTTCACAGATCGGCCGGTGCCTCAGTACGCCCACATGTCGGTCACGGTCTCCGACGCCGGCGGCAAGCTCTCCAAGCGCGAGCGCCCGCAGACGCTCCGCACCGCCCTGAAGGCCATGGCCAACGTCGACGCCGACAAGCTGGCCCAGGTCGGCTCCATCACGCCCGACGAGGTCCGCTCCTTCCTGGCCGGCGACACCACGCCCGACATGCCCGCGATCGACGCGATCGCCAAGCACCTCGGCGTACATCTGCCCGAGATCAACATCGTCGACTTCTTCCACAGCGGATATCTGCCCGAGACGATGGTCAACTTCATGGCCCTGCTCGGCTGGAACCCCGGCGACCAGCGGGAGATCATGGTCCTCGACGAGCTGATCCGCTCATTCGACCTGTCGCGTCTGACCAAGAGCAACAGCCTCTTCGACCGCAAGAAGCTCCTGGCCTTCAACACCGAGCACCTGCGACTGACCGCGCCGGAGAAGGTCCTCGCGCACTTCAAGGCCTACCTCCAATACGTCGGCTCGCCGGTCCAGAACGCCGACGACGCGATGCTGGCGAGGATCATCAAGCTATGCGACGGGGCCCGAACCTTCGAGGACATCGAGCGAAAGAGCGTCTTCGTCTTCCTCGACGACGACCAGGTCGAGTTCGACGAGAAGGCGGTCCAGAAGGTGCTCATGAAAGACCGCGCCCTGGAGATCCTCCGCCAGGTCCGCGACGAGCTGGCGGCTCTGCCGGACCTCGGCGAGCACGCCATCGAAGAGATGCTCCGAAAGCTCGCGGAGACCCGCCAGGTCGGCCTGGGCAAGGTGGCTCAACCGCTCCGCGTGGCCCTGTGCGGCACGACGATCAGCCTGCCGATCTTCGACTCGGTCAACCTGCTCGGCCGCGGTCGGACGCTCCGCCGAATCGATCTGACGCTCGAGAGGTTCAAGGCCCATGAGTAACCCGACCTTGTCACGGACATGGATGGCGGAATCGATCTCAGGGGCTCTGCCCCCGAACCCCCGAGATTTACCGCTTTGGGCCAATAGCATGACGGAAAGCGGGCACGCGACCCAAACGGCCGCACACAAGGAATTCGCAGGTCTGGCAGGACCGAGCCACAATGTCGTCGAAGAGCGGGAGGTCCGGGCTTGCACTCCTTATCATGCTGCTGGCCTAAAGCGAAAAATGCCGGGGGATTGGGGGCAGAGCCCCCAAGTACGTCCGAGCCTACTCACGACCCTGTTTGGGTCACAGACAGAGGAGTGAACAGATAACATGCCACTACTGGTCACAGGCTCCATCGGAATCGACACCATCCGCACGCCGCACGGGGCCAGCGAGCGCTGTCTGGGCGGCTCCTCCGTCTACTTCAGCATGGCGGCCGGCCTGTTCGCTCCCGTGCGATTCGTCGGCGTCGTCGGCGAAGACTGCCCGTTCGATCTGCCGGAGGTGTTCAAAGGCCGCAACGTCGATCTGCGGGGCCTGGAGGTCCGCGCCGGCAGCAAGACCTTCGTCTGGCACGGGACCTACCACGACAACATGAACGACCGCACGACCGACCACGTCGAGCTCAACGTGCTGCAGGAGGCCCCGCCCAAAGTCCCGGCGGTCTTCCGCGACAGCCGGTTCGTGTTCCTGGCCAACACCGCCCCCGCGCTCCAGATGGAGCTGCTGGGCCAGATCGCGGCGCCCGCCTTCGTGGCCGCCGACACGATGGACCTCTGGATCACCGGCGCCCTGCCCGACCTCAAGGCGCTGCTCCGGAAGATCCACTGCCTGATCGTCAACGACGAGGAGGCCAGGCTCCTGGCCGGCCGGCGCAATCTGATTGAGGCCGCCGGCGCTATCCTGGCGATGGGACCGCGAATCGTCATCGTCAAGAAAGGCGAGGCGGGTTCGCTGATGTGCCTGGCCGACGGGAGCAAGTTCGTCCTGCCCGCCTATCCGGCCACCGAGGTCCGCGACCCGACCGGCGCAGGCGACAGCTTCGCCGGCGGATTCATGGGCTGCCTGGCCCAGGCGCAGACGACGGATTTCGCGACGCTCAAGACCGCAGTCGCCTACGGCACGGTCGTCGCGTCGTTCACGATCGCGGACTTCTCGCTGGCGGGCCTGGCCGCCGCGACGCGAACGGACGTCGACGCCCGCCTGAACCGGCTGCGGGATTGCACGCGGTTCTGATCGGCACGAATGGAAAACGGTCTTGGAGTGTCGCAGGGCAGGGCCTGAAAGAATTCGCGACTTTGACGTTGACAGCCTCGCCCAGGACCGGTACATTGCGAGAACAATGGATATTTGACCATGCGTTGCTTCGTTGCCATCGACATTCCGAATGAGATCCGGGCCGAGCTGGCGGACCTGCAGAAGGACCTGGCCGGCCGGGTGGACGTCCATCGCGGCGACGCCAAGTGGGTCGAGCCCGAAGGGATGCACCTGACGCTCAAGTTCCTGGGCGAGGTCCCGGACAGCCAGGTCGTCGATGTGTGCAATATCGTCCGCGACGTGGCGGCCCGTCACAAGCCGTTCGACTTGCCCGTCGGCCAGGTCGGCTCCTTCGGCGGGCGCAGCGCCCGCGTCCTGTGGGTCGGCGCGGGATTGGATTGCCCCGAGCTGCTGGCCTTGCAGGAGGACCTGGAGAACGAATTCGACCTGGCCGGCTGGCCCAAAGAAGGCCGCCAGTTCTCGGGCCACCTGACGCTGTGTCGGATTCGCAACGTCAAGGCAGGGGAAAAGCTTGGCCGGGCGGCCGGCGAGTATGGCGACTACGACCTGGGCGTCGTCCGAGCGACCGAGGTCTGCGTTTACGAGAGTCAGTTGCGGCCGGAGGGACCGATCTACACCCGAATGGGCCGCTTTGCGTTACAGGACAAATAAAGGAAGGCGAGACTTGTTGGAGGTAATCCATGGCTAAGTCGAAGAAGGCAGCACCCACCATCTCTGCACCCGAAAGCGCCGCCGACGGCAAGCAGGCCGCTCTGCAGCGAGTGATCGCGCAGATCGAGAAGCAGTACGGCCAGGGCGCGATCATGCAGATGGACGAACAAAACTATGCCAAGATCGAGGGCATCAGCACCGGCGCCCTGTCCCTGGACATCGCGCTGGGCGGCGCGGGCATCCCGCGCGGCCGCATCACCGAATTGTTCGGGCCCGAATCCTCGGGCAAGACGACGCTGGCCTTGCACGTGATCGCCAGCGCCCAGAAGGCCGGCGGCGTGGCCGCGTTCATCGACGCAGAGCACGCGCTGGACACCACCTGGGCCAAGCGGCTGGGCGTCGACGTCAGCAGTCTGCTGGTCAGCCAGCCCGACACGGGCGAGCAGGCCCTCGAGATCGCCGAGATGCTCGTGTCCTCGAACTCCGTGGACGTGATCGTCATCGACTCGGTGGCCGCGCTGACCCCCAAGGCCGAGCTCGAAGGCGAGATGGGCGACAGCCACATGGGCCTGCAGGCCCGCCTGATGAGCCAGGCGATGCGAAAGCTCACCGGCATCATCTACAAGAGCAAGTGCGCCCTGGTCTTCATCAACCAGATCCGCATGAAGATCGGCGTCATGTTCGGCAATCCCGAGACCACCACCGGCGGCAAGGCCCTGAAGTTCTACTGCTCGGTCCGCGTGGACCTGCGAAGGCTCAGCACGATCACCGACAACAACGGCGCGATCGGCTCGCGCGTGCGGGGCCGGGTCGTGAAGAACAAGATCGCCCCGCCCTTCCGCGAGACCGAGTTCGACATCATGTTCGACAGCGGCATCAGCTACGAAGGCGACCTGCTGGACCTGGCGATCGGCGCGGACATCGTCCAGAAGAGCGGCGCGTGGATCAACTACGGCAGCTTCCGCCTGGGCCAGGGCCGCGAGAACGCCAAGAAGTACCTGATCGACTACCCCGAGGTCCGCAACGAGATCCGAGACAAGGTCATCGAAGCCAAGGGTCTCGTGCCGGTGACGAAACCGTCCTCCGAGGAGACCGCCGACGCCGAAGACTGATCTTGCAGAGACATCCGACAGACAAGGTGAGCAACGATGAGTGAACTGGGGAGACCGTCGCGAAGAGAGTTCTTGTGGATGCTGCCAGCCACGGGTTTGATCGTCAACGCCCCGGCCTGGGCCCAAAGCTCTGCCGGGGTGGATCGTTCCGGCGGTTCGCGCTGGTGGAAGGGCAACCTGCACACCCACACCTTCTGGAGCGACGGCGACGACTTCCCCGAGACGGTCGTGCAGTGGTACAAGGACCATGACTACCATTTCCTGGCCCTCTCCGATCACAACCGCCTCTCGATCGGCCAGCGTTGGATGGCGGTGACGGACAAGCAGCAGACGGCGTTCGAGAAGTACGCCGCCCGGTTCCCGGACCGCTGGATCGAGACCCGCAAGGACGAGAAGGGCCAGACCGAGGTCCGGCTCAAGCCTCTGTCCGAGCTGCGTTGCCTGTTCGAGCAGCCGGAGCAGTTCCTGCTGATCCAATCCGAGGAGATCACCGAGAAGGCCCACCTCAACGCGATCAACATTCTCGATCTGATCCCGCCCCAGGGCGGATCGACTATGGCCGAGATCCTGCAGAACAACGTCGACGCGGTGCTCAAGCAGCAGAAGCAGACCGGACAGCCCATGCTGGTCACGATCAATCACCCCAACTTCCAGTGGGCTTTGGCCGCCGAGGATATGGCGCCGATCAAGGGGGCCCGGTTCTTCGAGGTCTACAACGCCCATGGGTCGGTGAACAACGAAGGCGACGAGCAGCGGGCGAGCACCGAGCGGATGTGGGACATCGTGCTGGCGACCAGGCTGTCGGGCTCCTCGCCCGAGATCCTGTACGGGGTCGCCACGGACGACGCGCACAACTACCACAAGTTCGAGCCCCGCGCCGCCAATCCCGGCCAGGCTTGGATCGTGGTCCGCAGCGACCGCCTGACGCCGGAATCCCTGATCCGGGCCATGGACGCAGGCGATTTCTACTGCTCCACCGGCGTAACGCTGAAGGATTTCGCATTTCGAGACGGAACCCTGACGGTTCAGATCGCTCCCGAGCCCGGTGTATCGTACAAAGTCCAGTTCATCGGCACCCGGCGAGGCTACGATCCGACCAGCCGGGAGGTTGCTAATGCCGAGGGCAAAACCGTCCGAACAACACGTAGCTACAGCCCCGAGATCGGGGCCGTGCTGGCCGAAGTCCAGGGCACGACCGGCAGTTACACGCTCAAGGGCGACGAACTGTACGTGCGGGCCAAGGTGATTTCGTCGCGTAGAAATGAAAAGTCCCACGTGCCGGACGAGTTCGAGGCCGCGTGGGTACAACCAGTAAGGTAAGAAAATCCGAAATTCGAAGCTCGAAATCCGAAACAAATTCAAATGACGAAAACCCAAATGACCGAAACGCTGCCGCCCATCCGGTGCTCCGTTTTGAATTTTGAGCTTCTGTCATTTGGGTTTGTTTCGGATTTCGAGTTTCGGATTTCGGATTTGGTCGTCTCCGATATGTGTCGTTGAAGAATGAGGTATAGTCTTGTGTTAACCGCTCGCGAAATCCGAAAGAGTTTCATCGACTTCTTCCTGAGCAAGGGCCACACCTTCGTGCCCAGTTCCCCGATCGTCCCGCACGGCGACGAGACGCTGCTGTTCGCCAACGCAGGCATGAACCAGTTCAAGGACATTTTTCTCGGACTCAGGGCCCCCGACTGCCCCAGCGCGGTCAACAGCCAGAAGTGCCTCCGCGTCAGCGGCAAGCACAACGACCTCGAAGAAGTCGGCATGGACACCTACCACCACACCTTCTTCGAAATGCTCGGCAACTGGTCGTTCAACGACTACTTCAAAGCCGAGGCGATCTCCTGGGCCTGGGAGCTGATGACCAAGGTCTGGGGCATCAACCCCGACCAGCTCTACGCCAGCGTCTTTGCAGGCGATGAAAAAGACGGCATCCCGCGCGACGACGAAGCCGCCGGGCTCTGGACGAAACTGACGCCCATTCCGCCCGAACGCGTGATGGCCTTCGGCAAGAAGGAGAACTTCTGGGAGATGGGCGAGACGGGACCCTGCGGGCCTTGCAGCGAGATCCACATCGATCTCGGTCCCGACCGCTGCGACAAGAAAGGTGTGCCCGGTCACGTCTGCCGCGTCAATGGCGACTGCGCCCGTTTCATCGAACTGTGGAACCTCGTGTTCATCCAGTACAACCGCCAGACGTCCGGCGCCCTGGTGCCGCTGTCGGCCAAGTACATCGACACCGGCGCGGGGCTCGAACGCGTCGTCCGCGTGCTCCAGGACAAGGGGAGCAACTACGACACGGACCTTTTCATGCCGATCATCCAGGCGACCGCGAAGATGAGCGGACACAAGTACACCTCCGTGCTCGGCAATAAGACCGATAATGCGTTCCGCGTGATCGCGGACCACAGCCGGACGCTGGTTTTCGCCATCACCGACGGCGCGACGCCCTCCAACGAAGGGCGAGGCTACGTGATCCGGCGCATCCTCCGCCGGGCGGCGCGCTATGGGCGCGAGCTCGATCTGCGCGAGCCGTTCCTCTATAAGCTCGTGCCGGTGGTGGTTGAGTGCCTGGGCGAGGCGTTCCCCGAGATTCGCGCGCGGGCCGAGTATGTCACGACGGTAATCCAGGCGGAAGAGACCGGTTTCGGCCGGACCCTCGATCGCGGCCTGGAGATCTTCAACACTGCGGCCTCCCGCGCGGCGGAAACGCCGACCAAGACCCTCACCGGCGACGACGCATTCCAGCTCTACGACACGTTCGGATTCCCGCCGGACCTGACGGGGCTGCTGGCCCGCGAGAAGGGCCTGAGCGTCGACATCGACCGCTTCAACGAGTTGATGACCGAACAGAAGGAGCGGGCCCGCGCCGCGCAGAAGACCGATTCCCTGCTGGCGGGACTGGCCGACAGCGACCTGCCGGCCACGGAGGACCTGCACAAGTATCAGACCGACCGCTGCGACGCGAAGATCCTGGGCTGGATCGATTCGAGCGGCTTCAAGAAAGAAGGGACGCTCCCGACGAACGCTGAGATCGGCCTGCTGCTGGACCGTACGTGTTTCTACGCCGAGGCCGGCGGCCAGGTCGGCGACGTTGGCATAATCGAAACGCGGTCAGCTCGTGTCGAGGGCGTCCCGCCCTCGAATCGCGGGCAGGATGCCCGCGACACGATTACCGGTCCGGCATCCCGCTTCGTCGTCGAAGAGACCATGAAGGTCGGCCATACCGTGATCCATCGCGGCAAAGTCGCCGAGGGATCGCTTCGCGTCGGACAGAATGTCAGCGCGGTGGTCAGTCCTGACCGCAACGCCACCAAGAAGAACCACACCGCGACGCACCTGCTCCAGTGGGCCCTTCAGCAAGTGCTCGGCAAATCCGTCGCCCAGCAGGGCAGCTACGTCGGGCCGGACTACCTGCGGTTCGACTTCACGTACCCGAAGGCCCCGACCGCCGAGGAATTGGCCAGAATCCAGCAGTTGGTCCGCGACAAGATCGCAGAGGATCTGCCCGTCGCGTGGACGGTCCTGCCCCGCGAGCAGGCCGAGAAACTCGGCGCGATGGCCCTGTTCGGCGAGAAGTACGGCGCGGAGGTCCGCATCGTCTGCGTCGGCGCCGCGGACGAAAGCCACATCGACGAGGCGTTCAGCCGGGAGTTCTGCGGCGGCACGCATGTGGACCGGCTCGGCGTCATCGGCGGCATCAAGATCCTCAAGGAAGAGAGCGTCTCAGCAGGAGTGCGTCGAATCACCGCCCTGACGGGCCACGCCCTGACCGCGCATCTGGAAAAAGCAGGCGACATCGTCGAGCAGCTCACGAGCCTGCTCCAGATCCCCGCGGACAAGCTGACCGAACGAATCGGGCAGATCGTCGAGGACAACAAGAAGCTCGTCAAGCAGCTCAAGACCGCGTCGAAGGCGGGCGGACCCGACACGATGGCCGAGGCCAAGGCCCTCCTGGAAGCCGGCCGGAAGATCGGCGAGACCGCGGTCGTCGTCGGACGGCTCGCGACCACGTCGGTGGATCGAGCCCGCGAGGCGATCGACATGCTCAAGAAGAAGGCCAAGTCCGCGGTGGTCGTGCTGGCCTACGAAGAAGAGGGCAAAGTCATGCTGCTGGCGGGCGTCACCGACGACCTGATCAAGAAAATCAAGGCCGGCGACATCGTCAAGCAGATCGCCCCCATCGTCGACGGCGGCGGCGGCGGAAAGCCCCAACTGGCCCAAGCCGGCGGCAAGAACCCCGCCAAGATCGACGAGGCCCTGGCCAAAGCCACGGAGATGGTCACGACCGCCTTGGCCGGATAGATCGGCGTCTTGGGCTGAAATGGTCTGAAGGAATCCGCTCGAAGTGCGTCTGTCCTGTTGAAGTAGTCAGGATTCGCATCTTCGCGAGGGCCTTGTGATCCAGTTCGGGTGTGGACAATGCGGGGCGAAACTTCGAGTGCCCGAGACACATGCGGGCAAGAAAGCCCATTGTCCGCGATGCAAAGGCGCGCTGAGGGTCCCGCAGGCGACGACATTCCCGACGGGCGAATCTCGCACGGGCAAGACCGAGAAGACCGCGCCGCAAAACCCGCCGGCACCGCCATTGCCCCCGTCCGAGGCTTCGGCTTCCGAGCCGCCAGCGACTTCCGAGGAAAACGCCCCGCGGTCCCCTTTCCAGGTCTTGCTCTACCCCTTGAGCGTCTCAGGGGTCATCCACATCCTGATCTTCTCGCTCCTGCCGCCTCTGTGGGCTATGGCGACGACCTTTCGGTTCTGGGAGTCGCCGGGGATCGGTCCGCTCTTCTGCCTGGTGCTTGGGACCCTGTACTTCATCCACTACGCGGCCGCGTGTCTGAGCGACAGCGCCGCCGGAGGGACCCGCGCCGCCGATGTCAACAGCGCCTCGACGCCGCTCTCGATAGACGCCCTGGTCTCCACCGGTCAGACGATTCTCCCGGTCGTCGCCCTGGTCTGGGGCCCGACGTTTGGCTACTATCTGGCGAGAGAGCGGATCGACTGGATCCTCCTGACCTGGCTGGCCCTTGCGGCGTTCACCTTTCCGATGATCATCCTGGCCGTCAACGACTTCGATTCAGCCCGTGCAGCGAGTCCCCTGCTGGTCGTGCCGTCCATCGCCAGCGTGTTCTTTCCCTATTGCGGGCTGGTGGGCTGCCTGCTGACGCTCGGAGCGTTCATCGGGCTCCTGCTGTATCTGTCCGTCGGCCCGGCGGGGATATGGCTTCTGCGTCTGCCTGCCTTCTACCTCTTCCTGCTCGGGGTCCACATCCTGGGCCGATTCTACCGCCGCCACGAGGAACGCCTCAACTGGGGCGTGTGATCGCTACCCCTGCCGGCGGATCGCGACGCTTCGCGCGTGGGCGGTCAGACCCTCGATTTCCGCCAGGCGGAGGATGTCGTCGGCCGCGGCGGCGAGTTCTTGGGCCGTGTACTCGATCAGACTGATCGACTTGACGAAGTCGTTGCAGGTCAGGGCGCTCGAGAATTTGGCCCGACTGCCCGTCGGCAGCGTGTGGCTGGGGCCCGCCCAGTAGTCGCCCACCGCCACCGGCGTATGGGGCCCGATGAAGATCGCGCCGGCGTTGGTGATTCGCCTGGCGACCTCGCAGCTTCGCGTCCCGCACTGAATCTCCAGGTGCTCCGAGGCGAACTCGTCGGCCAGGCGGACCGCTTCGTCAAGGTCCCCCACCACGATCACGCGGCTGAACCGCTTGAGCGACTCCATCGCCTCGGCGGCGCGCGGCAGCGTCGCGAGCTGCCTGCCCAATTCGTCGAGAATGCCTTCGGCCACGCGCTGCGAGTCGGTGAGCACGACCGCGCTGCTGTCGACGCCATGCTCGGCCTGGCTGAGCATGTCCGCGGCCACCCACGCCGGGTTCGCCTGGTCGTTGGCGACGATCAGCACCTCGCTGGGCCCGGCGATCGAGTCGATCGCGACGTAGTCCCCCGCCACGTTCCGCTTGGCGGCCTGCACCCACTTGTTGCCCGGCCCGACGATCTTGTCCACCTTGCGAATGGTCTGCGTGCCGTAGGCCAGGGCGCCGACGGCCTGCACGCCGCCCAGTCGGTAGACCTCCTCAATCCCCAGTTCGTGACAGATCGCGAGAATCACCGGGTGGATGCTCCCTTGGAACCGCGGCGGCGACACTACCGCGATCTCTCTGACGCCTGCGACCTGCGCGGGCACGACCGTCATGATCACGGTCGAAGGCAGCGGCGCCGCGGCCCCAGGCACGCACACGCCCGCCCTTCGGATCGGAGTATATCGAATCCCTGCGCCTTGCGTGAGTTCCGATCGGTCGCCGATGAAGATCCGCTGCTGATAGGCCTTGACGTTGGCGATGGCCCTGCGAAGCGTGGCCAAGAGCTCGCGGTCGATCGAAGCGTGCGCCCTGGCGAGTTCCTCAGCCGCCACGCGAAACTCGTCCGGCCGAAGCTCGACCCGGTCGAACTCTCTCGTGTATTTGGCGACCGCGTCATCCCCCTGCTCGGCCACCTCGCCCAGCACGCGGGCCACTGTCCGGCTCTCCTCGCTGTCCGCGCCGGCCAGCCTCGCAAACTGGAGCATATCGGACCGCAATTTCGCGAACCCCGCCTCGAAGCCCGCGTCGCGCGACGACAGCAGGATGTCCTGCAACGATTCGTTCCTCATCTCTCACCTGCCGAAGTTGCCATAGTTGTACACCGGCGCCGCCCGCTGGAGCAGGAGGTACTGCCTGCCCCCAAACTGCGTGACCAGCCCGGCCACGTTGAAGCGAATGGGCTCGATCGAGCCCCGCTGCAACTGTTGCGCCTGCTCCAGCGCCCCGCAGGGCAGCAGTTCGTACCGCTCGCTGCTGACGTTCCAGCCCAGCGCGTACGGAGTGAAGTGGAAGCGTGGAAGCGTGGAAGCGTAGATGCGGGAATCCGGTGACGCTTCCGCATTCCCGGTCTCGATCAGCCCTACCCGATTCACCAGCATGCGTCCCAGATACGCCTGCGGCTGCACAGTCGGTGGCCCATCCGACGGCTTTCGCAGGGGTCCGCGAACGGGTCGGCTGTCCTTGAGCTTCTCCGCAATCTCCGGCGGGATCGCCAGCTCGGGATCGGTCGGCAGATCGCCCGCCGCGACTTCTCGCTTTCGACCCGTCGCCGGCGGCTTGGTGTCCTTGAACTTGCTCAGCGGCAGGAAGTACGTCGCCAGCAGGTAATTGGCCCCCTGGTACCGCGTGACCTGGGCCGAGAGCCTGTACGCAGGCGTGACCCGGTCGTTCACATCCGCGATCAACTGCTCCAGGACCCGCGAGGGCAGCAGCATGAATCGTCTGCCCGACGGCACGCGGAACGTGTCGCTCTTGAACTCGGTCGTCAGCTCGAACCACCACGTGTCGTTGGCGTCCGCATGGAGCAGCTTGCCGTCGATGGAGCTGAGGATGGTCGCCTCAGGCAGGGGCCTCAATACGAGCGGCTGCGCGCCGAAGCTGGCAGCGGCCAGCGCCAAGCCCAGTATCCCTGCAACAATCCTCGATTCGCGCCTCATAATCCCAGTCCCTCCCGGATCACTCTCGCCACATCGCCCGGCGTTTCCGCGAAGACGACCGCCTCCACGCAGTCCGGGTCGTCGCCGGCCATCAGGTCCACGAGCGGCCGCCAGAACTCCCCCGCCAGCACGATCGGCCTGCCCGCGTCGAGAAAGCCTTTGTTCTTCAACTCCCACACGGACGCCAGCTCCAGGAGCGTCCCCGTGCCGCCAGGCAGTATGACATATGCCCTCGCGGCCTTGACAAGGTTGTGGAGCCGCTCGTTCAGCGAATCGGTCACGACCTCGCGTGTGACGAACTCATTGGCGACGCTGTTCTTGAACGCCCGGCAGGTTACGCCGATGACTGTCCCGCCCGCCGAAGCGGCGCCTTGGGCGGAAGCGCGCATCGTCCCGCCGTAGCCGCCGTTGGCGATCGCGAAGCCCGCTTCCGCCAGCCTGCGTCCCACCTGCTCGGCGAACTCATAGACGGGCTGGCCCGGCTTGGCCCGGCCGGTCCCGAACACGCTGACGACGATCTCAGCCATGAGCCTTCCCGCGCGTGTAGCTGAGCAGGCCGCCCGCCAGCAGGATGTCCCGATCCCGCGCCGACAGGTCCAGCTTGCCCACGAACTCGAACGAACCGTCGCTCTTGCGAATCGTCACCTGCTCGCTGTTTCGGATCGCGCCGAGCAGATCGTCGATCCTCAGCGCGTCGCCCGCCTGGAGCCGGTCGTAGTCGGCCGCGTCGGCGAAACGGATCGGCACGATGCAGAAGTTGATCAGGTTCGCGCGGTGGATACGCTCGATGCTCTTGGCGATCACCGCACGCATGCCCAGATACATCGGGCACAGGGCCGCGTGCTCGCGAGAGGAGCCCTGGCCGTAACTGTCGCCTGCGACGACGATGCCGCCGACGCCCTTGGCCTTCAGACCCAGCGCCCGCTCGGCGAACGTGGGCTTGCCCGTTTCGTTGAAGCAGTTGAACACCACCTTGGCGTACTCGGGGACATTCGAGCGGAGCTTCAGGAACGTGCCGGCGGGCATGATGTGGTCGGTCGTGATCTTGTCGCCGCACTTGAGCAGGACCTGGCCTGCGAGATCGGCCGGCAATGGCGTAGGCGCTTCGGGCACGACGATCGTGCTGCCCCGCACGACCTGGGCAGTCGCGGCGGCCGCTTCGTCCAAGGGCTTCTCGATCATGCTGTCGTCGATGTCGAACTCCTTGGGCATCTTGATCCTGGGATACTCGACGCCCAGCAGTCGCGGCAGATCGCGGGGATCGGTGATCTTGCCGGTCAGGACGGAGGCCACCGCGGTCTCGGGACTCACGAGGTACACCAGGTCGCCCTTGGTCCCGCTGCGACCTGCGAAGTTGCGATTGAACGTCCGCAGGCTCACGGTCCCGTCGGCGGGCGAGAAGCCTTGCCCGATGCAGGGACCGCAGGCCGATTCCAGAACGCGGGCCCCCGCCGCGATCAGGTCCGCCATCGCGCCGTTGTCGGCCAGCATGTTGAGGACTTCGCGACTGCCCGGCGCGACCGCGAACTCGACCATCGGGTCGATCCGACGGCCTTTGAGGACCCTGGCGGTCATCATCATGTCGGCGAAGCTGGAATTCGTGCAGCTTCCGATCGCGATCTGGCCGACCGGCTTGCCTTCGATTTCGCGGATCGTCTTGATATTGTCCGGCGACGACGGACAAGCCGCCATCGGCTCCAGGGCCGACAGGTCGATCTCGATCACGCGGTGGTAGACCGCGTCCTTGTCCGCCGCGAGCGGCTGATAGTCGCCCTCGCGCTTCTGGGCGGCCAGGAACCTGCGGGTCTGCTCGTCGCTCGGAAAGATGCTCGTGGTCACGCCCAGTTCGGCGCCCATGTTCGTGATGGTCGCCCGCTGGGGGACGGTGAGGTTCTTGACGCCGGGACCGAAGTACTCGACGGTCCAGCCGACGTTGCCCTTGGTGGTCAGCACGCTCAGGAGCTTCAGGATCACGTCCTTGGCGGCCACCCAGTCGTTCAGTTTGCCGGTGAGTTTGACGCCGCAGACCTTGGGGCATTGCAGGTGGAAGGGCCCGCCGCCCATGGCGACCGCGACGTCCATTCCGCCCGCTCCGATCGCCAGCATGCCGATGCCGCCTCCGGTCGGGGTGTGTGAGTCGCTGCCCAGCAGCGTCCCGGCGGGCTTGCCGAACCGCTCCAGGTGGACCTGATGACAAATCCCGTTGCCGGCGCGGGAATGATAGACGCCGCTCTTGGCTGCGACCGTCTGGAGGTACAGATGGTCGTTGTGGTTCTCGGGGCCGAAGCCCGCCATGTTGTGATCGACGTAGGAGACGGACAGGTCGGTCCGCACGCGAGGAACGCCCATCGACTCGAAGAGCAGAAACGCGGTCGTGCCGGTGGCGTCCTGAGTGAGGGTCTGGTCGATCCGGATGGCGATTTCCTCGCCCGCGGTGAGTTGGCCTTCGACCAGGTGCGCTTGCAGAATCTTGTAGACAAGGGTCATGCCCATTGCGATTTCTCCTATAGAATTCGAAGCCGACACTGTACCAGAAATCGCGTCGGAACACAAATGGGCTGAGCCCGTTTTCGCCCGCCTGGCAACGCAAGCCCCTGATGTCGTCCTGAGCGAAGCAAAGGACCTGGGCTTCGTTCGCAGACAAACGCCGGACGTGTCCCATGCCAGATGCTTCGCTTCGCTCAGCACGAAAGATCCGTAGGTTTCGGACGAGACGGACGAAGCTCGCACAAACGCCGGCGAATCTGGTATAATGCAGGGATGAAAGGCCCTGAAATGCTGTTGATCGATCCCGCTGACAGGCCGCAGGTGAAGGCCCTGGAGGAGCGATTCGTCCCAGGGGCCGGGTTCGTCAATCGGTTCGGCGGCAGTCCCCGGCCGGACACGACCGCCTGGGCGGTCCTTGCCCTGCGAGCGGGCGGCAGCGAAAGCCCGTCGATTGAAGAGGGAAGGCGGACGCTCGCTGCGATGCAGGACCCCGACGGACGGATCTGCGTTGTGCCGCAGCATCCGGCGGCCTATTGGCCCACCCCTCTGGCGGTCCTGGCCTGGCAAGGCGCCCCGGCCTACGACGGGCCGCGGGAAAGGGCCATTCAATTCCTCCTGAGTTTTGCGGAGATCGGCATCCCGGAAGCCGCAGGGCCTGAAGGAGGCCACGACGTGACGATCCGGGGCTGGCCGTGGATCGCAGGGGCGCATCCGTGGGTCGAGCCGACATCGTATACGACGTTGGCCCTGCGAGCGTGCGGCTACGCGACGCACTCGCGAATGCAGGACGCGATCCGCATGCTCCTGGACCGCCAATTGCCCTCCGGCGGCTGGAACTCCGGCAACACGATCACGTTCGGCCTGGAAATGCGTCCTGCGCCCGAGAGCACCGGAATCGCCCTGCAAGCGCTGGCAGGTTTGACCCCCAAAGAAACCGTCACGCACAGCATCGCGTACATGCAGAAGGAACTGGAGTTCGTCCACGCCCCCATGTCGGTGGCCTGGGCGATCCTCGGACTCCATGCCTGGGGGCAGACGGTCGATCGGCCGCAGGAGCGGATCCGACAGGTGCTCGCCAGACAGGAGAAACTCGGGCCCTACGACACGACCTCGCTGAGCCTGCTGCTGCTCGCCTGGCATTGCAGCCAGGGATTGGTCCCGTTCTTCCATCGAGATTCCACACAGGACAAGTCATGAACCACTCGCATCCCGACAACCGGTTCTCAGGCAAGATCACTCGGCGGGCGCTGCTGGTCGATACCGCCGCCGCGGTCGGCATCGTCGCGGCGGGCACGCTGGTCCGCAACGAGATCCGCGAACGACGCAAGAGGACCGCGGTCTTCGTCGCCAAGGCCCCTTCTTACAGCGTGGATCTGTCCTCGGTCATCGAAGCGGGACTTCGCAGCCTGGGCGTCGGTCCCTCGCAGGTCCGCGGCAAGCGAATCCTCCTGAAACCCAACTTCGTGGAGACCGTGCGAGGCGCGATCCACATCTGCACGCAGCCCGAGGTGATCTTCGGCGCCGCCGACGCGTTCCGCAGGCTGGGGGCCGCGAGCATCCTCATCGGCGAAGGCTCCGGCCACTGCCTGGACACGACGCGGGTCCTCGACGAGGTCCGCATCTCCGAGGCGCTCGTCGAGCAGAAGACGCCGTTCGTCGATCTGAACAACGACGATCTGATCGTACGTCCCAACGCGGGCCTTCGCAACGGTCTGGCGACTCTCACGCTGCCGGCGGTGGTGGACCAGGTCGACTGGATCGTCTCGATGCCCAAGATGAAGACGCACCACTGGGTCGGCGTGACGCTTTCGATGAAGAACCTGTTCGGCATGATGCCCGGCGCGGTGTACGGCTGGCCCAAGAACATCCTGCACTGGGCGGGAATCGTGCCTTCGGTCCTGGACATCAACCAGACGGTGGCCCCCCACATGGCGATCGTCGACGGCATCGTCGGCATGGAAGGCGACGGCCCGATCATGGGCACGCCCAAACCCACCGGCGTGATCGTCATGGGGACCAACCTGCCTGCGGTGGACGCGACCGCCGCCAGGGTCATGGGGATCGACCCGTGGAGAGTGCCCCACCTCAGGGGCGCGCACGAGCGGCTCGGCACCATCGCGGCAGAACAGATCCTCCAGCGAGGCGAGTCCATCGCATCGGTTCGCACCGACTACGGACTCGTCGACTTCATCCCGGCCCAGCAGGGCCTTCGCCTGGCGCGGACATAGTCAACTCCAAGAAGGCGGCCCCACGCCTCCGCGCACAGGGCCGCCGACGAATAATAAGAATGTGGAACTGCCCGAGAACCATGCGAACCTGCAACAACCACACGGCGCAGGCAACCTGTCATCCTGAGGCACAGCCGAAGGATCTGGGCATCGGACGAGGGTCCTCTCCCGATCTCAGCCCAGATCCTTCGCTCCGCTCAGGATGACACAATCCGCGTACGGCTAGTGCTCACCCACACACAGGCCCTCATCTCCCGCCGATAGTGTCCGGGTCGTGCAGGAGCACGGAGTCCTTGCGATTGGCCGGCTGATACAGGCTCGCCGTCGAGCCAGGCTTCGGGGCGTTGCCGATGGGCGAGCCGCTGTTCGGCGCTGTCGAGATCAGGTAGATGTTGTCGTCTTCGATCGAGCAGTAGGACCTCTTCTCGAAGTCCACGTGCGCGTCGAGGAACAGCACGTTCTGACCTTCGTTCTGGTGCGCAATCGCATTGCCGGCCTTGGCGGTCTCAGAGGTGCCACCCGAGTAACCGGCCCGGTCAGGAATGAAGCCGGCGCGATTGCCCGCCGCCGCGGCGGGACTGATGATCCACGGATTCCTGTCGGCCACCACCGCAAAGCCCGGCTCGCTCGACGTCGTCAGCGCGTACTGCCCGAACGGAGCGTGGTACGAGTAACTGCAGCTCTTGTAGGCGGTGCCGGTCGCGCCGGGGGTGCCGAAGTCCCACAGATCGATCAGCTCGGTGGCGCCGGTGATGCCGGCGTCGGCCAGCTTGAACTCGGTCGTGCCCGAGTCGCCTTTGCAGACGAACGACTTCGGCGTCACCTCCGCGTACTTGACCAGCAGGTAGAAGCACGAGCTGATCGTCGCCTTGCCGCCGGAACCGTCGAGGTTCGTGCCGAAGGCGGCCTGGCGGGTGGCGGCCATGTAGCCATTGGGAGCCAGCGGGCCCCACGTGGCGTTGCGGCCGCCCGCGCGGGGCAGTTCGTCCTCGTAGTCATTGGCGTAGATCAGCATTGCCTTGCCAATGCCCGAGAGGTTGGTGCCGCAGGTCAGCCGGAAGGCCAACTGGCGGACTCTCGACAGTGCGGGCATCAAGATGCCCATCAACAGAGCGATGATCGCGATCACGACCAACAGCTCGACCAGTGTGAACCCTTTCCTTCTCATGGTAATCCCCTTTCCTTCATTCGGGACCGGCGGGACCGACCTTCCTGGCGACGGATGCGGGAAATGGATGAATGAATGCAAACCCGACAGCCGCAACCGAAGCCACGATCGGTCACGGGCGGTACACCCGCCCGCGAGACTCAGGCTCGACGCGAAAAGATGGCTCCGTCGCAACGTGCGAATGCGGATACCCCTTGTCCACCGATCCCATGGTTTCTCTCGTGAACCCAAACGGCCGGTCCATACGCAGAGCCTGACCGATTGTTTTCAAGATCGAGTGAGACGCGCATCAGCGAGAAATGGAAGGCCCCGCCCGGGCGCACCGGGACCGATCCCGCGGGTGCGGGCGGCGCGTACCGACGGCGCGACGCCTGTGGGCAGACCTGCGCTGATGCACGAATGGCCAAGCGAAAGAGACTTTGAATCCGGGAAGGGAGGGAACAGGCTTGGAGGCAGCGGATCGGACGATCGAGGAAAGGAAAATATAATGGCTTAGGAATGATACTGCCGAAGTCCGCCGCTAGTGTCGCGTGCTCTCTCTTGACCGGGGTTCAGCGTCGCCATCGCTTCTTGCCTGGCACAATTGTCAAAGAACACGCTTCGAGGAGAAGGGCGGCCCCGATGATGACCACCGGGGCCGCCACTGAACGTCAAACGACACGCAACTTAGCTTCGCGACGCGGGGGCGCCGGCGCCGCCGAAGGCGTCCGGATCATGTATGAGCACGGAATCCTTGCGGTTGGCGGGCGAATAGCTCGTCGCGCTGGCCGGCGAGGGGACGGTGCCGATGGGCGAGCCGCCGCCGGTGGTCGAGTTCGAGATCAGGTAGATGTTGTCGTCTTCGATCGAGCAGTAGGACCTCTTCTCAAAGTCCACGTGCGCGTCGAGGAACAGCACGTTCTGACCTTCGTTCTGGTGCGCGATGGCGTTGCCGGCCTTGCCCGTCTCGGCGGTGCCGCCCGAGTAACCGGTCAGGTCAGGAACGAAGTTGGCGCGAGGAGCAGCCGCCGCGGCGGGGCTGGCCAGGAACGGGTTCCTGTCGGCAGCGACCGCAAAGCCCGGCTCGCTCGAAACCGTCAGCGCGTAGGCGCCGAACGGAACGTGGTACGCATAGCTGCAGCTCTTGTAGGCGGTGCCGGTCGAGCCCGGGGTACCGAAGTCCCACAGGTCGATCAGCTCGGTGGCACCGGTGATGCCGGCGTCGGCCAGCTTGAACTCGACGGTGCCCGAGTCGCCCTTGCAGACGAAGGACTTCGGCGTCACTTCAGCGTACTTGACCAGCAGGTAGAAGCACGAGCTGATCGAAGCCTTGCCGCCGGAGCCGTCGGCAGCGGTGCCGTAAGCAGCCTGACGCGTGGTGGCGATGTAGCCGGTGGCGGGGAGGGTACCCCAGGTGGCGTTGCGGCCGCCGGCGCGGGGCAGTTCGTCCTCGTAGTCATTGGCGTAGATCAGCATCGCTTTGCCAATGCCCGACAGGTTGGTGCCGCAGGTCATTCTGAAGGCCAACTGGCGCACGCGAGCCAGCGCCGGCATCAGAATGCCCATCAGCAGAGCGATGATCGCAATCACGACCAACAACTCGACCAGGGTGAAGCCTTTTCTTTTCATTTGATTCTCCTTTTCACTTCTCTTGAGATTCGCAGACCGACCGTTCTCCAACTACGCCACAGTGGCTAATTTAACAGATAACTGCTTGGTGCCGCCTGACTGGCTAATGCTCAATTTGCGCGAATCTCCAGACAAAGTAATCTGCCTGAATGCGAGAACGGACCGGCATCAATCAAACAAAGCATCGCTGTTCGCAGAAGTTTTGCTCAAATGGGCCGAGACCTTCAAACTCCTCACGTATCGTAGGTCTTGTGATTCCTACAACTCCGAGGCAGGCAGATCTGGATATGAAGTGCAAAAGTATTTATGATGACGAACAGAATATAATAGAACAACTTCTGCAGGTCCACCTGTCTTCATTCACGATCTTATCCCATGCAAGAAAGCATGTCAAACTTTTCTTCGCCCGATTCACGCATTTCCTTGAATATTTTTCAGTTTGACGTATGATCCGAAGGTTTGGGGTTCTGGAGAATACTATGCTCGAAGAACGCGACGGGTTCAATATCCGTGAACTGCTGACAGCACACCGCCAGGAACATCTGTTGACGTTTTGGCCGCAACTAAGTCCCGATCAAAGGGCGGACCTGACCGAACAGGTCCGCGAACTCGACCTGGACTCGATCGACGAGTGGATCGAGACCCTGGTCAAAGGGCAGCCGCAGACTCCCATTCAGCACGATTTCGAGCCGGCCAAGTCCTATAGCGTGACGCCCGCCACAAGCGATCTTAAACGTAAGTACAATCAGGCTATCGAGTTAGGTGAAGAACTGATCTCCAAGGGCAAAGTCGCGGCACTCACCGTCGCCGGGGGGCAGGGCACCCGTCTGGGCTTCGAGGGTCCCAAGGGCAACTACCCGATCAGTCCCATCAGGAACAAGACCCTCTTTCGGATCTTCGCTGAGACGATCGCGGCGGTGTCGAAGCGGTACAAGGCGGTCTGTCCCTGGTACGTCATGACCAGTCCCCTGAACCACCAGCAGACCGTCGATATTTTCAGGACTGATAACCACTACGGCCTGGACCCGAAGAACGTCTTCATTTTTCAGCAAGGGACGTTGCCGAATTTCGGTTTCGACGGGCGAATCCTCCTGGCGGACAAGGGCCAGATCGCCCGCTCGCCCGACGGTCACGGCGGCTGCATCCGCGCCCTGGCCCGCAGCGGGGCCCTGGCGGACATGAAGCGCCACGGCGTCGAGTACCTCACCTACTGGCAGGTGGACAACCCCCTGGTCCGCCTCTTCGACCCCCTGTTCATCGGCCTGCACGTCCTGGACGGCGCCCAGATGTCGTCCAAGGCGGTCATCAAGACCGGTCCCAAGGAGAAGGTCGGCAACTTCTGCCTCGTGGACGGGAAGGTCACGGTCATCGAATACAGCGACCTGCCGGACGAACTGGCCGAGAAGCGTCTTTCCGACGGCTCGCTCGCCTTCCAGCTCGGCAGCATCGCCATCCACATCATCAACACGACCTTCGTCGAGTACCTCAACACCAAAGGGCACACCCTGCCCCTTCACAAGGCGATCAAAAAGGTCCCGCACATCGACGCCCAGGGCAGGCGGATCGAGCCCAGGGAGCCCAACGGCGTCAAGCTGGAGTCCTTCATCTTCGACGCCATCCCGCTGGCGGATCGCTCGATCATCCTGGACATCGACCGCAACGAGCAGTTCGCGCCGGTCAAGAACGCAGCAGGCGAGGACAGCGCCGAGGTCACCCGACGGATGATGGTCCAGCGTGCGGCTCTCTGGCTGGAGTCGGCCGGGATCAAGGTCCCCCGCAAGGCCGACGGCTCGCCCGACTGCGTCCTGGAGATCGCGCCGAGCTTCGCCCTGGACCGCTCGGACGTCCCGGCCAAGAAAGACAAGGTCCCACCGATCAGGCCGGGAGACAAAGTATACCTGGAGTAGGGAGTTTGAAGTGTGAAGTGTCAAGTCAGAGAAGAACGGAGTCCGCCCCCACATTCGTCTGCGACCAGATTCCGTGGGGCCTGATGAGCATTTGTCATGCTGAGCGCAGCGAAGCATCTGGCCTTCGGATGCACCGAACGTAGGCCCGCATTCTGTGCCCAGATCCCTTCGACTACGCTCAGGGCAGGCTCTTCGCTTCGCTCAGGATGACAGAGTGGGCGCCCCGACGCCCCACAAAATCCAGTCGCACACCCCGCGTTCTTGCTTGAAACTTCAAACTTGACAGTTCAAACTTCTTTACTCCCGTCCCGTCCTTGCGTAAGATTGTCCGTGTCAAGCCGGTCGGAGCCGGCCTGTTGAATTCGACGGAACAGCCTCACGAGGCACGAGAATCAGGAGTAGCAGCAATGGCCAAGAAATCCCTGCACAGCATATGTCGGTGGACGTTCAACGCCGGCAAAGGCGGCTTTGTCCCCGGCGACATCCGTCCCGACTGGGCCGGCGGCAAGTTCGGCACGCCGGAGATGGTCGAACTGGTCGCCAAGAAGATCCGTCCCCGGATACCGCGCAACGTCCAGCTCGGCATCGAGCTGCACTACGACGCGGAAGTCGACGACAACAACGCCCAGGCGGTGGCCGACGCGATGGTCAGCAACAAGCTGGCGCTGGCGATGATCACGCCCGGCGCGCACTCGCACTTCGCCTACGGCGGCATCTGCTCGATGGACCGCGCGGAGCGCAAGGCCGCGGAAGAGCTGGGCTCCCGCACGGTCGATCTGGCCTACGGCACGATGCGCAAGACCTGGAACGACGACAAACCGCCGGCCTTCGTGATCTGGAACGGCTCCTTCGGCTACGACATCGCGACCATCGCGGTCAAGCAGATGTACCAGAACCTTAAGGAGAGCGTCGCCGGCCTGTGCAAGTACGAGGCCAAGAAAGGCGGCCAGCTTCGCATCGCGTTCGAGCCCAAGCCCAACGAGGGACATCCCGCCATGCTGATCCCGACCGTCGCCAGCGCGATCGTGTTCTGGCGGAAGGTCGCGGAAGAATTCGGCGTCGACATCGCCAACAAAGGCGTGAACAAGGAGTTCGGTCACTCCGAGATGATCGGCCTGGACCACATCTACGACACGGTCGAGGAGATCGACAACGGCATGCTCGTGCACATGCACCTCAACAGCCAGGGCTACAACGACGGCATCATCCTCGGCGGCCCCGGCAAGTTCGACATCGACCACGGCGCGCGAGTCAACGGCATGAACATCGCGCTGGCGGGCCTGGTCCAGGGCGCCGGATACGACCGCTGGAAGGGCCACGACATGCAGCCCCGCGCGTACGACAACGCAGAGCAGGCCATCGACCGCGTGATCCGCAGCGTCCTGAGCTGGGAGGCCTGCGAGCAGGCGGCCAGGGAGCTCAAGGCCCGCGACCTGCTCAAGGCCCTGGGCGAGCGCAAGACCGCGGTGGCCGAGGACATGATGAGAGCCGCCGTCGTCGACGCCCAGAAGTATTTCGACGAAATGTACAAAGGCTAACGCGAGTCTCATCCGTCCCATAGGTCCTATGCGTCCTATGAGAATACGGCATTCCACTCGCAGAGAAATCTTGAAGCTGCTCGGCGCAGGGGTCCTTCTCGGGCCCCTGCGCGGCTGTTGCGGCACTGCCCGCGTTCAAGCCAAGCCCCGCCCCACCGATCCAAGCCGAACGCGTCCTATAGGTCCCATCAGTTCTACAGGTCCCATTCAACCGCACGTTCCCGTTCGCTGAGGGAGAAGAACCATGGGCTCAGCCCCCGTTGCCGCTCCTCGCCTGGCGTTCATCGACAACCTGCGGACCCTGATCATCGTCATGGTCATCATGGTCCACCTCTCAATCACCTATGGCGGCGAAGGCGGCTGGTACTACAAGGAAGTCAAGCCGGACATGCCCACCGGCCTGATTCTGACCATGCATAACGCGACGTGCCAATCGTTCTTCATGGGCTGCATGTTCTTGCTCTCGGGCTACTTCACCCCGGCCTCGTTCGACCGCAAAGGACCCAGGAAGTTCCTGATCGACCGTCTCGTGCGATTGGGCATCCCCATGCTGTTCTACGATCTCGTCATTCATCCGTTCCTCATTTACTGGCTGGCGCGTCACGACGTGTACCAACTCTCGTTTCGACAGTGGGCCGCCTCCTACTACACGTCATTCCATCTCGGCCGGGGGCCACTGTGGTTCGTCGAGGCGCTGCTGCTGTTCAGCCTCGTGTATCTGGTCTATCGGTTGCTGACGAAGGATCGCGGGCAAGCCGTGGAGTCTGTCGGCAATCGGGGCGAGCCATCGACAAGCACGCGCTTGTCGATGCCACCCGGAGAAGAACAGACGCTGAACGGCCATGCTCTTGTCATCCTGGCGGTGTTCCTGGGCGTTGCGTCCTTCCTCGTGCGGCTGTGGCGGCCCGTCGGCTGGTGCTACGAGCCGCTGAATTTCCAACTCCCCTTCTTCCCTCAGTACATCGTGATGTTCATCCTGGGCGTTCAGGCCTATCGCCGACAGTGGCTGACTCGGCTCTCGACGTCGCTGGGCCGGAACTCGCTGATCCTGGCCGCGATCCTCGTGTTCGTCCTGTTCCCTGTGCTGACCGTCCTGGGCGGCGCCACCGACGGGGACATATCGGAGTTTCTGGGCGGCCTTTACTGGCAGGCCCTGGCGATGGCTCTCTGGGAGCAGTCGCTGGGCGTGCTCCTGACGGTCGGCCTGCTGGTCCTGTTCCGAGAGCGGCTCAATCGCCACAATGCGCTGAGCCAGGCAGCCTCCGCCAACTCCTATGCGACCTACGTCCTCCACACGCCGGTGCTGATCGTCCTGACGCTGATGGTCCGGAATGTGCATCTGTATCCACTGCTGAAGTTCGTCCTGGTCGCAGCCTTCGTGGTCCCCGCGTGCTTCCTGATCGCAGGGTTGGTTCGCCGAATCCCCGGTCTCGAACAGGTCCTGTAGCGTCACACGATCAGCATGGCGTCGCCATAGGAGTAGAATCGGTATCGCTCTTGGACTGCGTGGCGATAGGCGTCGAGCATCGGCTCCAGACCTGCGAACGCGCCGACCAGAGCCAGGAGCGTCGAGCGGGGCAGGTGGAAGTTCGTGATCATCGCGTCGACGGCTTTGAACCGATAGCCCGGCGTAACGAAGAGATTCGTCTGGCCTTCCTGCGCCTGGAGCGGGTATCCGACCGTCTCGAGCACCCGCGTGGCGGTTGTACCCACGGCGACGATCCGCCCGCCGGCGGCGCGGGCGCTGTTGATGATCCCTGCATTGGCGGCGTCGAGGCGATACCATTCGCGATGGATCTCGTGGTCCTCGACGTTCTCGACGCTGATCGGCTTGAAGGTGCCTGCGCCGACGTGCAGCGTGACGCGGGCCAGGCGGCCGCCGGAGTCGGTCAATCGGTCCAGCAGTTCCTCGGTGAAATGCAGGCCCGCGGTCGGCGCCGCCACCGCGCCGCTTTGACTGGCGTAGACCGTCTGATATCGCTGCCGGTCGCGCTCGGCCTTGGACCAATCGTGATCCCGACGAATATACGGCGGCAACGGCGGGAAACCGATCTCGTTCAGGACCGTCTCTGCGGGGGCCTTGACATCGAGCGTCAGCAGGCAGACGCCGCCATCCTGTCGCTCGACCACTTTGGCGGTGCAGAAATCCCTCTGTCGGCCATCAACGATGTGAATCGCTTCGTCGGGCTTGAGCTTGCGGGCCCCTTTGAGCAGGATTCGCCATAAGCCGGGAGTGTCGGTCTCGGCCAGAAAGAGGGCTTCGAGCCCTCCGCCGGTGTGACGACGCGCGTAAAACCTTGCAGGAAGGACCTTTGTGTCATTCAAAACCAGGCAGTCGCCCGGCCGGAGGTGGTCCCCGACATGGTCGAATCGGCTGTCTGTCAGCTTGCCCGAAGTCCGGTCCACGACCAGCAGCCGCGAGTCGCTGCGAACCCCAGCAGGATCCTGGGCAATCAACTCGGACGGTAACGTATAATCGAGCTCACTTGTTTTCATGGCGGCAGATTATCAGACGCGATGAGCCGGAACAAAAGATTTCCCGCCCAATAATAGCCCGATTCCGTCGATTATGACGATGGCAGCGAGTTTTCTCAAAAGCCCCCCCGCCGCGACGGCGATAACCCCCTTGCAGCCTGGATGTTTCGGATGATCACCACGTGTTTCGCAGGGGCAAGGCCGTGAGCTCGCAAGGACAGTTCGAACAACTCGCAACGTCGATTGCCGCTTTGGGCAGGGAAGACCTCAAGAAGCGGATCAAGGATTTTCGCGGCCGATTCAAGCTCGACTTCTCCGACGCCTACCTCGACAGCATCAGTCTCGACCAACTCCGGCACATCCTCCTGGCTGCCCTGATCAACGCCAGGACCCGCTGACCCGCGAAAAAAGCAAGGTTCCCATCCAAGCAAGCTCAGATGGGAACCCGATGCACACAATCCCATTGCGACAAAGCCTCTCTCGCGGCTTCGATCAATAGTCCTTGTAGCCCCTCATCCATTGAGGCCACGCTGCAGGATCGATATTGCCGCCCCGGGTCCACCGACCACTGGTGTTGTACGTCCTGTGCCACTTGAGAGTCCAGAGTTCCTTCAGGCCCACCTTGCGGGCCGTCCAGTCGGCGAACAGCGAGTTTACGAAGCCGTCGTGCCGATCCACGCAGACGCGGTTCATCTCGTTCACCCCAGGCTGGTCCGGCGGCCCGTTCGCCACGCTCGGGGGCTGGTCCCCATCCAGCGGCCACGAGTCCACCCACCAACTGCCGGTGAACACCGGCACATTGCTGCTGTACTGCGTCGCCGGTGTGCCCCAATGACGCGATCTGCCCTGTGAATCCAGATCGGCGCGACCCCAGCCATTCGTTCGATTCCCCGCGGACCTCGACGCCCTGATGTTCAAGATCCAGCCATTGAGACCGTAGCTGCCCCGGTCGCCGTCGGTTTCCCAGCAGGTGTAGGCCCACGTGCCCTGAGGAATGCCGCCGGTCGGAAGAGGCTTTGTGGCCTGAGGACAGAGCCACATTTCCGTGTCCTTGGAATAGGGCGCCATGACGATTCGCCAGAATCCGCCCGACCCGATGCTCCGCACGCGAGTAACACCGTTGATCGTGGCGGTGACGTTGTTGCGCGCGCCCTGCAGTTCACCCGTGAAGAAATAGCCGTCGTTGTCCTGGCAGTACATCGAGAACATCAGACCCCATTGCTTGAGCTGCGCCAGGCACGCGGTCGTCCTGGCCTGCTTCCTGACGCGATGCAGCGCCGGCATCATGATCGCCATCAGCACCGCGATCACCGCGATCACGACCAGCAGCTCGATGAGCGTAAACCCCTGTCTCTTACGCATGTTATGGCTCCTATACAATCGATCTCACCCTTCGATTCGCACCCTACGCACGCGTTCTCGCCCATTCCGGGCAATACAATGATGCGCACAAGACGGCCTCTGTTCCGCGTTTCGGAGCCATCCGACACAGATTTCGCCATTTCGCGAAGAGCTCTGGGCGTCAGAGGACTCCCTTTTTCAGGATGACGTTGGCGTAGAGGGCTTTTTCGCTGGTCGCGACGACCGCGTAGGCCTTCCTGGCTCGCTCGTAGAAGGCGAACCGCTCGACGAACTCGAAGTCGGAGAACCGCTCGCCGCTGTTTCGCACGATGGTGCGATACGTTTCCCAGATCGTGGGCTGGGTCTTGTCGCCGGGTACGACGGCCATCAGACCCACCGGCTTCTCGACGTAAATGTCGAGCGGGAAGAACTTTAGCACCGCTTCGAGCAACTCCGGCACGCCGTGGCCGTCGCAGCGGACGAGTCTCTGGGCGACCGACGCGGCGGGGAAGTTCCCGTCGGCCAGCACGATCTCATCGCCATGCCCCATCTCCATGAGGATCTTCATCAACTCCGGCGACAGAATCGGCGGAACGTTCTTGAGCATCAGCATCACCTTTCACAAATGGGCGCCTCTCCAAGTAGCCCCACCGGGGCCCCCTGTCAAGCCTGCAATCAGAATAGTCCCCGAGGGGGGTGCATGTCCGTAGTTGCAGGAGGATCGTGGGCCGGTCGCGTTCGCGGCGTGCGTTTACCGCTTGCGGGACACCAGCGGAGAGAACAGGGCAGGCCTGCTGCGGTTCTTCTCTGCCCCCTCCCCGCTGGTATCCACAAAGCGCAAAACGCACCCCTCGAATTCGCCGGAACGTGCCCCGCGCAAGAGCCTCCTTACTGGGCCGGGGCTTCATCCTGGATGTGGTCCTTGGGTTTGTACCAGCGGGCGACCGGGATGAACAGGAACGACGTCGCGAGCATCACGATGGCGAAGAACCAGTAGTAGCTCGCGCCGGGCAGTTTGCTGCTGCCGTCGGCGTTCTCGATCGCCATGTTCACAACCGCCGCGATGATGTTGCCCAGCGAGATCGACAGCAGTTGAACCGCCTGGATCAGCGACTTCATCTTGTTGGGGGCCTGGGTATAGGCGAACTCCAGCGACGTGATCGAGACCATCAGCTCAGCCGCGGTCAGGAAGATGTAGGCGACGAACTGCCAGCCGATGGAGGGCTTGCCGCCCTGCTGGATTTGCGTCTCGATCCAGATCGGGACCAGGAAGCTCACCGCCGTGACGAACAGGCCGATGCCCATCTTGCGAAGCAGCGTCAGTTTCCAGAGGCGGTTGATGGCGGGATAGACCACGTACGCGAACGCCGGGATCATCACGACCACGAGCACCGAGTTGGCCGCCTGCATCTGGGCAGGAAGCCAGTTGATGCCGAGCCACTGCAATTCCATCTTCTCCGCCTGGAGCACCCACGCGGACTGGGATTGATAGTACAGAGCGAAGAACATCGAGCCGAACAGGAAGATGATGCCGATCTTGATCAGGTTGACCCGCTGCTCGCGGTCGAAGATCTCGGCCCAGGCCTTCGGGCCGGCCGGGGGAATATCCACCATCTTGCGCCGGCCCAGCCAATAGGCGAGCGTCGCGATGAACATGGCGACGGCCGGGACGCCGAAGCCGATCGTCGGGCCGTGCCTGTCCAGCAGGATCGGACACCACCACATCGAGATCGCCGCTCCCACGTTGATCGAGAAGTAGAACCAGCTATACATCTTCTCGATGAGGTGCTTGTTGGAGGGTCCGAACTGGTCGCCGACGTTGGCGGAAACGCAGGGCTTGATGACGCCGGCGCCGGTGGCGATCAGAATCAGTCCGGCGGCCAGGCCCAGCCGGGTGTGGTCCAGCGTCAGAACGACGAAGCCGACGCAGTACACCAACGCGAACCAGATGATCGTCTTGAACTTGCCGAACCACAGGTCGGAAATCAGGGCGCCGACGATCGCCATGAAGTAGACCCCGGCGGTGAACCAGTGGAACCACGCGCGGGCGGACTCGTCGGCCATGGGGTTGAGCATCCCGCCGGGCCCGAGCAGGTTCTTGGTCATGAAGACCACGAGGATCGAGCTCATGCCGTAGAAGGCGAAACGCTCCGCGCCTTCGTTGGCGAGAATATAGGGAACGCTCGGGGGCATCTTCGTCGTCGGCAGCGGCGCGTTGAGGTGTTTGCCTGATGTCATGATCGTCGTGCTTGCTCCAGGGACCCTGGTCGATCGTCATTGGACAGGGGCTCGCGTCGCACGCTGTCGCCGACCCGCCGTCGGCCGCCATGCCGGACGCCCCCAACCGTCGGCGGCCATCATAGTCCCCTCCTCGGCCCGGAGCAAACAAAAGTGCGGCAGACGGGGTTTGACTGACTCCTCCGGTACACGGCCGGTTTCTCCTGACGGACAAAGGAAGGAACGGACCGATCCGGAACCCGCCGACCCGACGCTCACTTTCGCCGTTTCTCGTTGCTGCACGTCGTCGATCCATTGCAGTAGCATCTGCCCTGCGAACTGGCCGGTCGCAACCTTGATTTGGCCGCCCAAAGCTGGTACCATGCCCGTTCGACGTTTTTGCGGTGTACGCGTATCGGTTATGCGAGGTAGGAGCCATGATGAGATACATGCTGAAGTTCGTCGCCCTTGTGCTGTTTGTCGCGGCCGTACCGGCCGTCCAGGCAGAGGAATCCAACCATACCCCCGACGCCAGGATGCTGCGGTTCCCCGACGTCAGCGCCGATCAGATCGTCTTCGTCTACGCGGGCGATCTGTGGATCGTCCCCAAGGCCGGCGGCCTCGCCCGGCGGCTCAGCTCGCCCAAGGGCCAGGAACTGCTGCCCAAGTTCTCCCCCGACGGCTCGACGATCGCCTTCAGCGGCAACTACGACGGCAACACCGACATCTACACAATCCCCGCCCACGGCGGCACGCCCACGCGCCTGACCCACCACCCCGACAGCGACCACGTCGTCGAATGGTACCCCGACGGCAAGCACATCCTCTATCGCTCGATGATGAGCAGCCCCTCCCGGCGGTTCAACCAGTTCTTCAAACAGCCGGTCGCAGGCGGGATGCCCGAACCGCTGCCATTGATGTACGCGGAACTGGCCAGCTTCAGTCCCGACGGCACGCGGATGGCGTTCCAGTACATCTCCACGGAGTTTCGCACCTGGAAGCGATACCAAGGCGGCATGGCCAGCGATCTGTGGCTCTACGATTTCGTCAACAAGACGTCGGAGAGGTTCACCGACTTCCCCGGCACCGACGCGGTTCCCATGTGGCATCAGGACACGATCTATTTCCTGTCCGACCGCGACGCCCAGAAGAAACTCAACCTCTGGGCCTACGAGCTGCGGACCAAGCGGACCCGCCAGGTCACCCGCTTCACCGAGTACGACGTGAAGTGGCCCAGCATCGGACCCGATGCCATCGTCTTCGAGAACGGCGGCCTCCTGCACCTGCTCGACCTGGACGCCGAAACCTCCAAACCTCTGAGCATCCAGGTGCCCACGGATCTGCCCCAGATCCGCGCGGAGCTCAAGAACGTCTCCAGCCGGATCGAGAGCTGGTCGCTCTCCCCCACCGGCAAACGAGCCTTGTTCGAGGCGCGGGGCGAACTCTTCACCATCCCCGAAAAGCACGGCAGCGTGCGGAACCTGACTAACACCTCCGGCGTGGCGGAGCGCGATCCCGCGTGGTCGCCCGACGGCAAGCATATCGCCTACTTCTCCGACAGGACGGGGGAATACGAGCTGTACCTCCGGCCCGGCGACGGCGCCGGCCCCGAGAGACAGATCACCAAGGACGGTCTGGCGTTTCGCTACCGCCCGGTCTGGTCGCCCGACAGCAAGAAGATCGCGTTCAGCGACAAGACCGGCAGCCTGTACGTCGTGGACGTCAACGACGGCAAACCCTCGTTCGTCGACAAGGACGAGTGGTACAACATGGCCTCGTATTCCTGGTCGCCCGACAGCCGGTGGCTGACGTACGCCAAACGCGGCGCCAACCGCAACGGGAACGTCATGATCTACGACTCGACCGACGGCATGACCCGCCAGGTCACCAGCGACTACTACGACGAATCGAGCCCCGTCTTCGACGTCGAGGGCAAGTACCTGTTCTTCGCGTCCAATCGCGAGTTCAACCCGGTCTACGGCGACATGGACTCCACCTGGATCTATCCGAACTCGACGAGACTCTTTGCCGCGACGTTGAGAAAGGACGTCGAGTCGCTGCTGGCGCCGCGCAGCGACGAGGAAGAGGTCAAGAAAGAGAAACAGGACGAGAAGAAGAAAGAAGAGCCGCAGAAGAAGGACGAAGCCCAGGACGAAAAGGAAGAAGAGGCGAAGGACCCCAACGCCCCGAGCGACGAACAGGCTTCGGACGAATCGAAGGCCGAGGAGGGCAAGGCCGCAGACGACAAGAAAGAGGAAAAGGGCAAGAAGGACGACAAGGAACCCAAGCCGGTCACGATCGACTTCGACGGCTTCGAGAGCCGCGTGGTTCAACTGCCGATCCAAGCGGGCAATCTCGGCGGCCTGAACTGCGTCGAGGGCAAGCTGCTCTTCGTCCGTCGTCTGCCGACCGGAGCCCGAAGGCCCGGTGAATCCGCGGGTCGCCTGCTCTATTTCGATCTGAAGGAACGCGAGGAAAAGACCGTCCTGGACGGCATCGACGATTACGACCTTTCCGCCAACCGCAAGAAGATCATCTACCGCGTCGGCGGCAGTTACGGCATCGTCGACGTCGGCGAGAACAAGAAGACCAGCGACGGACGGATCGCCTCCGGCAGCCTGCGGGCCTGGATCAACCCGCAGGAAGAATGGCGGCAGATCTTCATGGACGCCTGGCGGATCCAGCGGGACTACTTCTACGATCCCGCCATGCACGGCGTCAACTGGGAGGCGATGAAGCTGCGGTATTCCGCGCTGCTGCCGTATATCGTGGACCGCGAGGACCTCAACTACGTCATCGGCGAGATGATCGCGGAACTCAACTGTTCGCACACCTACGTCCGTGGCGGCGACATGGAATCCCCGACCACCCTCAACGTGGGCCTGCTCGGTTGCGATTTCGAGCTGGACGCAGCGAACAAGGCCTATCGCATCAGCAAGATCTACGAAGGCGCCAATTGGGACACCGAGGTGAAGTCGCCTCTGCGAGCCCCCGGCCTGAAGGTCAATGAAGGCGACTATCTCCTGGCGGTCAACGGCCGGCCGATGGACCCCTCGCGAGACCCTTGGGCCGCGTTCCAGGGTCTGGCGGGCGAGGTCGTGCGACTGACCGTCAGCCGCACGCCCGACGCTAATGACGCCAACGAGGTCCTGGTCCAGCCCATGTCGAACGAGTTCCGGCTCCGCAATCTCGCCTGGATCGAGAGCAACCGCCGCAAGGTCGAAGAGGCGACGCAGGGCCGCGTGGGCTATATCTATGTGCCTGACACCGGTCAGAACGGCCAAAACGAGCTGGTCCGCCAGTTCGGGCCGCAGTTCGACAAAGAGGCCCTGGTCATCGACGAACGGTTCAACGGCGGCGGCCAGATCCCCGACCGGTTCATCGAGCTGCTGCGCCGGCCCACCTACAACTACTGGGCCCGGCGGGATCACCGCGACTGGCAGACCCCGACCCTCAGCCACACCGGGCCGAAGGTCATGATCATGAACGGCTGGTCCGGCTCCGGCGGCGACGCCTTCCCCTACTACTTCCGCGAAGCGCAACTGGGCCCCCTGGTGGGCACGCGAACCTGGGGCGGGCTCGTCGGCATGAGCGGCAATCCGACCCTGGTCGACGGCGGTTCGGTCACCGCGCCGACGTTCGGCATGTACGAAGACGGCGCCTGGGCAGTCGAAGGCTACGGCGTCGATCCGGACTACGAGGTCGAGGACGCCCCGCACGAGCTGGCGGCCGGACGCGATCCGCAACTCGAAGCTGCGGTCGGAGTCGTCCTGAATCTCCTGGAGAAGAATCCGCCGAAGAGGCCGAAGAGGCCGGCGTATCCGAATCGCTCGGCCGACGCGAACTGAACCGTCTCAGCGAACGAAGATGATGCAGCCGAGAGCCGCCGAACGGTTCTTGTCGCGCTGAACGAAGTGACGCGGACAAACTCGTTTGTCCGTGGACGGAGTCCTTTGTACTGACGGAGACCCATGATGATGAAGAACCTGGTGATTGTGGCAGTTCTGGCGGCGGCAATGGTCACACCCCGAGCCCATGCGGCCAATGCGAAGGAGAAAGCCTTGAAGGATTTCATTGCGACACACGTCGAGAAGATCAAACCGCTGGAGAAGCAGGCGAACCTGGCCTGGTGGGAGGCCGCCGTGACTGGAGATCCGAACGCCTACGACCGCTCCAGCGAACTGACGCTTCAGATCCGAAGGATCTACAGCGATGCGAAGGACTTCGCGTACCTCCGCGAGCTCAAGGATTCCCGCCAAATCAAGGACAAGCTCCTGGCCCGACAATTGACCGTCCTCCACAACAGCTACCTTTCCAATCAGATCGAGCCGGAGTTGCTCAAGCAGATCGTCGAGCTGGGCACCGAGATCGAGAAGAACTTCAGCACCTTCCGCGCCGCCATCGACGGCCGCAAGGTCACCGACAACGAGATCAAGCAGATCCTCAAGAGCGAGACTGACTCGACCAAGCGTCAACAGGCGTGGCTGGCCAGCAAACAGGTCGGCCAGGCGGTCGCCGGCGACATCGTCCGGCTGGTCAAGCTCCGCAACCAGGCGGCTCGCAAGCTGGGCTTCAACAACTATCACACGATGGCCCTGGCCACCGGCGAACAGGACGTGAAAGATCTCGACAAGATCTTCGCGGAGTTGTACCGCCTGACGAACGAGCCGTTCCGCAAGGTCAAGACCGAGCTCGACGCGATCCTCGCCAGACAGTCCGGCGTCTCGCCCGAGAAGCTGATGCCCTGGCATTATCACGACCCGTTCTTCCAGGAGACGCCGATGGTCTATGACCTGGACCTCGACGTCTATTATCAGGGCAGGAACATCGAGCAGCTCGCCGCGAAGTTCTACCAGGGTCTCGGCCTGCCGGTCGAGCAGATCCTGGCCAACAGCGACCTCTACGAGAAAGAGGGCAAGAACCCGCACGCCTTCTGCACCCACATCGACCGCGAGGGCGACGTGCGGATCCTGTGCAACATTCAGAGCAACGAAACCTGGATGGAGACGACCCTCCACGAACTCGGTCACGGCGTCTACGACAAGTATCTCGATTTCGATTCGCCGTACGTGCTCCGCTCGCCGGCGCACCCGTTCACGACCGAGGCGATCGCGATGTTCTTCGGACGCCTGAGCCGCAATCCTGCCTGGATGCAGGAGATGCTCGGCCTCTCCGACACGCAGCGGGCCGAGATCAAGACCGTCAGCGGCAAGTACATGCAGCTCAAACAGCTCATCTTCGCCCGCTGGGACATGGTGATGTACTCTTTCGAGAAGGAGCTCTACGCCAATCCCGACCAGGACCTCAACAAGCTCTGGTGGGACATGGTCGAGAAATACCAGCTCGTGAGCCGCCCGCCCCAGCGAAACAGCCCCGACTGGGCGGCGAAGATCCACTTCGCGGCGGCCCCCTGCTACTATCACAACTACATGCTCGGCGAACTGCTGGCCTCGCAGTTGCACCACGAGCTGCGGACCAAGGTGCTCAAGGTCAAGAAAGGCCAGGAACTCAGCTACGTCGGCCAGGAAAAGGCCGGACGCTTCCTGAGAGAGAAGGTCTTCGAGGCTGGCAATCTCTACCCCTGGAACCAGATGATCGACCGCGCCACCGGCGAACCCCTGACCGCGAAATACTTCGTCGAGCAGTTCGTGAAATAGCCATGGCGACAGAGAAGAAGACCAACGCCAGAAAGAGCACCCGCCTCCTACAGAGAGGCAGTCCCGTGCTCGTGATCGACAGCGTAGCGACAGAGATACGGGGCTTGATCGAGTCCGCGCGCAGTCACGTATCGATAACCGCCAACTTGGCGATGGTGAACCTCTACTGGAACATCGGCCGCATCATCACACAGGATATCCAGCGGAACGAGAAACGTGCGGAGTATGGCACCACATTGTTGCGGGAATTGGCAGGGATACTGACGCGGGAGTATGGCGAGGGCTATTCGCGGGCGAACTTGCAGGATATGCGTCGGTTCTTCGAGTCGTTTGAGATTTGCCAGACAGTGTCTAGCAATTCTTCGCCGCCCACAATTATCCAGCCACTGGCTGGACAATCAACAATCGGACCAATTTGCCAGACGTTGTCTGACAAATTGGCGAAAAGAAAGATTCTGCAGACGATGTCTGCAGAATTTTGTGAGCGTCTGCTGATTGATTTCCGCAGGCACTACCGGCTTGGTTGGTCGCACTATCGCCTGCTCTTGAGCCAAGGCGACCCGCCTCGTCGCAGGTTCTACTTCGAACAGGCGGCGGAATGCCGCTGGCCAGTGCGAGAGCTCCGCCGGCAGATCGATCGCGGGTTGTTCGAGCGGGTGGCGCTCTCCAAGGATACGCCTCGGCTGGTGACGCAGGAAAAGCAGGCGGAGCCAGCGGAAGTGGTTCGATACGAGGACATCTTCAAGGACCCCTATGTGCTCGACTTCCTTGGTCTCAAGGGAGCCTATTCGGAAAAGGATCTCGAAGCCTCGATCGTTCGCAATCTGGAGCAATTCCTGACCGAATTGGGGACAGACTTCTGTTTCATCGCGCGACAGTACGCCATGCGGGTCGATGAGGACGACTATTTCCTGGATCTGCTCTTCTACCACCGCGGCCTGCGGTGCCTGGTCGCCATCGATCTCAAGATCGGCACGTTCACCGCCGCCGACAAGGGCCAGATGGACCTCTACCTCGCCTGGCTCAAGGAGCACGACTGGCGGACGGGCGAGAACGAGCCGATCGGCCTGGTCCTGTGTACCTCCGCAAGACGCCAGCACGTCGAGCTTCTCCTGCGACATGGGCCGCACAAGATGAAGGTGGCCGAGTACCAGACGCAATTGCCCGACAGACGTCTCCTCGAAGGGAGACTGAAGATGTACAGCAAACTGCTGAAAGACAGGGACCGTGAATTCGCCGGGTAGACGCCGCGATTCATGACAACAAGCAACAACATGGTTTTGGAGACAGGTGTTTCATGAGTGACAACAGCAACGCCCCGGCGCCGCAGGAGCTGACCGTCCGCGTGATCTTTTTCGGCGTGATTCTGGCCGTGCTTCTGTCGGCCGCCAATGCATACCTGGGCCTGTTCGCCGGCATGACCGTCTCTGCGGCGATCCCCGCGGCGGTCATGGCCCTGGGCATCATGCGGTTCTTCCGGTCCAGCACGATCCAGGAGTGCAACCTGATCGGGACCTGTGCCTCGGCGGGCGAATCCCTCGCCGCCGGCGTCATCTTCACGCTCCCGGCCCTGCTGCTGCTGGGTTCCTGGGACAAGTTCCACTACGTCTGGGTCGCCACCATCGCCGGCTTCGGCGGCATGCTGGGCGTGCTGTTCACGATCCCGCTGCGTCGCTCGCTGATCATCGAGCAGAAGCTCCAGTTCCCCGAGGGCGTCGCCACCGCCAAGGTGCTCGAAACCGGCCGCAAGGACACCTCCGGCATCAAGTACATCGTTCGCGCCGCCATCGCCGGCGGGCTCTTCAAAATCGGCGCCAACGCCGTCGGCATCTGGCCCGAGATCATGCAAGGCGCGACCCGCGTGGGCGGCTCCATCGCCTACTTCGGTTCGAACCTCAGTCCCGCGCTGCTCTCGGTCGGCTTCATCGTGGGCCTGAACATCGCGATCCTGATCTTCATCGGCGGCGCAGCCAACTGGCTGGTCACCATCCCGATCGTGGCCGCTTCGAGCGACTGGCCGACCTATGCCTCCGGCGACAACGCCGGACAGGCCATGTCCGCCCTCGACTACGCCAGCCAGCTCTGGTCGACCAAGACCCGCTACGTCGGCGTCGGCGGCATGCTCGTCGGCGGCTTGTGGACCATCTTCCGCATGCGAAAGTCGCTCCTGAGCGGCATGACCAGTGGCCTGCAAGCCTACAAGCAGATCAAAGGCGGCAAGAACGCGATCGAGCGGACCGAGAAGGACCTGCCCATGGGACTGATCATCTTCATGATCGTCGGCTCGGTGGTCCCCTTATTCATGCTGTACCAGTACTTCGTCCAGCAGGTCCACATCTCCGCGATCATGGCGGTGATCATGCTCGCGACGGGCTTCCTGTTCGCGGCGGTGGCCGGCTACATGGCGGGTCTCGTCGGCTCTTCGAACAACCCGATCTCGGGCGTCACGGTCTCCACCGTGCTGGTCTCGTCGCTGTTGCTGGTTCTGCTGATGGGCAAGGCGGCCGAGAACGGTCCGGCGGCCGCGATCATCATCGGCAGCGTGGTCTGCTGCGCCGCCGCCATCGCGGGCGACGTCATGCAGGACCTCAAGTGCGGCCGGCTCGTCGGCACCACGCCCTGGAAGCAGCAGATCATGGAGATGGTCGGCACCGTCTCGGGCGCGCTGGTCATCGCACCGGTGCTCATTCTCCTGCAGGGCGCCTATGGCTTCGCAGGCATGGAAGGCGCCGGGCCCAAGGCACTCTCGACGCCCCAGGCCAACCTGATGGCCTCGGTCGCCAGGGGCGTGTTCGAAGGCGGATTGCCCTGGGCCTACGTCATCGGCGGCATGGTCGCGGCGGTCCTGATCATCGCGCTGGACCAGTACCTTCAGGCGAAGAAGGTCTCGTTCCGCGTACCGATCCTGGCGGTCGCCATCGGGTTCTATCTGCCCTTCCAGCTTTCGGTTCCGATCTTCGTCGGCGGACTCATCAGCGCAGCGGTCGCGCGATACCACAGAAGAAACAAGAGCGATGAAGCCGCCAGGGAAGGCGCCGAACGTCGCGGCCTGCTCATGGCTTCCGGCCTGATCACCGGCGAAGCGGTCATGGGCATCCTCGTGGCCATCCCGATCGTCATCCTCAAGCAGTATGAAGTCGAGATGCCGCTGTGGGAAGGCGTGATCCCCTTCGGCAGTCTGATCGGCGTGGTCCTTCTGGCGCTCGTCACTTTCTGGCTCTACCGAACGACGGTCAAAGAGCAGCGAAGTTGACCGACTCGCCCTGAACAGACGAACACATGCAGAAGCCACGGGCGTCCAGACGCGTTAATCGTGTCCGGACGCCCGGTCTTTTTTCGGTCACGCGGCCGGGCAGAACGAGCAGACCAGGACCGCCAGCAGCGCGCCGAGAATCGGACCGACCACAGGGATCCAAGCATATCCCCAGTCGCTGTCGCCTTTGCCGGGGATCGGCACGACGTGGTGGATCAGTCGCGGCCCGAGGTCGCGGGCAGGGTTGATGGCGTAGCCGGTCGTCCCGCCCAGGGACAGGCCGATGCCGATGACCACGAAGGCGACCGGGATCGCACCGAGGGTGCCCATGCCCACTTTGGCCTCGCCGATCTTCATGTCGGTCGCGTGCAGCACGGCCAGGACCAGCACGAACGTGCCGATCACCTCGCACAGCACGTTGCGGAAAGGATTGCGGATCGCAGGACCGGTGGCGAAGGTGCCGAGGATGACGCCGCGGTCGCCGCTGATGTCGAAATGGTCCTTGTAGAACAGCCAGACGAGCAGCGCGCCGGCCGCGCCGCCGAGGAATTGGGCGATCAGAAACAAAGGGACATTGGCCACGGAAAACTTGCCGGCCGCCGCCAGGGCGATCGTCACGGCGGGATTGAGGTGCGCGCCGCTGATCTGGCCGCTGATCATTACCGCAGTGAACACGGCCAGGCCCCACCCGACGGTAATCACGATCCAGCCGGAATTGTACCCCTTGGTCTTCTTCAGACAGACGTTGGCGACCACGCCGTCGCCCAGCAGGACCAGGATCATTGTCCCAATGAACTCCGCGGCGAACTTCACAGCACTCTCACTCATGCACAGGTCTCCAACTCATCGGGCCCAGTCGCGAACGCGATCGACGGCCTTCTGCCAGTTCTTCAACAGCTCCGCCCGCGTCTCGGCCGCCATGCGGGACTCGAACTGGGCTCCCATCTTCCAGATGTCCTGGATCTCCGCCAGGTCCTTCCAGTACCCGACCGCCAGACCCGCGAAGAACGCGGCGCCCATGGCGGTCGTCTCCAGGGTCCTGGGTCGGATCACCTTGACGCCTGTCACGCCCGCCTGGAACTCCATCAGGGCGTTGTTGACCGATGCACCGCCGTCGACGCGAAGCTCGGTGATTGGAATTCCCGCGTCGTCGGCCATCGCGTCGAGGACGTCCTTGGTCTGAAAGGCGATCGATTCGAGACTGGCCCGCGCGATGTGCGCGTCGGTCGTTCCGCGAGTGAGCCCGAACATCGCACCGCGGGCGTACTGATCCCAGTAGGGAGCCCCCAGACCCGCGAACGCCGGGACGACGTAGACGCCGCCATTGTCGGGGACCGAGTTGGCCAGCGCCTCGACCCGCTCGGACCGCGCGATACAGCCCAGACCGTCACGCAACCATTGCACCACGGCGCCCGCGATGAAGATGCTCCCTTCCAATGCGTACGTCACCTGGTCGCCCAGCTTCCAGGCGATGGTCGTGAGCAGGTTATTCTTGGACTGCTTGGCTGCGGCGCCGGTGTTCATCATGATGAAGCAGCCGGTGCCGTAGGTGTTCTTGATCATCCCCTCTTCGGTGCACATCTGGCCGAACATCGCCGCCTGCTGGTCGCCTGCGATGCCTGCGATGGGGACCTCCGCGCCGCCGAACGCGGCCCCGGTCTTGCCCACGACTTCGCTGCACGTCCTGACCTCGGGCAGCATGGACATGGGGACATTGAACAGCGTGCAAAGCTCCTCGTCCCACTTCTGCTCGTGGATGTTGAACAGCATCGTCCGGCTGGCGTTCGTGACATCCGTCACATGGACGCGGCCGCCGGTCAGTTTCCAGATGAGCCAGGAATCGACGGTGCCGAAGGCGAGTTCCCCCGCCGCCGCCCGCCGGCGAGCGCCGGGCACGTTGTCCAGGATCCAGCGAACCTTCGTCGCGGAAAAGTAGGCGTCGATGACCAGACCCGTCTTGGAGCGGATCTTCTCGGCCAGGCCGGCCTTCTTCAGTTCGTCGCAAAATTCCGCGGTCCGGCGGTCCTGCCAGACGATCGCGTTGTAGACGGGTTCGCCCGTCTTGCGGTCCCAGACGACCGCGGTCTCCCGCTGGTTGGTGATCCCGATGGCGGCGATCTGCGAGCCCTCGATATTCATCTTCGCCAAGGCCTCGGCGGCAACGCTGGCCTGGCTCGACCAGATCTCGTTCGGATCGTGCTCGACCCAGCCGCTCTTCGGGAAGATCTGCTGGAATTCCTTCTGAGCCACCGCCCGGATGCCGCCGTCATGGTCGACAACCAGCGCCCGCGAACTGGTAGTGCCCTGATCCAGGGCCAGGATGTACTGCGTCTTGGCCATGCCCAACCTTTCGCTTCGAACCAACGAACTCACCGCAACGTCACCTCACCGCCATCCGCCCACCCCAGAGTAGACCACCCACCACGCCGCCTGTCAAGCACCGACCGATCAGACGACTCCGCCGGATAGGTTCAGACTTTCTGGCACACTGAAGACACCCACGCAGATGGGAGAGGCTGCTATCCCGTGAAGTTGGATGCAGATCCGAAACGGACCTGCCCGGGAAATGTTTCGCGTTGTGGCCTCCAGCATAGTACAGGAGCGAAACGCTCCCTTGAGGGCGTACGCAGCACCCCTATTGCTGGTGGCCCCAATGCGATAAACTCCCGCCGCCCAGCCGTACAGTGGCGCTTTATACGAGGGTGGCGGATTCCGGATCAGTCCGTCCCTCCCTCCGCCCACCAGGAGAAGGCGGGTGTCTACCAGAAGAATTGGCCACATCCCTCTGTCACTCAGCCTCCGACGTGACACACGCCAGTTGCCTCGAAGCCGGCTTTCCTGGTCCTGCACTGCAGAGCTCTAAGGCTTTCCTTTGTACAGGTCCTTCGCTTCCGCCACGTTGATTCGAGCCCTGTGGCCATGTTTCTCCAACAGGGCAAGCAGATTGCTGCCGTTGAGAAGTGTCATGGGCTTGTCCTTTGCGAACTCGTATGAGTCCTTGCCATAATCCGATGTGGTCACCAGAATGCCCTTCGTGGCTCCTTCATTCATGAGTGTTCCATAGAGATCTCGCACCGCAGCCACACCCACGGTGTTTGTGTATCGCTTGGCTTGAATCACGATCTTCCCTCCCCTGATGGGATCAGGATCGAATGCCACCGCATCGACACCACCATCTGAGCTTGCCTGCGTGACCTTCACTTCTCCTCCACTTGCGGCAAACTCTTTTTCAAACAGTTCGCGGATCAGATGTTCGAAATCCTCCCAATCCATGGCAGCCAGATTCACGGATTCGTCCAGACGGGCCACAATAGCCCTTGCATCAATGAACCGCTTGTCTGTCGTATTCAGTTGAATAACAGGAGGAATTGGCGTCAGATCTATGAGCGCCGCGGCCGCCACTCCCTTGAGGTGTTTGAAGGTAGCCTTCGCGTCTACTTGTGACAGATCAAAGGTACGGAACTTCGCTGCATCTGCAACGACCGAAAGAATGACTTTGGTCTCGCTGACGCCCGTCGCAGGGTTGATATGCGTCACGAGCCCATTGAAAGCAACGGCGTCAATGGCGTGGATCACGTCGCTTTCGGTCAATTCATGAATCGTCCGGATACACACCTGGTATATCGCAGACTCATACATCTGCCTTTGTTCAGCAGGGGACAACTCCTGTGCTACGATTGCGTCTCGTGACTTGACGTACTTGTGCGACTTGACGCATGGTAGTGTCTCCGGAGAAGGCAGATGATAGGCCACGACCAGCATCCGATTCTCGGGACGGTACTCGACAATCCAATCCTTCGGAAAAGAGTCGGGGTACTCAGAGGCACTCAGTACTAGATCGCAGTACTCTTCTATGGCTTTGGGATCGCCATCGGCATATCGCAACCTGATGCCTTCAAGCTTCTCATTGTCACGCTGTTTCTCCGTCTCAAACACGTTCTTCGCTGCTGCGAAGGAAGCCTCAAGTTCCTTGAACAGCGAGTCGCGAGCTCTGTTTTCAGCTTCAATCTCCCTGACTCGTTCTTGCCAAAGGCGAGTACGCCGGTCAAAGTCGTTACGTATGGCCTTCTGGCGAAACACCCTTGCGAACAAACCGTATTCCGCCTCAACACGTTTGATTTCTGGTTGCACCGGCAAGTCGATCTCTTCATGCCCTATGGGTTTGCCATAACTGTTGAAGGTGACGTACTTGCGTCGCTCGTCCTGTGGACACAATTCTTCCGGCTTAATGCGAAAGGCGTCTCGTCGCTTGATGGCATTCCAGTCGACGGCATCGTTGACGGAGAGGGTGTGTGCCAGGATGCTCTGAACCTCATCAATCATCCGCTGCGCATCTCGATTGAGGTCTTCCACAGAGCAGGCGCGTTGCTCTGTGTGCTGCCGGCCGAGGTGTCTTTCATACTTTGCCTCCCACGCACGCAGAGTATCCTCAAGTTTACCTCGTAGCAGGTGGAACTCGCTGGACTTCAGGGTCTTCGACAGTCCCATTTCGTGGAATGTCATGTCGACGCCGAAACTGCTCGGATTGCCACGCACATTGTAATTCTGATAGGGAGTTGATACCACGACCTTGTCAACCAACACATCGGGAACAGAATAGCTGAAATGCACTCTTATCACGTCCGCCATACTCTACCTCGCGATAAACACATGGAACACGGATTCCCTTTTGGACCATCGCTGCGCCTCCGACCGAATCAATCCCTGATCTATCGGTCACCGGGACAGATTAGCCTCTTCGCTCTTCATACCAAGGCCTCCAGTTCCTGCTCCTGATTGTAGGAACAAGTCAATGTGATGGCAAACAAGATGCTCGCGAAGCGGGGGGTGTATAGGGATTCTGACTCGAATGATGGGCCAGGAGCTTCAGTCCTTGCGATGGGCGTCGAGCCGCCTGTCGAGTTCCGCCTTCTGAGCCTCGGTCAGTGCGATGGCCTCGGGGGTCTCCGCCATGCTGTCCCACAGATCGCCGATCAGCTCGATCCGCTCGGCGATACAGAGATTCAGGATGTCCTTTCGTGCAATCTTGCCCATGAGATATTCATGCCTCATTCCGCCGTCCGAGGCAAGTCCGCTGGGTGCGGCCCGAGTTGTAGAGAAGGACTGGGTCCTTGGAAGCCAGGGGCTCTGCCCCTGAGACCCCGGCATTTTCCGCCTTGCGCCAGCAGCATGGCAGGCGTGCTTCGCACGAATGACCGGCGACGTCCGGCCGGTGGCGTGAATCACGAGTCACGGGTCTCCACTCCATGTCATGAGCCGAACGCGAGAAATGCCGGGGGTCAGCGGGGGCAGGCCCCCAGTCGAATTGGTGGATTGTGCCGCAGAGGGCTACACGGCCTTGTGTTGCTTCAGCAGCTTTGGCTGTCGCCGGACGAGTTTGTCGCCATGCTTCTTCTGCGCTTCGTACACATGGTCGAGGTACTTGGCGACATCATGATCGAAATCCTGCTCGATCTGCCGTCGCGTTTCCCGAACTTCTTCTACGATTGCATCTTTCATACTACGCCTCCATCAGCTCTTCGGGCGTACAAATGATCGGCGTCTGGTATCCCCTCTGATCGTTGATTCTTGTCACAACGTTCCGGACCCGTCCGGAGGAGATGTGCGTGCAGTTCCAACTGACGAGGTAGTCCATCCCGTGGTAGACGGCCAGAGCCATGTGAAGGGAATCATTTCTGGCTTTCTGCGGTATGCTCAGCGCGTTGAAATACATGTCTGCCAGCGAGGCCACATCCGCGGTCATCTCAAGCACTTTGAACTCACCCACCGTGGCCAATCGCCGTTGGGCGGCATCCGCATCTCCACGCGAAATCTCATCAAAGACAATCTGGGAAACATACGGGTCGAGCGTGGGCAACACGCTTTCCCACCATTCCCGAGTGATCTCCTGGTGTGCCGCCAGGATCAGGTCCCTTGTCCTGGAAGCCGCATAGTAGCTGATTATCGTCGACTCAATGTAGACCGTCGGTCGGGCCATGAACCATCCCTCATTTGAACCGATTCTCTGTACGATCGACTCTACCGATGATTATACTCCCATCTCTGAAACGTCGTTCGATTTCCTCGCTCACGCCGCGATCCCTTCCTCTCTGATCGCCTGGTGGATGCCGAATCGACCCGCTTGAAACTCCGCCTCGTCCGCGAAGAAGAAAAGAACCACGGTATCGCATTCCAGACTCAGATCGGCGCCGAGCTGGCTGGTGCGCTCGTGTTCGGCGAAGCGATTGGGTAGCGCGTCCAGAATGACGGCGACGTCGATGTCGCTGTCGGGCGTCAACTGGTCTCGCGCGCCCGAGCCGTAGAGGTACACGCCTCGCAGGCGGTCGCCATAGAGGGTCTCCAGCCCACGGCGGGCCTTGGCCGCGATCTCCAGTGCTTGTTTCCTTGTCGTGATCATGGCGGAATCCATGATAGCCACGCGGCCGCAGAGCGACAAACAGAAAAGCACGCATTCAAGATCGCCGGACGCGGCCGGCGTTCGGTGGCGGATTCAACCACGGACGCACGTTGCCAGTTGATCTCAGGGGCCGTATCCCTGGTCGTTCTACACGTCTTGCTGAACCGGACACGCCCAAAGCGGCGTGTGAGGGGCATTTTCCGCCTTGCGCCAGCAGCATGGTAGGCGTGCTTCGCACGAATGACGGGCGACGTGCGGCCGGTGGCGTGAATCACGTATCGTGGGTCTCCACTCCATGTCATGGGCCGAACGCATAGAATGCCGGAGGTCTGGGGGCAGGTCCCCACGGGAATCAGGTTCTTCACGGAATCATGGGGACAAACGGATAGGGATTCCGACGCTTTGCGTCGGGAGTTTTCCGCCTTAGGCCGCCAGCATGAAGGGGCGTTTCACGCCCCCGTGTGCGAGGTCCGGTCCCGCAAGCGAACGCCTCGGTCGTCGGTCGTCAATCGACAATTCCGATACAGGCCCGATCCGGAATCGGTGGCGTTGTCACGGGACAGCAGGCGGCCGGCGGTGAAGGGCTGTGGCCGGGGTCAGGGCGCCGAGTTGGCAGCGGGTGCATTCCAGGCAGCGGATGCAGCGGAGGTCGTTGGGGCTCTGCTCGGGGTCGATATTGTACTTGCACAGCCTGGTGCATCGGCCGCAGGTGGTGCACTTGCCTCGGTCGAACCGTAGGAAGAAGCCGGAGACCCGATTGAACGACGCGAGGATCACGCCCAGGGGACACAGCACTCGACACCAGGGCCGGCGGATGAAGAAGATCGCGACCAGGAAGATGCCTGTGATCGTCAGCTTCAGCGTATTCGGCCAGAAGACCTGCTCGATAGCCAAGGCCTGGCTCAGAACGCTGGGGAGGGCCGCTTCAAGCGCGCCGGCCGGGCAGATCATGCAGATGGACAAAGGGTGCTCGATGCCGAACAGGCCGGGGACCGCCAGGACGAAGACGCCCAGCACGACGAAGCGGAGATGCCCCATCCAGCGAGGCGGATCGAACTTGGGCGTGGGGACCCTGGCCGCGAGGTCCTGGAGCCATCCGAAGGGGCAGGCCCAGCCGCAGAACAGGCTGCCCAGCAGAGCTCCAAAGAGGATCAACATGCCAACGACGATGAAAGGCGTGGTGAAATGCGCGAGCATGCCGATGGGGCAGCCGAAGGTCGCGAGCGGGCAGCCATAGCAGTGGAAGACCGGGGCGCAGAAACCATGCAGGCGGGTGCCGATAGGGGCCAGCCAAACCACCAGGAAGGCGGTTTGAATCCACAGTCTGTAGGGCTGCAACCTTGCGAAAACGCCGGCGAATCTGGTTCTCTCGGCCACGATTGCCATGGCTCCTTCAAGGGGGCGGGTCGATTTGGGTTCGTTTGGACCGTGGACACCACGGCGGAGACTACCTCGCTCAGGTGGGACAGGCTGCGGGGGCCTTCGTCGGTTCCGCCTCTTTCTTCTGGACCTGGCTCGACGGTTCCTGCACTCCTGCGGCCTGGGCGACTTCCTGGGTGGCCGCAGGTTCGGACGCCGACGAAAGCTGACCCTGCTGGCTGGAGGCGCCGGGGGCCGCTGTCGAGGACAGGCCGTAGGCCAGCAGGCTTGCGCCGAGGACGATCAACACGAGAAAGACGGTTGCCCTTTGTTTTTCCATAACACACCCCGCTGCGTCGCGGTTTCGCAACGCACCCTGATTCCAATCTGAAATCTCAAATCTCAAATCTCAGATCTCAAAATCCCCAAAAATGGCGGAGGCGAATGGGAATCGAACCCACCCAGGACCTTCTCGGCCCTACACTGGTTTTGAAGACCAGGAGCGCCACCAGACGCCAGTCACCTCCGCATCAAAATCGTTCTGTTTCAACAGGAATCCATGGTAACCGCAGGGCCGACGAAAGGCAAACAATCTTCCCGGGCGAGCGTCGTCTCAGCGGTAGTCGGTCCCACAGGAGGCTTCACCGTCGGTGAGAAAGACGCCGGGGCCGGGATAGCGCCAGGATTCGCCTGAAGCGGTCTGGGCGGTGAAGTAATACTCCCGGCAGGTCGCGGCCTTGGCGAGATCCAGGCGGTATGTGCCCGCGGACGCGGTGCCCAGGTCCAAAGCCATCTCGTATGCGACGCCGTCGAGGACGACCTGGACCGAGATCGGCGGGTTGCCAGTCGGATCGCGATAGTTCACCAGGAACGTCGTCTTGCCCGCCAGGAGAAAGTCATGGCAACCAGCCACCAGGGGCGGCTTGATCGTCGGCTCGTTCGACGCCAGATCCTGCACCCAGAGTGACCGCCAGCCGCCCTGCACGTCAGGGGAATACCCGATGCCCGCCGATCTCAGGCCGGGATTCATTATGTTGGTTCTGTGCCCGGCGGCGGAGGTCCCATCGCCGGCACACTGGCCGCCGACCTCGTCGCACAACCAGGCATCAACCGCGGCCTTGGCGGTGGAATAGCCTGCTGCGATGTTCTCCCCGATCATCCTTGCCTGCGGATAGAACCCCCAGATCCGCTCGGCCCACGAGGCGCCGTTGCAGCTATCGTGCTGAAAACAACCATTTTGCGACATGTCCACCGCATGGGAGCGGGCAGATTGGTTCAACAAGGGCTCATAATAGAGCGGCTCACCAGGGCTGTTGACCCGCAGAATGTTGCTCGGGCTGGGCTGATAACCGGCCATGTACCTGTCGCGGTAGGCCTGGGGCGCCATGCGGACGGCGTTCGTGTAGACCAGGGCCCGACGCTCGAGGAGGTTTGGCAGCCCATCGATCGGGGCGCCGGTATACTTCTCCTGAACCTGAGGATCACCCAGTTCGAAGGCCTGGACGTCCGCGGCGCCCGATGGATCGCGAACCCCAATGACAACCGCGCCGCCGCTCTGGCCTGCAACCGGGGTCCAGACAATCCTGGCGGAGACCACGTCGATCGTCATGCCCGGCGGAGACTGCAACAGCGAGAAAGAGAGTTTGTCGCCGTCCGGGTCCATGGCTTTCACGTCATACGTAAAGGCTTTGCCAGTCTGTATTTGCAGTGAAGGGAGACTGGTGATGCGCGGCGGATGGTTTCCGGCGCACGCAGGGTCGTAGGGGTCGCCACAGGCGAGCCATTCCTGGGCGAAGGCCCAGTAGTCCGCGAAGGTGACGACGCAATCGCCGTCGTAATCCATCCGAAGCGTGCAAGGGTAGACGGTGAACGTCGAATCGCCCTGGTCGGAACCGCCGGTCTTCGAGGCCGCGATTACACGCACCAGGCACCGAGGCGACGACACGGCGGGCACTCTCCAAATGTAGCGACCCCGTCCGTTGGCGCACGGCGCGGCCGAGGCAAGGGTCTCCCAGAGGACCCCATCACTATACGAGAACTCGACGGCGACCTGTGAAACACTCGCATCACATTGCCAGACAATGACTTGCGTGCTTCCAGCGGGGAAGGACTCGCCGCCGTTGGGACTGACGACCTGAATCGCCCCGCCGCACAGTCCAACCAGACCGTTTGCCCACGCCAGAAGAACGCCCCACCTTACGGTTCTCATGCCAGATCCGACTCCTCGATCCACTGTGATTGAGCCCCTCCTGGCTTTTTTGCAGAGATTTGCCGAAAAAATGACTCGGCAATGCCCCCCGGCATCCAATTCTACGCTATATTATACACAGGCGGCTGAAGGAATTCAACCGCGCAGGAGACGGGCGTCCTCCCTCGATCACGCCCGTTCGGAAGGAAGGGGGTATCTGGGGTATGAGCGTCATCCAGGCAGCACTTCGAATTCTCCTGTGACCACGCGTCGGGACTGTGCCTTATAACGGGTGAAGGGCATTGAAGGAAGGGGTGTTAGAATGAACATGGTGCTCGTCATACTCCACATTGCGGTCCTGATGACGCTGGTTTTCGCCTACGGCCGGGAGTGAGCCCGACACGGGACCTTGAACCTCCGCCGGACCGATCGCAACAAGCCGGTCCCTGGCCTGCATGACTGTTAACCCTCTGATTCTCCGCTTCTCGGCCGTTTTCCGCCAGTCCAACTCGTCCTGCCCACACGGACTCCACGGATTGCATCACGCACTTCCGCCAGTCGTCCATGTCTCAAGAGTGCGGTTGCCTCTTCAAATCGATCTTCGATCTGGGTAGAATGGGGAACGTCGGCCGGAATGAATTGTGGTGGCAAGTAGATGGAGGCGCCCCATGTCGGATCGATTGGATCGTCGGGATTTCCTTAAGAGATCACTGGCCGGTTCGGCCCTCGGGGCCGCGGCGCTGAGCTTCGAGGAACGGGCGCTCCTGGCTCAAGTTGGAGGAACACCCGCACCCTCCGAGGCTCGGTCGGCCCCTGCCACTGCCGCGCTGCCCATGGGCAGGCTCGGCAAGCTGAACGTGTCCCGACTGATCGTCGGGGGCAATCTCACGAGTGGATTCGCGCACAGCCGGGACCTGATCTACGTGTCCGGCCTGTTGCGGCAGTACTTCACCGACGAGAAGGTCTTCGAAACCTGGCAGTTGTGCGAGGAGTGCGGCGTCAACACCGCAGTCTTGCGCCTCGACGATCACGTCATCCGCCTGATCACGAAATACTGGAACGAGCGAGGGGGCAAGCTCCAGTGGATCGCCCAGGTCAAGACCACGGCCGACAGCCTCGATGAGATCAAGCGGGCCGCCGACCACGGCGCGGTCGCGGTCTTCGTCCACGGGGGCGTCTGCGACTCGCTGGTCGAGGCAGGCAATGTGGAACGGATCGCCCAGGCGGTGCGGTTCGCCAGGGATCAGCACGTGGTCGCGGGTGTCGCAGGCCACAAGGTCGCGGTTCCCATCGCCTGCGAAAAGGCCGGCGTCGAGCCCGACTTCTACATGAAGACCCTTCACAGCCACCAGTACTGGTCGGCGAACCGGCAGCCCGAGCACGACAACACCTGGTGCCTGGAGCCCGAGCAGACGGTCGAGTTCATGGCAGCGGTGAAGAAGCCCTGGATCGCGTACAAGGTGATGGCCGCCGGCGCGATCCATCCGCAAGAGGGCTTCCGCTACGCCTTCGAGAGCGGCGCGGACTTCGTCTGCGCCGGCATGTTCGATTTCCAGGTCCGCGAGGACACGATCATCGCCCGAAACATCCTGAGCACCGCTCCCAGCCGCCGGCGTCCGTGGCAGGCGTAAACGCCCGGCCGACATGCCGGCCTTCCGTTCCGCCGTGCCGGATCGAGAGGGAAGTCCCCGGCTCACTCGTCTGCGTGGAATTCGTATGCGCCGATATCGACATGATTGAACATGCGGGGCTTGCCTTCCAGGTCCGTCGCGATTCCCGACGGAACCGCCAGCGCGTTGCCGGCGTCGATGCAGGGCGAGCCCTTGGACAGACGCAGATCGTCATCCAACGTTCCAGCGACGCCGTCCAGCCCCAACGCGTTGGCGAAGCGAGGATCGAGGCCGAAGCTGCCTTCGCCTCCGAGCGCGCCGGTCCACCCCTGGATGCAGCAGTAGGCAATCGCGGCCGGGATGTCTCCGGAGACCTGGGCCCATTCGTCGTATGCACTTCTGAACTGGCGTCCGTTGCCCCAGAGGATGCTGTTGGCGACAGTGAGCGTGCCTGTCGCGTTGAACAGGCCGCCTCCTCGCCACAAGCCCTGGTTGGCCGTCAGGGTGCAGTTGACCAAGGCTGAATCGCCCTGATGATTGTACAAGCCGCCGCCATGGGTGCTTGCGGTGTTGCCCGCGAAGACGCAGTTGACGAACAGGGGACTGCCGCCGAGATTGCACGCTCCCGCGCCGTTGGCCGCGTAGTTGCGAAGGAACATGCAATTTCGAATCTGGGGGCTGCCGGAGAGATTGTAGAGTCCCGCCCCTCGGTCGTACGGGGCGGCGCCGACGGCACAGCCGTCGCGGATCACGAACCCATCCAGCACCGCGGTCTTGCCGACGTTGGTCGCAACGACCACACGATAGGAATTGTCCGCAGCCTCATCGGGAATGCCGATGTCTCCGCTGAGAAGGCTCTTGTGCACAGAGGGATTTCGGACCGACCAGTCTCCTCCTCCGGCGGGGAATCCTCCGTAGATCGCTACACCGGTGGCAAGGTGGAACGCCGCGGTGCGATCGCCCGCCTTACGCCCACCGCCCAAGTCCGGCCGATACACGCCTTCGGCCACCAGGATGCTGTCGCCGCCGATTGCCCTGCTGACGGCGTCCTGCAAGTGGATGAAGGCATCCTGCCAGCTTGCGCCGTTTTGAGCGCCTGTGGCCACCGCATCCACGTACCAGATGCGGCTGACCGTGGTGCGAATTCCGAAGGGGGCGTCGCTGGTGTCGCAGACGGCCGCATCGGCGGCGGAACTGACGCGAATCAGACAACAATCGGAGCTGACGGGCGGAACCTCCCAACTGCACGAACCGCCGCCGGCATGGCCGATCTCTGTCCAGGTCGATCCGCCGTCGACAGACACCTCGACAACAACGGTTGAGATCGCCCCCTGGACCTGCCAGGCGATCGAGATCGTGCTGCCCGGGAGCAGGCTTTCGCCTCCGTTGGGACTCAGAACCGATACGGAGGCAGCGCCCTGGCTTGTCGCGACGAAGTTCGCCTGCAGGTTGTAGTCGCCATTCACCGTCACACGCGTGCTGGCAGAGAGCGGATCGGCGACATCGCCGGCGGCGACGGCCGCGCCGGTCCAATGGGAGAACCGGTATCCGCCGTCCGCCTGCGCGATGAGGGTCACTTCCTGGCGGTCATCGAAGACAAAGGCCCCTTCTCCCGGCGTCGAGACCCGTCCGCCCTCGGTCGAACTGAGGGTCAACTGTCTCTGAACCGCAGGTTCCGAAGACGCCTCGAAGTTGGCCACCAGCGTGAAGTCGGCCGATAGGGTGACCGTCGTATGGTGCGAAGCGGGGTTGGCCACCTTGCCGGCCGCGACGGCAGTGCCCGTCCAGCCAGCGAAGCGATAGCCGCTGTCGGCCAGCGCCTGGATGGAAACCGTGGCGTTCTCATCATATTGGAACGCGCCTTCCCCCGGGTTCAGAACCGATCCGCCGTCGCCGGCCGAAACCGTCAGCGTACGCTGAACGACCGCCCCTGCGACTTCGAAGTTGGCGGTGATCTCATAGTCCTCGTTCATCATGACGGTCGTATTGGTCGACGAGGGATTCGCCACGGCCCCTGCATTCACAGCAGAGCCTGTCCAGCCTGCGAAGCGATACCCGTCATAGGCCTGAGCGCGAATCCCGGCGGCAGTGCCTTTGTAGTACTTGTGCATCCCTGAGCCGGGATAGGGCACGTCCCCTCCGGCGGTCAGATGAATCATCAGCGTGCATTCACTCACGGAACCATGAGACTGAAAGACCGCCCGGACCGTGTAATCGCCGTCCATCGTGACGGTCGTGTAGCCATCGGCCGGCGAGGCCACCTTGCCGGCGTCCACCGCCGAGCCCGTCCAACAAATGAAGTCCCAATCGGGATCGTGGGCGGCCAGCAGGATCACGGACGTGCCCTGAACGTACGAAAAGACGCCCTCGCCGGGGGACATGACGTTGCCGCCGTCGCTGGAAGACACCGTGAGGGTGTGCATCTGGCCGGTGCTGGACTTAAAGTTCGCCTTGACGGTGCAGTTCTCCGTCACGACGACGTCGGTGGTCGGGCGCGTCAAAAAGGTGAGATTGCCGCTGTCCACCGCCGAACCGGTCCATTCGACGAACAGGTGCCCTGGATCCGGTGTTGCCTCAATGTCGATCCGCTGGCCGTACTCGTAGGTGAATGTCCCTTCCCCGGGCCGGGTCACGCTGCCGCCGTCCGTGGAAGAGAACTGAACCGTGAACAACGCTGGAAGGACGGTGAAGGTGAAGGTCTTGGCGTCGCCGCCCAGGATGTTGCCGGCCGACGCGACCACCGTGTGTTCACCGATGTTCAGCACCGTTGGCCGCCAGGTGAGCACGCCGGTCACCGCGTTGAGCTCCATGTTGGTCGGAGCCGAGCTCAAGCCGTATCCAGGAGTCGGCGATCCGGTCGCCTTCAGCGTGTAAGTCCAGACGCCTGTGTTGGCTCGGAAAGTCTGATCCGGAATCGGTTCGAGGACGGGAAACTCCACCGGTTCGGCCATCACGTTCACGCTGAACGACAGCTCAACCGTACCGGCCGAGTTGGTCGCCTTGACTCTCACTCCCCTGGAGCCCATCTGTTCAGAGCTGGGAGTCCATGTGATCACGCCTGTAACGCTGTCGATCGTCATCCCATTCGGAGCCGAGGTCAGCGAGAAGGTCGGAGCCGGATTGCCCGTCGCCTCCACGTCGTAGGTGAACGGTTCTCCCGCCACCAGCCACTGCTGCGGAATGGGGGAAATGACCGGGACTTCATCCGCCTCAACGAGCCCCGCATGGGCCAGGACGCAAACCACCGCCGCAATGAGAACTCTTCGAAGCAACTCTCGCATGATGTTTCCTCCGCCAGATGAATGAACGATATGTTGAGTGCTCAGCCTTCGCAGACTGGAAATGCACTCTCCCTTTTCTCCCGTAACCTGCGGTTCAGGCGGACTTCCCCTGTCCGTCGAATACACGCACTTTCCTGAACCTCACAACCGTCCGTCACGACTCCATCGTCCATCATGATATCGGAAAGACAGCCGGGTGCAAACACAAAATGGACGCACGGCGGAGGGTACAGGCCACGATCGCTCCCTGCGACGGCAGGAAATCGAGCGTTCGGGGACGTCCTTGCCAATTCCGTGCCCGGCGGCTATGATGGCCTCCATGGCGAAGAACCCGTCAGACAAAGAAAGACAAACGCCGGCGGCCATCAATAAGAAGGCCTACCACGACTTCGAGTTCGTAGAGAAGTACGAGGCCGGGATCGAGCTGCGCGGCAGCGAGGTCAAGTCGCTTCGGGCCGCGCCGGCCGATCTGACCGGGTCCTACGCCAGGATGCTGGAGAACGAATGCTGGCTCGTGGGGGCCAAGATCGCGCCGTATCAGCAGGCGGGCCACATGAACCACGAGCCGGGCCGCAAGCGCAAGCTCCTGCTGCACAAGTCCGAGCTGCACCGGATCTGGACCAAGCTCGAACAGCGGGGCTTCACGCTCGTGCCCCTGCGGCTGTACTTCAGCAGCAGGGGAATGGCCAAGGTCGAGCTGGCGCTGGCCACCGGCAAGCGTCAGTACGACAAGCGAAAGAGCATCACCGAGCGGGCGCAGAAGCGCGATATCGACCGGAGCATGAAAAAGTACAGGGGAAGATGACGATGGCAGACGAAGGCAAGAAACTCATTATCGACGAGGGTTGGAAGGAGCAGGCGCAGCGGGAGAAGGAAGTGCTGGCCGCCAAGGAGAAAGAGGAGAAGGAAAAACAGGCGGCTGAAGAGCAGGAAGGCGGCGGTCCCCTGCCTCCAGGGACCTTCGCGGCCCTCGTCAGCATGCTCACGACGCAGGCGCTGTTCGCCCTGGGCCTGATCCGAGTGCGAGGCGAGGAGGAACGCGGGCCGGACCTGGAGATGGCTCGATACAACATCGACATGCTCGAGATGCTGTCGGAGAAGACCAAGGGCAATCTGACGCCCGAAGAGCAGAAGATGCTCAAGAACACGCTGGCCGACCTGCACATGGGGTTCGTCAGCGTGGCCAATCAGATCGGCGCGCAAGAGGAAGGTTGATTTGGCCAATATTCTGGATCAAATCGTTGCCGCCAAGCGGGAAGAGGTGCGTCAGCGCCAGTCGCGGACCTCGCTTCAACAGCTTCAGAGGCGAATCGTGGGCCTGCCTCGGTGCCGGAACTTCTTCACCGCGGTCACCAAGCGGAATGTGCGAGGCATCAACGTGATCGCGGAGATCAAGAAGGCCTCGCCTTCGGCGGGATTGATCCGCCCGGACTTCGATCCGGTGGCGATCGCTCGGACGTACGAGAAATGCGGGGCCGACGCGATCAGCGTCCTGACCGACGAGAAGTACTTCCAGGGCCGGCTCGAATACGTCGCCCAGGTCAAGGACGCGGTGTCGCTGCCGGTCCTGCGCAAGGACTTCATCGTCGACATGTGGCAGGTGTACGAATCGCGGGCCGCCGGCGCCGATGCGATCCTGCTGATCGGCGAAGCGCTGACGCCGGGAAACCTGATGGATCTGATGATCGGCGCGGGCGAGTTGGGCATGACCGTGCTGCTGGAGGTCCACGACGTGGACACTCTGCTGGCGGTGCGCAGCTTGATCGGGTTCCCGAAAAGAGGCTACAGCGTCCTGGGCATCAACAACCGCGACCTGACCACGATGCAGGTGGACATCCGCACGACCGCCCGGCTGATGAGCCTGCTGGAGGACGACGCGGAACTCGTCTCCGAGAGCGGGATCAAGACCCGCGACGACGTGCGAAAACTCAAATCCATCGGCGCGCGGGCCGTCCTGATCGGCCAGACCCTCTGCGAGCAGCCCGATATCGCAGGGAAATTCAACGAATTGTTCGATTGATCGCCCCCGGCTCATCGTCCCGTCAGAAAAGCAGGGATCAGGATTCGCAGACCGACCATGGCCAGCGCCACAGCCAGGCTTCGCATGATCCATCGCCCGTGAATCCGGCGGGACAGTCGCGCGCCGATCTGGGCGCCGACGACCGCGCCGGCCGCGATCGCCAGGACGCGAGGCGCTTCCTCCCACCCCAGGGCTCCGTCGAGGACGTGCATTGTCGTGGCCGTCAACGACATGACCATCAGAATCGCATGGCTCGTCGCGGTGGCGATGTGGACTGGAAAGTCCAGCAGGTTCACCATGGCCGGGACGTGGATGATGCCGCCGCCGATGCCGAGCATGCTGGAGGCCACGCCCACCGCGAAACTCAGCGTCATGCCCAGTGGGAGATTGTACGTGAAGCGATGCTGCGTTCCCCCCGCGTCCACCAGCGTTCTGTGGAATGTGGCGTTCAGCCAGGGTTTGGGCTCGTTGCGCAGGTAGGTGCGAAGGAAAATGAAGGCTCCGCCAACGAGCAGGAACACGCCGAAGACCAGGTTGAACGCATCGCGTGGCACCCGATGAATCAGGTACGCGCCCGTGATCGAGCCGGGAACGCCCGGCAGCAGAAAGAGCAGGGCCGACTTGAAGTCCACGCGTTTCATCCTCGCGTACGACCACGTCCCGCTGGCGGCATTGCAGAACACGACAGCCAGTGAGATCGCGGTCAACGTCGCGGCGTCCGCGCCGGGATAGGCCAGCAGCAGAATCGGCATCAGAATGAATCCGCCGCCGGCGCCGATGAGCGTGCCGAACGCGCCGACGGCCACGCCGAGCGGAAAGAGCAGTAAGTACGTCATGGCGGCCAGTCTATGGGTCCATGGACCGCCTGAGTTTGTCCCATCGGTAGTTGAAGGTTGAAAAAGCGGTGGCTACTCCGGCCTGA
>CALEZT010000292.1 GCA_937927975.1 uncultured Phycisphaerales bacterium
TCTCATGTGGAATCAGCAGATAGCCGGCCATCTCCCCGTTCTGAATCTGACCGGGGGCGGCCACCGCGGGGACCAGGGACAACGCGATCGTAAGACCGAAGCAGACAACGACCAGGAGAAGGGTTCTTTTCTTCGACATGTGAGACCTCCACGAGCTATGTGGGTTTACCCGACATTTCCCATTCCGCGCAACGGTCTGGGCTCCTGCAAATTATTCTGTATACAATATCACATCCCGGGTACCGGTTTCAATAACCTTCTTGTACTTGATCATGTGTTTCCGAGCGGCCGGCGAGGAGTGATGCGTCCTACAGTCGCTTCGAGCTTTCCATCGCCTCATCACCCCGTGCTAAAGCCCTGTTCTTCATTGCAGGCCAGCAACGGCGTGGTCAAAGGTCCCGATTTCTCCATGGGCGTCTGGATGAAGATGGATACGTATCAACACGCAGGACTCCTGGGCCAGAGTCAGGCAAGCAACTCCACCGCGCCGGGTTGGTTTCTCTTCCCCCGCCAACAGGGTTTAGTGTGGTTCGTCTTCAACGGCTTCACGGAATGGCAGTGCGGCACACTGACCGCTCGGCTCAAAGGCCCCGGCATGCGCTGGGATAGCACCAATGCCGAAGCGATGATGGCCTTGGCCTGCATCTACCACAGTGGCCTGTGGGAGACGTACTGGAAATCCGAGCGTCGGGTCGCGAAAGGCCGCCAGGATCTTTCCTCACGCACTCCATATCAACGTTACAATGTATCTTGTTGACAAGAGCATTTTGAAAGTGTACACTGTTACAGTCCGATTCATAAGGATAAGATGGCGCTGTGGACTTATGCCGGGAATTGACATCTCCCCGCATCGGCGTCGGATTGTGCAGGTGCGGGACTAGGGCGAGAAGGGGCATGGGGTCAGAATGAGCACTCTTGCGGCATGTCCTCTGTGTGTTCTTTTCTGAGACCCCGATTGCTGGGAAAGGAGAACAAGTGATGAAGAGGATCGAGATATTGTCAAATGTTGTGGATGAGATTTCTGGCTGACGCCTTCTCTGTCGGTCTTGGATGAACACAGAAGGACGTCCGTTCAAGCGGCGATCTCCTTGATTCCGTCCACGAACTTCACGCCCCGAATCACCTCGAGGATCAACTCTTGACCGTTGAGCCGACGCCAGCGTTTCTCGGCGCACTGGGCCAGCTTAAAGACCATCGTCAGGCAGGCGGTTCGGCTTCCGCTGCCCTTGGTCCGCACCGTTCGCAGCCGCACCGTCGCAAACGTCGATTCGATCGGATTGGTCGTACGCAGGTGAATCCAATGCTCCGCCGGGAAGTCATAGAATGTCAGCAGGACCTCCCGATCCTTGACCAGGCACTCGGTCGCCTTGGGATACTTCGCCTCGAACGTCTGGACGAACAGATCGAAGGCCTTCAACGCCTCCTTGCGAGTGGCGGCCATCCAGATCGCCTGCACCATCGCCTTGGCCTTCTCGTGCAGGGACTTGGGCATCTTGTCCAGAACATTGGCCGTCTTGTGCACCCAGCAGCGTTGCTCGCGGGTCGCCGGATAGATCTCCCGCAGCGCCGCCCAGAAGCCCAGGGCGCCATCGCCGGTAACGGCGGCACAGGAACTGTCTACATCGATAACATTGGCCTTGAAAAGTAGGTGAACCGTGTAGGGAGTATTGTTGTTCTTTCAAGGGACGCACCGCCATGCGGTGCGTCCCTTTCACCACAGCCTTGAAGACGTTGAGGCTCCGTGGCAAGGGTTTTGACCTGCCCTACGGATGGTGGGCGCGACAACCGCTAACACCGGGCCGCCGGTTCCATACCCTCATACGCTTCCACGCGGCGTCCCGCCGCGACTTTCCCCTTGCTTCCCCCCGCCACCCGTTGTACAATCCAGCTGTTGACGGCGGCGAGGATTGAGGGGCGTTGCAATCAACCATTTTGAGACTGAGGATGCAGGACAATGTACCTGACGCCTGTAATTCACCGAATCGTCTTTGCCGCTTTGCTGGCATTCTGCACCAGTCTGTTCGCGAAGGAAAAACCGAACATCCTGTTTATCATGTCTGATGACCATACGACTCAGGCATTCGGCATCTATGGGTCAAGACTGGCGGGCCTCAATCCGACTCCGAACCTCGATCGGATGGCCAAGGAAGGCATGATCTTCGACAGTGTGTTCTGCACGAATTCGATTTGCACACCGAGTCGGGCATCCATAATCACCGGGCAATACCCCCAGACCAATGGCGTTCTCGATCTCGAAGGTGGGATTCCCCCGGAGAAGCAGTTTCTTCCTCGCGAGATGAAGAAGGCCGGCTACGTCACTGCGATGATAGGAAAATGGCATCTGAAAGAAGAGCCGGCGGCTTTTGACTATTACAGTGTCCTGCCCGGACAGGGCCAGTATTACGATCCGGTAACCAGAGACTGCACTCAAGGAGCCTGGCCGAACAATGTCACACAGCACAAGGGACACTCCTCGGACGTCATCACGGATCTGAGTATTGCATGGTTGAAACGCCGGGACAAGACCAAACCCTTCTTCCTGATGCATCATTTCAAGGCACCGCATGATCCGTTCTCCCACGCGAAACGATATGACACCTACCTTGCCGATGTCGAAATCGCGGAGCCGGTAAATTTGTTTGCTTAGCCGGCACGCGGGTTCGGATCCGTCTCGACACGGGGCGTTGACGATCGTCTGGTGGGCACCATCGGGGCCTCCATCTCCAAGCGATGCAACGCATGGGGATTGGGCAAGAGACTGGGGATTGATGAGAACCTGCCGGAGCCCGAATACACGCGTGCCGTGTACCAGACGTTACTGAAACGGTACCTTCGTTGTGTCAAAGGCGTGGATGATAATGTGGGGCGCTTGATTGATTATCTCAAGCAGGAAGGCATTTATGATCATACGATCATCATCTATACCTCCGATCAGGGCTATTTTCTTGGGGAGCATGATTTCTTTGACAAGCGATGGATGTACGAAGAAGCCATGAGAATGCCCTTCTTCGTCCACTGTCCCGGCGCCATCGAAAAGGGACGTCGATGCGATCTACTCATCAACAATACGGATTTCGCTCCCACCCTGATTGATCTTGCAGGTGGTGACGTGCCTGACTCCATGCAGGGCATGAGTTTCAAACGGACCTTGTGGGGACAAAAGGAAAGACAATGGCGGGATGCGACATACTACCGATATTGGATGCACATGGCCCATTACCTGGGTACTCCCGCCCATTTTGGTCTCAGGACTCAGAAGTACAAGCTGATCTTCTTCTACGGGGTGGACTATGAAGATCCTCCGCGCACGGATCTCTGGGGCTCCCAGGCCGATATCATCACACCCCCCGGATGGGAACTCTATGATATTCAGAAAGACCCTCATGAAATGAACAATCTGTATGGTCTGCCGGAATACGGGGAAGTCATCAAAGAACTGAAACACACCCTACGAGTGCTGCGCGAGCAGCTCAATGAAACGGACTCGAAGTACCCTCATATTCAGAAGATCATTGACAACCACTGGAATGATTAGACCTCAATCAAGCGAAGCCTTCGTGATAATTTCAAGAAGAACTCGAAACCACCTGTACTTGTCAATCGCCGGTGGGACAACCCTGGACACCACCCTATTCCCTTAAATAACAGACACTTACACTCGCGAACACCGCACTGGCATTTTGCCCCCTCCCAGGCTACAGGATGCCCTTCGATTCGGCTGGGATCGCTCCCCCCGAGTCTCGGAAAGGGCACCATGGCAGGCCACGGCCAGCTGCCCTCTTATCTGTCTTTCTTGACGCGTGCCGCGCGCCAACCGGCGCGGGCTTGCCGAGCGAGTCTCTGGACCAGGTCGGCATATTCCGGCAGCCCCGCGAGGTTGGTGTTCTCCTGGGGGTCCACTTCATTGTCGTACAGTTCGATGGCCACCTGCTCCCCGGCGACGTGCCGGTCATTGTCCCACGTATGCCACTGCACGTAATGATACCGGGAGGTGACCATCGAATAACCCATGTAGTCCTTCCCATCCAGTGTGACCCTGGGCCGCTCCCGATATTGGCTGAAGACCGCGGATTTCAAGGCTACCTGGGGATCCTTCAGCAGCGGCGCAAGGCTCATGCCCTCCATGCCCGGGGGCACCGGGATGTCGGCCAACTCGCAGAGGGTCGGATACAGGTCCACCAACTCCACCAATTGCTCGGATTGTGCCGGGGCCGCAGACTGGCCCGGCACGCGGATCAGCAGGGGCGCGCGGGTGTCGATGTTGTAGTTGGTCTGCTTGCACCAACTGCCGTGCTCACCCAGTTTCCAGCCGTGGTCGCCCCAGACCACCACAATGGTGTTGCGGACCAGGCCCAGGTCCTTCAATCCCTCCATCAACCGGCCGAAGCAGGCGTCCACGTAGCTGACGGAAGCATAGTAGCCGTGTTTCAACAGGCGGGCGGTCTGCTCCGGGACACGCTCCACCGCTGGATGCTTGACCCATTCCAAATCGTAGCAGCCCGTCAATTCGTAGGCGGAGTCCATGGCCATGGGAGGCGATCCCTTGGGCAAATAGGGATTGGGGGCCAGCGGCAACGCGTTTCGGTCGTAGAGGTCCCAATATTTCTTCGGTGCGACGAAGGGCAAATGAGGCCGGTAATAGCCCAACGCCAGATAGAAAGGCTGGTGTCCCTCTTGCAGCGTCTTGAGCTTCTGGAGAGCCAGCGTCGTCTGGGCCCCGTCATAGAAGGCGTCGTCCGGTGCCTCCGAGGCCTCCCACGATCGACCGTAGGCCCACCCCCTGGCGTAGGCATTGGGATTCTTTCGCAGGCGTTCCGCCCTGACCGTGGCCAATTCCTCTTTGAGTCCCTCGTCGTAATAGAACGACTCGGGGTCCCGATCGATCAATTCCGGCGACATGTACTCCGGCGGTCTCAGGTCGGGCTCGTCGAAGGAGACGCGATCGGGCATATGGTTGTGGAAAATCTTGCCGATGGAAACGGTGTAATAGCCGAACCGGTGGAAGTGCTGCGGCATGGTGACTGCATTCGGATGGATCTTCCGGAATTCCTCGCCCAGGCTCCAGACGTGTGTGGTGTCCGGTCGTTGCCCCAGCATGACGCTGGCGCGGGAGGGCGAGCATGCCGCCGCCTGACAGAAGGCACGCGTGAAGGTCGTCGCTTCCTGTGCGAAGCGGTCAAAATTGGGGGTCTTGATCACGGTATTTCCATAACAGCCCAACTCCGGCCGCAGGTCGTCCACGATCACGAAGAGGATGTTGGGCCGGCTCGGTTGGGGCGGATTGGGACCGCCGCACAGCAACGCCGCGATCCCGCTGGCGGCTGTCCATCGCAGGAAGTCCCGCCGTGTCGCTGGGAGGGGCTTGGCTCTCATGTGTTGCATCTCCCTACTTGTGTGTCCTGTCGGCCGAATGCGGTAATGACGAGCAAATTGATTGTATCTGCTCGAGTGATGGAAGCAAGGGGTAATCCAGGCCCTTCCCGGCCTTGACAATCCGGTGGCGGCGTTCTACGCTTTCCCGGGGCATGCGACCTGACCATCGCAACCGAACTTCGGAGGGAGTCCTGTCATGAATCGAGCATACGATCTGTTTTTGGATACTGTGTCTGGTGTTGGGGCAGGTGGCTTGGGCGGGACGCCGATCGGCACGACCGAATGTGGCGTAGGGTGCACAAATTCGTCGGCCTGTAAACCGAGTGGTTTCGGCCTGTTAGCTCTGAAGCCAGGACGAAAGACGGGGCGGTAGTGGCCAACCTGATCCTCTGTTGGTCATTCAGCAGGATGCGTTTGTCCTTCTCTTGCTGTTCCTTCAGGACGCGGACCTGCTCTTTGAGGTAGTCGATGGCCTTCCAATGCTCTTTGTCGACGCAGTATGCCAGGCATGTCACGAGCGTAAGCCAGAGGTTCTCTTTCGTGGTTCCCAAAGGCTATTTGATCAGAGGGTGGCAAGCAATCGCTTTCGTCGCGGTACGGCATAAGCTCAATTGGCATAAGTGCTTATGGTCGGACAATATCTGCACTCTACGCCTGATACTTCTCTTGTGCACAATATCACAAAATGGTACGATGGGCTCGGTGAACGCGAATCTCTGGTGCTTTGCCGGCGGCGTTCTGATGAGTCGTTAGGAGCAGGCCCGCACGTTTCTTCGTGCCTACCGACCGAAACGGAGTCTGCGCGGACAGAGCACCGGAGGGGAGAGCCGCGTATCCCAGAGTCGCCGTGTTGGTATGCGGCATCAACAACTTGGGCGTGACGCAAAGCGCCGGCGGCAAGGAGAGATGGGACTTGGGCATCGACTGTCCGCCTGAGGACATCGCTCATGGACAACCGACCATGATCACCAGAGCCTTCAAGGCAATCCTTCGGTGAACGGGAATTGGCGAATGATGCATGGTGAACTTCTCTTGCTTGATGGCGCAACCGGCACGGAATTGAACCGGCGCGGGGTGGACACCGGCTTGCCAATGTGGTCGGCGAATGCGCTCACCACGGATGCCGGGTTGAATGTGTTGCGCCAGATTCATCTGGACTATTTGAACGCGGGCGCGGACATCCTCACCGCCAACACCTTTCGCACCCATCGCCGCGCGCTGGCGGGCAGAGCGCACGGCGCACGCGAATTGACCAGGCGCGCGGTGGCGACCGCCCAAGAGGCTGTCGCTCAATTTGGTCAACCTGCGCGAGTGGCCGGCTCGGTGGCCCCACTGGAAGATTGTTATCGCCCCGATCTGGTGCCACGCGATGACGAATGCCGCGCCGAGCACTCCGAGCGCATCCGTCATCTCGTGGAAGCGGGCGTTGACCTGCTGTTGATCGAGACGATGAATTCTATTCGGGAAGCCGTCATTGCGGCCAAGCTGGCGACGATTACCGGCCGGCCCACTTGGGTCAGTTTTGCGTGCGACCGCGAAGGCCGAATCCTGTCTGGCGAGTCGGTGGCGGTTGCCGCCGGGATGTTGTTGCCGCTGGGGGTGAAGGCCCTGGGCGTGAACTGCGGCCCGGCTCACACTCTGGCCAAACCGCTGGCCGAGTTGCGAGCGATCTGCGGCCCCGATTTTCCGCTCCTTGCCTATGGTAATATTGGCTATGCCGACGAGGCGCAAGGCTGGGTCAACACGGACGCCGTAGACCCGGATAGTTACCTGCAATATGCTCAAACTTGGCCCGTGCAAATTGTGGGCGGCTGTTGTGGCACCACGCCGGAGCATATTCGCAGGCTAAGAGTTGGAAGAAACGATACGACATGAAACAGGACCACCTCCTCGGAAATACCGCAGGATGAACAGGACCGGATTGGCCTCTCGCCCGGCCTCTTACGCCTCTCCATCGGGTATACAGGTTCGCTGGAATCACGGCTCACGCAGTGCGCCCCTCGCATCAAAGACAGTAACGGGGACCTACCAAACCGATCGACACAGAATGACCATCGGTGTCATTCTCGCTGAAGCGGGAATCCAGGACTGAGAGGGATTCAACCTGACACTCTTCGTATCATCGAGCAAGATACGCCTTGAGAACCGCGGTTGTCGGACCTCGACGGAGAGGTTCTGGACCAAACCCGCTCGGTACGCTTCAGATTGAAATTGGCGCATGAAGAAAGGAATGCCATGAGAACCATCGGACAGAGTGTGAAGTGGATGATGATTGCAGTAGTCGTCGGCCTGATGTCTGGGGTCGCCAGTCAGGCGGCGGCTAAACCGCTGAAGGTATTCATCCTGGCCGGGCAGTCCAACATGGAAGGACATGCCGCAATCAGCACTTTTGACTATATCGGTAAGGATCCCCTTACGGCGCCCATTCTCAAAGAGATGCGCAACCCCGATGGAACCCCACGGGTATGTGACAAGGTTTGGATGTCCTATTTGACCGGCCCTTATGACGGCAGTGCAAATGGCGAGGGGCTGGGGAAATTGACCGCCGGCTTTGGCGCACGTGGAGATCAACCCACCAAGGATGGCGGCAAGATCGGTCCCGAGTTCACCTTCGGAATCTATATGGAGAAAGAGCTGAAGCAGCCCATTCTGATTATCAAGACTGCCTGGGGCGGCAGATCACTCAACACCGAATTCCGTCCGCCCAGTGCCGGGCCATACAAGCTGCCCAAGGAGATTCAGGAACTGTGGAACAAGCACCCCCAGGGCGCCCACGGAATTCCCAAAGCCGAGGACCGGAAACAATGGCAGGATGAAAAGGATGCCGCCACGGGTGTATTTTACCGAATGATGATCGAACATGTTAAGAAGGTGCTGGCAGATCCCAAGCGGGTCTGCCCCGCCTATGATCCCAAGGAGGGATACGAACTGGCCGGTTTTGTCTGGCTTCAGGGTTTCAACGACCTGGTCGATGGGACTACTTATCCCGGCCCCAACCAACCTGGAAAATACGATCTTTATTCAGACCTGCTGGCCAAGTTTATTCGCGATGTTCGCAAAGACTTGTCAGCCCCGAAGATGCCATTCGTGATCGGCGTGCTGGGAGTCGGTGGTGAGAGTGAAAATGTGATTTTCCGCAAGGCCATGGCCGCTCCGGCCGACATGCCCGAGTTCAAGGGCAATGTGATTGCTGTTGAGACCGCTCCCTTCTGGGATCATGCCATCGAAGCCGCGCAACCCAAGCAGGGCGAGTATAACAATATCGTCGGTACGGCGCACACATTGAAAAAAGATGGCACTCTGGACAGGGAATGGAAATGGGAGAATTACTGGAAGCCGGTTGGCAAACCTCTGCCAGAGGACCGGATCTGGCGCTTCGCTACGATTGATGCCACTGAGAAGAAGGACAAGCTGGAAGAATATGACGACAGGCGATTCCGTGACATCGCGCTGCCAGCCGGGATGGAGAATTGGTACATGCCCGACTTCGATGACAGCAAATGGACGCAAGGCAAAGCCCCCATCGGAAAGGGCGTCTGGAAACACAGCGGAATCACCTTGGACAAATTCCCCTCGAAATGGGGTGACGGCGAATTCATCCTGATGCGGACAACCTTTGAAGTTGACGACCTCAACTTCGATTCGTATCGCATCGCGATTTTGGCAAGACAAGGATTCAAAGTGTACCTGAACGGAAATGAAATACATAATTACATCTGGTGGATGGACAATCCGTACTACCGATCGATCGTCCTCGGAAAAGAAGAGATCAAATATTTGAAGAAGGGGAAGAACGTATTGGCAGCCTATGCCAATGACCAGTACGGCAATAACTCTCCAGAACATTATGCCGCGATAGATCTGCGGATTGAGGGGATCACCCAGGCCGACCAGGAGAAGCTCGACCTCGGCCTGGAGGAAATCCTTTCGTCTAAAGACAAGGAGATCCTCAAAGGCGCTTCCAATGGCGGTTACCACTATTTGGGCAGTGCGAAGATCTTTGCGCAGATGGGCAAGGCGTTTGCAGAGGCCTTACTGCCTTCACAGAAATAGACGACAGCCATGACACTGGAAGGAACCCGGGAAATGAAACACTATCACAATGTAAAGCACATGAACCCTTCACGAATCTACCGAAAAGCCCAACACAGTCTTCCTGGTTCCTGGCTTGCGGCAGCGGCCACGGCATGGTTGGCTGTGGCGGCGGTCTGGCCCGCCAGGGCGGATACCGCGCAGGGAGAGGTAAAGAAAGAAAGGACTTACACGCTTGCTGAAGAGACCGTTCGGCGCGCCAGGGAGAACCTGCCCAAACAGGTATCCACGGAAAGCCCGGAGTTGACCAAGCTGGTGCATGATTTATATGTCGATTGCACCTTTGACAAATTGTGGGAACCGGCGCTTCCCGGGCTGCCATACCGGTTTTTCTCGATTTCCGGAGCAGGTGACACGTCCTACGCCAAGTGCCAGTTGCAGTGGGATACCATGTTTGTTCTCAATGCGTGGGCACCGTTGGATGATGATCCATTGGCCTGCGATATCTTTCGGAATTATTGGAATGTGATCGACAACAATCCCGAAGCGCCCAAAGGGTCGTACCGCTATGGTATGGTGCCTTGCACCACCAAACCGGATCTGCCGCAGGATGGGTTCTCCCAGATCCCGATTCTGGCATGGGGTTGTCTGATGGTTTACAACCAGACCCATGACCGGGCATTGCTCGATCTCTGCCTGCCCTATTTGGACTCATTTCTAACCTGGTATGCCACTGAGCGGGATGTGGATGATGACGGCTTGATCGAATATGGCGCCTACAAGAAATGTTCGATCGCCGATATCGTCCAAACGGCCCGTTTTGAAACCTTCGATTTCACCCCGACGCTCGATGGCCTGCGTTTGACAGAGCATCCCACACGCGGAACGGGCGGTGCATGGTATGGGAACATCGAAGGCGTCGATAACACTTGTTTCCTGGCCATGTCCGAAAGGGCGATGATCGAGATGTGCCGACAAGCCGGACGCATCGAAATGATGAAAAAGTACGAACGGAATCTCGCCAAACGAACCGAGGCGATCCGCAAAAAGATGTGGGACCCGGAAACGAAGTTCTTCTACAGCCTGGACCGGGATACCGACAAGTTCATCCGTGTGCGAACGCTGCAGGGGTTTCTTGCTCTGACGGCCGACATGGCAAGTGCGGAACAAGCCGGGGAACTGGTCAGACAGTTGACCGATCCGTCGCTGTTTTGGAGCAAGTATCCGGTAACCACTTCAGCGATGAACGAACCAACGTTCCGCCCGAATGGATTTTGGCGCGGTGACGTGTGGCCCCCCACGAACTATTTGATAGCGCTCGGCCTTGCTCGCTATGGCTATTACGACGTTGCCAGGGAGATGACTGACAAGATGCTGGAGTTGGTGAGGAAGCATGACGGCCATGCCCACGAACGTTACAACGGTGTGGAAGGTCTCGGTTTGGGAGTCAAGGATTACTGCTGGGGAGTCGCCATCTGGAGCATGCTTGTGAATACTCATTACGGCGTTCAGGAGGACTACCGGACGATTGTGGTCCCGCCCCATGCCAAGGGCCGGAAATTGAAACTCGGGAAACTGGAGGTGACCTATCCCACCAACACTTCGGTTGAGTTGAAATCCGCATTCCAACGTGAATTCAAGGTTGTTTTCCCTGGGAAAATGAAGGCGGAGATGCAGGTTCAGTGCGACGGGGAAACGGTAAAATCCTTCAAACCAGCCGGCGAACGATCCGCGATTTCATTTACCGCACAACCCGGAAAGACCTATCGGGTCGCAGAGTCCGAACCGTCCTGAAACGTCGTAGGGTGCATAAAATCGTGTCCTTTCGGCGCACCTGCAAAATCTGAAATTTTGAAGGCGACCCGCGA
>CALEZT010000293.1 GCA_937927975.1 uncultured Phycisphaerales bacterium
CCAGGTCTCCTGGTCGTCGCCGATATCCCCGCTGCGGGCCGAGTCGTGGTCGTAGAAGATCGACTCGCAGGAAGGCACAAAGACACGAAGGCCAGCCGGATCGGGTTCGATTCCGACCTTTGCGGCTCTGCGGCTTTGTGTGAGACCCGCCTCGATCATCCAGCGTCCTTCATCAATCGACAATTCCGATGGACATTCTGCCCGGAATTCGTCCAATTGTCAAGCGAACGTAACCGACCGGCTGTGTCATACGGAAGATCGCCTCCGGCCGCAGGGGCGGCAGGCAAAGGCCGCGTCATGTCACCCTCGCTATGGCCTATTCCAATGCTTGACCCCGCTCTTCTCCGTTTGTGAAGTGTGTAGGTCTGACACTACTCTTCCCATGCTTGACCCCGCTCTTCGGGAGCAGGACTGTCCCCAGTATCATTATTGCATCATCATGCCGGCCAACCTATACCGAAGAGTATTAGCCCGGTACTTGTCGCCACGAAGATCTTCCAACTCTACATAATCCGACCGGTTTCCTGCCCTGTCGTACACCGCTACGAATACTCGCACCACATCCTCCTCGGGAATTGATATCCAGACCGGCGGAATCGTAAGGCCATGATCCCTGTTACCAACGTGGCCCTGAATGTGCGTATAGATCAGCCAGTCAATCGTATCGAGAAGATACTCTTCCCAGAGCCCGTAATCCTTTTCTTGGCTCTCCGTGCGAATCGTCACCCATGTCCACTGAGGGGGTTCTTGCGGAGCTGATAGATATCGCGTATACACGGGGTAATCCTCCGTGATAGTGGAAACGGTCCCATCGGCGGCTTTGCGTTCCTCCTTGATTGTCACTCCAGCGAGATCCGCGGGTCGGTCTACCGCAACCGGATGCAGAATGATCGTTTTATCGAGGGGCGAGTCGTAGAGCATCGCACGCACAAGGAACGGCTCAGATGGAAGGGCCGATCGAGCCAACGCCGACTCCGCGCGTTTCCGCACGGCACTCGGTACCTGAGTGTCTTCCTTGATCAGCGTGAGAACGGACGGTAACAGGCCATCACCATGGTCTTGGCGGGCAATTCGTGTCCCCCCAGTGCCTTGGGGGGAAGACTGGGAATAGGAGGACCCTGCAGACTCGGCCTTCAGGTGCCTGCATCCGAGAGGCAACATACAGAGCATACACGGTACGACCCCAAGGTAGAGGATACGGTATGCGAATCGAATACAGCGAATCATGCGACTTCTCCAGCGAAAAGGCTCTATGGAATATATCAGATTGCTCACACTCAGCAGCTATTCAGCCTTTACGAACTCTGGCGGGTCACCCTTATAGACATAATGCCCAGAGTAATACGGACCAGCATAGTCTTTATCCAGAAGTGCACCAGTAGGCATTTTACCCTGCTTCGCCCAGAAAGGATAATAGTCTTTGCCCAATAGCGCTGCCGCATATGCCTCCCTTGCAGTGAAATAACCCCTAGAGCCCTTATCACCATCCTGATAACCCGCACCCCCTGCAATGGGATACACACCATGAACCTCCATCCAGAAAGGGCCTTCCACCTTTTCCACTATGTAGTTCTCATTGTCGTCTAGCAACCACCGCCCCGAATTGTCCTTTTTGTACCTCCAACCCTGCAGTTCGATAAATGGTCTCCATGCGGTCTGCTGTTGACCAATGACACCTGCTATGTTTCGCGATATGTTCTCCATAGCTTCAAGGTATATGTCCACCATTTTCGATGTGGGATCGGTTATGTCTTTAATGGCATCGCCCCATTCTTTGCGCAACAGGTTCACGGCAACACCAATATTGCCCGACCACCCAATAACTTCTCTCACTGCACTGATGTACTGCGACAGGTTCTCACATGTAGCCACCGCCGTGGGGTCGAGGAGATAGGGCAATATCATCACACGTCCCGTCGGAAGAACCCAGTTTGGCTCTCCCTTGGGATCTTTGTCGGTTGTTCTTGTTCGATACGTACACCCGGATGAATCCACGTAGATCAGAGGAGCATTTCCGCAGTATGAATATAGGTTCATTCCATCCCGATAATCTAGCGGGTCGGTCTGGAGGAACCGGCCGATCTCGGGGTGGTAGTACCGGGCGCGGTAGTAATACAGCCCTGTGTCCTTGTCGAACTCGCGGCCGGTGAACATGAAGCGGTTGGGGTGATCGGCGTCGGAGGCGGCCACCTGGCCGTAGACGCTGTACTCGTAGAGCTGGACCACGTTGCCTGCGGAGTTCGTCAGGCCCACCACGCTGCCGAGGGCATCATAGTGATAGTAATGCGTACCGGCGTAGGTGCCGCTCGCCTCGATCATGCAGATCGGCTCATCCACGCAGGGGCCGTGGACGTACTTTCGCAGCAGCGTGCCTGCATTGTTGTACTCGGCGATGATGTGGTCGCCGT
>CALEZT010000294.1 GCA_937927975.1 uncultured Phycisphaerales bacterium
GTATTCGGTGACTGGAGTTCAGACGTGTGCTCTTCCGATCTTCTTGATCGCCAGGCCGAGATCCGCAAAGACCTCGCCCGGCAGGCCGACCACCGCGACCTCGTCGCTGATTCGGAAGACCTGCACCTCCAGCGGCGTGCTCAAGCCTCGCAACTGGGCGTCTACGATCTTGTACGCGCGGACCTGATCGAGGAAGGACATCTCGGGTGTGCCGATCTTGTCCATATCCTTCTTCGCCTGCTCGATCTCGGCGGGCGTGAATTGTTGCACAGGTGCATCGATCACCGCGCGTCCGACAGCGAGACACGGCCTGGCGATGCTCTTTGCCTGCTCCAGACCTGTCGCCACAGTCCGGCCCAGGGTCGTGCCAATGGTTTCCGTCGTCAAACGTTCCCGCTTTGTGACATCGATGTGATTGATGTCGCCGCAGGCGCCGTTGCCGAACAGGAGCGTGAAATCCTTGCCGAATTTCTCTCGCAGGGTCTGCTCGGCGTGATATGGATAGTCGGCCGCGTACTGCGTGCCTCCGAGCGTGTCCAGGTGCAAGGCGAAGTTCACCAGGCCCGCCAGAGCCGTCTGCCCGTCGCGGAACAGGACCACGCCCACCTCGGAATCGACCGGTCCGGCCACTCGAACGATGTCGGGATTCAGGACGCCGGGATTGAAGCGGACGGTTCCATCTTTCATGTGAAAACGACGGTTGAAAGAGAGCCCATGCTGCTGCGTCACGACCGACTCGGCCTGCACGGGCCGGACCTTGGCGTCCGCCTCTTTGATAGCTTGGACAATCCCCTCGACGAGCTTCGACGGGTAGTCCACCTTCTCACAGGGATCGCTGCCGTGTTTGGCCAGGGCCTTCTCGTGGAGGTGGTCTCTCAGGGCGTCGAAATACAGAGGCCCCGTGTGGCTGTGCGTGGCGGAGAGCAAAATGTTGTCGGCCGGGATGCCGAGTTCCCGCTCCACCTGGTCGCGGGCCCGCCGGGAGACATCGACCGAAAGCCCGATCAGGTCGCAGAAGACCATCGCGGCCCGCGTGTCGCCCTGGCGAAGGACCAGGGCCTTGGCGTGCAGCGGATTGAGCACGCCTGTGCTGAGCCGCTCGTTGAAGTAGCCGCACATGCGATAGCCGACCGGAGGCGTGATGTCCGCGACCGCGACGCCGGCCTGCAACGGCTTGGGCGTTTGGGGCTGCGACTTCTGGCCCGTCAGCTTCTCCAGGAATTCGCGCGTCTTCTTCGCCTCGGCCAACGTGTGAGGCAAATCGCCCGGCTCGAGGCACTCGACGACGAGAGCCCCTTTCTTGAAGCCGCCGGCCTGGAGCCTGGCGAAGACCGCCGGGAAATCGACCCTCCCGGTCCCCGGCGTGACGTCGACGTTCTTGGGCGGCTTGAAATCCTTGACGCTCATGCCCACGACCAGCCCCTCGACGCTCGGGGCATCGTCCACCGGATCGAGCTTGCCGTCGGAGTAATAGAAGATATTGCCGGGGTCGTACCAGATGCCGAAGTTCTTGTGCCCGACGAATTCGACGGTCTTTCGGCACTGAGGCCCTGTGGCGTTGAGCCCGCCGTGGGGTTTGACGCTGATGCCCATGCCCTTGGCGGCCGCGTAGTCGCAGCACTCGCCGATCGCCTTGTAGTAAGGCTCGTAGAGCTTGGGGTCGCCGACGCCGCCCATGAGCAGATTCATCGTGCCGCACGCGGCGCAGTTGTCGATCAGTCGCCTGAGTCCTTCGATGCCCGCCTCCAGCGACTTGCCGACGGGAATATCGCCCCCGTAGACCGAGACTACCTTGAGGTTGCGTTTGCGGATTTCCTCCGCGATCTGGGCGGCCTCCTCGGGCGTTGTGTTCACAGAGATCACGAGCCCGGACTTCGACTTCGTGGTCATCAGACCGACGTATCGGTACCCCGCCTCGACAATGGCGTCGAGCGCCACGCGATAGTCGTCCTGCGCCCACGGCCGCGTGTAGCAGCCGATCAGGTAGGGTTCCTCGGACGCTGCACTTGCAGACACAAGCCCCGGCCATAGCGTGGTCACAGCCCCCACGCCCAATCCCGCCGCAACCGCTTGATTCAGAAACTCACGCCGCGAAATCTGCCGTTCTTTGGAGTCCATTTTCGCCCTCTCATCAGAATCCAGAGTCTACGCCGGCATGTCATCCTGAGCCAAGCGAAGGATCTGGGCCGCGAAGAGGAAAACGCGCGCGTTTCGAAACGCCGCTTCCCATCGAGGGCCGGATGCTTCACTGCGTTCAGCATGACAAGAGAGCCGGTGCATTTCGATTACCCTTCTCGGATCTCCCGTTTCGCGGCGTCGTAGACCGTCCGCTTGCCGCTGTCGAACGCCTGGACCGCCATCAGGCAGGCGACCGCGTGCTGATAGCCGGCGTCGATCGACGCGTTGGGCGTCTTGCGGGACCGCAGGCACTGGAGCCAATCGAGGAAGTGGTCTGGCATGGGCACATCCTTCACCTGGTTCTTGCCGCGGATCTTGCCCGAACGCTTCGCGCCGCCCTCGGCGGTCAGGACCGGCGCGGTCCACGAGACCATGTCGAGCACGCCCTCGTCGCCGAAGATCTTGAAGCTGTTGCCGCTGCCGTTGCCGCAGAGGGTCGAGTAGCTCACCAGGAACCCCTCGGGATAGACCCACAGCGCCTGCACGTGATCGGGACAGGTGAAGTGGTGCTCGTCGTTGTAGGTGAACGTCCCGCCCAGGCTCACGCAGCTCGTCGGGAAGGTCGCCCCCGTGATGAAGTGCACGAGGTCGAGGAAGTGGCTGCCGTAGCCGCAGGTCGGACCGTCGGAGAACTCGCGGTAACCGTACCAGCCCGAGTAGAAGATCGGGTCGAACGGTCGGGTGGATCGATCGCCCACGAACTCCTTCCAGTCCACGTCCTGCTCTTTCACGTCCTTGAGATACGAGTACCAATAGGGCCTCTCGTTGTTGCGGCACTGCTCGATCCGTCCCACCGTCCCGAGGATTCCGGTCTTGTACAACTCCCGACAGCCCGCGAAGCTCGGGAGGCTGCGAAGCTGGGTCCCGATCTGCACGACCGTCCCGGCCTTCTTCACCGCGTCGCAGGCCTGGCGGAGCCCCTCCATGTCCATCGCCAACGGTTTCTCGCAGTATGCGTCCTTGCCTGCCTCCGCGGCGGCCTTCAGATGCGTCGTATGGTGGCAATCGGGCGACGCGATCATGACCGCGTCCACGTCTTTGAGGGCAACCACGTCGCGATACGACACGAATTTCCGCGCCGGTCGGCCGTACCACTCGTTGGCCTGGGCCGAGGCGATCTCTCGCCGGAGACGCCAGGGGTCGCACACCGCGGTGATTTCGACGTTCTGCTCCTTGTCGAAGGGATGGATGCCCTTCATGTGGGCGTTGACGCCGCGGTCGCCGCAGCCGATCTGGGCGATCGAAATGCGGTCGTTGGCGCCGGGAATTCTCGCATAGCTGGCCGCGGGAAACGCCAATGCGGCGCTTGTGCCTGCGGTGGTCTTGAGAAACGTTCGACGGGAGACTGAGCGATCCATGATTGATCCTCCTTCAACGATGATACGATTGGTCTGCATTCCATCATCGGCATTCGTCCGTTGGCACGACATCGACCATGGATTATATCCGGGGGCCTTGGAGTTGTCACATGGCAAGACTCGGTCCGGGGTTGCGTTTTTCGCTTTAGGGATACCAGCGGGGAGAGGAGGGAGGCCCAACAGACGGTCGGGCGCTCCCCGCTGGTATCCGCAAAGCGATGAACACACCCCTCGACTGTAACTGGAGATGGCATGCGAGACCATTCCACGGCATACCGGGTGGGGCGAATCCGTTTGACCTGCGGGCATCAAATCGGCTATAATACTCGATAATTCGAAGGCGTTTTTCGATATCGGTTGCACCCGCAGGAGGGACCGCGAGCGGTCGGCGAGGACCTTGTGAGGAAGGATGAAGAATGCGTAAGTCCGCCGGATGGATGCCGTTCATATCGGTCGTTGTTCTCGCGTCGCTTTGGAGCCATTCCGCCTGCGGACAGGTACCCCTGGTCCTCAATGAGCTGATGGCTTCCAACGGATCGACGCTCGCGGACCCGCAGGGCCAGTACGACGACTGGATCGAGATCTATAACGGGTCCCGTTCGCCCTTCAACGCGGGCGGTCTCTACCTCAGCGACGATCCCGCAACCCCCCAACGGTGGCGAATTCCAACGAACGCCCCGGGGCTCACCACCGTCCCGGCCGGCGGATTCCTGCTGATCTGGGCCGACGGCCGGACCACCGATTCGGGGCTCCACGCGAGCTTCAGCCTGGACGCAGACGGCGACGCTCTCTATCTGTACGACGCCGACGGCGTCACGCTCATCGACAGCATCGCGTTCGGCAACCAGATCTCCGACGTCTCTTTCGGTCGATACCCCGACGCCACCGGCGACTGGCGATTCCTGACCATCCCTACGCCGGGGATGTCGAACGTCGAGCCTGCGATGGGCGTCGTTTCGAACCTCCGATTCAGTCACGAACGGGGTTTCTACGACACCGCCTTCGACCTGACCCTCGCATGCAAAACACCCGGCGCGGAGATCTACTACACCACCGACGGCAGCAGACCCTACCTCCTGAGCGGACGTCGGCCCACCGGGACCCTGTACACCCGGCCCATCCGAATCACCAGGACGACCTGCCTTCGGGCGATCGCGGTCCTGCAGGACTGGGTCCCCAGCCCGGTCCAGACGCAAACCTACATCTTCCCGGCCAACGTCGCCCAGCAGCCGGCCCTGCCCGCCGGTTTTCCGTCCACCTGGGGCGCACGCTCGGCGGACTATCAAATGGCCCCGGCGATCCTCTCCAACCCTCAGTACGGCAGCCAACTGCAGGCCGCCCTGATGTCGCTGCCTTCGATGTCGATTGTGATGACCAATCAGGACTTGTTCGATCCCCAGACCGGCATCTACGCCAACTCCGGCAACAGCGGCATCAACTGGGAACGGCCCGCTTCGATCGAGCTGATTCACCCGGACGGAACGGAGGGCTTCCAGACCGATTGCGGAGTGCGCATTCAAGGAGGCTATTTCCGACAGCCCTCGGCAGGCAAGAAACACTCCTTTCGCCTGCTGTTCAAGGGGATCTACGGCCCGACAAAACTGCGGTATCCCCTGTTCGGCGACGACGCAGCCCAGGAGTTCGACACCATCACGCTCCGCGCCGGCGCCAACGACGGTTACATCTGGGGCGGGAACGAATCGAACGTGCAGTACACGCGAGACCAGTTCATGCGGGATTTCCAGCTCGGCACCGGCAACGCCGCCTCCCATGGCAACTTCGTCCACCTCTACGTCAACGGCCTGTACTGGGGGCTCTACAATCCCTGCGAGCGGCCCGACGGGTCTTTCTCCAGCAGCTATTACGGCGGACTGAAGGAAGACTGGGACGTAATGCGACACAAGAGCTTCACCGTCGACCAGGGCGACCGCACCGCGCTCAATCAGATGCTCTCCCTGTGCCAGGAGGCGGGCAGGTCCTATGAAGCCTTGATGAGACTTCAAGGCAAAGGCCTCGACGGCCGGCGCCGAGCCGAGTACCCCTGCCTGCTCGATCTGCCCAACTACGTGGACTATATCCTCGTCAACGTCTGGGGCGGCAACTGGGACTGGCCCTGGAACAACTACTGGCTGGGCCGGGACCGAACCGCCGCCAGCACAGGTTTCAAGTTCTACTGCTGGGACGCGGAGGACGTGATGCTCACGTCGCGATCGCCCCTGAATTTCAACATGCTCACCGCCGGCAACTTCAGCAGCGAAGTCGGACAGCCCCACGCGCGTCTCAAAGAGAACCCCGAGTACCGCCTGTTCTTCGCCGACCGCGTTCACCGCCTGTTCTTCAATCGCGGAATCCTCACGACGAATTCCCTGATCGCGAGGTACGCGCAACTGGCAGGCGGCATCGAGCAGGCGATCATCCCCGAAGCAGCTCGCTGGGCGGACCAAAACGGCAGCAACGTCACCCCGGCGCACTGGATCTCGATGCGGGACAGGATTCTCACCACCTACCTTCCGCAGCGGACCGGCATCGTCCTGGGCCAACTCCGTGCCGCAGGGCTGTATCCGAGCATCGACGCTCCCGTCTTCCACGTGGACGGGACGCCGCAGCACGGCGGGCCCGTCGCATCGTCGCACCGCCTGACCATGGAAGGCGGCAACGTCGTCTACTACACCCTGGACGGCTCCGACCCGAGGATTGCGGGCTCGGCCGGCGGGACGATCGTCGGTAAAACGATCCTGGAAGAAAATGCGCCGAAAAAGGCGCTGGTCCCCACCGCGACGATCTCCGACGCCTGGAAAGGCGGCGCTGCGTTCGATGATTCCGCATGGATCCGCGGCGCCGGCGGCGTCGGCTATGAGCTCGAAAGCGGGTTCGAGGCCTACATCGGCATCGATCTGGCGGACCAGATGTACCAACGCAACTCCAGTTGCTACATTCGCATCCCGTTCAACGTCGCATCCGACGATCATGCCTCTTTCTCCGGCCTGTCTCTGAACGTCCGCTGCGATGATGGTTTCGTCGCCTATCTGAACGGAACGGAGATCGCCAGGAAAAACGTCACAGGCGCTCCCGCATGGAACTCCGCGACCGGGACCTCGGTTTCCGACTCAGCCGCGGTGGTGTTCGAACTCTTCGACGTCACGACGCATCTCTCCAAGCTGCGATCGGGCGACAACCTCCTGGCGGTCCAGGCGATGAACTCATCGAGCGCCAGCAGAGACCTCCTGTTCTCCGCGCAACTGGTGGCAAGCAAGACCCTGGGTGGGAACGATCCTGTCGGCGTGTCCCTGACCGCTCTGCGATACAGCGGCCCGATCACCCTGGACAAGACCACTCGCGTCAAAGCCAGGACCCTGGGCGGCACGACCTGGAGCGCGCTGAACGAAGCGGTCTTTGCGGTCGGTCCTGTGGCCCAGAGCCTGCGGATCAGCGAGATTCACTATCATCCGGCCGGCGATCCCAATGCCGAGTTCATCGAGCTGACCAACGTCGGCTCCCAGAACCTCAACCTGAACCTCGTGCGTTTTGCCAGGGGCATCACGTTCACCTTCCCCCCCTTCGACCTGCCTGCGGAAGGTTACTGCCTTCTGGTCAAAGACCTTACAGCTTTTGAAGCGGTCTACGGCAACAAGCTGCCGGTGGTCGGCCAGTACACAGGCAGCCTGGACAATGCAGGCGAGAAGCTCGAACTGCTCGACGCCGTGGGGCAGGTCATCCAGAGCTTCGAATACAAGGACAACTGGTTCGATCTGACCGATGGGCTTGGGTTCTCGTTGACGATGCGAGATCCACGCACAGGCGACCCTGGCAATAAGAGCGCCTGGCGGCCGAGCGCCCTGGCAGGCGGCTCGCCGGGCACAGACGACAACGGCTTGGTCCCTGAGCCCGGCTCGGTCGTAATCAACGAGATCCTGTCCAATCCTTCCGGCGGCTCCGATTGGATCGAACTGTACAACACGACCGACCGCTCGATCGACCTCGGCGGCTGGTTCCTCTCCGACGACGGCAACGACCTGACCAAGTACCGGATCGCCCAGGGCACAAGCATCCCGGCCAAAGGGTACATCGTCTTTACACAGGATCAGCACTTCGGCAATTCGGCCGATCCCGGCTCTCGCAAGAGCTTCGGCCTGGCCAAAGACGGCGAAACCGTCTATCTGCACTCGGGCCTGGATGGGATTCTGACCGGCTACAGCGAAAAGGAGAAGTTCGACGCCTCCGAGCCTGGAGTCTCGCTGGGCCGCTGGCAGAAGAGCACGGGAACGTACAACTTCGTTGCGTTGGCGGAGCCCACGCCGGGACAGGCCAACGCCGCTCCGCTCGTCGGGCCGGTCGTCATTACCGAGATCATGTACCATCCGGCGGATCAGCCCGACGCCGAATACGTGGAGTTGCTCAACATCGGCGATGCAGCCGTGACGCTGTATGATGCAGAGAAGCAGCTTCCCTGGCGGTTCACCGACGATCCTCAGGACCCGGCGATCGAACTGCTGTTTCCGAGCGATCCGCCTGTGACGCTGGCGCCAGGTCAGTATCTGATCTTGGCCAAGGATCTGAGCCTGCTCAACAGCAGATACAGCGTGCCTGCGAGCGTAAAGGTCCTGGCTTGGGATATCGGCAGACTGACCAACGGCAGCGAGAGAATCCAGTTGAGCCGGCCGTTCAACGTCGATGACGAAGGCAAGATTGAGTGGATTCGTGTGGATCGGATTTCGTACAGCGACGGCTCGCATCCGCAGGATTTCGCAACCGGCGTAGACCCCTGGCCGGTCGAGGCGGATGGCCAGGGCAAGTCGCTCCATCGAATCGATCCCCATGCCTACGGCAACGACCCCGAGAACTGGCGGGCGGCCATCCCCTCGCCGGGAAGAGCCAGTCCATAGTGGCATTACGTGAGGTGAGGGTGTGAATTGAAACGAGTCGTCTCTGCATCGCTCTTGGCAATCCTGATGCTCGGATCGTCGGGCCTTGGACAGACCTCGGACCGGGTCGCAGCCCCTTGGTTCAGCCGGGAACGAGGCTTCTGCGATGCCTCGTTCGAGGTCGCCATCACCTGCGACACGCCGGAGGCGACGATCCGTTACACCCTCGACGGCAGCGAACCTGACGGCGACTCGGGAGCCTCCCCCGCCGGCGGAATCTACACCGCGCCCCTGCGAATCACAGGCACAACCTGCCTTCGGGCCCAAGCCACCAGGGAAGGCCGATCTCCCAGCGAAGTGGTCACGCACACCTATGTCTTCCTCCACGACGTGATCGCCCGCACCCAGAAACAAGTTCTCGCCCAGGGTTATCCCGACACCTGGTACGGCGGCCTCCCGGCGGACTACGAGATGGACCCCGAGATCTGTTTCCGTCCGGCCTATGCGAACCTGATGCAGGACGCTCTCCTGTCGATCCCGACGGTTTCGCTCGTCACGAGCAGGGACGCGCTCTTCGGCCACAGCCGGGACGCGGAAGCCGGAGGCATCTACATCTACACAGGCCACCCAAGCACAGGCGGCGGCTGGGAGCGTCCCGTTTCCTTCGAATTGTTCACAGCCGACGGTGCGAAGGGACTCCAAGTCCACTGCGGGCTTCGAATCCAGGGGGATGAGAGCCGCGACCCGCTCAAATGCCCCAAGCACAGCTTCGAGCTGCGATTCGACAGCCGGTACGGCTCCAATCGCTTGGACTATCCCCTCTTCGACGGCAGTCCCGTCGAGAGTTTCGATTCGCTCCGACTGCAGGGCTTCTATCAGAACAGTTGGCTTCACTGGGCGGTCGACCAACGACGGCGCGCGCTGTACATGCGCGATCAGTGGATGCGAGATTCGTTGCTGGGAATGGGACAGGCGGATGCCGGCAGAGGCCTCTATGTCCACCTGTACCTCAACGGCATCTACTGGGGCCTGTACAACCTGGGCGAACAGGTGGATGCAAACCATTGTGCCCGCTACCAGAAGGGCCACACCGCCGGACTCGACGTGGTGGAAGGCGATCCGGCCTATGGCGGTCGCGAGGCGGGACGACTGATCGAAGGCACGACAGATGCCTGGCTCCAGTTGCAGAACACCGTCGCAAGTCGCGACTGGGACAGGATTTGCGACATCCTCGACGTGGACAATTTCATCGACTGGTCGATCCTCAACGGGTTCGCGGCCACACAGGATCTGCGACCGAGCGGCCATTGGCGCGCCGTCGGAGGCGGGCCGGACCAGAGGCTCTGGCGATTCTACAGCCTGAACGCCGAGCGGACGCTGGAGAGCAACAACCACAACCCCATCAATCCCGATCCCGACCCCACCGGCCTGTTCGACTGCCTGGACGACATCGAGGAGTTCCGCGTCCGCTTTGGCGACCGCGTCCAGAGGCATCTGTCCCAGGGGGGCGTCCTCACCCCCGAGCGCAACGCCGAACGATGGGTTCGTTTGGCCGACGAGATCGAACTGGCGGTCGTCGCCGAGTCTGCCCGCTGGGGCGACTACCGCCGGGATGTACACCCCTACGAATGGGGCCCTTTTTCCCTGTACACGCGCGACGACCACTGGAACCCGGCGAAGAACCGCGTTCTCGACGAGTATTTCCCCCGCCGGACGGAAACCGTCCTCGAACAGTTCAGGTCGCGAGGGCTGTATCCGAGTCTCGACGCTCCCGCCTTCCTTGTCGATGGAGCGCCCCAGCACGGCGGTCCGGTAACTCTCGGCGGCAAGCTCGCACTGCTGGCACCAGCCGGCGTTATCTGGTACACGCTCGACGGCACAGACCCCCGCCAACCGGCACAGGAACCCCAAACCGTCGTACATACGCTGGTTTCCGAGGGGGCACCCAAGCGTGTGCTCGTCCCCACCCACCCCATCAGCGACGCGTGGAAAGGAGATTCGCCCTTTAGCGACTCCTCGTGGCTGCTCACGGAAGGCCTTCCCGGGGGCGTGGGGTATGAACGCAGTGGAGGATACGAACCGCTGATCGGACTCGATGTCCACGACCTGATGTACGCGAAGAACCGAACCTGCTGCGTTCGCATCCCCTTCCACCTGGCGACCGATCCCGCCAGGTTCGATCACATGACGCTCAGGATTCGCTACGACGATGCGTTCGTGGCCTACCTCAACGGCGTAGAGATCCGGCGGGCCCTGTTCCAGGGGGCTCCAACGTGGGATTCAGGGTCCTTTGGCACCCACGAAGGCGACGACGCGGAGGTGTTCGCGACGCCGCAGGGATTGGCTTCGTTTCGCCAAGGCGAGAACATCCTGGCGATCCACGGCATGAACTCCGCCACGGACAGCAGCGACTTCCTGATCTCGGCAATTCTGGAGGCTGTGGAGAGCACTGCCGCCCGGTCGAGCGGCTCGTCCGCCGCCGCGATCTCCTACTCAGGCCCGATAAGAATCGATCGAGCCATACGGATCAGCGCACGCACTGTCATCGACGGGAATTGGAGCGCCCTGACGGAAGCGGTCTTCACCGTCGGAAAGGACTGACGCTACCGCGAGGGCTTGTAGCCCAGTTTGCCCCAGCAGCCCCTCTGCATATCGTAGAGGTCGGTGTACCCGTCATTGCTTTCCGGCGTCCAGTCGCCCGTGTGGACGTCCGCCTGGCTCCTGGCGCGTTTGATCGTGTCGACGCCCTTCCACTTCCAATACTCGGAGTGCCCATCGGCATAAGACACGGTCGCGCCGTCGCCATGGCGAACCGGCGGGTCATCCCACCACCGTTCCTGGTTGTAGTGGACGGCGTACGCGTCCGAGGTCATGGCTCCCTCATCGATGAAGACGAGTCTTTGAGCCAGATTCGGACGAATCTCCGTCCTCTTCTTGACGTGGGCCCCTTTGACTCCCTGAGTCGCTGTATGATTAACCGCGTTCATGGAGAACATAATCGCGTACGTGAGGGCATAGCCCCGTTTGCCGGTGGGGCACTTGTAGAGAGCCACATTCTTGGTGTAGGGGAACAGAGCGCCCCGCCGGATATCCTCGATTTGGAGCTCGGTTTCCGTCGGCAGCGGATGATACCCGTCGATCCAGGAGAGTTCGTTGCGGTGGTCGCCCCAGGCCATGTTCTGGTTGCTGAACCCTGTGGCGCCGTTGACGATCTTGTCGCCGTTCTCGTCGGCGTACAGGTTCCAGGCCAGAGCCAGTTGCTTGAGGTTGTTCAGGCACGTCACCCGCTTTCCACCTTCGCGGGCGCGGTGCAGAGCCGGCATCAGGACCGACATGAGAATGGCGATCACTGCAATGACGACAAGCAACTCAATGAGCGTGAATCCGCGATATTTACGCATGGCCGAGGTCCTCCTTCTCACAAATCTTCTCGGGCTTTTGCGATCAAGATGCATCCATCGGGCCAACTGTTCCCCGATTGAGCCTGTATTATACAATGGCAGGGGTCCCAAAATCCATCTGTAATCCGGATCGAATAGGAAATCGCCTGCAAGACAGGCGAATCCATCCTGCCTGAAGGCCGCTCCGACTCGACATGGAGTGAATTCACATTCAGGCAGTTACTTGGCCGGGCTCTGCCCCTGTGCCTTCACGCCCTCGGAGACATCTGTTGGATGGGCCTGCCGCGAGACGGAAACGGCTCTTCTCCAACGGGGTGTCCGACAAATCCGACGGATGGGAGGCAGGGATCTCGCTTGGCGCATTTTTTTTTCGAACCGTAGATTCAGCAATCGCAAGGGTTAAGAAGAAGGTCCGCCGATCCGACGAGAAATTTCTTGGCTTTAGACCTTTACACGCGCAGCCCCGGTCATTAATCTGCCTTTACCGTTTGTAAGCAGCAAGCAACTATATCTGGGCCGGGCCCAGCTATCCCTAACTATATGTAGTAGTGTCGTATTGTCAGCACGGAGGCGCGTAATGTCCTACAAGTTCGACCCTGAGAACCCGTTCAAGAGTGAGCGTGTGCGAGCGAAGAAAGCCCCCCAATCCGAAAACGGCAAAGGGTTGACGATCGAACCGTTCTTCTCCACCCCCGGCACGCACCCCTTCGAGCAGATCGAATGGGAAACGCGGGCCGCGAAGATCTCCAGCGACACCGGCGAAGCGGTTTTCGAGCAGGACAATATCGAGGTCCCGATCAGTTGGAGCCAACTGGCCACCAAGGTCGTCGCCAGCAAGTACTTCTACGGCGACGCCGAGGGCGGCCAGCGGGAGCATTCCGTCAAACAGCTCGTCCATCGCGTCTGCAAGGCCATCGCGGATCGCGGCCTCAAGGACGGCTACTTCGCCACCCAGGAGCAGGCGGAAACCTACTACAATGAGCTGACTTGGCTGTGCGTCAACCAGTATGGCTCGTTCAACAGCCCCGTGTGGTTCAACGTGGGCCTCTACGACGTCTACGGCATCGCCGGCGGCAAGCACAACTATCGCTGGGACCCGCAGGAAAGGACCGCAGTCCCCTGCCAGAACAGCTACGAGCACCCCCAGGCCTCCGCCTGCTTCATCCAGTCGGTCAAGGACTCGATGGAGGACATCATGCGTCTGGCGACCTCCGAGGCGATGCTCTTCAAGCATGGCTCGGGAACGGGAACCGACCTTTCGACCCTGCGAAGCAGTCGCGAGAAGCTCGCAGGCGGCGGCAAGCCCTCGGGCCCTCTGAGCTTCATGCGGGTCTACGATCAGATCGCGGCGGTCATCAAGTCGGGCGGCAAGACCCGACGGGCCGCCAAGATGCAGTCGCTCAAGATCGACCACCCCGACATCAAGGAGTTCATCACCTGCAAGACCGTCGAGGAAAAGAAGGCCTGGGCTCTCATCGAAGCCGGCTACAATGGCGAGCACAATAATGAAGCCTATGAAAGCGTGATGTTCCAGAATTCCAACCTCTCGGTCCGCCTGACCGACGAGTTCCTCCAGGCGGTCGAGAAAGACGACACCTGGAGCACCTACGCCGTCACGACCGGCAAGAAGGTGGACTCGCACTCCGCCCGCGAGTTGATGCAGTTGATCGCCGAGGGCACGCGAGTCTGCGGCGACCCCGGCGTCCAGTACCACAGCACGATCAACCGCTGGCACACCTGCCCCAACTCCGGGCCGATCAACGCCTCGAACCCCTGCAGCGAGTACATGTTCGTCGACGATTCCGCCTGCAACCTGGCGTCGCTGAACCTGATGAAGTTCCGCAGGGAGGACGGGTCGTTCGACGTCGCAGCCTTCAAGAAGGCGGTTCGCCTGTTCATCATCGCACAGGAGATCCTGGTCGACAACGGCAGCTACCCCGACAAGCCGATCGCAATCAACAGCCACCGCTTCCGGCCGCTGGGACTGGGCTTCGCCAACCTGGGCTCGTTGATCATGAGCCTGGCTCTGCCCTACGATTCCGACCAGGCCAGGTCGCTGGCCTCGGCTGTCAGTGCGATCATGACCGGCGCCGCCTACGCAGCCAGCGCGGAGCTGTCGCAGCTCAAGGGCCCCTTCGAGGATTTCGAGAAGAACAAAGAGCCCATGCTCAAGGTCATCAACATGCACCGCCAGCATGCCCATGACCTGCCGGAGACGCATTGCCCGGACTACCTGCGAAACGCCGCCAAGGACGCCTGGGATGAAGCCATCGACGCCGGGACGAAGATCGGTTTTCGAAACGCCCAAGTCACCGTACTGGCGCCGACAGGCACAATCGGCTTCATGATGGACTGCGACACCACCGGCGTCGAGCCGGACATCGCGTTGATCAAGTACAAGCTCCTGGCCGGCGGCGGCATGCTCAAGCTCGTCAACAAGACGCTCCCGATGGCCCTCGAACGGTTGGGGTATTCACCCGAAGACATCAAGGCCATCTGCGACCACGTCGACAAGCAGGAGACCATCGAAGGGGCGCCCAGGTTCTCCGCGGACCACCTGCCGATCTTCGACTGCGCCTTCAAGCCCAAGAACGGCAAGCGGTTCATCTCTTACACGGCGCACCTGAGAATGATGGCGGCGGTGCAGCCCTTCATCTCCGGGGCGATCAGCAAGACGATCAACATGCCCAAGGAGAGTACGACCGAGGAGATCCAGGCCGCTTATATCGAAGGCTGGAAGCTGGGTCTCAAGGCCGTGGCGATCTATCGGGACGGGTCCAAGCGTCTCCAGCCCGTTCAAACGGACAAGCACAAGGACGAGAAGGCCAAGAAGGCAGCCGAGGTTCCGGCGGGTCGTCCGTTCCGCAGAAGGCTGCCCGACACGCGGCACAGCCTGACACACAAATTTTCGGTAGCAGGCCATGAAGGCTACCTGACGGTGGGGCTATACGAGGATGGTCAGCCTGGTGAGTTGTTCATCACTATGGCCAAGGAGGGCAGCACCGTCGGGGGCCTTATGGACGTCATCGGCACGTGCACGTCGATGGCCCTGCAGTATGGCGTTCCGTTGATCACGCTGGTGGACAAGTTCCGCCACGCGCGTTTCGAGCCCTCCGGCATGACCAGCAACCGGGACATCCCGTTCGCCAAGAGCCTGATCGACTACATCTTCTGCTGGCTGGGCCTGCAGTTCATCCCCGGCTACGCGGACAAGAACCTGCCCAACCGGACCCCGGGCGCCGCCGTGTCGACCAAGACGGTCACGACCGCCCGCGAACTGGTCGAGAAGACCAAGGACCTGGCGCACAAGATCGCCGAGGCCAAGGCCGTCGGCGGCAACAGCGGCAACAACAAGAAGGTCAAGACCGCTGAGGCCAGGCCCGAGACCGTTCCGGTCAAGGCGACCGGCACGTTGCCGATGGACCGCATCGGCGGCAAGCCCGCTCGGATCGGCCCGATGGTCAGCGTCCCGATCGTCGCCACCGTCGGCGCCGAAGACGGGACCCAGGCGGAAGCCGCTATGATGCAGCAGTTCAATTCGCAGTTCGAACACTTCGGCGACGACGCCCCGGCCTGCGACATCTGCGGCTCGATCACCGTCCGCAACGGAACCTGCTACAAATGCTTCAACTGCGGAAACTCGATGGGATGCTCTTGAGATCATCGCCTCTCGGCAGGCGTTGTGGACAGTGGGTCCGTTTGAAAAGTGAAGACGAAAACAAGGGAGGCGACGTGCCTTCCTGCCATGACCAACCCTCTGCGTGCTTAGCACGAGAATGGAGGTACTTATGACTACGATAGGCAGATACTTATCTATCGTAGGTAAGGTCATGTGGGGAAGCGCGTCCTTGATGCGCGGGGATCAGGCACTCTAACCCTTTAAGAGCTGCAGCTTTGGGCGACCCGTGAACCGAGACGCATCTGGGAGTTAAAGTTCCGGCGCTCTTGCCACAAATGTCTGCAGGCAGAGGCAAGCCACCCGTCCGGCGCGCCTCCCTTCTTCTCATCTTCACCTCTCGACTGACCCGTTACCCCTGGCAGACGGACTTCTCAGGAGGCTGATTTGAGTAACGCACTGAGAAAATTCAAGAGACAAGCGCAAAAGTACGACGCAATTCCTCTGTGGGTCAAACAGGCTCTTCCCGTCGAAAACAAGTTGTCCGAGGCGATCGAGCGTTTAGCTCAGCCTCTGCTTGATTCCGCACGGGACGATGCCGATCGTCGCTTGTCGCTTGTGATCGCGACGGTTTGCTGGAACCTTTCTTTGATGCCAAAAGACGAACGCCCCGCTCTCATCAAGGACTTGTTGGACAAGTCGATCAAACCCGGACAGTCGGCTCGTGGGGTGGAACAAGCGTTCGAGTCTCTTGTCTCACGCAAGGAAGCGATGTTCCCAGACGACAAGCGGGTAGTCCTCACCTACACCTTCGTCGGCGAAGCAGATGAAATGCAGTTCTTCGTGAAGTACGCGACCGATCAGCCGCCTGGCATTCCAAATTGCAGAAGTTGACTATCGGATCGACTCATCCGGGCTGTGGCAATGTCCAGCCTCACCTCGGCGCCGTCTGTTGATTCTTACGTGCGCTTCGCCCCAGGCTCCAATCGGATATCTCGAAGCGGATTCGATTCCCGATGCAGGCGGACCGTTCGTGCCAGGGGCTCTGCCCCTGAGACCCCGGCATTTTCCGCCTTGCGCCAGCAGCATGAGAATATCAAGCATGGCCCGGCCGCGATCGTGACGCCATAGTCGGGCTGCAGGAAGACGCCTCGGAACCTCCACAAAACACCCCTCCGCAAAACAGACCTCCAAGGCTATCATGCTGCTGGTCCAATGCGTAAAATGCCAAGGGTCTGGGGGCTGGCCCCCAGAGACTTGGGCGTCTCGGCCGTCACTCGATTCCGGCCAAACGGGCGGGGACCATCATCGTCGGGCGTCGAGGCCTTGCCAACTGTGCTTCCAGCGGTCTTTGCCGGGGCTTTCGACCACCATGGCGTCGCCCTCGCGCCGGACTTTCAGGGGCAGATTGTTCTCGTCGCGGAGGTACCGTTCGCTCATGAAGCCCTTTTCGACCAGCGTCTCCAACGAGTCGGGCAAAGCGTCAAACGCCAGCCTATAGGCGTAGAGAGCCCGGCCGATGCCCAGACGGATGAAGTGGGCCTCGTGGTGCGTCTTCTCTTCCCGACGGGCCTCGGGCGGCAACTTCAAGAACCGCAGGACCTCCACGCCCAGCGACCCGATCCGGCCGGCGTCGCTTCCGGCGCGGAAGCGGATCGTGTGGTTGCCCTTGCTCAATTCGTGGGTCCCGAGCGCGAGGTCCGTCTCGCCTTCCTCGGACGCGCGGAAGTCGGCGGTGAGAACCTTCCTGCCGTCCAGCTCGACATCGTACACGCCATTGCGGGGACCGCTGGCCGCGGTCAGTCGGACCGCGAAACGGCCGGCCTGCGACAGCTCAAAAGGCAGCGTGAGCGACGCGCCGGGCTCGTCGTTGGGCCACAGGAGCACAGGCCGGGCGCCGAAGAAACCCTGCGTCTGGACCTGAACCTTGGCCTTGCCCGAGGTCTGTGCGTGGCGGAATGCCTTCACCAGATGGTGCTGCTCCCAGGGGACCCGCCGCTCGTGCCAGCCGGGAAGCGGACCGAAGGTGGTCCTGGGTTGGCCCGTCTGATACCAGTAGGCGACGCTGCTGAAGAAATCGGGGCGTTCGAGAAAGAACCCGTCCTCGGACTCGTCGAGGTTGCCGCGATGTTCGATCTCGACTTTGAGCGACTTGGCGAAGTAGACCGGGTCGGGCAGGTGCCAGCGGTAGCAGACGCCGCTGTCGCCGGGGATTTCACCCGCCCAGCGGGGCTGGCCGAACCAGGGACCGGTCCGCGTGCGGAAGCCCCAGGCGTCGTTGAAGTAGTCTTCGCTGCCGGTGCCCTGGAGGCTGGGGACGGTCTCGCCATCAATGTAGAAGAAGTCGTCGCCTTCGCCGAACCAGCCGCTCTGGCCCAGCGTCACGGACATTACCGTCCCGACATACCAGCCGCTGCCCGTCAGGTCCGCCAGCAGATAGTCACGACCTGCGACCGCAGGGTATTCCTGTCGATAGCGGGCATAGAAATACGGCGTGCCCGCCGGCAGGTCCTGCAACTGCATCCAGTCCACCTGCCAGTACAGACCGGTCGAGCGGTCGGGATTGTCGTTGGTCACCACGATCCGCGCGTTCTTTCGAAACGGCATCCGCCAGCAGCACGAAAGCGACCCGGTCGGCGAAACCTGCACGGGAATGCTCTCGACGGACGCGGGCTTGCCATGCCCGACCGCGAAGAAATCGCCCAGCGGAACCCCGACGCCGGGTTCCTTGCTGTCGTCGTAATAGATCCGAAGCACCAGGGCATTGAGCTCGCCCACCCAGCCGGCGTGGCTGGTCATCCAGATGTGCGTGATGACGCCGGGCCCTTCGAGGATCGGCATGTTGACCGACTCGCCGGGCATGAGCCAGGTCATGTCGAGATTCTCGGTGTGCCAGCCGGGCTGCTGGTTGCTCGACACGCGACGATTGCGACCCTTGGGAAAAGAGCCGAGCGGATTGAGCAGATCGGTCGGCGTGCTCCCGAACTCGGGATCATAGTCGATCCACACCGCGTCGTTCATGTACGCGCGGGCGTATTCGTAGGTCATCCAGCCCTCGCGACCGTTGTTGTTGGAGTTGCGAAAGACAAAGGCCCCGCCGCCCGGCTGCGAAGCGTCGTCCCGATAGCCGACGATCAGCACGCTGTGGCCGTCGAAGACCCCTTCCGGCGGCCTCATTTCCAGGACGTCGTCCTTCCACTCGACCTTCTTCGGCCAGCGGAATCCGCCGCAGACGGGCCACTGCTGATTGAGCACCCGCTTGATCGCGACGAACTCCGCGTCGGAGAGTCCCGTCTCCGGGTCCCACCGCTTGATCCAGTGCAGACGCAGGCCGGCGTTGCATAGTCGGCTCGCGTGTTCTCTCGCGGCCTCGCTGGGCGTCCGCGCGGCATCGAACTTCTCCTGGTACGGCACATCCTCCTCGGGGCAGACGCCGTGGACCGCGAATCCCGTCCAGGCGTCCGAGAAGAAGCTGCCGTCGTCGCTGTCGTGGGCGGCCTGATTCGACGCCCAGTTGAGATACTCGACGCTGAACCTCGTCGCACGGCCGGTCTTGCTCGCCATCGCGTACTCCAAGGCCCCTGTCACCGTGAACACCGAGCAGGTGTTTCGCTTGCCCTGAACGCGAGGGCCCAGACCCCACTTCTCGAAAGCCGGTCGCAGATCGTCGCTCTCGGCGGCCGGCCCGCCACGCATGCCGGCGGATGCATCGGACAGGAGAAACAGCGTCGACAAAACAGCGAGGCCGGACACGCAACGGAAGGTCCAACGAAAAACGTCGCTTTGCATGGAGAATTCCTCGATTCTGCATCGTTCCCTGACTGTCACACGATGCCCGCTATTGTGCCGAAAACCTCGCGACGCTGCAAACCATTTCTACCGGACACGCTGCGAACGGTTGTGCCCGGATTCTGCGGCAGGCCGAAGGCGCGCGAGCACGCGGGAGAGGTTCCTTTCCCATGAGGGTTGAATGCAGGCCCGAAGCGGACCTGCCTGGGGAGTTTTGCGCCTTTGGGCCTCCAGCTTGATCGGCGAGCGAAACGCTCGCTCAAGGGCGTGCGCAGCACCCTTGTTGCTGGTGGCTCCAACGCGAAAAACTCCCGCCGCACAGCGGCGGATTCCGGATCAGTCCGTCCCTTCCTCCGCCTCTATCGCCAGGAAGGGACCGCGTGCCAGGAGAATAAGTCACACCCTGCAGCCAGGCATATATGCCCATTTCAGCACAAGCTCGGCAGTTGCCGGCCCTTTGCTCGTCCGCTACAATGCCCGACATATCGGCCAGTCGGAGCGTCTGAGATTTGTCACCGTACCTGGAAGGGAGTAGAGATGAGCCGTCGATTGCAGATCCGTGTGAACCGCTTTGTCATCGCATTGCTGACGCTGTCTGTGGTCCCCGCGACGTGCCTGGCCGCGGAGGATTTCGTCCCTGGAATTCAGGAGCTGTACCGCCTGGATCGGCTGCCGGCGTTCAGGGAGTCCGTCAAGGTCGCGTGCATCTCCAGCTACGACCGGACCGGCGGCAACAACGACGGCTTCGGCGGCGAATACTCCTTCGTCCGCAAGGAGCCCGGCGGACTCGTCCTGGCGGATCTGGAGGGCCCCGGCGTGATCTACCGCGTCTGGACGCCCACCCCGACCGACGACACGCTGGAGTTCTACTTCGACGGCGAAACCGAGCCGCGAGTCCGCGTGAAGTATCGCGACCTGTTCCTGGGCGTACACCCTGCGTTCCCGCGCCCCCTGGTCGGATTCGGCGCCGGCGGGTTCTACAGCTACGTCCCGCTGCCCTACGAGAAGTCCTGCAAAGTCTTTCTCCGAGCCGAGCGGACGCAGTTCTATCAGATCAACTTCGCGACGTATCCCAAGGGAATGGGCATCAAGAGCTTCACGACCGAACCCACCGACCCACAGCGTAAGCAGGTGGAAAAGGCGAAGGAGTTGTTCAATTCAGCCGGCAAGGACGTCAGCGCGTACGTCGTCCCCGAAGGCGGCAAGGTCGAGACGATCAAGACCAAAGTGAACCTGGAGTCGGGCAAGGCCTCGACGATCTTCGACGTGGACCGACCAGGGCGAATCGTCGGCATTCGACTGTCCCCCGCCGACGCGATGGCGGGCAAGAAACGGGACATCGTCCTGCGGGCCTTCTGGGACGGCGACGCACAGCCTGCAATCGCCTGTCCTGCGGGCGATTTCTTCGGCTATTCCTGGGGCGAACCCGCGGCCAAATCGCTGCTGTTCGGCGCCGCAGACGGCGTGAGTTACTGCTATTTCCCGATGCCGTTCGACAAGTCGGCGAGGGTTGAATTGTACGCCGAACCGGGACTGGATAGAAGCGTCTCGGTGCAGGCGGAGGTGCTGTTCGTCCCCATCGCCCGCCAGAAGAATGAAGGCAGGTTCTACGCCCTGTGGCGTCGCGAGAACCCGACGACCAAGGGCAAGCCTTTCACGTTCGTCGAGACCGAAGGCCGCGGCCATCTCGTCGCGTGCATCCAGCAGTCGCAGGGCCTCGAATCCGGCAACACGTATTTCTTCGAAGGCGACGACCAGACGACCCTCGACGGCGAACTCGTCATCCACGGCACCGGCTCCGAGGACTTCTACAATGGCGGCTGGTACGACGTCGCCGGCCGGTGGGAGACGCGACGATCCTTCCCCCTGAGCGGCTGCCTCGACTACAAGAAACACCTGGGCCGGACCGGGGCCTATCGGCTCTTCCTGGGCGATGCCTACGCCTATCGAAAGAGCCTCCTCCAGACCATCGAGCACGCCCCGACCGGCAACGACCTGCTGAACGACTATTGCGGCGTGACGTTCTTCTACTCGCAGGACCGGCCGACCTGCGAGATCTCGCTGCCTCCGGCGGACCAGCGAACAGTCGTCGATCTCAAGCGGATCGTGTTCGCAGCGTGGTGGAACATCCCGATCCACGCGTTTTCGTACCGCGATGCCTCGCTGGTCAAAGGAGCCGAGAAGATCGACGATCAGAACGTCCAGTTCCTCTCGCTCCAGACGCGAGGGGGCGACGTGTTCGGGAATCACTTCGTCAGCTTCGCGTGCGAACTGCCTGCGGCGGGCAAGTACAGAATCGCTGTCGATACGATCAAAGGGCCCGCCCAGGGACAGGTGCAGTTGTCCGTAGACGAGGCGCCCGTGGGGCCGCTGGTGGACTTCTACGCCGAGAAGCGACAGCGAGTCGCAGGCGTCGAGATGGGGACGCTCGAACTGGCCGAGGGGACTAACAACCTGCTGTTCAAGATCATGGGCCGCAACGAGAAATCCCAGGGCCAGGCGTTCGACGTAATCAACGTCAGTTGCGAGAGAGTGGATTGAGGTCCATGTGAATCGACGCGAGTTTCTTTCTGTAAGTGGAGCGGCGTTGTGGACTGCGGCGAATGTCTTTGCGGAGAACGCAAGCTCAGGAATCCGCTGGCAGCGACACAGCGACTCCAGGCTGTTTCACGGAGTCGAAGTTGACGGCCGGCCGCTGGTCAATCCCGAGGAAGGCATCGGGTCGTTCGACGGCTTCTGCCAGATGATCGACGATGGCAGACTCGGCCGCGAGACTCTGTTCGGCTGCAACCGGCCCAAAGGCGAGTGCGGCCCGGTCGCGCTCTCGCTGGAGCATCGACTGCGGTCGTTCTCCGACGGCCACGAGGACCTCCTGGAGGCGACGCTGACACTAAGTAACTATCTCAAAAGGCTCAGGCGATGGAGACGGCGATACCAGAGCA
>CALEZT010000295.1 GCA_937927975.1 uncultured Phycisphaerales bacterium
GGCGACCACCAAGATCTACACTCTTTCCCTACACGACGCTCTTCCGATCTTGAGATTCGTGTCCTCTACCACATCCCGATCTACGGCAAGAATGCGTCGTGCTCCCAGGCGTGCCAATAGCATCGCCACAGCACTGCCTGTGGCACCGCAGCCCACTATCCCGAATCGCAGCTCAGATATATCGGCATTGAGGGCCTTCCCAAAGGCCAGAGCCTGGCGTTGGAGGGCGTCAGGCGTGGTTCCGGTGGTCCTGCCAGGAAAGTGGAGAGTCAATCTGTCTCCAACCTCGCTGATAAGCGACATTTGTACATTCACGGTTTGGCTTCCCCAAATCCGGCCAAAGACTTCGCCATCGCGTGTCAGCACAAGACTGCCGACCTCGCTTTCAGGACCATTGCGGTGTTGGGCTAGCTCAAGCAGACAAGGTTCCTCTTGATCGTCTACGCACGAGAAACCGGACATCCCGGGCGGGTGAGAATGGACGACGATCACCACAAGGTCGTCCTGCTGCGATTGCTGGAGGACCCTCGCGAAGGTGCGCGTTCGACAGCGAATGTTGCCCTTAGAGGATGACAGGATATCCTCGGGTGTGACAGGAACAACGTCGAACGATAGCAACCGCCGGGTAGTTTGACCCGTCCATGGATCGGCAGTGATGTCGGCACGGCCGCAAAGCAGGTATGCGGCGGCTTCCTGGCCGCTTGCGGGAAACACGAGGGACTTCAATTTCGCCATGTGGCGTTCCTGGACTGTCAGCGTATACCGGACCATCACTCACCTCGAAGCGCCCTGTCGATGCGGCGAAGCATGGTCTGGATGCCGTCTTGACCTGCACGCCATGCGGAGTTATGGCGACTCCACCGTTGCCAACGGCGACCATTGAAATCGAAGGCCGTGGCAGCGCGGTTCGGGTACGCCCCGGTACTCTTCAACTTCAACCAGGGGTTGGTGAAGAACATGTCGGGAGCAGCATCTGGGTAGCCCGCAGGTAAGAGGATCAGGACATCAGCAGCATCAGCATCGAACTGACCGGCGGGCAAGGTGTAGCCCTCGATGATAATGCCTTTCTGCTGCCCATCCACGACCTCTTCGATTGACAACTCGTGTTCATCGACGTACCGGCGGTCAGCTTGCGGTATCAAACAGGTGGTTGCCCCGGCGTTCGTGTCGTCTCGGCCGGTGTAGAATCGCTCCACGCCCTGGGATTCAAGGCTCACAATTTCGCCTGGGGCCAGTTGTCTGTCTTCCTGGCCACGGCGTTCGAGCCAGACTCTGTACTCATCCCCAACGCCGGCAAGCTTTCGTAACGTTGGCTCGGAGATCATTGCGGCACCCCAGTCCTGTCTTCGGCCATCGAGCTCGAAGCGGTAAGATCGGTCGTTGCGGAACGTCAGGAATCGTTCGATGCCTCTCTCTCGTAGATCGACCGTCTCTTCCAAGCCGATGTCTTCCAGGAGGTTAGTCTTGTCCAGGAAGTAGACCAAGTGCTCCTCGACAGTGCGTTTGCCGGCTAAGTCCAGGAGCTGTCTTCCCGTCAAGACGGGATCCGTCGCCTCGTACATCTGGTCGTCGATCTTGATCTTCCATTGGTGTTCAGTCTGTTCACTCATAGCTTGACTTGTCCTTTCTGTATGCTATACTATTACGGAATCGTCTATAGCAAAGACAAAAAATAGGACGGACAGGACTATCCTTTTCCGTCACAATTAACTATACGTATTCGTCATACCGGAGTCAAGCACAATGTCCGAAAATTTTGGGGATCGCCTACGGGCCACGAGGGAACTCCGAGGGTTAAGCCAAACCGAGCTGGCCAAACGTACCGGCCTGCAGCCCTCGGCGGTTTCGCACTTCGAGACAGGAAACCGAGCCCCTTCATTCGATAACCTTAAGCGCCTTGCAGATGCCCTGAGCGTATCGATCGATTACCTATTGGGGAGGAGTGCTATTCCCGACGTGGCAACGCCTGCTGCCGAACAGATCTTCCGCGACTTCAGCAAGATGACGGCTAGCGACCAGGAGACTCTGGCTCAAATGGCTGCGCTCTTGGCCCGCAAGAACGCCGACAAAAAGGACAGGAATCCGAAGGGGTAGGCCATGAGTGATGCTTTGCTTGAGGCGGAAGCTGAGCAGACCGCCGGTCAAGTCATCAGCCGCCAAAGAATCCTCTCTCTGCCGGTCTGCCCCTTCGATATAGCGAAGAGTGTCGGAATTGAGGTGGCCAGCCGCGACAGCGATACACCTGGCGTCTCTGGGTTCCTAATGCGCGTCGGCAATGAGTTCGGGATCTACTACGCGACCCACATTCGTAACGACGGTTTCATTCGGTTCAGCGTCGCCCATGAACTCGGGCACTATTTTCTTGCCGGCCATCCGGAGGCCCTCTTCCCAAATGGCGATGGTCTGCACAAATCTCGTAGCGGTTTCATCTCGGCCAACAGCCACGAGCGACAGGCCGATTTTTTTGCCGCCAGCCTGCTGATGCCAGAAGACCTGTTTCGCCAGGTCATGGGCGATGCCGGAAGCGGGTTCGCGGCCATCGAACGACTCAAGGAGACCTGCAATACATCGATCACGGCAACGGCAATTCGCTACGCCAAGTTCACTGACGATCCCGTCGCTGTCATTGTGAGTAGCAAAGGCTACGTCAACTGGTGCTTCCTATCGAATGCTTTGAGCGAAGTGCCGGGCGTACGGCGACTCGCCAAAGGCTCACCTCTCCCCTCGGGCTCGTGTACGGCCCAGTTCAACCGCGTTGCCGGCAATGTCAGTGGCGGAGCCAAGGACGCAGCGTGGGCATCGCTGGATGATTGGTTTGATGATGCCCCTCAGATTGAGATGAAGGAAGATGTCATTGGGCTCGGCGGCTATGGAAAGACTTTGACCGTCCTCTTCACAGAAGAGGCCATTGAGTACGACGAGGGAGAGGACGATGACTGAGAGATCTCAGATGGTCATCATCTGTGTGATTCACGGACATCGTTTCAACTTCCTGAGCGAGAGGTCGTGTGAGTGGTCTGCCTCCTAGAAGTGTTCTTTGGACGGATCGTACCGGGCCTCAACATCTTCCCACAGGGGCGCGTTGTCACTCAGTTCAAAAAACACTCCCATCGGTGTCTTGCCGCTGAAGGTCCATATCCCTTACAGCAACCACCGTATCACGCTGTTCATATCGATAGCCCCAAGATGATGAACCCCGAGGTTCTGCCGAGACAGAACCTTACCTGAAACTCCCTTCATCCGTTGAAGCGATGTGCGTGAATTATAGGCCGTCAGACGACAATGGATTTGCTTACGAAATGGAAGACACCATAGACGTCACATGTGCGGGCACGTGAGAGTAAATGCTCATCCTCACAGCTTTGCGTATGAGGAGGAACGTAATGCCATGCCTGTGACGTGCCGATTTGAACTCATTCTTGCCCATTCCTTCACATTTGATGATTCGGCCTCCTTTTCAATCGCGTCTACGCAGGGCGCAAGAGACAATCTGCTCTTATGTTTCACATTTGTGCCTCAATTCTGAAATCTGCCACGTACCAAAATGGCTGCCGATTCAGGGAAAAGTGAGAGTCCGGGACTCAGAGCCGTAGGCTGGCGCCGTCTGGGGGACAGCGGCCGATCTGCGGGCCGCGTCATAGGCCTGGGCCATCTTCTCGGTGGAGGCGGACAGATAGATGGAGGTTGTCTTGAGGCTGTGGTGACCTACCTGTTTTTGGACGATCGGCAGGGGCACGCCTTTGTCCACCACGTAGTGCATGATGTGGGAGTGACGCAGGGAGTGTACGGTAAACATCTTCAGATTCCGGCCACGGGTGTCCTGACCGTACACCTGCTGTAAGCCAGCCTTGTTGGTGTAGCGCTGGAAGATCTGGCGGATGCGGTTCTCCGCATAGGGGGTGCTCCACCTTCTTCCGGGGTAGAAGAGGTAGGCATCGGGCTTGAGGAGTCGGTCCTCACGCTTGGCGATGATCCTCTTTTGTCGGAGCATGCTCTTGATTTCGTTCGTCAAGCCCTGGGGTAAAGAACTCGTTCGGGCGGTCTTGGTCTTGGTGTTTTCGGCCGGGAAGAAGACCGTGCTACGGCTGAAACTGATGTGCCTGATCTGGATTTTGACGAACTCGCCCACGCGGCAGCCGAGTTCGTAGATCACCTCGAACATCAACTTGTGGGTGTAGTTATCGATGGTGCTGAAGAATTGCTGCAGCTCGTCGGCCGTCAGATAACGGATCACCTCGCCGAAGCGATCGTAGCGCTTTACGCGTCGGCGCCTTCGGTACGGGCTCTGCGGTATGCAAACCGGCTCGGCCGGCGAAATCGTCTCCATGCAAATGTGAAATCACCCGACTATAAAAGCCTTCCGGCCGCAGCCGTCAGAGCGGTCAGCGGGACCGAAAGGCTTATAAACTCCAAAGCCTTGTATCTACTAAAGGCACAGATGTCCAACTCATGAAGCCGCCCTTCCACCCTGGCAGTCGCTTCGATCACGACAAGCGCAGCCCGAAAGCAGGAAGGTCACTTCAGAAGTCCCGACCTCATTGCTCTTTACCTCGGCCGTTCCGGCCCGCAGAACCCGAAATACCTGAAATACCTCACCAGGCAAAGGAACCGCCCTTAGCCACAGCCATACTTTCGCCCTCTTTTCTGCCACCCCTCTCCTCGATTCCATCGTCTCGGCCCCCGCGTCACCCGCCCCGCAATGGATCTGGATGCACCGACTCTGTTTACCCGCCCCTGAAAAACCATGAAATACCTCGAAATACCCTGATACTCTCATGGACCATGGCATCTGTTGTACCAGCCGGCCAGGAACCTCCACCTTCATCCCCCTTCTCGCCTTGGTTCCACCGTGCCGCTCATCCATATCCGCTGCCCCCCCTCGACGGCACATACCCGCTGTCGGTGTTCGGCCCTGATGCTGATTACCGTACCCCGGCCTCGAAGACGGTTCGTCAGCCAGATCGCTTGTCCCGGAGGGTCGCTCCCTGGGCGACCTCTCTCGGCCTGTGGGTTGCCAGCATCAGCCGAAAGGTTTAAGAACTCGCACCACCTGGTACGATCGTACTGATTGGTTCCATCCAATCGATCAGGAATACGCGGAACATGTCAAAACCCGAAATCTCCTTCAAAGTAGGCGCCGTCAGGGCCTGTG
>CALEZT010000296.1 GCA_937927975.1 uncultured Phycisphaerales bacterium
CCTGCTCTGGTATCGCCGTCTCCATCGCCTGAGCCTTTTGAGATAGTTACTAAGAAAGAAGGTGTCGGTAAGCTCTGTTCCGATAAGGAGGTACGCGAGTATGCATAGAAAAGGTACCTGACACCTTTAATTCGCCCCCGCCGGAAAAAGGATCGGACACCGTCCCCTTCGCAAAGGCGTAATCCAGTGCCCGACCCCGAAGCCCCTGCTAGACTGTAGGGCCTGGAGTCTGTAAGTCCTTTATCTGAAGACAGTTACAGAACGCCAGTTGGAAACAGTACCTGACCCCTGTAATCCTGACCCCTGTAATCCTCCTCGTCTGTAATTCCTCCTTAATTCCTCCCGGTCTTAACCCACGGGCTCAGCGTTGACCCTGCGAGTTTTCATTGGCTTGCCAGACTCGCCAGAAATACGTATGCTGAATGCCCACTGTTCATTGGTGATTGATCTGAGTCATTGTGGGGATAGTTCATGAAAAGGAGAAAGCTGCCCTTTAGGTGGTACTGGCTTCTCGAAACAGAGGTTGTTGTCGTCCTTGTTGCGGGGGGGATCATCGGTTTCATCCTACTCGTGCCTGCCCAGCCGGAACTTTGGGTTGTAGTGGCTTGTTGTGTGTCGGTTGCGACAACGCTTGTGGTGCTGCCGTATCAGGACCAAGTCTATAAACAACTTGGCGCGGACAGGGTCAGGCCGCCGATGGCATTGAGAGTATTCTTCTGGATAGTTCACCTCGTGCAATTAGCGGGTGTGACTATCTACCTGAGGGAATAACGGGGACAGCTACGAATGGCGGCGCATTAACATGCGAAGTGCAACACGGCGTGACATTTACGGGCCGACCGGTCGCCTATTCACTTGTGGGCGTTCTGGGGACACTGTCCCCAGACCCCTGGGATTTTCCGCTTTGGGCCGGAGACAGGATACAGGGGATACGGCGACGTAGTATAGCAACCACGTCACCACCTGCCCCTGGGCCGCCGCGGCGCTCGGGTTGCTTCCCAGCAGCGTCCTATCCTCCGCTGCGGCGCCGGGAGTATATCGCAGGGGGGTGTCACAGGCAAGGGCTATTCCGGCGGCGGGGCGTGGAAGACCTCGCAGGCCGTTTCGGCTTTAATAGGGACAGTCCCTATTAACCTCTATTAACCTCTATTAACCTGGGCTTTAATAGGGACAGTACCTATTAACCTATTAACCCTATTAACCTCTATTAACCTATTAACCTATTAACCTCCTGAGTTGGATGTTTGGCGAGTCAGGGCCCCACTTGGAGATTTGGCACAGAAAAACCTGAAAGATACGGAATCGCGTTGAGCCACTTCCCTTCGATGTTTGCGGTCGCGTTCAGAATCAGCAGAAAGAGAAACAACAAGTTCCCGTTCGGCGTATCCGAGAACACCCACTTCAGAGAGGGATTGGCCTTCCGAGCCGCGTTATCCAGAAACCCCATAGGAGTGTTGTCATAGTAAAGAAATCCCTTGCCGAGGACAAAGACGGCATCAATCGCCGGTGAGGGCGTCTCCGTTCTGTCGCTTGTAGCCTGCGCCGATTGAGACGCCCGAATGCCACACTTCTCATACTCTGGGCCAATCCAACCGTAGACCGTCTTCATGTTTGCAGGACCATCGTAAGCCACAACATAATTAAGGACGCTTGGTGGAGTATATCCTGCACGGAAAGAACTCACTGTGTTCGGAACAAGTGCTTTGCAGTTGCGAGCGGCCTTCACTGCATTGCTGAACTCAATCTGGGTCAGACTGGATTTCACTTCGATAGTAGCAACTACAGATTCTATGAGGAATGCGGAAATCCCCCCACCAAAATCCAGCTTCGGGTAGTTTCTTCTATAGATGACGATATCGTACTGATTCCTGGATTGCCCAGGTCTGGACTGCGCATCAATCAGCTCACCCGCTCCAATCGCCACACTCGATGGAAGATGCGTCTCGAGGTACTCTTTGATGAACGCCTCTCTGGGAGTTCCTTTGTGGAGCGGATGACCTGCATTCGCTGGAATCTGACTGATGGTGAGGAGTTTCTTCTCGACGGCATCCATATGGCTCTTCAGCATACGTATTCCTCCGCTGTTCACAGAAGCCCCTATCTGTTTCTCTCTCGTCGTCTCACTCCCAGTGAGCCGGTGACAAGGGGGAAGAGCGGGGTCAGACCTACGCATTTCACATTCCCTCATAACTCCAAAAACACGATACTCGATTACAGACCCGCGTCCACGCATCTCAACTCTCCCGATACGGCTGTTGGGCCGGTCCAGCCAGCGGCTGCACGCCGCGTTCCTTGCACCTCGTTATTCGTATCTCGACCGAAGACGCTCCGGGGCGGGAATTCTCGCCCCTCCTTGGCTTCTTCAGGGTGATTATGGTCCGGCGGGAGCGGAATGTCAAGCCCGCGAAGCGGGCGTGGGAGCGACGGGTTTCTTCACCACGGAGGCACAGAGGGCACAGAGGATGAAGGCGAAAGGGCCGGGCTGGGGAGCGTGGATGCGGCGGAGAAGATGGCGGGCGGGGCCCACCCTACCGCCCGAATCCGCGTTCATCGGCGTTTATCTGCGGTTGCTTGAAGCCGTGACTTGTGGCTCGTGCGGCGGGACGCCGCGTAGAAGCGTGGGAGCGTGGAAGCGTGGATGCGTTCGGAGAAGACGGCGGGCGCGGCCCACCCCACCACTGCCGCCTTTCTCTGTGGTCTCTGTGTCCTCTGTGGCAGAAGTCGTGACTTGCTCTTGTCACTTTGCCTTTCTGCGTCCGCTCTTTTCTCTCCGTGCCCTGTGCGTCTGGGTGGTGAGATTCGTTTTGGGCCTCCGCTTTTTCTTGCGGCCCTGGACTCTCTCCCGTGCGACGGCGTCCCGTCGCTCCTGCGGCCACTCCTCCGGGAAGTTCAGTTGGGCGAACTCGCCGTGGAGTTCGACGGCCTTGGCGTCGTGCGCGCGGGCCGCTTCGATCTCCTTGACGAAGTAGCCACAGGAAATGAGCTTCCCCTCGTAACGAATAGCGGCGCGATGCCTGCGACGCGTCCTGATGTAGCTGACACCCCGGAACCGTGAGGATGAGCCTCTTCGCTTGGGGTGGTTGCGCGCGTTCTCTTGGCGCGTGGCATGCCGTAGATTATCCCGCGTGTTGTCGAGCTTGTTGCGGTTCTTGTGGTCGACAAGCACTCCGTTGGGTGGCTTCATGATCTCGCGGTGCATGTAGATCACCTTGTTCTTCTCGCGCCGGATGGCATATCCGCCACGCAGGTACCAAGTCCACCGGCTGAGCCACTCATAGTCCTTGGCGTCCACGTAGGCGGTGAACCCGTCGCCGAGGGCGATCTGGCGGACGTCGCCCTCCGGCGTCTCGGGTTTGGGCCGGTAGTTGGGACAGATCCCGCACCGGGGCGTCCGCTTCATCCGGCCGTAGGACTGGGGGTGGTTGGCGCAGGCGGGCCAGTTCAGGAACCCGGTCGTGAAGCACCACAGCGTGATTTCGGGGTCCAGGTACGCGAAGACGCAGTTGTAGCAGCTTGCGATCTTCCTCGCCATGACGTCTCCCTTCCTTTTCTCGCGGGCGGCGCGTGCGTCGCCCCGACGGGTTGCCGGATCGCAGGGGACGGATGTTCGCGGCCCGGCGTGTCGCTCGCACGACATACAAGCTATGATAATATAACCATACATCACAGTCAACATGAATCTGTAGAATAATCAGAATTGTTGCACATTTCCTAAACCCTTGCCGGCCAAGGAGTAACGGGGCCGACGGGAAGAAAGAACATAAGGATTCGCCACAGAGGCGCGGAGGACGCACGCAGCGTCCGATAGGAATCGATGCGAGGGCGAAGCGATCCCGCGTCCCGGCGCGATCCTTCTGGGCACGCTTGGCACGGGCCTGGTCGGCCGGCTGCGGAAGCGTAGAAGCCTGTAATCTTTCCGACCACAGCGGCCATCCCGGGGCTGTGCGATCGATCGCACGGCCCCTTTTCACATCCACGCCACATCCCTGCCTGCGTCCGCCCGCGATCGCGGATCCGTCCTGCGTTTCTTGGAGCAGGAGCGGCATTTGTTATATTTTGTCTGGATACAGGCATCAGAAGTACACGCAACGCGCACGTCGCTCGAATCACGATCGCCGGCGTCATGGTCCGGGAGAGCGCGGCCGGCGGGCGCCGGGGGCCCGCGCCGCGGGGGTTTCCAGCAGGCCGTGACGACTGCAAACCGGTCCGTCGGCCGGAGGATGTACGTCCATGAAGCTGTTCGCCAAGCCGAAACTGAAGAACGAAGAGCGACGCCGGTGCCTGGCCTATCACGATGAACAGTTGAGGGTCGCCGCCTTCCTCTACAGGGAAGACGGTCTGCTCGAGCGCGTGTTCAGCAGGCACTGGGACGCCATGACAAAGAGCGCGGCGGCCGCCGGTCACGTGTGCCGTGCCGCCGATCGCTTCCGCCAGGCGGCCGAAGAGACGCTCCGGCGTCACGGCGCGATCGGGTCGGTGCCCGACGAGGCCTCGCGCCTCTACGCCGCGCTGAGCGCCTACTTCTCCTATATCAGCGCCTGGGCCAAAGTCAACCTCACCATCATGGAGACCCTGGCGCAGGGCAGGCCCCCGTTCTACGTGACTTGCGAGAGGCTCAAGGACCATGCCCGGTCCGTCTGGGGACAGGCGCAGGAGACCTACCGTGCCTTCCGGCGCCGGCTCGGCCTGCCGGCCGACGAGGCCAACATCCTCGAGACCGCCCTGCGCACGTGCGACTTCGAAACAGCAGAAACCGACGACTGGAGACCGGAACCGTACACGCGCGATTTCAGCCGGACACCGAATCGAATCCTCTCGCGCCAGGATGAGGAGCCCCAACCCACCGCGGACACCATGACACACAACCCGGCATCCCCAACGGACGTCCCCACGAATGAGAACGAGGATTCCCGGCCCGAAGTCCCGCAGACCGACCCGCAAGACGCCACGGCCTGGTTCAACAAGGGCGTCAGTCTGGCGGCGCTGGGACGGTATGAGGAGGCGATCGCCTGCTACGACCAGGTCCTCGCGATCGATCCGCTGGACGGGACCGCGTGGTTCAACAAGGGCGTGAACCTCGCTGCATTGGACCGTCGCCAGGAGGCGGTCGAGTGCTTCGAGCAGGCCGTCCGGATCGATCCCAGGGACGAGACCGCCTGGTGCGCCAAGGGCGTGAACCTCGCCGCCCTGGATCGGCGCGAAGAGGCGATCGCCTGTTGGGACAGGGCCCTCCAGATCAATACGCACTGCGTCGGGGCCTGGTGCGCCAAGGGGGTTTCCCTCGCGACCGCGGACCGTCGCCAGGAGGCGATCGCCTGTTTCGACGAGGCCCTGAAGATCGACCCGCGTCTGGCGCGGGTGTGGTCCAACAAGGGCGATTGCCTGACGGCGCTGGGCCGCCATGAGGAGGCGATCGTCTGCTGCGACGCGGCCCTGGAGATCGACCCGCGGGACGATGCGGCCTGGTACAACAAAGCCGTCGGCCTGGCCGCCCTGGCGCGGCACGAGGAAGCGGTCGCCTGCTTCGACAGGGCCCTGAGCATCGACCCGGTCCTCGCCCCGGCCTGGGCCAGGAAGGGCAACAGCCTCGTCCTGCTGCGCCGCTTCGAGGAGGCGATTGTCTGTTACGCACGGGCCATACGAATCGACCCGCGCGACGCAGCCGCCTGGTACAACAAGGCCCTGCGGGAAGAGGTCTGCGGACGCAGGGAGGACGCAGCGAAGTCCTATCGGCAATTCATCGAAGTCGCCCCGCCCGAGCGAACTGAACTCATCGCCGCCGCGAAACGCAAGATCGAAGAACTGAGCAGCCGTGTGGAAGCGGAACCGGCGCTCGTGGCGTGTGATCCGTAGGGTCATCCTGGGCATTTGCCATATTGAGCGACGCGAAGCATCCGGCGATCGGACGCGACCGGCGCCGATTCGTCTCAAGGACCGACGCGGTCCTCGCTACTCCACTTGTTTGCCGTTGACCCGTCGTCGCTCCTTTCGGCTGGGGCTCTCTTCCACAAGCTCGTTGGGTTTGCCGTCGCGCTTGATGAGCGTGAAGCGGTCGTACAGGCTGCCCGTCGCGGTTCGGGCTTCATAGTGCAGCCGGTCGCCGTCGACGCGGATGATCTGATAGAGCTGAGTGTCCTCCGCGGCCCGCTTCATGAAGGGCCGCTCCTCCAGGCTGTACATCTTCGGACCGCTTACGGACACGACGTACACCGTCCCGGCCGACTCGCTGCGGGCGGTCGCGCCGGTGGCGAGGTTCTCGTGGGTCATCAGCCCGCTGCGGGCGTAGGTGTGGTCGTGTCCCTGCAGGACGAGATCGACGCGGTGCTCGTCCAGCACCGGCTGCCAGAGGTCCCTCAGCTCGGTGTTGTCGCGTCCCTTGGCGGCCGCGTACAACGGATGGTGGAAGGCGACGACCGTCCAGCGGGCGCCCTTTCGCTGCAACGCGTTCTTCAGCCAGGGGACCTGCTCCTCCTGCCGTTCGCACGAGTTCAGCACGATGATCCGTGCGCCCTGGTAGTCGATGGAATACACGGTCTCCTCCAGTCCGGCAGGGCCATGCTCTGGGAAGGCGAACATGGGCCGCCAGTGCAGGGACAGTTCCCTGGGGCCGTTCGCGTCCCGGCGGAAGTACTCGTGGTTGCCCGGAGCCGCAATGCAGGGAATCATCCGGTGCACGAAGCCCGCGGCGTAGAACCACTGGCCCCATTCGCTGTCGCTGTTGGCCCGATTGATCAGGTCGCCCGCGTGGAGGATGAACGCCGCCTTGGGGGCATCGACGAACGCCGATCGGATGACCCGGGACCACTGCGATTTGATGTTGGTTTGCGCGTCCCCGACGTAGAGGAATGTGAAGGGCTCGGCCCCGTCGCTGGCCGTGGTGAAATGGGACCATTCGCTGAAGTTGTCGCCGGCCCCGACCCGGTAGGCGTACTTCGTTCCGGGTCGCAGGTCCGTGAACTCCACCGTGTGGCAGCGGGCCGATCCCAGGTCGCCTTCCAGTCGTACGGTCCTGGCCTGCACCTGCCTGGCACGCCCCTCAGAAAGCGGTCCTTCGCCGGCCGGTGCGATCTGGCCGACGCCCTGCGTGACGTCGGCGCTGGTTCGCCACGTGACGGCCTGGGTCCGCGCCGGGTCGTCGGTCCACGTCAGGATGATTCGGTCCGGCACGGGCGTCGGCGTGAACTCCGGCGCATGTCGAGGGGCAGTTGCGGGGCCATGGTCCGCTTCATGCCCCAGCCCGGCCGGGGCCAGTGACAAACACGCCAGAACAAGGACAGCCGCCAAGATCGTCGGTTTGAGCGTCTTCATCGTCTGAGTCCTATGCATAGTTGCCTGATTCGATTCGCAGGATACGTCGGACGTATGAGAGCATAGTCTCCCGCCGCACAGGGTGTTCGGTCAAAACGAGATTCGACGGTTGTTACGAAAGGGCAGCCGCGCGCCCTTTGTGTTGGAGGCTGCAGGCCGGCATGCTCACCGCGAGCTCGGTCGAATCCGGATCGGTCCGCTGCTTGTTGCTTTCGTGTTCAAGCCGGAGGCCGCAACGCGATCAACTCACCTTGCACGACCATTTCGGGCGTGTTGTTCCGGCGGTTTCAATGATCCCCCGAAATTCCGTGAAGAACCAAATTATCTGGGGGCATGAAGATTTTTCCTATTGAGCGAAGCGGAGCGTCCGGCGATCGGATGCGACCGGTGTCTATTCTCATCCTCTATCCAGATCTCTTCGCAGTTTTCCGCTTGCCATTTCCCGTCTGTTCTCCTACAGTATTCCCAGCGTGACATCGAGGATGACCGACAATCGAGTGAGATTTCCAAACGGGTTGTATGGATCAGGAAGGGAGAAAACGTATGGCGGGATTGAGAGGACTGATCGTAGGGGTGTGCGTCGTTGCGGGTTCGATTGCCTTCTGTCGGGCGGAGGATCGCAAACCGGAGGCGGAGGCGGGGTCGTGGATCGTGCTCCAGCAGGGGCTCGACAAGGACGCCGCGAGATACGAGATCCCTCTTTCGCTGAGCGAATCGAGATTCGGCCCGTCCGGCAACCAGCAGTCGGACAAGCCCTTCAGACGCCTGGGCGCATCCGAGAACGAGTTCACACACCAAGTGGATTTCAATCCCACTCCCATGGGCACCCAGTACTCGCTCCTGCTTCGTCCAGCGAGGGAGATCGAGTGGCTCGGCCGAGAAGAATCCGGGTACAATACATACCGTGTTGCGGTCCTGCAGGGCCGCGATGGGGAAGACCCGAAGACCCTCAAGGAAGGGTACGCCTCGCTGGGACAGAGCTTCTTCCTGCCCGTGGAGATTTTCGGCACTCAATTGGGCTTGCCCGCAAAGCAGATCATTCGCGGCTCTCTGGACTTCCGATTTGAGGCCCCACGGCCCGAGCTGTTTCGGGCATACCTGGCCCTGAATCTGAATGCGTCCCTGATGGGTTCGGTGATGACGGACTCTGCCAAGGTAGATGTGACCGTTGAATCCCCGGGATCGAGGCGTCTTGAAGATCGGCAGATCATGGTTCAGGTGGCTCCGTTCGACAAACGGTTGCGGCCCGACACCGCGTCGGGCAAGATCTCCGACATCATCAGTCTCCAGACCTCCCGCCTGGTTGTCGAGAAGATCATGGCCGACTACTCTCGAATCGGCCTGGCCGTGGTGTACGGCCGGCTGGGGGAACGCAGTCCCGAAGAACTGGTGAACGAGGCGCGGGGCATCGCGGCCCGAAGGCCTCTGCCGCGGTTCGCACGGGTGGACCTGATCCGCAGGCGATTGGTCAACCTGGACGACCTGTGCGCGGAGACCGGGGAATCCGGGCGCATCGTACTGGTCTTTGGCGATCGTGCTCCGGAGGTGCCCGGGTATTATGAAGCCTCGGGTGGACGGCTTACCGCACCTCTGCCGATGGATGAAGACCTGATCAAGAAGACGCTCAGTTCCGGCGTGGAGACGCCGCTGACTTTGGTCTTCGTGTGCAGGAGATTCGATCCGGCGACCCTGTACGACAGGTGGCTCGGGACCGACCCGACGTTCTACGTGATCTCGGACTTCAGCCAGCCCTCGTATGCCCTGGCATCCAGAGGCCCTGGACCATATTATGCCAGGGGCATGGCGGGGTCCGGCTCGCAGCCCGAATCCCTGCGCGGCAAGTTCGCCCTGCCGGAGGACAAAGTGTCTGTGCTCCTGGTGGACGGCGCGGGCACGGTCCTCCACGTGGAACCGGACGCCCAGGACAAGCTCGAACGGGTCCTGACCGGAATCAACGAGATGATCCGCAGTCTGTCCCTGACCAGCGACCCGAACCTGCCGGCCGGGCCCGCTCCCTCGGCCGCTCCTGCTCCGTCGCGGCGTTCCAGATGAGGCGGCACCATGCTCGATTCAACGTCAGGATACATAAGGCGTCGCGGGAACCGCCAATGCGACTGACGCCTTGGAGCAGTATGTATGAAGATCAGAACATCGGTGTTTTTGACTTACGCCTTGGTAGCGTTGTCGATATGTCTCGCTGCTCGTCAACGGTTTGCGAAACTCGTTTCGTCCGACGGTTGCGTCGGGGCGGCGAGATTGACCCGGGAGGGTCTTCGGAGTATACTGTTGTTATGAAAATGGAACTCGACAAGATCCTGTCGGAGGCGATGGAATTGCCGGCTCCTTTGCGGGCATTTCTGGCGGCCAAGCTCATCGAGAGCCTCGACGCCAATGGGTCGCACGAGCTCTCCGACGAGTGGAAGGCAGAGATTCGCCGGAGGTGTCGGGAAGTCGATGAGGGATCGGTTCGCCTGGTGGATGCGGAAGAGGCCTTCGCCAAGGCCTATGCGAGACTGACCTCATGAGAGTAAGGCTTCATCCCGAGGCCGAGGCGGAGATGATCGAAGCGGCCGCCTACTACGAGGACCAGCAGGCCGATCTGGGCAAAAGGTTTCTGGCATCCGTTCAGGATGCGATCAACAGTATCCGAATCAATCCTCGTCTCTATTCTGTGGTGGACCTCGACGTGAGGCGGTGTCTCACCAAAGTGTTCCCATTTGGCGTTCTCTTCCGGATTCTGCCCGATCAGATCATCGTGATTGCCGTCATGCGTTTGGCGCGTCATCCGGACTACTGGAAACACCGGTGACGAAGGTCTGTCGCGTGGACCGGTACGGATGGAGGGTGGCAGGCGTGTACGGCGCTTCTCTCGCGGGTCACGGGTCACGGCTCCGCGCTTCAACGCGGCGGGCCTTTGTGGAAATACTTGGCTTTGGAGGCGGGGACCGGCTGGTCCGCATAGAGCAGCGGGGCCACCTGGCGCGGGATGTCCGTCTCGATGATGTCGACGCCCAGCTTCAGCAACGCGCGATAGTTCGGCTCGAGCGGCTCCATACTCGCGACCTGTCCCTCCAGGAACCGCCGGTCGATGTTGCGGGAGGTGCCTGCCATGCAGCGGGCGCCCTTGGCGTGAATCGCTTCGCATAGTCCCCGATCCTGGGGCGGCTCGTGGCCGACGAACGCGATGATGTTCCGCCAGGGAACGTCGAGCTTGTCGAACGCCTCTATTCGCAGGCGGTTGGGCACCATGACTTCCATCATGATATCCTTATTCAAGGCGTGGACCCGCTGGATATCCCGATCGTTGTACACGATCAGCATGGCGCAGGCCTCGGCGTGATGCTCTTCGATCTTGCGGACCAGGTCTTCGACCGGGACATCCTTGTTGTCCAGGATGAGAATGGTCTTGCCGCGGGCCCACTCCAGCGCCTCGTCGAGCGTCGTCATGCGGTGCTCGGTGAGCGTGCCGTCGAGATCCTTCAGCCGCAACTGCCGGAGTTCTTCCCACGTGTGGTCCGCGACCCGGCCGGTCCCATTGGTGGTCCGCTCCAGCGTGGGGTCGTGGTGCAGCACGAGGACGCGGTCCTTGGTGTATCGGGGGTCGATCTCCAGCAGGGCCCAGCCATGGCGCAGGGTCTCCTCGAACGTCGCGATGCAGTTCTCGGGAAGGCCCTTGCCCGAGCCGCCGCGATGCGCGCTGACCAGAGGCAGCGGGTCGCCCGGCGCGAACAACTCCCGCAGACCCTGGGGCGTCCGCGCATCGATCGCGTGCAGTCCGGCCGATGCCGCCTCCGCGACGGCGACAGGCCATAGCGACAGCGAAAAGACGACACAAACCAGGGCAACTCGGACGGTATGGGACTGTCTCTGCATCATGCGCAACTCCTCACAAGGGCTCTGGCGGCGGACCCGTTGGCGGCATCGATTGTACCACAGGCGACAGGCCGTCACCACCTGCTCTCTTGGTCAGGAGCAACAACGCGCCAAGAGACGTTTCATTCCCCCCAGATCAAGCTCCCCGTGCGAAATACCGACAGAAGAATGGTAAATGGCCCGGAATCCTCTTGCGACCGGGACGCCGATCTGCTATAAGGGCTTTTATCGGTCCGTGCGTTTTCCCACTGGCACGCCGATATGACGGAGACAAAGGGTTCTCGTATCACAGGACGCGTGGTGTCGTGTCGTTCGGCTCCTGGAGCCGCAAGGCGCAGGCGGAACGCGGAATTTCTCTATGCGCTCCCCGGCGTCGGGCTCGGGTTCCCCAGGCTACCCACGCAGAGTCGAGAGCAAGGGTTACGCCCTGTCGCTCGCGTACGGAAAGGAGGTGTTCGCCCGATCGGGTCCGGTGATTCAATTCTATCGCATGGGAAGAGTGTGGTTGAGGTACCAATTCGAGTGTGGAGGACATAACGATGAAGAAGGTATTGTTTGTATGGGTCGTCGCGTTCGCCTTCAGTGCGATGGCTGCGGCTTCCGACATCGCGTTTTATGCCGGGGCGCCCAACGTCGATGGCTGGTACAGTGTCGCAGGGGTGACCCAGGACGTCGCGACCATCATCACGAAGACCGGACATCTGTTCAGGGATGTCCAGACGTTCGGCGACAGTGATTTTGACGCCTTGGGAGCATGGGTGGACAAGAACACCGATGACGGGGAGATGGACATCCTCTGGCTCAACGGATGCGTGCCGAGCGTCCTGTATCCGTTCCCGAACAGTCAACCGGACGGGTCTCGGATCGAGAAATGGCTCGACGGCGGGAACATGGTCATCAACGTCGGCGACTGGTTCGGCTACGTCTCATATGAAGGCGGAGTCCGACAGGCTGAGAACGGCGCCAACGGCGCCGCGAACATCCTGGACCTTTCGGCCGGGATCATCGTGTCCGCGGACAACACAACCTTGACCGTGACCGAGGACGGCCGCAAGTATCTGCCCAGTCTGCCTGCCACAGTGGTAACGTACAGGCCTATTGCTATCAGCGCGGTCGTGGCCCCGTGGGAAGTGGCGGCGGTGTTCGCCCAGAACGCGGGCGGCGCCCAGGCCGACCCCATCGTCATTCGCAACACCGTGACGAACGCCTATGTCGCGTTCATCAACCAGTCCGCCGGCGGCGGCCCTCCAGGCTGGCTGCCCGACAGAGGCCTGGCCTGCGCGGAGTTCATCGCCAACTGGGTGGCGGGCGTCGTGGGACTGGGCGATCCGGCGCAGGCTGCCGATCCGGTCCCGGACGACGGCGCGGTCGACGTGCCTCGCAACGTGTCCC
>CALEZT010000297.1 GCA_937927975.1 uncultured Phycisphaerales bacterium
ACGACCATCCTCACCGCGGCCATCCTCTACTACGTGGCCTCCGAGGACATCAAGGGCTTCGCCATCGTCCTGATGCTCGGCATCGGTTCGAGCATGTTCACCGCGATCTTCGTGACCCGCGTCATCCTGGACTTCCTGGTCTCCAAGCGAATCCTCAAGAATCGCATGGTCATGCTGCAACTGATCAAGGTGCCGAACATCAACTGGATGGGCCTGCGGAAGGTGTTCTACACGATTTCCGGCATCCTCGTGTTCGGCGGTCTGGCCCTGTTCTTCGCCCGCGGCAGCTCGAAATACGACATCGAGTTCACCGGAGGCACCAGCGTCCAGATCAACCTCAAGGAAGGAGTCTCGCTCACCCGCCAGCAGGTCGAGAATCAGTTCATGCAGGTCGCCAAGGGCAACCCCGACCTCGAGGCCGCCACGATCTACAGCGTCGGCGAGGCCATCGGCGCTGCACCCAACGGCGAGAAGATCTACGACGAGTATGAAATCACCACCGTCGCGATCAACAAGCTCCAGACGACGGTAACCTTCGCCCAAGGCGCCAGACCTACGGTCGAAGCCGCCACCGCGGCCGTCCGCAAGGCCGAGTCCGAACTGGATCGCGAGGTCGGCAAGATCGAGGTAACCGCCGGCGCGGACAATGCCTACGTCGTCTCCACCAGCAACACCAACCCCATGACGGTTCAGAACGTCCTGGCCAAAGCCTTCCCGCAAGCCCAGATCGGGGAACCGGCGATCCAGGAAGTGGTCACCGGCGCGATCCGAAAGGCCTTCGAAGGGCAGCTCGAAGTTCAGCAGAACCTCGGACCCGTCGTCGCCTCGAAGGAACGTATCACCGACCAGATCGTCGACACCTATCCGGAGCTCGCGGATTACATCGGCGGCGTTCGCATCGAGACGACGCTCCAGAGACCCGCGACGCTTGCGGAAATCGAACAGCGAATCGGCGAGCTGCGAATTCGCCCCGACACCGAGGACCTGATCTCGTACTCGTACACGATCTTCGGGCCGGGCCTCAAGACCATCGACCGCACTCAGCCGGTGAGTTCGTTCACCTTCGTCAGTATCGAGCCCGAGGCGGGCATCCGGGAACTCAGCGAGGAAGAATGGCTGCGATTCGTCGAAAATGAGGAGCACCGGGTCGTGGCAGCGACCTCGCGAGAGACCTCCCTTCCTCGCGTGACGCAGATCGATCCATTTGTCGGCGGCGAGGCCAAGACACGGGCCCTGATCTCCATCGTCCTGTCGCTGGCCGCGATCGTGGGCTACATCTGGCTGCGGTTCGGCAGCCTGCGGTTCGGCCTGGCCGCGATCGTCGCTCTGTTCCATGACGTCTCGACGGCCCTTGGCGCCATCGCCGCCTCGGCTTTCCTGGCGACCACGGTCGTCGGTTCGGCCCTCCTGATCGGCGATTTCCGCATCAACGGCGCCATGATCGCTGCGGTCCTGACGCTGTTGGGCTACTCCCTCAACGACACGATCGTCGTGTTCGACCGGATTCGCGAGAACCGCCGCAGGGTGCAGTTGACGCCCAAGTCGGTCACCGACAGCATCAACCAGACACTCTCGCGAACGATGATCACCGGCATCACAACGATGATGGTCGTGCTCGTCATGTACATCTTCGGCGGCCCCGGCCTGCGAGGCTTCAACTTCGTGATCTTCCTGGGCCTGGTCGTCGGAACGTATTCATCGATCGCGATTGCCGCTCCGGTGCTGCTGATCAACCTGCCCGACGCAGAGCATCAGAATGCCCCTCGCACCGCCAAGATTGAGAACATCTCGTCGGAACCGAAAGTCAAGGCGAAGTGAGTGATCGGCCGATATATCGAACAGGAGATGCACGAGGAGTGAAAAGGTCTCCCAAGACCTGACAGCGACGGAAGAAGTCAAAAAGGCGAAAAGTCAAAAGTCTGGATCGCGTGCGGCATCCTCGCTTTTACCTTTCGCCTTTTTCCTTTGGGCGACGAGGCCCGTTTCTCAACAGGGAGGACCGACGATGGGCAAGGATTTCAGAGTGGGATTGATCACAGGCGTCGTGTTGGCCATAGCGGCTCTGATCTGGGTGGCCACTCGACCGAGCCTCAGTCTCAAGGCGAGGGTTCCGCAGGCGAGTGCCTCCCCTGCGACCAACCGCCAGACCGCCCAGGCGCCCCTGCCGTGGGAGAGTCTGGGGGATGGCGAAGCGTCAAGGACGCAGGAGGCCGTCGCTCGGGAACCGATGCAATCGCGGGACGCCGCGATGCCCGTTCGCGACCTCGCACCGACGTCGCCCGTCCCTGCCGCCGCGGCGGCGGTGAGCCCTGCTGCCGCAGGCTCGAACCTGACGACTCCAACGACAACCGGCGCCGTCCAGGCGGATCTGACGATCTACGAGACCAGCGAGCCCATCAAGACCACCCGGTTCCACATCGTTCGCAAAGGCGAGAGCCTCTCGTCCATCGCCCGACAGTATCTCGGTTCCGCGGACAAATGGCGACAGATCGTCGCGGCCAACGCCAAGACGATCAAGGACCCCAATAGGATCGCCCCCGGGACGAAGCTGATCATCCCGAACTGAGCAAGGGGCAGAAGCACGGAAGCGTAGAAGCGTTCTCCCCTCCTTCGCTTTCGCGCTTACGCGGTTCCACGGCTTCATACACATCAGGAATGGTCTGTGCGAGGGAGGGACTTGTCGTCCTGAGGCGTAGCCGAAGGATCTGGGCATCGAATGAGGGGTCTCTCGGTCGCAAGCCATATCCTTCACTCCGCTGCGCTGCGTTCAGAGCCTGCCCTGAGCAACGCGAAGGAATGACAAGACGCGTGCATGGACTAATCCGAATTCGTGTCAATCTCCGACGCCGCGTCGCGATCCACGAGCCATATGACCCGATCCAGAACGGGCCAGAGCATGCGGATCGGATATCGCGTCTCGTCCGACTCGCCCGCGAACACCTCTCGCAGCGTCCGCGCCTTGTCCTGACCCGAAACCAGCACGACCAGATTCCGAGCCGCCAACAACACCGATGGAGTCAGCGTGATTCGGTACACCTGCGGCTTGACCCCGACGCCGGCGCAGGCGACGCACGCCAGGTCGTTGGCGTCGCACTTCACAGGGGAATTCGGAAACAGCGAAGCGGTGTGCCCGTCGCTGCCCATGCCCAGAACGATCAGGTCGAACTCCGGCGTCTGGCCTGCTCGCAACCCGAAGACCTCCCGGATCGTCCGCTCGTAGGCGCGCACCGCATCGCCCATGACCGCGTGTTCCGTGGGAATGCGGTGGACGTTGCCCTCGGGAATCCTGATCTTATTGAGAAATGCCTCACCGGCGAGCCGATAATTGCTGTCTGGCGAGTCAGCCGGCACGTAACGCTCATCCACCCAGAAGACATGCGTCCTGTCCCATGGAATGGCCTTGGCCTGGGGATCGCCCGTCAACCGTCGGAAGAACAGTTCCGGCGTGCGCCCGCCGGAAAGGGCGGTGTGGAACACGCCGCGAGCCTCAGCCGCCTGAACGGCCGCAGCGATGAACCGTTCGACCATCCGACCGGCAAGTTCCTGTGCGTCCGAAACAACTTCAATCCGTGGCTTTCCCATAGACAAATCGTGTTCGATCGTCCTTTCCGACAGCCTGCCCGATTTCCTCAATCGGCCGCCTCCGCGGCTTGCGAGGGGCCGGCCTCCACGATCGTTCCCGTGGCCCGCCGGACCGCGAGCTTGGCTCCCACGTGGCGGTAGATCGCTTCGTAGTAATTCACGCGGGCTGTCGTCAGGGCCGCCTGGGCGTCGATCAACTCCACCTGCGTGTTGATCCCCTGCTCGTAGCCGACCTCCGCCAGACGCAGGCCCTCGCCCGCCCGCTTGAGGTTCAACTGCTGCGATTGCACGAACTCCTCGGCGTTCTGCATGCTCAGCAGCGCCTGCGTCAGCTCGTACAAGGCGGTCTCTTCGAGGTCCACCAGGCCGAGTTCCGCCTGACGAAGGCGGGCCTTCTCCTGGATGATCGCGCCTTCCCGCTGGAACCCGTCGAAGATCGGCCAGGCCCCCTGCAACCCCGCCTGCCAGGTGTCGCCCCACTCGATCGTGGGACTGGCGAAGCTCTTCGGATCGGGCTTGGCCCAGGTATTCGTGAAATACCCGTTGAGCGTGGGAAGGTACCGGCTCCGAGCGATCCGAAGCTGTTCCCGCTGCTGGCGGATCTGAATCTCCTGGCGGTACAGGTCCGGACGGTTCTTGAACGCCGCTTCGATCGCTTCGTCCATCGAGACCTTCACCGGCGCGAACACGAACTCGTCCGACAGCACGAAATCGCTGTCCTGCGCGATCCCCAGGATCTTGATCAGGTTCGCGCGAGAGAGGTTGATCGCGTTGCGGGCCCGCAACAGATTCGCCTCGTAATTCGAAAGCTCCACCTGGGCGCGCAGCACGTCGAAGTCGGAGACCACGCCGCCGGCCCGACGCTTCTCCACGGTCTGCAGATGGACCTTCGCCGACCGAACGTCCTCCTCAGCGATCTGGACCAGGTGCTGGCTCAGCAGCAGATCGTAATAGGCCGACTGGGCCGCGTAGACGACATCCTGAGTCACGGCCCGGATCGTCTGGTCCGCGTACAACGACATGAGCCGAGCGGCCCGCACCCGCGCGGAGATCGCGCCGCCCGCGTAGATCGGCTGCGTCACGGTCAGAGCGACGGAATAGTTGTCCACGTCGCCGAGCTGGAGCTTCTGCGTTCCTTCCGGCGTGTCGATCTCGAACGAGGCGACCTCGTCGAGACGCTGGTATTGCCCGGCCGCGCCGAGATTCGGCAGATACGCCGAACGAGACCCCACGAGTCCGCCGCGCGCCGTCTCTCGCTCTTCCATCGTCTGCTGCAGCATCTTGTTGTGGGCCAGCGTCAGCTTGAGGCTGTCCTCGATGCTCAGCTTGCCGCTGATGCGAGGCTGCTGCCGGTTCTCGCGATCCGTGCGGCTCTCGCACTGTCGATGGGCCTGAACCCTCGCCTGCCGGACCTCCCGAGCCATCTCCTTCCGACTGGTCGTCGCGCATCCTGCCAGAAACGCCGACGACACCCCCGCGATCGCCAGACAATGAACTGTCGCTCTCAGTGCTCTCATACCTTCCATCAATCCTAATGAACTATCGTTTCCCCACGATTTCCGCATCGTTTGAGGTGTCGGCCGACTGATCGTCGTCCAGGAGCACCTCCACCGCCATCCCCGGCAACAGCGCCGGCCGCTCGGCTGACGCTTTCAACGGGTCCGGCACCTCCACCACGATCGATGTCATCCCCGAATCCGGATCGACCCGTCTCGTCGTGCGAAGGACCCGGCCCAGCCAAGTGTGCTCGCGGCCCGCGAGAACCGCCTTGACCTCTGCGACCCGCGGTGGCGGTTCCGCCCCCTCTTCGACTCCGGCCAGGCCAAGCCGGTCAAGGTCTTCAACCCGTACCGGCGTTTCGATCTCGAAAGCTCCTGTGCCGCAGGCGACAGCCAGAGGCCGACCGACCTCGGCGTACTGCCCCAGGCTCACCGTCTCGCCTGCGATCAACACGTCGAACGGCAGCAGGATCGAAGTTCGAGACAACTCCAGTTCGGCCATCGCCAGTTCCGCCTTCGCAGACTCCAGCGAGGCCGTGACCTGCCGGATCAGAGGCTCCTGCAAGACCGCCGGAAGACTCATCTGATCTTCGGGCGACTGGAGCCTCCCCTGCGGCGGGCGCATGCCTTTCGCGACAAGCTCCAGGTCGAGCCGGGCTTGCGCCTCATCAACCGCCGCCCGCGCGCGGCGCACCGCCAACTCGTAGCGGGAAGAATCGATCTCGACGATCTTCTCGTTCGCCCGAATCAGTCCGCCTGCGTGCAATTGCGAGTGCACATAGATCACCTTGCCCGACACCTCAGGCATGATCTCCAGGCGAACCTTCGGCGCGACGACCCCCCTGCTGCGAATCGCCGTCGGGGGCTTCGCCGCATCCGGTTGCGAGGCGACGCGGACAGGGGCCTCCGCTGCCGCCCCTCGCGGCGGGTCTGTGCGCACCAGCAGCAGGGTCAACGCCGCCAGCACGACGACCCCCAAGACGATCAGCTTCAAACGAGGCGTCCGATTCGTGTCCAAGTCCCGTCCCTGTTTCGTATCCGTGTCCATCCGCATCTCTCAGTCTATCGCCCGTCTCTTCCTTGGCGGGCGGTCAATCCCCGATCAGGTCGTGTCATCGTTCGCATAGGCGCGAATGCCCGCAGCGCTGAACTTCACGATGTGCTCCACGATGTCCTCAAGCTTCAGCTTGAACTGATCCGACTGACCGCTCTGCTCGAACAGTTCTCTTGCACACACCGCGTGGATCAACTGTCCAACCATCAGGAGAATCACCACGCCGGAAGTGGTCTCGTTCAGCCACGGACCGATTTCCATCAAGGCCTTGCTCATCGCCGACATCACCGGGTTCACCATCTCCGCCACGAACATCTCGCGTGGCAGGTGTGGATCGATCATCTCCCGGGCCATTAGGTTGATGAACCGGCATTGGCGGTCGCCCTCGATCAGAGGCTCGAAAAACGAGACGGCGTGAGATCGCAGCAATTCCTCAAGCTGGGGCTGCCCCCCTGAAGACATGACCCTGTCGATACTGGCCAGACGGCTCTCCCGCATCTGGGCCAGCCGACGACGCCAGATCTCGAGGTACAGGCTGTCCTTGCCGCCAAAATAGTAGTTCACCGACGCCACGTTACAGTCCGCCGCCGCAGCGATATCTCGAACGCTTGTGTCATTGAAACCACGCTGACAGAACAGCTCCTCCGCCGCTTCGATCAACCGGTCCTGGACGCCTCGCCCATTGGTGTCGTTTCGCGAGTCCTGATTCGGTGATGCCATCATGCCTTCTCCAAACAAGCGTTTGATACACACATTTTAAACATTTGTTTGAAATGTCAATAAGCATTCCTGACAATCTGGGGACCGCAACAGAAGAAAGTGCGTAACATGCTTTTTTTTCTGGACTTATATCTAAAGGCATTTTCTCGCCGACGGTGCTCCCTGTGGTTCGGCGTACCAAGGAATCGCCGATGCGGAGCCCCGTGGAATGGCTGGCATGATCGATGGCATCCGACAACGACAAGAGATTCCGCGAAAAACTTGCGAAAACCGTTGACAGAATGGGGCAGGGCCCACTATAGTAGTTTTTCTGTTGAATACGGGGCCGTAGCTCAATTGGTTAGAGCATCGGACTGTCGATCCGAAGGTTGAGGGTTCGAGACCCTTCGGCCTCGTTGCGTAAGTT
>CALEZT010000298.1 GCA_937927975.1 uncultured Phycisphaerales bacterium
GCTCTGGTATCGCCGTCTCCATCGCCTGAGCCTTTTGAGATAGTTACTAAGTCGTTCGCAGGCGATTCAACGCCGGGCTGCGGAACTTCGAACACCTTTACCGCGGACTGGTGGACACATGGGCCCTGTATGACAATTCCGGGTCAATGCCGAGGCTCATTGTCTCTGGAGATAACGTATGACCAAGAAGTCACATGGTTCAAAGGACCCCGATGTTATCGCGTCGGAAGCGGCGCTTCGCCGGGCGGCCAAGCGGGCCCTGCAGATCGGACTCGAAACGGACACGCCCGTGTACGTGCTGGAAGACGGCAAGATCGTGGACTTGACCAAGCGGCATCAGCAGAAGCGCAAGACATGAGGGACTCTACATGTCCACGCAACGCCAAATCCTGGTCCACCGCGTCTTCGAATGCTGGCTCCGCATCAGGAAGTTCTGTTGCCCGGGCTCGATAAAGGCAAACCGCCGTACGACTACACGGCTTGATGCCGACATGGATTCACATGGATTCGGCGAGAGCCGGTAGGGTGTGCCTCGCGCGTTTTCTCACTGTTGCTTCTCTTCCAGCTTCGACAACGGTCGCCACGTGTCAGGTGGTGACAGAGGACTGGCAAGAAAGAACTTGCCTTCAGTGAGTATCACGACGAACATCTCAAGAGTGCAATAGGGCTTATTCGCGAGTTGAGGCACGGACGTAACGGCACATCCAACCCAAGGTGTCATGACAATGGAGCCCTCTCGTTCATCAGTCTGGAGCAAGATATCGCGATGCACGGGACAAGTCAATGGATGCCAGACGTCAATTTCGGGGAGATTCCGGAATCAACTCGATCTCGTAGATCTTCGGCCAGAGCTTGCCGGTGACGAGGAGGTGGCCGGAGTCGGGGATCCAGGCGATGCCGTTGAGGACGTCTTCGGAGTCGGCGGGTCGGGGGTAGAGGTTCGAGAGGTCGAGCCGGGCGGTGACTTGGCCGGTGTTGGGGTCGATGACGACGATCTCGTCGGTCGGCCAGACGTTGGCGAAGACCTGTGGCCCAGCCGCCCCCGGCTGGGAATCGATCGCCCCCGAGGGCGGGGGCGCCACATATTCGAGCTCGTTCAGGCCTCGCACGGGCCGGCCCTGGTCGCGGACCTGGATCCGCCCGGTCTCTGTGAACGTGTTCGGGTCGAGGAAGCGCAGCGTCGCGGTGCCGTCGCTGTAGATCAGACGCTTGCCGTCGTGCGTGATGCCCCAGCCTTCCGTGGGGTAGGTGAACTCCTTCAGGAGGGTGAAGGTGTCCTTGCGATAAACGAAGCCAATTTTGTTCCGCCAGGTCAGTTGGATGATCTTGTCGCCCCAGATGGTGATCCCTTCGCCGAAGTGGTTTCGGGCGAGGTGGGTGGTCTTGAGGGCTTTGCCGGTCTTGAGGTCGCGTTTGACCAGGGAGGATCGGCCGTAAAGACCCGTGCTCTCGTAAAGGACGCCGTCTTCATAGACGAGTCCCTGGGTGAACGCCTGGCGGTCGTGGGGATACGATGCGACGACCCGGTACTGATATCGGCGAACCGCCGGTCCGGCGGGCTCCTGGGCCTGGGCGTGCGGGTCGGACGCGGTGCTCAGCCAGACCAGACTCGCTGCGACGAAGATCGCCGCCGAGGCGGTCTTCACCCATCGCATCCATGCACGGTTTCGAGATGTCCACTGACGCATCGAGACTCCCATCGATTTCGCCGCATTCGCAGCCCATTATACGCATTCCTGGCCCCGTCGGTCAACGTGGCAGACGGATCGACCGGAGGCGGCCTTGCAGAAGGACGGGGGACTGTGATCAGAACGTGGAATGCGCAGGTCTGACCCTGGCGTCCTCTCTGGAGTCATCAAGGATGTCCGACATGGCGATCTTTCGCCGTCGCCTGAATGGAACGAGAGCCGGTGGGGTTCGCTCCACCGGCTCTCGCGTCGGTCTCTTACGCTTGACGCTTGACGCGCTCAGTCGGCCGGTTTCAGGACGACTGAGCGGAGATTGATCGCCTGCCAGCCTTGCCGGGGCTTGAGGGTCAGCTCGATGGGACCGGGCTTGAGCTCGATTGTGCCGAGCTTGACCGTCTCGAACTTCTGGTAGCTGCCTGTGCTTGTCACCTCGACCGACAGCTTCTGATCGCCGACGGCGATTTCGAACTTGCTGCTCTGGGCCGGAGTGGCGACGGTCGCGATCACGTTGAAGCGGCCTCCCCTGGTCACCTTGAAGGACCAGGAGACGAAGTCCTTGGCGTCGGTCCACCAGCCGATGCTCGACTGGCCGTCGATGGTCTCGACCTGGGCCTGGCCGTGAATGTCCGCGAGGTCCGCGGGCAAAGTCACGCTGCCGTCGGCGGACTGGCCGGGCAGGATCTTCTCGATGTCGAGCTTGCCCTTGACGTCGAGCACGAGCACGGTGGCGATCGCATCCAGCGGTTCGGCGGGCACGGCGATCGTCACGCCGTCGGCGCCGGAGGCGAACTTGAGTTTCTGGCTTGTCGCCAGCAGACGGGCGTCGCGGACCTCGTTGCGAAGGCCCGGGACGAGCAGCTTGCCGTCCTCGGGCCAGTCGAACACGTGCAGATACAGCGCGGCGCCGGAGTCGCTGAGCTTCTTGGTGCAGCGGCCCCAGGCCAGGCGATAGAACGGGCTGGCGGTGGTGGCGTAGATTGATTCGCCGTTGACCTTCATCCACTTGCCGACTTCCCTGAGCCGCTCGACGCTGGGCTCGGGGATCTCGCCCAGGGGAGTCGGGCCGACGTTCAGGAGGTAGTTGCCGCCCTTGCTGGCGATGTCGATGAGGTTGCGGATGAGGGTCGTAGGGGTCTTCCAGTTGTGGTCATAGCTCTTGAAGCCCCAGGTGTCGTTCATGGTCATGCAGGTTTCCCAGTCGCGACCGGGGGTGCCGGTGGCGGGGATGTGCTGCTCGGGGGTGCCCAGGTCGCCGGAGTAGCCGCCGCCGAGGCGGTCGTTGGTGATGATGTGCGGCTGGAGTTGGACGAGGGGCAGGAGCAGGTCGGCTCGCTGGCGGGTCATGTCGACGGGCGTGTCCCACCAGAGGACGCCGAGCTTGCCGTAGTTGGAGAGAATCTCGCGGACCTGCGGGGCTGCGATGGTTCGGAGGTACTCGTCCATGCTTCCGTCCTGGGCCTTGTCCCAGTGCCCGCCAGCAGCGGCCCCGCCGGGGTGGCACCAGTCCTGGGCCTGCGAATAGTAGAAGCCGAGAACCAGGCCGTGTTTGGCGCAGGCCTCGGCCAGGGGCTTGAGCAGGTCCTTGCCGTAGGGGGTGGCGTCGACGACGTCCCAGTCGGTGACTTTCGAGTCGAAGAGCGCGAAGCCGTCGTGGTGCTTGGACGTGATGACGATGTACTTCATGCCGGCCTCTTTGGCCAGACGGACCCAGGCGTCGGGGTCGTAGCGGACGGGGTTGAACTGCGAGGCATAGGCCCTGTACTCGGCGACCGGGATCCTGGCGTTGTGCATGATCCACTCGCCGATGCCGCCGATCTCTTTGCCCCGGTACACCCCGGCCGGCACGGAATAGATTCCCCAATGTACGAACATGCCGAACCGGGCCTCGCGCCACCACTTCATGCGAGCGTCCCGCTGCTCCGGCGTCTCGTCGGGTCGGCCGACGACCGGCTGCGAGACCGCGGTGCCGCAAAGTCCCAAAGTCAACACACCGGCCAGGATGCCGACGCGACTGATCCTCCTGAACCAGGAATCCAACATAAGAACCTCCATCAATTGAGAACCGATCCGTGACCTTCAATCAAGCCTGATGCCTCGCTGGTGGAGCCAGTGTTTGAGCTCGCCCATCTCGCTGAAAACCTCGTTGTCGTAATCCTGTTCGAGCTTCGTAACGCTCTCCGCCAGTTCGGGTTGCTCTTGGACGACCTCCGTGAGCCTTCGCTCGAAGTCGTCGGCCGCTGCCTGGAGATCGTCGAAGTCCAGACGCACGCCCAGCACGCCGGCCACGCGACGGGTCACCGCGGCCACGCACTTGGGGTTGGGCCCCTGCACATACGCAGGCACCGTCGCCACGAGGCTGACCATCTCGATCCCCTCGTCCTTCGCCCGAGTCGTCAGATAGGTCACGACGCTGGCCGGACCCTCGTAATCGCTGAACTTGATCCCGTAGCTCTCGAACCGAGGCTTCATCTGCGCATCCGAGACCGCACAGAAGAACTGCGGGTCCCGCGTGTGCGGCACGAGCCCGGAGACGCTGCCCATGAAGAGGATCGACCGAACCCCGAAATGGCGACACAGTCCAAAGACGCAGTCGCCGTACTCGACCCATCGCATGTTCGGCTCTTTGCCGGTGAACAGGATGAGGTCCTCGTTCTCGGCCGCGTAGAACGCATTCTCCGGAAACGCGAACTCCCGAACGATGCCCTTGCGGATCCGACAGTGAGGCCGAAACAGCGCCGTCACCTCCATGGCCCCTGGGAAGTTGTAGATGTAGAACCCCCGGTGGTCGATCTCAGCGACCCGCCGGGCCTGGAGCTTCTCGATCAGCACCCGCACCGTCCCGGTCGAGACGTCGCCCCCGTCCATCCACCCGGAGAAACCCAGCAACAGACGGGGATTCTGAAAGTTCGCCTCTCCCAAGATCCGAAGCATATCGTCGGTCATCACATCGTCCTTTTCAGCACTCAAGCCCTCACGAGACGTTTTTCGACACTCTGTCGATCATGGTAAGCCGGACCGGCCGCCCTCGCAAGGGAGAAAACCGTTCCCACGCCGCACGTGCGCGACCGCGTCTTGTCGGAATGACAGCCCTCTCCGGATGACCAGCGCAATTCAGTTGATCCCGGCCGATCCATGCACTACCATGGACCGCTCAGGGCCCGACGACGCGTCCTGCGCCGGGCGGGCAACGGAACTCGAGCATACCGCAGGGAGTGAGTCTTATGGCCAAGTTGATGTCACGTCGCAGGTTCCTTCAATCCGCAGGCATGGCTGCCATTGCCGCCGCGGTCCCATGGCGGACGCAGGCCGCACAGCGGAAGCTGCCCAACATCGTCCTGATCTACGCCGACGACCTCGGCTACGGCGACGTGAGCTGCTACGGCGCGACGAAAGTCACGACGCCTCACATCGACCGGCTCGCCAAAGAAGGCGTCCGCTTCACCAACGCGCACTCGGCCTCCGCCACGTGTACGCCCTCGCGGTACGCCCTTCTGACGGGCGAATACGCCTGGCGTCGCAAGGGCACCGGAGTCCTGCCCGGCGACGCCCGCCTGATCGTCGAGCCCGGCCGGACCACCTTGCCCTCGATCCTCAAGCAAGCGGGCTACGCAACCGCCGTCGTCGGCAAGTGGCACCTGGGCCTGGGCGAGGGCAACGTCGATTGGAACCGCGACATCAAGCCCGGCCCGCTGGACCTCGGCTTCGACCACTGCTTCCTGATCCCCGCCACAGGCGACCGCGTCCCCTGCGTCTACGTCGAAGATCGACGGGTCGCGGGCCTGGACCCGTCCGACCCGATCCAGGTCAGCTACGGCAAACCCATCGGCGACGAGCCCACCGGCCGGGAGCACCCTGAACTGCTCAAGATGCACCCCAGCCACGGCCACGATATGACCATCGTCAACGGCATCAGCCGGATCGGATACATGACCGGCGGCAAGTCCGCCCGCTGGGTCGATGAGGACATGGCCGACGTGATCACCGCCAAGGCCACGCAGTTCATCGAGAAGCACAAGGCCGAGCCCTTCTTCCTCTACTTCGCGACGCACGACATCCACGTCCCGCGCGTGCCGCACGCGCGATTCGCCGGCGCCAGCGGGATGGGGCCCCGAGGCGACGTGATTCTGCAGCTCGACGCCTGCGTGGGCGAGATCCTCAAGACGCTGGACGCGCTGGGCCTGTCGGACGACACGATGGTGATCTTCACCAGCGACAACGGCCCGGTCGTCGACGACGGGTACAAGGACCAGGCGGTCGAACTGCTGGGCGAGCACAAACCCGCCGGTCCCTTGCGAGGCGGCAAGTACAGCGCCTTCGACGCAGGCACGCGGGTGCCCTTCGTCGTCCGCTATCCACGCCAGGTCAAGCCGGGCGCCTCCGATGCGCTGCTGTGCCAGATCGACCTGCTCGCTTCGATGGCAGCCTGGACCGGCCGCAAGCTCGACCAGTCCGACGGTCCCGACAGCTTCGACGTTCTGCCCGCCTTGCTGGGCCGCTCGCAGACCGGCCGGGACCATCTCGTCGAGCACGCCGGGACGCTCTCGCTGATCCAGGGCGACTGGAAGTACATCGAGCCCGGCAAAGGCGCCAGGTACAACAAGCTCACGAACACCGAACTGGGCAACGACCCCGAGCCCCAGCTCTACAACCTCAAAGAAGACCTCGGCGAAAAGAACAACGTGGCGTCCGAGCACCCGGAGAAGGTCAAGGAGATGGCCGCTTTCCTCCAAAAACTCCGCAGCCAAGGCCGCTCCAGGCCGTAGGGACGTGAAAGCGTAGAAGCGTGGAAGCGGCTGTTATTTGCTGTAGAGCGACGTGTGATCCGCATCAGGAATAGTACGTACCCGGCAGGGTATGTCGTCCTGAGGCGCAGCCGAAGGACCTGGGCACAGGACGAGAGACGTCTCTCGGTCGCGAGCCAGACTCCTTCACTTCGTTCAAGACAAGCTCTTCACTTCACTTCACTTCACTTCGCTTCGCTGCGTTCAGAGCCTGTCCCGAGCAATGCGAAGGGATGCCAAGACCGGCGCACGAGTCAATCCGAATCCATACGACACCGTTCTTTGCGAGAAGGACCGTCGTTCTACGCAAAAAAAAGCCCCCGGCAGTCTTCCGATGAGGGAGAGGAAGAAGGCTCACGCCGGGGGCCTATGGACCGTTTCAGGATGCCTGCCGCCGCAGCCGCATCCCGGCATAGCCCAGACCCAACATGCCGAGCAGAACGGCCCCGGGGACGGGGACGACAGCAGTATGGCCAAGGGTTGCTCGCCAGGCCTCAGACTGTCCGCTGGGGTTGACCCCATAACCCACGATAGTAAGCCCATCCGCGCTTATCGCTTTAGCCAGCGCTAGCGACCACCCTGCGACTTCCGGAACCTCGTGACTCTTGAGTACATCCAGTAGGGATCGCATCCCGTTGATCTCATCCCAAATGAAAGCCTCATTTCCCTTGCCTTCACCAGATCTGGCGTATCCGACAACGACCGAGCCATCGGCCGATACACTTGTAGCAGCCGATATAAGCATATTAGAGGGGTCATAGCCGACCCCTGGCAGGCCGCCCAAGCTCACCATGCCGTCCTGAGTCCACCGAAACGCCTCAGCGCCTGAAGCCGATCTGCCGTATCCCACCACGACCGAGCCATCGGCCGACACACTTGTAGCGGAGGAGTCATAGCGGCCCCCTGGCCAGACAGCCCCTGGCAGGTCGCCTAATCCCACCATGCCGTCCTGAGTCCAGCGAAACGCCTCAAAGCCTCTATCAGAAAGACTTCTTCCGACCACGACCGAGCCATCGGCCGACACACCGGAAGCGCTGGATTCGTGGCCGCCCCCTGGCAGGTCGCCCAAGCCCACCATGCCGTCCTGAGTCCACCGAAACGCCTCAGGGCCGTTACCAGACCTGCCCTGTCCGACCACGACCGAGCCATCGGCCGACACAGCGGAAGCACTGGAGAAGCCCAAGCCCACCATGCCGTCCTGAGTCCACCGAAACGCCTCAGTGCCGTTGCCAGACCTGCTTACTCCCACCACGACCGAGCCATCGGCCGACACACCGTAAGCCCAGGATCCATAGGTGCCCCCTGGCAGGTCGCCCAAGCCCTGGAATGACACATCAGCGAATGCCGACCCCGTGCAAAACAGCACCGCCAAGATGGCCCTGACTACGTTAACTCGCACGGTCCCCACGTTTCCCCTCCTCATGTTCCCACCTGCCGCAGACCGGCCAAAACGCCCCACGTTGCCAACAATAGGTACAAGTAACGCAGCCCTCATGCTCTCCAACCTCCATTTGCATCCGCAATAGCATTCTCCCACCGGCGGCAATCGCTTCGCGATCCAGATTCATCCAGGGTGTAGGCCGCCAACTGGATTTGATTGTAGCTGTTGGGACAGGGGAAATCAACCCAGAATCAGGGGACTCCAGGCCCATTGGAGGCCGGAAGGCATAGGTATAAGTGCGTATTTTTGCATCCCGAACCAACTACTTGGGCGTTCATCCGGTTCTTGCGTACTTCCTCGTGTGGAGCATAGGGACTGTCCCCCAGCAGACACCCAGCAGACAGTTCGTGATCATTTTTTGCTGCCTATGCAATACAGCCGGGAAGAAGTCCGGATCAGAAGTCGGTCGCCTGCCACCGCGGGTGTGGCCAGACACAGCTTTTCGAGCGTGTTTGTGGCCAGGAACTTGAATGTCGGTCCTGACTGCACGACATGGGTTTCCCCACGCTCGTTGAGGAAGAACAATTTGTCCCGCCACATCCAGGGCGAGGCGGTGAAGTGCCCACGCAGCCGCTCCTGGTAGACCGACGTGCCGGTGACCGCGTCGTAACACGAGAGTTGACCGTTGTCCTTGATCACGTACAGGTACTTGCCGGCCACCAGAAAGGACGGGACATAGGGAGCGGCGTTCTCTTGCCGCCAGGCAATGTGCCGGTTCGCGGTCTCGCCTTCTTTCAGCGAGATATCGCCCGCCGCGCCCGGGCGGATCGCGTAGAGCGGTTTCTGCCGATCCGCAACGAACCCCGAACCGACATAGACCATTCCGTTTCCCGCCACCGGGTTGGGCACCGTGATCGAGGACATCCCGCGCAGTTGCCAAAGCGCCTCGCCGTTCAGATCGTAGGACGTGACGCCGCCGGTCGCGGCGACGACCAGTTCCATCCGCTGATCGTTCTTCCACACCAGGGGCGTGCTCCAGTTCGTCTCTGCCGGTCGTTTGGTCCGCCAGATCTGGTTTCCGGTTGAAGCGTCGAACGCCGCGACGTAGGCGTCTTCCTCGTTGTCATGCACCAGATAGACCCGTCCGCCATGCATCACCGGGGACGCGCCGAATCCCCAGTTCTCCCTGGATTTGCGTGGCGGCTCCGAGAAGGACCACGCCGGGGCGCCGTCCGCCGCGTTCAGGGCGACCAGAAGTCCGAACTCGCCAAACCAGGCGTACACCCGCTCGCCGTCCGTCACGGGGGTCGCGGAGGCGTAACTGCTCTTGAGATGGGTGCGCGGCGGCACCGCCTGGTGAACCTGGCGTTCCCAGAGTTTCACACCGGTGTTCAGGTCGTAGGCGAGAACCAACCAGCGATGTTCGCCACGGCCGCCGCGATCCTTGCCCAGGTAGAAGCCTTCCTCCGGTTCCTCAGTGCCCTGGGCGTCCACCGAGGTGGTGAGGAAGACGCGGTTGCTCCAGACAATCGGGCTGGACCACCCCAGGCCCGGCACGTCGATGCGCCATAGCACATTCTTGGTCGTGTCCCATTCCGTGGGGACTCCGCTGCTTCTGCGGTCTTGGGCTATGCCGCTGCCGCCGGGCCCTCGGAACTGCGGCCATTCGTTTCCATCCCCGGCAAACGCCACCTCCAGACACCCGGCCACCAGGAATCCAGCACAGATACGGCGTAACGCTTCGTTTCCCATCTTGGCCTCTCAGTCAGAAAGAAGTCGTCCTATTCACTTCGCTTCGACGCAGACACGAAACCGCTCGAGCCCAGTTCCAAGGCCGTCGCGTCACCACGCCATGCCGGCATCCTGTTTCGACAGGCTTTCGGCCGCGTACAGCAGCGCAAACAGCAGGCTGGTGATGAGTGTGAGGTTCGGTTTCGTGGTGGCTAGCGTTCTCCATTGTTCGCGATTTCCCCTTACAATCTCGCCCGGCGCCGCCGCCGAGCCGTATGCCGCCATTATACCAGCCGCCTCCCCCGGTGCCTGCCTCTTTTCCGACTCTGGGCAACAGTGTCGTGGGCAACAGTGTCGGACCCAGGGTGACGAGTGAACGGAGGTTCATTCGGTTCTTGCATACGTCGGTCGCAGGACGACGGCGCAGGACCGAGGACGCTGTCTTCCGACCGATGAGACTTGTCGCTTCGGGCCAAGGGCATGGAGCGGTGTCCTGTGGCTCGTGATCCGGGCCGGTCCTCATGGGGAGCAGGGGGGCTGTCGCGATGGCGACAGGATCGATCGGCCGCAGGTTCTGATCCAGGCCCAATGCAGGGACAGATGCACCAGGATCAGGCAGACGAACAGCAGGGCCAGGACGAAATAAATGTCGCACCGGTCGTGCCCAGGAGCAGCAGATCGACAAAGCTGATCAGATCGACCATGAAGTTCACTGTCGTGCGTCTCATGGAAAGGTCCTAAAACACGGGTGTTCTGATGGACGGATTCCAAGGCACGCACCATTTTCCCGCCTGGAGGTACTGCTGTAAAGGGAAGCGATCAGACGGATTGGCTCCGACTCACGAACCGCTGCATCCCGAGCCGACTAGTATGCGAAGGACCCGTGCGGCGTGGGCCGGGATTCCACCCTGCGCCGGGTTTGTCCTTGACTATTCTGCTGGGATAGGGCCTTATAAGCGACCATGACAGTTGAGAAGAATCACATCCAGTTCTCTTCGCTCTTCAGTCCCGCCGAGGTGGTTTGCCAGACTCAGGAAAAGGAACGCGACAAGGTCCTTCTGGATCTGCTCAAGCGGCTCGCCTACCAGCGAGGCATCGGAAACGTGGACGAGGCTTACCAGGCCGTGCTGGCCCGGGAGAGCGACATGCCCACCATCGTCGCGCCGGGAATGGCGATGCCCCATGCCCGATTGGACGCCATCAAGGACCTGGTCGTGGGGGTCGCGACCTCTCGCGAGGGGATCGTCTACGACTCGCGCCAGCCGGACAATCGGGTCAAGCTCATGGTCCTGACGCTGGCTCCCAAGGCCTCGCCCGGCGCGTATCTCCAGGCGATCAGCAGTCTGGCTCGGATTTGCCAGGACCCTTCGACGCCGGAGATCATCGCGAGCCTGACGACGCCCGAACAGGTCTGGTCCTTCTTCGACAAAGGCGGCATGGTCCTCCCCGACCATCTGCGGGCGGCCGACGTGATGGACCCCGTGCAGGCGCAGTTGCAGGAGCGCGACACGCTGGAGCGGGCGATCGACCTGCTCGTCCGGCACCGGCTCAACGAACTGCCCGTCGTGGACGAGGAGGGCGATCTGATCGGCGTCGTGAGCACCCACGAGCTTCTCCGCGTGTGCCTGCCCGATTACATCCTCTGGATGGACGATCTGACGCCGATCCTGAATTTCGAGCCGTTCGCGGAGATCCTCCGCAAGGAGAGCAAGACCTGGCTGACCGAGATCATGACGACCGACTACGCGACGATCGATGCGGATCAGCCGGCGGTCCAGGTCGCCAAGGAGATCACGCGGCAGCGGACGAACCGCGCGTACGTCGTCCGCGGCAGGAAACTGCTGGGCGTCGTCTCATTGGAGACATTCCTGAGCAAGATCCTCAGGGAGTAGCGGCGCCGGCGGGGAAGAGGGAAACCCCCACACACCAGGCTGCTCCGTTCGCTGTAAATCCGATTTTCGAAATCCGAAATCCGAAACAAATCCAAAGCACGAAACCCAAATGATACGGATTAGGATTGATTCGTGCGCGGTTGTGGACTTGTCATCCTGAGGCGCAGCCGAAGGATCTGGGCATCGAAGGAGAGGTTTCTCACGCTCGCAAGCCAGATCCTTCGCTACGCTCAGGATGACAGTACCCGCGCACGGATTACTCCTAATCCATATGACCGAAACGCTATCGCTCGCTCGGGGGCGTCGTTTTGAACATTCCGGTTTTGAGCATTCGTGCTTGTTTCGAATTTCGAGTTTCGGATTTCGTGCTTGCCGCTACTACGCAACGGGGGCATAGATCTCGGTGAGTAGTTCTTCCGGCGGGAGCTTCTTCGGGTCGTTGAGGTATACCTCGCGGGTCGGTCCCGCCACCTTCCTGTGATTCTCCGCGATCCAGGCGAAGAGCTTCTTGTACGCGTCCGCGGACTTCTCGTAGGGGCCTTTGTGCGTGATCTTCGCCATCGGCCCGCCCGGCAGCTCATGGCAGGTGATCTCCTCATTGCCGGCCACCTGGGCCGAAACCGGGATCACGACCTCCACGTCCGCGTTGCGCAACAGGTTGGCGCGAACGACCTCTTTGGGGGTTTCATGGCAGATGAAAGCAGGCGGTCCGACGACCTGGACGCCATGGGCCTCGATGTACTTGCGAACGCTCGCGAGCATGGGTCGGATCTGGGCGTAGGTGCCTCGCTTGCGCATCCCCACGACCAACTGGGGCTCCACGTTGCTGATCACGATCTCACTCATCGCGCGTTCTCCACCCAGGGGGCGCCCCGGCCATGCCCGCCACAGCCTGGACCGCGCCCGTCGGATGCTATTGTACCACGATTCCCCCAGTCGGCCAGCCCCTTTCCATCAGGTTTTCGATAGGAGCCGCACGCCAGAGAGCCTCCCTCGAACCCATTAGGCAGGTCCGCAGGGGGGGTATGACATCTCGACGTACGCCTCACTCCAAAATCCGAAATCCGAAACTCGAAATCCGAAACAAGCACCAAGGGCCAAAATTCAAAATTCGAAACGGGACCACCGCGGCCACCACCGTTTTGGTCATTCGTGCTTCGAATTTCGACTCCGAGGACGCATTGACAGAGCACTTCTGTGGACCTGCTTAGTTGCGCGATGTCGGCATGGAGAAATCGACGCCGTACGGATCGTGAACGAGGAGGGAATCCTTCTCATTGGCCGGTTGTGCGCTGGACATCGTCGGCACACTGCCGATCGGAGAAGCCCCGCCGGTGGTTGAGTTCGAGAGGAGATAGATGTTGTCTCTGTCCACGGCGCAATAGGACCGCGTCTCGAAAGTGACCCGACCGTCGAGAAACAGCACGTTCTGGCCGTCCTTGCCATGAGCGACAGCGTTTCCATAGCGACCCGACTCCGGGATCCCTCCACTATATCCTTTGATGTCCGGTAGGAAAGCGGCTCTGCTTGCCGGTGCGGCCGCAGGGCTGGCGAGCCAGGGGCTTCGATCCGCGGCCACCGCGAGGTTCGGGTCGCGGGTCATTGTCAGGGCATATTGGCCGTAGGGCTGATGGTAGGCGAAGCTGCATGACTGGGATGAGACGGCCCAGGGTCCGAAGTCCCATACGTCCGCCAGCTTGACATTCGTAGAGAGCCCAGCCTTGGAGAGCGTGAACTCGGTGGTCCCTTTGTCGCCTGGGCATACGAACAGTCTCGGATGGGCCTGGTAGTACTTCACGAGCAGATACAGGCTCGAATTGATCGTCGCTTTGCCGCCGTTGCCGTCGGCGTGGAGACCGAACGCCATGTGAGGAACCGTGCCCATCCAACTGAAAACCGGCCCCCAGATCGTCGTCGGGCCGCCGGCGCGGGGCAGGGCGGTTTCGTTGTCGTTCGCGTAGACGAACATGGTCTTGCCGATCTCGGCGATACGGGCGGCGCAGACGGTTCGGAAATAGTGCTCCTGCGTCATCGCGTGCAGGACCGGAACCAGAAGAACAAAAGCCAGGCAGACCGCTGCGACAACCAGCGCGTCCAGCCGTGTGAACCCTCGATGCTTGCGTTGTATCGCCATGTTCGTGCTTCCTCCAGAAGAATACGAACAAAACCGCCCGTCGAGCGGTCATCGACAGCGGCCGGTCTCTTTCCTCGACATCATACCCGATCGAGACCGGCAGGACAAGTCACCTGGACGCTTGGACGGGATCGTTTACGAGCAGGGAGTCCAACGGGTCGGCGGGGGCACTGCCGAGCTTGGGCGGCACGCCGCGGACCTTGTCCTGGCCGTCCCAGTAGGTGTAGATGTTGTCCTCGTCGAGGCCGCAGTAGGGGCGTTTCTGGAAGTCCACGTGGCAGTCCAGGAACAGGACGTTCTGGCCCTCTCCCTCGTGGCGGAACGTGTTGCCCCTTTTCGCCTGTTCGCTCGTGCCGTTGTATGGAGCGATCTCGGGCCGAAACGCGGAGAAGTCCCGGGCCTTGGCGGACGGCGAATCCATCCAGGGATTGCGATCTCCCATGACGGCGAAACCGGGCGACGCGGCGATTGTCAATCTCGATGCTCCATAGACCATCTGATAAGCATAGCTGCAATGCTTCGGCGGATCGGGCCCGAAATCCCAGAAGTCGATTAATTCCGCCTTGGGATTGGCGTTTCGATAGAGGCTTGCCTTGAACTCGGTGACTCCTTTCTCCCGTGTTCTGCGACTGCTGCCTCCACAGACGAACGATTTCGGCGTCACTTCGGCGTGCTTGACCAGCAGATACAGGCTCGCGCTGATGCTCACGTGACCGCCGGTCCCGTCGGGCGACACCCCATACGCAGCGTGACGGGTGGGGGCTGCCCAATCCGCCACGCGGCCGGTCCATTGGCTGCTCGATCCGCCCGCTCGGGGCAGTTTGTCCTCGTAGTCATTCGCATAGATCATCATGGCTTTGCCGATGCCGGAGAGATTTGTGCCGCAGACCATTCGATATGCAGTGCTGGGTCTTCTGACGGGAGAGGCGAGAAACAGGAACAGAAGGACTTGAATCGCCGGGACCGCCACGCCCGCCCATGCGAATCCTCTGCCGACGAGGCGGCCGCCACTGGTGCCGACGTCGATCAGGCCGATGACACCCAGTATCCCGGCAAGCAGCCACGCTCCCAACTGGGTTACCATGTACAGATCCCGCACGGATTCAGGCGTGTCTTTGCTGAACGCCCACGCGTGTCCCGCCATGAGCAGCAGGCTCGCAACCGCCAGCACGCAGGCGGCGGCAGCAGGCACACTGGTCCGCACCAGTACCTCGCCGGTGTTTCTTTCCTCGGAACTGCCAAGGTCCGTGTTGCCTTGTTCCTCTGCGTCCATAGGTTTCTCCCTTGGGTCCTCTCGTCCTGTGATCGAATCGCCCATCCACGTCGCCGCGACAGCTCTTGCTTCAGAACATCATCATATCCTCGGTGCCACGGCCTGGCAAGAGCCCAGTTCGCCATGCGCGCCCGCGACGGGCGTGTGAGGGAGGTCTTCCGCTCTGGTCAGAAGCATGATGACGGCGGAGCCCGGTTCCGCGGTCCGGAGTCTCCCGCTGTCCCGGCGAGGGCCCGGATTTGTCTCTCATGCTGCCGTCGACTCGGCGTGCTCTCGCATCGAAGGCAGTCTTGCCTTTGTCGCTCGGAGTCTGTGCTTTTCGCAGGTCGGCAAATGCGACAGGCGAAATGCGGATTTTGCCTATTGATGGGCCGAGATTACAGGATATACAGCATCCAGGCAAGAAAGGGTTGACAGAGGGCAATCTCGACGACAGCTTGCCCGTCTGTCTCGATGAAAAGGCGAGAGTGTGGGACCGCCCACCACGACAGACCTCCGAGATTCAGCGGTTCCTCAAGCATAGGTCGACAATCCCGATCGATGGGGCTGTGATGAACGCATGCGCTGCCAGTTCGCCGGGTCGCGAGATCGCGGAGTCCAAACACGCCGGGGACCATCCGTCGGGGGCTGCGATGTTCTCCGATCAGACATGGCAGGCGATTGCCGATCGCCTGCGCCTGTCCGGGCAGGAACTCAAGATTGTGCAGGGCGTCTTCAACGGACGCAAGGAATCCGCCATCGCCATGGATCTGGGCATCTCCGCGCACACCGTCCACACGCACTTCGAGCGGCTGCACCACAAACTCGACGTCGCAGATCGAGTGGAACTGGTCCTGCGCATCATGGAGCAATACCTCCGCCTCAAGGGCCCGCTATCGGCTGAGTAGCCGACAGGCGTGGATCGGGGGAGGCGACGTAATATGATGCCCGCCGGACGGACAACGCCTATGAGACAGCCATCCGGCTCGAAGTTCAGACGGAGCATCCGCCAAGAGCAGCGGTGGCAAACCGCCGGCCTCTCGCCTGCGAGGACCGCACAGAGACAGGGGCACGGGCCCACAGGGATTCGTTGAGGGCTGCAACGTGAGACGAAGTCGACTGATCGTTGCGTTTCTTGTGTCCATGAGCATCGCGGCCTGCGTCCGCGCCGACATGAGCCCTGTGGGCGGGTGGAACGACGGACCATCCTGGCCCTCGCGGGACGATGGACATGTGTTCGCTCCGTCTGTGGAGGCGTCCGTTCCGGCCACGGCGCTTCCCGTCGATGATTTGGGCTGGTCCGCGATCGATCTGCCTTATGGCAGGTTCGCTGGAGTCGTATTGCCCGCTGCTGAGCCCCAGGTCGTCCACATTCTGTCTGATGACCAGGACAGTCTCAGTCTCTGCCTGTATGCTTTTCTGAGCCTGGGCCTGTACAGATCAGGCCATTGGATCAAGAGATTCTCCTGGGGCGCGATTCCCCATTGGTACCATGATGGCGGCCCCTTCCAGATCGGGCACAGTCATGCGATTTCTCACGACTGCCTCGGCTTCGTCTCGACACATGGCTCGCTCCTGCCGATCGACGGACCTCCGATGCCGATGCTGAAGTACCGTGGGCAGGCCCTCATTGCCGTCTGGCGAAAATCGCAATTCGTGCCAACCATCCTCGCGTCGCGAGCGCCTCCGTTGCGTTCGTGCCCACCGGCCCCGATTCTGTGAGGATCGGGCGCCGTTTGTTGCATGCGTCCGCATCGGGTCTCCAAGAGACGCATGCGTGAGCACGGATGAAACGGCGAGGTAGGAGAACGGAGAAACACGATGAAAGGAATAGTGTCCAAAACAGTTGTCGGGATGTTGTTGGTCACGGCTCTGATCGCTGTGCCTGTGACTGCGGATATCACCATCAAACCCAGCGATGGGATTGGATGGACTTACCAGAGGTGGGACTTCGACACGGAGCCCGGGGATTACAGTCAGATTCTGCCGGAGATCGATCAGAACCCGTATGTCGCCGACCCTGTGGCGAGCATCTCGGAGTTGGGTGAGTCGCCATACCCATTCCAGGACGACCCGGCGTATTACGACGAGAAGTTTGGTCGATCTGGCGTTCTGGGTGCGAGTCCCGTCATGGGGATCGAATTGTTCATTCCTAATTCGGAGCTTGCCGGGTATACCAAGATCGTGCAAGTGGAGATGGAGTATCGCTATCTATATCCTGGTGGCGGATACATAACCTCCTGGCTTGAGGCGCCCGGGCAATCGTTGGCCCCGGTATGGTGGAAGGAAGTCGCGCTGACCGATGGCTGGTACGACCTGACGCTGGAGTTCAGACTCCCGCAGCCTGATTGGGAAGAGGTGTTCGTTCTGCTCCACGACAGTGGCGTCTACCTCGATTTCGTCGAGGTGGCGACGGTGTGCGTGCCGGTTCCGGGCGCGGTCCTGCTTGGCATGCTCGGGCTGAGTTTTGCCGGTGTGAAGCTCCGCAGGTTCGCGTGAGTTCCTGCTGAGTCTGGTGATCGCAAGTCAATCCATGAGTTCGGCGAAGCCCCTCTTCGAGGGGCTTCGCCAAGGGGTTCGAATGTCGAGAGTCACCCCTGCGGATCAGGATCGTTCGTTGTGAGAAGGTCCGAACGCCAGGCTTTCGTTCGTTCGAGGGATTGTTGGCGGCGCCAGGCGGCGATCTTGGCGTGGTCGCCGGAGAGGAGGATCTCGGGGACCCGCATGTCGCGGAAGACCTCGGGTCGCGTGTAGTGGGGGTATTCCAGTAGGGGCGAATGATCATTCGCCCGAACCGCGAAGGACTCGTCCTGGGCGGAATCCTCGTGGCCCAGGGCTCCCGGGAGGAGACGAACGACCGCGTCGATCACGACCATGGCCGCCAGCTCGCCTCCGTTGAGGACGTAGTCGCCGATGGAGATCTGCTCGGCATTGAGGCCGATGCGGATTCGCTCGTCGAAGCCTTCGTAGCGGCCGGCGATCAGGATCAGCCGGTCCTCGCGGGCCAGTTCCTCGGCCTTGGCCTGCCGGAAGGGCTCGCCCTGAGGGGTCAGCATGATCACGCGTCCTCGCGTGGGGGCGAGCTTCTCGACGTGCTCGAAGCAGTCGAAGAGCGGGGCGGGCATCAGGACCATCCCGGCTCCGCCGCCGTAGGGCCGGTCGTCCACCTTGTGATATTTGTCGGTCGTGTAGTCGCGGATGTTGGCCAGCGCGATCGAGACGATCCCTTCGTCCTGCGCACGCTTCAAGATCGAGTGTTTCAGGGGAGACTCGAACATCTCCGGGAACAAGGTGAGGATGTCGATTCGCATGAGACCGGCTACCTTCAAGAGCGTTCACCACAGAGACACAGAGAACACAGAGAATGAAGGGGATAACAAAGAAACGTAGGAAGGAAGCTTCTTGCCGCTTTCCTTCCTACGTCTATTCTTCTCTGTGACCTCTGTGTCTCTGTGGTGAATCCGTCGATTTATGAAGCGGCCGGAGTTTCCGGCGGCTTGGCTGCTGCTGCCGCGGCGGCTTCTTCGGCGGCCTTCTTCTTCTCGGCCAGGACCCGTTCGGTCAGGGTGAACAGCTTGCCCTTCTTGTGGGCGAGCTTTCGGGCCTGGGCCTGACGGGCGGCCTTCTCTTCCGCGTATTTGTGCTTGATCCCGTTGCGAAGCAGGATCTCGGAAACCGTATCGCTGGGGACGGCCCCTTTGCCGAGCCAGAATTCCACGCGATCGCGGTTGAGCACGATCTGCTTGGTGGCGTCCTTCTCGAGCGGGTCGTAGTGCCCGAGCCTCTCGATGACGCGACCGTCACGAGGGGTGCGGGAATCGACCGCGTTGATGCGGAAGAACGGCCGATGCCGCCTGCCCATACGGGTGAGTCTCAGTTTTACTGCCATCTCTGTCCTTTCGTTGACTGTCGACTTCTGGAAAAATGATGGATCAGGCCTACTTTGGGGAGGAAAAATCTCTTTCTTCGATTTTCCCTCCCCAAACCCTCACGGTTTGATCGAGGACTACACAGGCCAAATTCTTCAAGGAAATCGAAGATTGAGATTTCCTTGAAGAATATAGGCCTGATCCATCATTTTTCCAGAAGTCTACCTATATAGAATAATTTTCGTGATCCTTTACACGCGGATCACGAAACGCGTTTGCACACTAAGGCATACCCATTCATAAAAATCGCGAAGTTCGCCGGATCGACGTGGGCGTCGGCCGCGATCTTCTCGATCTGCTCGTCCGAGAGGCGATCGGCGGTCTGCTTTTCGGCCGGCGTCATGATCGCCACGGCCCGCCGCAACTCGGACAGTTCATCGTATGTCGGCGCCGCCAGCATGGCCAGTTCGCTGGTCCCTCGCGCGTCCTGAAACCGGCCGCGAATCCGATTACCATACTGGCTATCGCAAAATCGGGCAACTTCTTCAAGATATTGCTCGATCGAAATTTTCACTCGTTCGTCGATCGCCATCATTTCTTCTTCTTGATCTTGCCGTGGCGTTTGATGACCCGCTTCCGCGTCGAGCGCTGCTTGATCTTGCGCCCGTGCATCATGGCGTTGTTCATCGCCTCCATATTGAAGCCGCCGGAGAAGAGGGACTTGAGACCGCCGAAACTGCCGCCGCTGATGGCCTTCATCATGTCCCGGCTGCGTTTGAACGTCTTGACCAGGGTCGAGACGTCGTTGGATTCCATGCCGCAGCCGGCGGCGATCCGGCGCCGGCGCGAGCCGTCGATCAGGTCGGGGTCGCGGCGTTCCGCCTGGGTCATCGAGTAGACGATCGCCTCCATCTGCTTGAGTTCCTGGCCGTCCATGTCGATGTCGGGGATCTGGCCGCCCAGGCCGGGGAGCATCTTGAGCATGTCCTTGATGCCGCCCATCTTCTTGACCGCCTGCATCTGTTTGAGGAAGTCGTCGAAGCCGAAGCTGCCCTTGGCCATCTTCTTCTGCATCTTCTCGGCTTCTTCTTTGTCGAACGTCTCCTGGGCCTTCTCGACCAGGCTCACCACGTCGCCCATGCCCAGGATCCGCGAGGCCATGCGGTCCGGATGGAACTCCTCGAGCTTGTCGAGCTTCTCGCCGACGCCAAGGAACTTGATGGGCTTGCCGGTGACGTTCTTGACGCTCAGGGCAGCGCCGCCTCGGGCGTCGCCGTCGAGCTTGGTGAGGATGACGCCGTCGAGCTCCAGACGCTCGTTGAACTCCTTGGCGGAGTTGACGGCGTCCTGACCGGTCATCGAGTCGCAGACCAGGTAGATCTGGTGCGGCGTGACCGCCTTGGCGACGTTGGCCACC
>CALEZT010000299.1 GCA_937927975.1 uncultured Phycisphaerales bacterium
ATCGTATTCGGTGACTGGAGTTCAGACGTGTGCTCTTCCGATCTCCTCGATGTCCTCGATGCTGAGTTCCTCGATCTCGGACTTCTCGTGCGACTCGATGCGGCTGATGAAGCTACGAACTTCGCGAAGCAGCCGTTCCAGCGTGAGAGCGAAGGAGTTGATGGAGCTTTCCATGCGTTTGAAGAGGTTCACACGCATCAGGTGGATCAGGCTCTCTTCGCGGTCGATCTGCTTGAAGACGGAGCCCCCCGCCACTTCCATGTCGTACTTGCGGCCGTACTCCTCCAGCTTGGCGGGCAGGACGTACTTCAGCGGTGCGTAGGCACTGAGATTGAGGCGGCGGATGTCCCGGTTGATCTCCTTGAGTTCTGGAAATTGGTCCCTGGCGTCGATATCGGCCTTGATGTTGATGGGCTTGGCCCGTTGCGGGAACTTGCCGATTTCGGCCAGATCGTAATACTTCGCGATGTGCTTACGGGACCGGGCGATGGTGAGCAGATCCAGCAGCTTGAAGTAGTCGAAGCTCAGGGCCTCCAGAAGCCCTTCAAGCGTTCGCTCGGCGGCGTCGATGCGTAGCCACTGGTTGAACCGGGCCTGGGCCTTGCGGAGCGTCTGTTCGATGCTGGAAATGCCGGAGCCATAGAGGGCGTCGTCCACGCCTTCGGTGATGAACGCCACCTGGTTCTTGAGGTCATTCATCCGGCTGTTGACGGGGGTAGCCGAAAGCATGAGGACCTTGGTCTTGACGCCGGTCTTGATGATGTCCCGCATCAGGCGGGAGTACCGGGTCAGGCCGTCCTTGCGGGGCGGGTTGTTGCGGAAGTTGTGCGATTCGTCGATGACGACAAGGTCGTAGTTGCCCCAATTGACGGTTTCGAGATTGATCTCGCCAGTCCGGCCGCGAGTCCGGGTCAGGTCGGTGTGATTGAGAACGTCGAAATTGAACCGGTCGGCCGCGAAGAGGTTCCGGCGGTCGTTGACGGTGTAGAGCGTCCAATTGTCCCGGAGTTTCTTGGGGCACAGGACCAATACACGGTCATTGCGGAGTTCGTAGTACTTGATGATTGCGAGAGCTTCGAACGTCTTGCCCAAGCCCACGCTGTCGGCGATGATGCAGCCGTTGTACTTCTCGATCTTGTCGATGGCCCCAAGCACGCCATCTCGCTGGAAGCGGTAGAGCTTGTTCCAAACGAGCGTGTCTTTGATGCCGGTTCGGGTTTTGATGATTCTATCTTCCTCAAGTTCGCCCAGAAACTCGCGGAAGATGTTGTAGAGTGTCAGGAAATAGACGAGTTGGGGCGACTTGCTGGCGAAAATCCCTTCCAGTTGCTGGAGGATGGCTGCCTTGATATCGTGGGTAGCCTCCACATTGGTCCAGATCGACTCAAACCAGCCTAACAGGCTGGCGGTCTCGGTAGCCGTAGTGGAGCAGGCGTTCATCTCATAGCGAGCCGAAGGCGCGAAACCAAGACCAGCAGACGTGAAGGTCGAACTGCCATGGATTGCCACGGCGTCACCGTTGGGATTCGTGACGTGGAATAGGTTCTGGGGGACCGACAACGTGACGCCCCTGACCTCGGCCTTCTGGCCCAGCCACAGGGCGCATTCGCGGGCCATCTGGGTGAGGTTCAGGGCGTTGCGGAACCGGCGGTCGGCTTCAGTCCCGGCCAAAGCAGGCATATGCAGGGATAGCTGCTGAACTGGGCCGTCGAGGGGCAAGAGAAGTCGAAGCCCCCCGATTCGGGCCAGTTCTTTCTTCATCGCGGCAAAGCCGTAGATGGAGAAGAGGCCGGAGATGATGGATAATTGCGCGTCCTTCTGAATACGCTCAGCAAGGACATCTCCCACCTTGCCTTGTGTCTTATTGTCGAGCAGCATGCAACCTACCTTTGCCCTCGGAAAGGATCACCTGCAGCACAACAGGATGTCTCGCCCAGGTGCTCCTAACCCATTGACAACACTGTAGATAATTCTAACGGCCAAGGTAGGACTGTAAACCCTTTTTTCGGATTGGGACGTTATTCCGCGATTCCAAAGGCTGGGGGGCCAGGTAAAGGTTGGGCGGCGCAATGTTTTCCCAACCTTTAATGTCAATGGACGGACTATCGGCGAGATCCGGCCCGGTTGCCAGCTTTCTCCTGGGGAGCGGGTTTGTCTCGGTCGTCGTCCTCTGAGCGAGATCGGAAGGGCACACGTCTGAACTCCAGTCACCGAATACGACCTCGTATG
>CALEZT010000300.1 GCA_937927975.1 uncultured Phycisphaerales bacterium
GATCGTATTCGGTGACTGGAGTTCAGACGTGTGCTCTTCCGATCTACTCATAGGCCGAACCGAGCAGGTCCGTATGCTCGAAATCGCTGTTCCGCAGGCGATACTTGTTGAAGTGCTTGATCAGGGCGCGGAGCTTGACATCCGGCAGCGAACCGTCGCCGACCTTGCGGGAGAAGTTGATGTGACTCATCACGCCGTCGAGGACCGTGTTGGTCTCTGCCAGGGCCTCAAGAGCCTTGTTCAGACCGTCCCCGACGTTCTCGTGCAGATGATCCCGTATCTGCGGCCATCGGGCCCGCTTCGGCACGTAGAAGAGGTCGTAGTACCTCTGGTCTTCCGCATGCTCTTCGGCCTCGGCCTGGCTGGCTCCGGCCTTCAGCTCTTCCTGGACAACTCGTTCGCGTTCCTCCTCGAACACATCCGAGCAGCGTTTCAGAAAGAGCATCCCAAAGATAAAGTCGCGAAACTCGGCATGGTCCATCTTGCCGCGAAGAATGTCCGCGGCTCCATACAAATGCCGCTCCAACTTCGGCAGGGTCAACTTGGCCAACTGACTGCTCTCCTATGCTACAGATTGCGAGACTTCGTCAGAGCCTGGGAAAGGCCCGCGTGGAGCATGGAGGATGGTGTTGCCCCCCGCCACCGACAGCGACCGCCAACCCCTGTGCCACGTCGCGACCTCCCGGTACTTCAAGCGGCTCTGCGTTCCCCGTGAATGCTACCGGCCAAGAGGGACCAGAGCAAGCCCATTCTGAAGAGCAATCCGAGCGAACCAGGGCCGATGAATATCCCCGGCGGCACTACGCGTCTTCCTCCGCTGTGTGGATTCGGTCTCCTTCAAGATCATGTAATCGCCACAGCCTTGGGGCGGAACCAGTCCTGGGTCCGAAGGCAGATCTTTACCAGCATCAGCATGACGGGGACTTCGATCAAGACACCGACGACTGTAGCGAGAGCGGCACCCGAAGACAGGCCCAAGAGCATCGTAGCGGTGGCAATAGCGACCTCAAAGTGGTTGGACGCCCCGATCATGGCCGCAGGGGCGGCATCCTGATACGACAACTTCAGCAATCTGGCCAACCAGTAGCCCAACCAGAAGATCAGATTGGTCTGAATGAACAGCGGAATCGCGATCCACAGAATCGTTAGCGGGTTGTTCAGGATCGTCTCGCCTTTGAAGCTGAACAGCAACACCAGCGTAGTCAAAAGGGCAATGATCGTGATAGGCGTCAGCACGTGCAGGAATTTCTCCTTGAACCACTGTTCGCCCTTGGCTTGGATAATCCACCTACGCGACAGGTATCCGGCAATCCGGTCGAAGAGCCGCTCAAAACGAGTGGCCTTGCGAGGACCCGTGAGACGGGAACCCAGGATCGTAGCGGTGATCATGGGTGTGCCCGTCGTTGGCTCGTCCAGGAAGAGGATGGGCGGCGCGTGGATGATCCCGGCCGCGATGGTGAGTTTCCGCTTCATGCCCTTGGAGTAGCTGCCAAACTTGCGGCCGCCTGCATCGGCCAAGCCGAAACGATCCAGCAGTTCTCTGACGCGGGCCTCGCGGTCGGGCCTGGTCATGCCATAGAGCGCCCCGCAGAAGGCCAGGTTGTCAAAACCTGTCAGCTCCGGGTACAGGTTGCTCTCGTCCGGCACCACGCCCATCAGGTGCTGGACGGCTTTGGTGTTCTTCGTGCAGTCGATCTCGGCGATACGGATCGTGCCTGCGTCCGACCGGGCCAGGCCGATGAGCATGTTGATCGTCGTGCTCTTGCCCGCGCCGTTCGGGCCGAGAAAGCCGAACAACTCGCCAGCCCCTACCTCAAAGTCCACGCCCACGACCGCCTGTACTTCGCCGAACCGCTTGGCCAGACCTCGAACCTCGACGGAGGCCCTGTTGTCAGCGACCATTCTCGTTCTCCTTGATGAGCATCCACTTGCGATCCTCGCGTGTTCAGCCGGCGGTTCTGATGAATCGCAGCCCATAGTGCCACGGCGGCAAGTCCAGTACCGGCGTGACAAACCGCAACATTTCCGTTCGTTGTGCCCGTTCGATGATTTGTTCAGGCCGGGGACGGATCTCCATGCTTGGACCTCGCGGCGTAGCCGGGTCATAGCGCCAGTGGATCACCAGCACGTGTCCGTCTGGATGGACAACGCGGGCCGCATGGGCGAGCAGGCGTTCGGGTTCCTCACCGTGCAGGATGTTGAAGAGTAGACAGGCGTCCTTGGTTGATGGCTCGCCGGGGAAGCCCTCGGCCAGTACGTCGCGTACCTCGGCCCGCATATGGCTCAGTCCAGCCTCTTGGGCGCGCTGAACAGTCCGATCCACCATCGTCTGCTCAATGTCAAATGTCTCAATCACGCCGCTAATGCGCCGGGCCACCGGCAAGGTGAAAGTACCGTAACCGCAGCCCAATTCGGCCACGTCGCGGGTCTTCCCGTCGATTCCCAGTCGGTCGAGGATCGATTCGACGTTGAACAGGCTCTCCCAGTATTCCTCTTCGGGCATTCCGCTTTCACGTAATCTCATGGAGACTTCCCATGCTCAGAAGGTCAGCACCTTGTCCGAATCGCGCACGATTTCGTAGTGGTCCTTGAGAGTCGATAGCGGACAAATCTCGGACCCTCCGGACTGACGCAGCTTGAGACAGGTTCCGCAGGCGAGAAATTGGCCTCCTGCGTCGAGGACCTTCTGGGCGTGGCCTTTCACGTCAAATTCGGCGTTTTCGATCCGGTCGAGTTCAACACCCTTGCCCGAGAGGAAGATGCGCACCTCGTCGCCTTGTTGGAGGCTGTAGAGAGCCAGCCGCAGCGCATTGAAGACAGTTTCCGGATCGGTCTGAGTAATCACCATACCAAGCTTCATACATCATTCTCCACGATTCTGCCGGTGACAGGCCTTGGGTCGCACGCAAGGATGCTTTGGGGCATCGCCATGACATTTTTTGACCTGCTCGGTAGAGCAATCTTGAGGTTTGTCTTTCAATCGTTCCGGCTCCTGGCAGCAACCACCTTTTTCACACATGTCGAACCTCCTATCAAGAGTCTTCTCTGCTCGTCCGCAACAAGCCGTCGGCTGCCTCACGCCAGCGGGCCAACATCTTCTTGTTGACGCAGTAGTGGACGAAATAACCTTGCTTGTCGGCGGTGACGATCCCCGCGTCTCGCAGGACCCGCAGGTGCTGCGAAACCGCCGCCGGGGTGATCTGCAGCTCGCGCGCCAAGGCGTTGACGCAGAGGCAACGGCGTTTGAGCAACTGAATCATACGCACCCGCGTATCCACTGACATCAGCTTGAAGATACGGGCCAGTTTTTCCGAATCAGCCATGACATATCCTATGATTAAGTATCCGTGCGGATACTTAATCAAGTGTCTCGCAAGAGGTCAAGAGAAGAAAGGCAGGGGAGACGAGGTGGTGTGTAACTGCATTTCGTGGAGGACCGTCATTTCCCGCCCATTTCTGCGGGGTGCCAACCGCGAAGATGGGGCATTCCCACGACACTGGGTCAGACACCAACGAGAGGTTGGGGGCGAAATTCTGAGGCTAGCAGGAGAACCATATGAACCTTCTGTCGTATACTGTAAGAATAGTGTGGACATGGGCGCTTCTTGTCGATAATCAGGATGCTATGGCATTTTTGCATAGAATAACCCGATTTGTGCTTGTCGCATCGGCGAGTGGTTTTCTCGTCGCGAGTAGCTATGCGAACAGTGCTGTGCTGTGTATCGGCACCGGGGGACATGTCCAGATTGAGCTTTCCTCGGAGTCTTGCTGTCGGCCCGATCAGGCCAGCCGAACCCCCAGACCACCTTCCGCCCATGCGGACAGTCCAACGGACGGGTCCGAGAAATGTGGCGACTGTAGTGATATTTCTCTTTCGGGCGAGTACTGCACCCCAACGAAGCAGCGAATCGCCCTCGAAATGAACGGCGTGGCAGTGAACCATGGCCTCGCCTTAGCACAGCTTTGCCCCGGATACGCCACGGGCATTCTTCCAGTGCAATTCCACCATCTCCCCGACGAAGAACTCGCTTCACTTCGCTCCGTAATTCTCCTAACGTAATCTGTCTTCATATTCGCACAGGACTTCTGCCTCCACCCGCGCTGCTCGCTGCACAGACGGAACGGAGCCGGCGGGAGCTGCTTGTCTTTAAGTTGTTGCAGACAAGGACTTTATAGCTGGCATATCTTCTGTGGTCGCTTCACGTTCGGGTCAGCCATCAGGGCGATGAGTCCGATAAGCCAATTGTCCAGTTCATGTTGAACTAACGCAGGAGAATTGAAAATGATCAGGGGAACACTTACGGTGTCCGTCATCGCTCTGGCGGTCCTGTCTGGCGGGCATGTATTAGAAAGCTCTGCCACAGCACTGCCGACTTCTCGTCCGCCCGGTAGGGGGATGGCCGAAAACATGGCATCGTCAACGGCAGACGATGAAGCAAAGGTTGCCGAGCCAAATGGCATCCTCACTTTGCAGGATGCACTGGCACTGGCGTTGGCCCGCAATCCGCAGCTTGGTATCTATCCTTATGACCTTCGTGCGGCGGATGCGCGTGTAATCCAGGCGGGCCTGCGACCGAATCCCGAACTTGGGGTCGAGATCGAAGAGTTCGGCGGCCGAGGCGAGCGGAGCGGCCTTGATGCTGCCGAGACGACTGTCCAGATTGGACAGCCCCTTGAACTTGGCGGCAAGCGAGCCAAGCGGACGCGCGTGGCCTCACTGGATAAAGAATTGGTGCAATGGGACTACGAATCATCCCGGCTCAATGTAATTCGGGAAGCCACGCAAGCGTTCTTCACGGTGCTCGCAGCCCAGGAGCGTCTGGCCCTGACGGAGCGACTTCTGGAATTGTCTCGTCAGGCTCAGGAGACGGTGGCCCAGAGAGTCCAGGCCGGGAAGGACTCGCCCGTCGATGAGTTGCGGGCGAACGTGGCGTTCTCGGAGAGCCGAATCGAGCAACAGAGAGCGGAAAAGGCGATGACCGCTGCCCGGCACGCCCTGGCGGCGGCGTGGGGTGGTCGTACGCCTCAGTTTGAGAAGGTCCTGAACGATTTCTACGTGATATCAGGACCGAAGCCGTGGATCGACATAGCCGCCGCGATTGTCGCCAATCCCGATTTGGGCCGTTGGGGGACGGAGGAAGACAGACGGCGAGCCGCCCTGCGTCTGGAGAAGGCGCAAGCGGTACCGGATATCACCGTGAGCGGCGGCGTGCGGCGGTTCGAGCAAACGGATGACGCCGCGTTCGTATTCGGGCTTGCCATGCCGATCCCGCTGTTCAACCGAAACCAGGGGGGGATTCGCGCGGCGATTGCTGATCTTGCGAAAACCCGGCGGCAGTATGAGGCGGCACAAGTTGGGACTTTGGCCGCCCTATCGCAGGCGGCCAACGCCTTGGCGGCGGCGTACGAGCAGGTCAGTATCTCGCGAAACGAGGTCTTACCCAAAGCACAGCTAGCTTTCGACGCCGCCCGGCAGGGTTATGAAGAAGGCAGGTTCGACTATCTCTACATCCTGGACGCACAACGTACCCTCTTCAGAACGCAGGCTCAATACGTGGATTCTGTCGAGACATACCACAAGGCGCAGGCCGACGTGGAACGATTGATCGGCGGACCATTGAGTGTAACAGACAGAAACACCTCGTCAGTTCTGCCCTTAGAACCATTGTCACAGGAGTATTCCCATGAGAAGTAGACTCATACGTGTTGGCGCATTCATACTTATTATTACCATACTTGTTCTCGGATTCGCCGGCTGCAAAGAGCAAGCGACCCACACCGAAGGCGACGGCCACGATCATGGTCATGAAGAAGGCGAAGCCCACACGGCGGTGGTGGACGGCGTCGTGATGTGCACCGAACATAGCGTCGCGGAAGACCAATGCGGCGTCTGCAAGCCCCAACTTGTGGGTCAACTGAAGCCGGGCGAAGGTATGAAGGTGCGTCTGCCGTCCCTCGAATCCACGAAGATCGTGAATGTCCAAACAGCCGCCCCCCAAATCGGCCTGACCGCCGACGGCGTCGAGTGCTTTGCCGAAGTGAGCTTCAATCAGAACGCCCTGGCGCAGATCGTCGCGCCCGTCAGTGGCATCCTCCAGAGCGTGGACGTGGACCTGGGCGCGAAGGTCGAGGAGGGCCAGGTCGTGGCGAGACTTTGGTCCGCTTCGGTCGCGGAGGCCGTGGCCAAGGCCGTGCTCACGCACCAGACCCTCGAACGGGAGCGCACGCTCAGCGCCGGCCGCGTAACCTCCCAGGCGACTCTGCAAGAGGCCGAGGCGGCGCACAATGCAGCCTGTCTGCCCCTGCGGACGCTGGGGTTCACCGAAGAGCGGATCGACGAGTTCGGCCACAAGCCGCAGGAACAGGTCTTGCTGGAGGTGCGGACGCCGTTTGCCGGCGAGATTGTCGAGCGCACGGCGGTGCGCGGGTCGCTGGTCGAGACGGGTAAGCCGCTGTTCCTGCTGGCCGACCGCTCCATCGTGTGGGCGATGCTGCAGGTGCCGGAAACAGCTCTGTCACGCGTGCAAAAGGGGCTGGCCGTGGAACTGCGCGTGGATTCGCTGCCCGACAGAGTCTTCACCGGCAAACTGACGTGGATTGGGCCAGCGGTAAATGAACGCACGCGGATGACGCTGGCGCGGGCGGAATTCGACGACCCTGACGGCGTGCTCAAAGACAAGATGTTCGCCAGATCGGAAGAGCGTCGTGTAGGGAAAGAGTGTAGGTCTCGGTGGTCGACGTA
>CALEZT010000301.1 GCA_937927975.1 uncultured Phycisphaerales bacterium
CCTGCTCTGGTATCGCCGTCTCCATCGCCTGAGCCTTTTGAGATAGTTACTAAGGTACCAGTGCAGCGGTGGCGCCCCCACGACGTCAAGGGACCGTCGCGCGTGCCGGTGTTCTTCGACTGTGCCATGGAAATCGCGGGACTTCATCACTCGGACCCACCGCCCGAGCAGCCGTTCACGCCGCCCCCGAATCCCACCACCTCCTTCGAATGCCGTGTATCGTCTGTCTGCATTCAGCGTCATGGCGAGGGGATCAACATGGTGTTCCTGGATTGGTCGGTACGCAGGGTGGGTTTGAAAGAACTCTGGACGCTCAAATGGCACAAGGGATACAACACGGGCGGACCGTGGACCAAAGCCGGTAACGTGAAGGCGGAAGACTGGCCGGCGTGGATGCGGAAGCTCAAGGACTACTGAGGACGTGGCTCGTGGCCCGTGTCGCGTGACTCGTGGCAAGGCTTTGAAGTTGATGAGATAAGAAGATGGAAACAGACTCCAGGTAGCGGAGGAACGTAGGTCAGGGAAGACAGCATCGCGAGATTCGTTTCGAGAATCCCTGGCACAACGTAGGGGGAATGTATGCGCACTTGGATGGTCGACCTGAAATACAGTCCAAAACGAGAGAGGGGTGCACAAAGGAGGTGAGGATTATGATCCGAGGACCGTGAGGCGTCCTGCGTGGCGAGGGCATCCTGCCCTTGCGTCGCGCGGGCGTCCCGCCCGCGTCCTCGCCCGCGCGGCGTCCCGCCGCCACGAGCCACGGGTCACAAGACACGAGTCACTGCGGCCCCTGGCCGCCCGACGCCTCCGCCCCGTCCCGCCGCACGGGCCCCGAGCCACTGTCTTTGGGCCGGTAGAAGCGTGGATGCGTAGATGCGTTGGGAAAGAGGCTGGCCGAGCTCTGCCACTAGAGTGTGAATGAAGAAATGACCCTGGAAGCCCCCCTTCTGAGCCATCGCCCATGATTGTAGCGCGGGATGGGGCGTCTGCCAAGCGGCAAGGCCGCCGACTCCGGTCGTTCAAAAAATCTCGACGCACAACGTTTTGTCGCTTGACACGTCTTACAGATGTAGGATATAATATCTGACACTTGTAAGAGGAGTCGCCTATGAACAAAGAGAAACTGCGGGCGATGAGCCCGGCGGAGACCGAGATCCTTCGGCTGGTCTGGCAGCTTGGCGCCGCGACGGTGCAGCAGGTGCACGAGGCCCTGCCGGCCGGCCGCAAGGTGGCCTACAAGACGGTCCAGACCCTCCTTCGCCGACTGGAGGAAAAGGGCTATCTGACGCACAAGATCGAGGGCAAGGCCCACGTCTTCTGCCCCGCCGTCAAGCGGGAGGCGGTCGTCAAGCGGACGGTCCTGGACTTCCTCGACCGCCTCTTCGGCGGCGATCCCAAGCCTCTCATGCACTTCCTGGCCGAGGAAGGCCGTATCGACGCCGAGGACATTGACGAATTGAAGAGGCTGATTGACGAACCGTAGCGTCTGGAGAGGCCATTGATGGACGTGTTTGTGATCTCGCTGATGCAGTATCTCGCTGCCCGGAGTTGGCAGATCATGGTGGTGACAGTGGCTGTCGCGACAATCGCGCATGCACCGCGAAACCGCAGCGCACATGTGCGGTACCTGCTCTGGCTGGTTGTCGTGGCCACGTGTCTTGTGCCGCCCCTGCACGTCATCTCGTTCAGGATCCTGGCGCCTCGCCCGCCCGGTGCAGTCGTTTCCGCTCCGGCATCTCCGCGGCAGGAAATCGCGCTGCCTGCCTTGCGCGGCGCTTCCGACTCTTCGCGATCCGCATCTGCGGGTTCATCACGCGTCTCGGAGACGAGAGGATCCTGGTTGCCGGCGTACAAATGCTTTGGGGGCCTTTGGGTCGCCGGGGCCGCCGTCCACCTGTTGGTGAACGCTCTTCGGGCCTGTCGTGGCTACCGACGGCTGCGAGAGGATCGCAGGCCTGTTCCGCCGAATGAACTGAGAAATATGGCGATCCTCTTGCAGCCCTACGGCGCTCCACAACTGCCGCCCATCTGGGAACTGGATGACGCCGGCCAGCCGTTCGTATGGGGTCTTCTGCGAGGCAGCGTCTACGTTCCGGCGGGGTTTCACACCATCGAGAACCCCACTCACAAGCGGGACATCCTCGCCCATGAGGTCAGTCATGTCATCCGATACGACGCGGCGGTGAACACGCTCCAGGTCGTCGCCCAGGCCCTCTTCTGGTTTCATCCTCTGGTCTGGTGGGTCAATCGCAGGATCTGTCACGAGCGGGAAAAATGCTGCGACGAGATGGTCCTTGCCCGCCTGCACACAACGCCGAGAGACTACTGCCTCGCGATCGTCGAGACACTCGCCCGAACAAGACAATCAACGCAGGCCGCCCCCGCGATGGCCGTCGCCGGCCCGCTGAGACACATCCAGGAAAGGATCAGGACCATGCTCCGACCCGGCAAGAGATTCTATAAGAGACCCGGCGTGATCGCGATCACCCTCGTCATTCTCGCAACCCTGCTGGTGACCCCGACGGCGGTGCTGCTGACAAGCCGCCCCATGCAGATTGTCTCCGGCACAGTGCGCGTCGCCCCCACCACAATCGGCCTTCTGGACCAGCAGTCCACTCCGTTCGACAAAACCTCGTATGAAGTCTTCATGCACACTCAGACCCTCCTGATCACCACAGACACGCACCTGTTGCAGAAGGTGGTCGACGACCTCATGCCTCGCAACCTGGCGTTCTTCTCATCCCCAACGCCATCTGCATCCGGAGATGAAGAACCACAGCTCCCCGACGACATCCTCCGCCAGGCCATTGCCGACGGAGTCATCACAGTGGCCTGGCTTCGAGACACCGAGTTACTCGAGGTAAGCATGGCGACCGAGAACATCCAAGAAGCCAAGGTCATCGTCAACTCATTCCTGCGGAACTACGTGGGAGCGTACGCCGTGGACGAGACCACCTGCATGAGCCGCGACATAATGGTTCTGGAAATGCAACGCACCGAAATCCGCAAGAGAATCGCAGAGAGGCGATCACACATACGCGCCGAACCCAACGATAGCGGCACAAGCCATGAGATTGAACTGCGACTCGACGAGGAACTCTATGAGAAGATCGCCCGGCGTCTGCAAGAGATGGCAATGCAGCAACAGCGTCCGTCAAGGGTGCAAGTCGCAGCACTCGCCGAACTCAAAGGATCGGCAGACAACCGAATGCAGTGGCCTCTCATCATACTCGGAGCGGTCATCGTGCTCAGCGGGATTCTCCTGCTCCTATTGCTCGCGCTCCGGCCGTCCCGCAGGGCGGTCGAGATAACCGACGTAGCTGTCGCAACGCCCATCGACAATTCGTGAAATGTGGCTATGAAACGGGCGAGGCCCGGAGGGAGAGCCTCGCCCGTTTGGATTGTGTCGTCTTCGTAGGGGCGACGCATGCGTCGCTCCTACGCTTACATTCGCTTATATCGCGGGCCGCCGCCGCCTTCGGGGGCGGTCCAGCGGATGTTGTCGAACGGGCACTTGCGCTGGCAGGTCTTGCAGTGCAGGCAGTTCGACGGGTTGGCGGCCTTGGGATGGTCGTGGATCTCCTCGTAGACGCCCGCCGGGCAGAAGGCCACGCACGGGGCCTTGAAGACCGGCTTGCACTGGGTCATGCAGATCGTCGGGTCCAGGATCTTGAGGTGCGAAGGCTGCTCCTCGCGATGCTCGGTGAACGCGACCGCGGTGAAGGCGTCCTTGTCGAAACTCGCCTTGGGCTTGAACTTGTACGGCGCCGCGGTCATCGCCTCGTAGTCCTTCTCGACCTGGAAGTGCGGCAGCCAGTTGTTCAGGACCGACAGGGGCATGCCCTGGAGGGGCCCGAACTTGGCGACCGTCTGGCGGAAGTTCTTGGCGCTCTTCATCTCCTTGGCGATGGCGGACTGCTCGACGTTGGCGGTGTACTTGACCGCCGCCGAGCCCGGATCGTCGAGCGAGGCGACGATCGCCTTGGCAGCCTGGATGCCGGAGTTGATGGCGTTATGCAGGCCCTTGATCTTGAGCATGTTGACGAACCCGGCGCTGTCGCCCAGGATCATGACGTTGCCCTTGCCGATGCTCTGGGTCTCGGGATCGCGCGGGACGGCGCACCAGCCGCCCTCGGGGATCATCTTGGCGCCGGCCTCGACGACCGTGCCGCCCTCGATGAACGGCTTGACGAACTTGTGCTCTTTGAAGCGGGTCAGAGCGTCCTGCGTGTTGAAGTCGTGATACTTCCAGTCCAACCCGACGATCATGCCGACCGCGAGATGGTCCTGCTCGCCTGCATAGACGATGCCGCCGCCGAACATGCCGGGACCGAGGACCGGGGTCCAGATCGGATAGCCCATCGCGTGGACGACCCGGCCGCGGGTGAACTTGTTGTACTGCTCGGGCGAAACCTTGATCAACTCCTTGACGCCCAGCGAATAGAGCTGCGGCGAATGACGCTTGAGGCCCGCCTTCTCGACGAACCGTTCGGTGACCAGACCGTCGCAGCCCTCGGCCAGGACGATGAACTTGGCCTCGATCGTCTCGCCTTCGGTGTAGTTGGGCTGCTTGTGCCCTTCCTTCTCGATGCCCTGATCGACGAGCCTGACCCCCTCGGCGATCAGCTCGCCGTTGTGGACCACGTGGTCGGCGGCGAAGCCCGTCAGGACCTCGATGCCCATGCCCCGCGCGATCCCGCCGAGCCATTTCGTCAGCCGGCTGATCGAGACGGAGTAGTCGCCGTGATGGATCATCTGTCCGAAGGCCAGGCCCATGCCTTTGGCCATCTTGATCATCGGGAAGATGCCGAACGACATGTTCTTGCCGAGCAGGAACATGATGTCGTCCTTGTCGATCACGTTGGCCAGGACCTGCTTGGCCTCGTCGGTCTCGCGCCAGCCGGGCTTGGCGGCGTCGAGCAACGTGCTCAGCGGCTCTTTCTCCAGCACCGCGCCGGAGAGGTTGTGATAGCCCAAATCCAGGGCCTTGTCGATCACGCAGACATCGATTTCGGGCTTGAGAACCTTCAGTTGGATGGCGGTCGAGAGCCCGGCCGGGCCGGCGCCCACGACCAAAACCGACGTCTTGTTGAAGTCACTGTGATTAGGCACGTTCTACCTCTCGATTATAGTCCATTGTAGGGGCGACGCATGCGTCGCCCGTACCCAATTCCACGGTTACGCTTCGTGAAGGGCTTCCACCAGCTTGGGCACCACGTCCTCGGCGGCTCCGACCATGTAGTAGTCGCACTGCTTGAAGATCGAGGCGTTCGGATCGCTGTTGATCGCCACGATGGTGCCGCTGTTGGCGACGCCGATCATGTGCTGGATGGCGCCCGAGATGCCCAGCGCGACGTAGAGCTTGGGACCGACGGAGGTGCCGGTCTGACCCACCTGATGGATGCGTTCGATGTAGCCCTGCTCGACGGCCGCTCGCGACGCGCCCCGCTCGACCTCGGTTTCGAGCTTGCGGCTCAGAGCGCTGGTCAGATGGCCGATGAGCTTGTCGAAATCCTCGCGGCTCTGCAGGCCCTTGCCGCCGGAGACGATCGCGTCGGCGTGCAGGTTCACCGCGCCGTGGCCCAGTTCGGTCTTGATGATCTCCAGGCTGACGTCGTCGTCCGTCAGATCGACCTTGTGGTGGATGATCTTGCCCTTGCGGGTCGGATCGACCGGGATGCGCTTCATCACGCCGGGACGGGCGGTCGCCATCTGGCATTTGGAGCTCTTCGTGCGGATCGTCGCCATGACGTTTCCGCCGAGGGCCGGACGGGTTTGCAGGAGCAGGCCGACCTCGCCCTTTCGCGAGCTGTCGCGGATATCCAGGCCGGTGCAGTCGGCGGTCAGGCCGCAACCGGTCCGATAGGAAATCATCGGCGCCAGGCTTCGTCCCTGCGGCGTCGCGGCGTAGAGAACGATCTGGGGAACGTACTTGTCGATCGCGTCGGAGATCACCTTGCGGTAGGCCGTCGGGTCGAACTCCGCCAGAAGATCGTTCTCGATCGCGTAGACGGTGTCGGCGCCGGCGGCGATCAATTCCTCCGCCATGTGGGCGACGTTCTGGCCTGCGATGCAGACGCCGACCTTGGTTTCGAGGGAGTCGGCCAGCTCGCGGGCCTTGCCGGTCAGTTCGAAGGTCGCGGGGTGCACGACGCCGTCTGCATGTTCGGCGGCCACCCAGACCTCGCCCTGGAAGGCGGGCTCCATCGCTTTCATCCCCGCCAGCATGTCCTCGACCGCCTTCTGGGGCAGCTTGCCGCCCACCGCGGCGAGGACTTTCGCCTGCATGGCCTCGTCGATCTGCTCGGCCTTCTTGACGCCCAGGTCCTTGAGGACCCCAGCCAGGAGATCGAAGTCTTCCTGCTCTTTGACCGTGGCTTCGAAGGGACGATGGTAGAAACTGGTCCGGCGTTTGGGCAGGACGTATTTGCCGTCCTCCTTGTTGCCGCCGGCGGCTTGACCGTCGCCCTTCCTGAAGTTCTCGACGATGATTTTGGCCAGTTCCCTGGCGTCATTGACGTGCTTGCACTTGCGAGTGCTCTTGGCGGGCGGGAAGACGCGGATCACCGCGGTCTTGGAGCCCTTGGCCCCGATCAGCGGCGCCTTGATGTCCTCGGCGCCCCACTGGACCACCGGCGCCTTGGCCGCCCAGCGAGTGCCGCCGAACGTCGCGAACAGCGGGTACTCGTACTTGGCGACGGTCAGCACGGCCGGCAGCTTCTTGGCTGCGACCGTCTGGCTGCCGCCGCTGATGATCCGGGTGAATTCGAAGCGGTTGTTCTTGTACTCGGCGCCGGTCACATAGGCGATGCAGGGGAACCCCAGTTCCTCCGCGAGCTGCGCGGGAACCTGGGCCGTGTCGCCGTCGACCGACTGCATGCCGGCGACCACGTAATAGTCGTCGCCGCAGTTGAGGGTCTCCTTGACGATCCGGCGGATGGCGCAGGCCA
>CALEZT010000302.1 GCA_937927975.1 uncultured Phycisphaerales bacterium
TGACCCTCTCGCCCGAAGACGACCTGTGCCTGACCCTCTGGCTCGACGCCAACGTACCCTTCTACGGCGCCTACGAAAAGGAAGCCCAACTCGCCCAGCAAGCGGGACAGAATGTCCCCCCGCCCGCAGTGCAGTAAAACACCCTGGTCACGTGTCGCGGGCATCCTGCCCGCCCAGCTTGCCGATGGTCCTGCCCCCCCGAGCAGCGGAAACGCATGCCGGGAAACGGCAAACCAACCGGACGCCGCCACGGTTCACTAAGGCTCATTTCAATGCCTGCCCTCGGTCCCTCGTCCCGATCTACCTGCCCCCACTCCCCGAAGCTCCACATCCTGCGACATGGCACAAATCCAATGTGATCTGTCTATTCACCGAAGTATGGCCGAATACCAGCTTTCGCAACATGCGGCTTGCCGCCGGAGCAAAGACAAATGATTCCTGGGCTGGTTGGTGTGGCCGCGTAGATCGCACCACAATACCCTGCTGAGCCAGTCTACAACCGGCCTGATACACAGAATAGGGAAGTAGCTGAGTCTCCATTTGAAGTAGCGCAATGCCGTCCCGTCTAAACAACGTTAGAAATGCCAATGCATCTGGGCTCAGAGTCGCCAACGCTGTGTGAATCTCATTCTTCAGCAGCCGGCGACGCTTGGTACTGGCGACACGGCGCGAGCATATCCAGCGACAGAACTTGCTGAAGGCAGAAATGTAGTGAGCCAGCGCCCTGAAGCCCCCCTTTACGACTTTGTCAATGAGAAGGCCCATGAAGAAGAAGAACGCTATGTAAATAACCCAGAATGCAGGCATCTGGTCCGCCGGGCATCCGCGATCTAGTACCATATCCTCCAGGGAATTACCGAACCAGTAGAAAATGAATACCCCTGGCATTGCACCAAAGAGGATTGCTCTTGCAACCCCGATGGGCGGCAACTCCTTCGATATCCATTTGAAAAGGTCTTTTCCGAATTCCTGCATAGTGTTACACATATTGTGCGCTATCACGTCGAATCCTTCGGTCCGTCGACGATTCTGGGGATGTGCGATTACGGCGTCCAGATGAGTAGCGTGATTATCGGCAGGGCTATGGAATCAGTCGGCAGTTCCATCCTCAGAACTGCTGTCACACTGCCACGCACCCAAGTCACTCGATCATTCGCACGATACTCTGTGGTCCCCCACATTGCCTCCAGAATAGCCCGGAGGCTCTCAAACCTGCGCCTGGTTTCGGCAGCGGTTGTGTAGAATCCTCCGAAGACATCCTTCATCTGTATCAGTTTGCCGTCTTTGAAGAACAGGGCCACCTCTGATTGATCCTTCTCCCGGTCTATCAGCCTATCGACGTAATAGCGGTAATAGGTCTTTGTGGGCACTCTCTCGAAAAACGGAAGCCCATCTCTGGTTCTCTGAATGCTGGGAAGTTTATCGAGACGCCCAACGATGTCAGCGAAGTCGCATCCCATCGGAATACCGTCATATGAGATCTCCAGGTCTTGGCCATAGTCATCTCGCCCAAGCGGAGCAGGTTGCCCGCTCACCGCCGGCGAGGTCTGAGCGGTGGGGTGCTCAGGCAACTGCGACCGTTCAGCCACCGACTCTTGGGACTGAGTTTCCGCCCTTGTTTCTGGGAGGGACTCCGCCAATCGAGGCTCTTCCGTACGCGCCATTGAGGCCTGCGAATCCTCACGTCTCTGGCAACCACTTAGCGCCATGAGGGCGATACACAGACCATACACAATCGTATGCTTGCACATTACCGATGCCTCCAGTACAGTTTCACCACTTACGTATTTCAATGCCTGCATCTTTTCTGTTCTTTCTCCTGATGCGACTGCTGAGGGTGCCTTATCGATACCTGTCTAGGTCGCGAGCCAGTTCATCGTCTTGCCTCACCAAAACGCTTTGCATCGCTCTGAGAACAACCAAGTAATCGTCATGACCGACTATCTGGGTTGAATACGATGAGGCTCGAAACCGGATACTGTATCTCCCGAGAATTCGCACCGCCCTATCCAACAAAGTACGGACATCCGAAACGTTGAGAGGATAACGATCCGCAAGGTTCTTCTTGGTGAGTATAGGCTTTGCATTTCTATGCGCAAAGAAGTTGTTCCTCCAGAACACCAACGCCTTTACGAGAGGATCTGTATCACTGACACTTCTCTTGTCGCTTGCCAACTCAGCCATGTCCGGGCGCGTTATACCGGATGCAAGCGACTCGACGAACGGATTCTCCGTCAGCCGTTTTCGAAAATGCTCCACGTCAAAGATGGATAGATTCGCTTCGATCGTATCAAGTAGGTTCGTTAAATTCAGGGTCTTGCCATTTCGGTCATCCTTGTCATATATCTTGCAGAGACGAAACAGGGTGGTGTCCCAATGCGACTGCAGAGTAAGAGACCAGAACGTCCATGACTCATTGAATTCTCTTCCGTAAGTGGCACGTGCTCGTTGAAGGTCCGAGTACAACTTGAAGTGGATAGAGGCGGTTACCGTTTCATGCGAAAGAGCATCAAGAAGCCTTTCGAATTCCTGGGGGTCAGAAACATCTATCTGCATTCTGGTTGTACTCCTCACACAAGGAAGTTGTCCCATTCTCAGTTGGAGGTGCGGTGGCCACTCCACGGTGAATCCTACGCACTCTTGACCTTCTTGGCAACACCCTGTTCCTGGTTTTGATCTTGGAGTTTCGCCTCCAGGATTTGCAGTTGTTGATGGCCCAGAGGGGGGGCAGCGTCAGACCTCCGCATTTCACATTCTGAGCGGAGGGGCCGGGGTGGAATCGTGGTTCATGGATTATGCAAGAGGACGCGTGGGCTGAAGAGCCCACCCTACCTCAGCGTCTCGGCGTCTTTGCGCGAGCGATTCCCTCCGCCCGCTCCCTGCTGGACGCGGAGGGGGCAGCCGCTATCTTACGCTTGGCTTCGATATTCCCGTTGTCGGCGTCTGAGCAGGGCTCACCTGTCCTTTTGCAGGGCTTTGAGAGCTTCGTGGGTGCCGACATAGACCGTGACCTCTTT
>CALEZT010000303.1 GCA_937927975.1 uncultured Phycisphaerales bacterium
AACATCCAGAGATCTCCCGTCGAAACCCGTTCGCTGTCTCGCAGGGCGAGCACCGCTTTGGCCACTTCCTCGTGCCGTCGGTGGCGGGTGTACTCTCCCCAGAGACTGTGCGTGAGGACCAGGTCGTAGCGATGGGCGGGGAGCAGGTCCATGATCGCATCCTCGACGTCGATCGTCCGCAGGGGCTTTGGGTCGGGCCCGTCGTCCAGATCCCCCAGGATTCCCAGGGCCTGGTACGATTCCATCGCCTTGTGGAACCTCGCTGCACGGTCCGAATCGCTCTTGTGGGTCAGCGCCACCACCGTCCAGCAACTGTCGGGGTGCATCAGGAGCGTGCCTCCTGCCCAGAGCGTTTCGTCGTCGGGATGCGCGACAATCACAAGGCAGTTGACATGCTCGTAAGTCAACCGTCCCATGGCGTTGGCAGTCATAAGACCCTCGAAACCTGCTTGTCTTGCGATTGACGAGTTGCGATCGCGTTGTCGCGACTCTCTCTCTACGCTTTGACCAGTCTTGCCCCCGGCTGGCCTTCGGCGCCGATGGCCCTGAGGAAATGCTCCTCGACGTGCCTCTCGATCTCCTGGCGCTCGGCTTTGGTGCCCTTGAGCAGGGGGATCTGGCCGCCGGCGTAGGTCTGGTGACCGCCCCCGGTTCCCTTTCTCGCGACCATGTGCTTCATGACTTTGCCCGCCAGATTGTTCTCCTGCGACGTGCGAAGCGACAGGATCATCTTGTCGTTCCAGTAGCCGGTGCAAAGGGTCCAGGCGGTCTCGTCCTCACGGAGCAGCAGATCCGCCACCTCCGCGATCATGTCCGGATTGTCCACGTCGCCCAGCTCGGTGATGATGGCGGGCCCCTGCACCCGGGCGTTCTTCAGGGCGTCGGCCAGCATCTGATAATACACTCGCGGCACCTTGCCCCGCTGGATTTCGCCGATCATGCGGTTGTTGGCGAAGGGATAGAGGAACTCGATGGCGTCGATGTCGGCCCGAGAGGCTTCCCGCCCGAGGTCCTGCGTGTCGGAGCGAATTCCGTAGAGCAAGGCGGTCGCCAGGGGCGTCTCCGGCGTGATGCCCGCCTCGATCAGATACTCGACCAGAATCGTGGAGGTAGCTCCGTATCCGCTGCGGATATCCGTGAACCCCACGGTTCGCGTCAATCGTCGTATAGGATGATGATCGATCACGATGTCCGGCAGCACCCCCTCCGGCAGCGAGTTGTTTCCCGTCCCCGGCTGCGTGTCCACCATCGCTACGAGATCGTACTTGTCGTACGCCAGTTCCGCGTAGCACCGCAGGTTCAAGCCCAGGTATTTCACAAGGGCCCGGTTCTCGCCTCGACCGACCGTGCCGCCGCAGACGATGGAGCACTGGAGGTTGCCCAGGTTGTTCGCCAGCTTTCGCAGGGCGACCGCCGCCGCTAGGCTGTCGGGATCGGGACTGTCCTGCATCGCGATCAACAGGTAGGTCCTGCCGACCAGCAGTTCCGTCAGCCTTTGCAGTTTCGATCCGGTTTTTCCTGCGGCTCTCATGCCTGGGATTGTACCGCCAACAGGCCCTCGTGACCAGCCCTTTGCCCCTACTTGCTTTTGCGGAAAGGCCTCAGCAGCATCAGGAACGCAGAATCATGCCAGGGTCTCTGTGCGGGGAACACCCCCTTCTCCACCGAGTCCACCTCCTCGATGGAGTAGAACGCCTGGGGATGGAAGGTCTTGACCAGGTCGATGACCGACTCGGTTTCCCGACGGGGCACGATCGTGAAGACGATCTGAACCGGTCCGTTGGCGCCCTGGCCGTCGATGGCGGTGACGCCGTACTGTCTGCCCCGAAGTTGTTCGAGCAGATCCCGGGCGGGCTTGGGCGTGATCACGCGGATGAGCACCAGGCCCAGCGAGAGCCTCTCGGCGATCAACAACCCGACGAAATTGCCTGTCGCGAAGCCCCCTGCGTAGGCGATGTAGCAGACGGGATTCGTGAGGTTCTGCATGATCTGCCCGATGACCAGGATCCAAATGAGCACCTCGAAGAAACCCGCGATCGGCGCCAGGTACTTGAAGCCGCGAGAGACCAGGATCAGGCGGACCGTGCCCACCGACACGTCGGTGATGCGGGCCAGGAAGATCAGCAGGGGCAGAACCACCCAGGAGTAGATCGGCGTATCAGGAAATAGGAAAGCAATCACAGCCATTTCCTTCTTCTGAAATAGGCCAACATGACTCCCGCAACGGCCAGCATCAGCAGCAGGATCGCGGGATATCCCCATCGCCACTCGATCTCCGGCATATTCTTGAAGTTCATTCCATACACGCCGGCGACGAAGGTCAGCGGGATGAAGATCGTCGCGATCATCGTCAGCACTTTCATGATGGCGTTCGTCCGGTTGCTGATGCTGGACAGGTACACGTCGAGCATCCCGGCCACGATGTCGCGAAAGCCTTCGATGGCGTCGATGATCTGGATCGTATGGTCGTATACGTCGCGAAGGTAGATGCGGGTCTGGCTGGAAATCAGGGGCGATTCGTCCCGCTGCATGGCGTTGATCAGCTCCCGCAGAGGCCAGACGGATCGTCGCAGCGACATCATCTCCCGCTTGAGCGAGTGGATCTGTCGCAACAGGCTCTCCGTCGGGCGTTCGATCAGCTCGTCCTCGAGGCCTTCGATCCGCTCTCCGATCTTCTCCAGGATGCCGAAGTAGCCGTCCACGATGGCGTCGATCAGCGAGTAGGCCAGGTAGTCGGCGCCCATCTTGCGGACCCTGCCCTTGGCGAAGCGGATCCGGTCGCGGATCGGATTGAAGATGTCGCCCACGTCCTCCTGGAAGGAGATGACGAAGTTGGGCCCGAACACGATGCTGATCTGCTCGCTCTCGACGGAGTGCGTCGCGAAGCTGTACGTGAGCATCTTGAGCACGATGTAGACGTACTTGTCATAGTTGTCGAACTTCGGACGCTGGCCCGCGGTGACGATGTCCTCCAGGATCAGGGGATGCAGGTCGTACGCCTTGCCGATCTTTTCGATGATCGGGATGTCGTCGATGCCGTCGATATTGATCCAGGTGATGGTCTGGGTGTCCTTGAACGCGAAGCATTCCTCGACTGTGGCTCTCTGCTTCTCCTGGAAGCTGCGTTCGTCGTAGTCCATGTACGTGATGAGGACCGCCTGCTCGCGTTTCTCGCCGATGTGGACGAGAGTCCCCGGCGGCAGGCCGGACTTCTTCGCCCGCCGATTGAGGGCCGCGTTGCGTCGCTTGGACTTGCCACCCATCGTCTCAGTCTCCCAGCGGACTCTTCGGCGCGTCTGGGTTCTCCATCGCGACACGCAACGGCGCCGCCTGGCCGGACTTGTCCTGGCCGAGGTACACCGTCCGATGCGGGAACGGGATTTCGATCCCCAACTCGTCGAATCGCTTCTTGAGCCGGCGGTTGAACTCGCGCCCGACGTTCCACTGCTTGATCGGCTTGGTCTTGGTCCGCGCTCGGATGACGACCGCGGAATCGGCGAACCGGTCCAGGCCGAGGATCTCGATGGGTTCGAGGATGTCCTGCGCGTAGGCCGGATCGCTGCGAAGGCTTTCATCGACCTGGCGGATCACCTTGATCACGTCGTCCACGTTCTCCCGGTAGGCGACGCCGATGTCGAAGACATATCGCGACCAGTCCTTCGTCATGTTGGTGACGATGTCGATCTTGCCGTTGCGAACGTAGTGGACGTTGCCCGCCAGGTCGCGAAGCACGACCATCCGCAGGTTCAGCCGCTCGACGAGCCCGCCTTTACCCGCGATCTCGACCACGTCGCCCACGCGGATCTCGTCGTCCAACAGGATGAAGAAGCCGCTGATGACGTCCTGCACGAGGTGCTGGGCGCCGAAGCCGACGGCCACGCCCAGCACGCCGGCGGCCGCCAGGACCGGGCCGATCTCGATCCGCAATTCCGACAGGATCATCAAAACTGCGACGGTGACGATCGTGGCGCCGAGAAGGTAACCGAGGACGGAACTGAGCGTGTCGGCCCGCTTCTTGTACTCCTCATCCATCGCTTTTCGACGACCGAGGAGAGAAAACAACCTTGCCGACGCCACGCGCGAGAGGCGGATGCCGACATACATGAAGACCAGGATGACCGCGATTCTCGCGCCGTGGGCGGCGAGCCATTTGCCGACCAGGGAAGCGTACGTCGAAATGCTGCTGTCCATCCGAAGCCACTCCTTGCTGCGAATCCCTGCTTCAAACCACCCCAGCGGCAATCAGCCTTCGTTGGGCTCGACCGGCGTCGTTGTCGGCGGCGCGACGGCCGGCCCGGCAGCCGCGGCCTTGAGAAGCTCTTCAATCTGCTTTCGCTGTTCAGCCACGACCGTGTTGAGGTCCGCGACCTGTTTTTGAAGGGCTGCCGCGGTCCCGGCCTGCCCGCTGGCTCGAGCCAGCGACTCCTGCGTCTTTTGCACGATCTCCAACGCTTCGTCCCGCTCGCTGTTGGCCGCCGCGATTTGCGACCGAAGCTCGTCGCGGACCTTCTGAACCGCGATCAGTTCATCCCTGAGCTTGGCGATTTCCTTGTCCGCCAGAGCGAGCGTGTGCTTCAATCGTTGGACTGCGGTCTTGGCCTCCCGCGCCTCCTGCTGCGCCTTCTCCAGAGCTGCCTTGTCGCAGCCGGAGAGAAGGACGAGGGGACCCAGGAGGAAGAACAGGCCAGGGACCCAGCGCCGGAGACTGGAGACCCGCCTGAAGTCTGCCGATCGAAGCATGCGGCCTTCTCCAATCCTCCGTTCCACGCACCCTGTCGTCGCTTTCATTTCGGCTCTCCTGCTGTAGGTCCTGTCGATATCGAACTCTCTGATCTATTATCGTCCAGGGCCGGCGTTCCTCTGTAGTGCCGAAAGGCCAGAGCCTCGAAGGAGTCTTCTGTTTTCCGTCGTCGCAGTCTCCGAGGAGACGCGAGCCGCCGATCATCACGTCCGGACGCCCAGTTTGTAGGCGAGAATCTTGAAGATCAACTTGGCCGCCAGGAACTCGGGCGCCCAATTCGTCTTGACCGGGCACATCTCGACGACATCGAGCCCGACGACCGTTCTGCTGCGGCACACGGCCCTCATCAGAGCCAGGACTTCATACCACAGCAGCCCGCCCGGCTCTGGCGTCCCTGTGGAGGGCATGATCGACGGATCGAACACATCCAGATCGATCGTGATGTAGACCCGATCGGTGAGCCTGGCCACGACTTCGTCGATCCAGGACGTGCGGCCCTGGATTTTCTCCGCGAAGAACACCTGGCCCGGCGCCATCGACGGCTTCTCCGAGATGTCCATGCTCCGGATGCCCACCTGGGTGATCGGACAGAGTTCCCTCGCCCTGGCCATCACGCACGCGTGATTATACCGGGACCCTTCGTATTCTTCTCTCAGATCGGAGTGGGCGTCGAGCTGCAGGACGCTCATGCCCGGGAACCGGCGGGCATGGGCCTGGATCGCTCCGATGCTCACCGAATGCTCTCCTCCCACGAGAACGACGAACTTGTCGTTTGCCAGATGGGCTGCGACCTTGCCCCGGACGGTTTCGACCATTTCCTCCGGCGGCGCATCGCCCTTGACAGCCGGTCGGTCCGTGTGAATTCCGTGCAGGTAGACCTGTGAATCGGTCTCGATGTCGTAGAATTCGACTGTTTGGGAGGCCTTGATGATGGCCTCGGGTCCCTTGTCGGCGCCCTTCATCCATGTGCTGGTCAGATCGTAGGGCACAGGCAGCACGACGACGCGGGAATCAGCCAGGTTGCTGTGTTCGGGCGGCAGGCCGCCGAAGTTGTCGTTGAGGCATTCGCTCATGGCGTCATCTCCGAGAAAACAGTAGAGCCCGTGCCCTCAGGGGCACGGGCTGCTTTGTGATCGATGCGAAATCCGAAGTCGGGAGGCTACCGCGACGAGCCGTGGTCGTCGTCGAACAGGAACATGGCGATCGCCACCGTCGTCGTCCAGAGGTCTTTCTGGCCCTTGGCGGTCTGCGTGATGTTCGACGTGCGGATGATCAGGCCGCTGGACCGGTAGACCTGCTCCTTCTCCGACCACGCCTTGTTCGGGTCCACTTCCAGGCCGAGCGTGGTTCCGAGCATCCCGGCGGCCAAGTCTTCGGACAGGTCCGCGGCTTCCTTCTCGTTCATGCCGTGGCCGTGCACCTCGCTGAGGTATCCCCACTTGCTCTCGTCCTTGGGCACCGCGATGCCCACGGAGGAGGCGACCAGACGACCGTGCTCGTCGGTGTCCGACCGCGCCATGACGCAGTAGCAGATCCCGCCTGGGGTCAGGAGGTCCAGGCCCTTTTCCCGACTGATGATCTTGCAGTGCGGCGGCAGAATCGACGAAACCTGCACCAGGTTCTGCTGAGCCACGCCGGCCTTGCGAAGCGCTTCCTCAAAGCTCTTGAGTTTGTACTTGTGCCGACCAACGCCCTTGGTCAGGAAGACCTTCGTGGGAACCAGGTTCTTCATGTTCACCTCCCGAAACGACAATGGAAACCAATAACCGAACACCTGCTCTACCGGGGTTCAGCCTGCGAATTATAGATAGCGGGCGCTCTTTGGCAATGAAAAACCTCAGAACGCCAGAAATGAACGCGACTTTTCGAGCCTGGCGCCGATCCGCCCAAGCTGTTCGAGGCCCTTGACACGCTGGCTCCGGCGAAGTTCGAGAATGCGACGGACGGTCGTCGGACCCAGTCCCGGCACTCTCAACAGCTCCAGCCGGGAGGCCTTGTTCACGTGAACCGGGAAGAATTCGGGATGCCGGACGGCCCAGCCCTCCTTGGGATCGGTTTCCAGCGAAAGATACCCTCGCTCGTCGTACGGGATGTCCGCGTCGGTGAAGCCGTACTTGCGCATGAGAAAGTCCACCTGATAGAGCCGATGCTCCCGCATCAACGGATCGCTCTTCGTTGCGAGGGCAACCAGCCCTTGTCCTCTTTCCGCCGGCAGGATGCCGGCGGGACGCAAGGGCGGGACGCCCTCGCCACGATCGGCCGATAATGACGGGTCTCCCAACCCTTCCTGAAAGGCGCTGAAGTAGATGCGGTGCATCCGAAGCCGGTCGTAGAGCCCCCACATGTACTTGACGATCTCCGCGTCCGACTCGCCCGCCGGGCCGACGATGAACTGCGTGGTCTGCCTGACCTTCGAGAACCGCGAGCCCTGGGCCGTCACGTCGCTGATCCGCTTGATCGGACGGATGATGTCGAGCAGGTAGTCCTTGCGGGTCGAGAGCCTCGCCAGGTGCTTGGCGCCTGGCGTTTCGATGTTCAGCGACACGGCGCTGGCCAGCGAGACCGCCTCGTCGATCGCGGCGTCGCTGGCGCCGGGGATGACCTTGAGGTGAATGTAGCCCTTGAACCGGTGCTTGGCGCGGAGGATTCTCGCGGTGGCGTTGAGCCGCTCCATGGTCGCGTCCGGCGTGCCGATGACGCCGGAGCTGAGGAACAGCCCGAAGACCTCTCGCCTCTCGTGATAGTCCAGGAAGACTCGCGCGGTCTCCTCCGGACTGAGCGTGCACCGCCGGATGTCCTGGTTCTCCCGCAAGGGGCAGTACTTGCAGTCGTTCGAGCAGACGTTGGAAATCAGGGTCTTGAGCAGAACGCTGGTGCCGCCGTTGGGCAGGGCCACAGGATAGATCCACCGTCCGTTGCCGCCCCGTGTGCGGTGTTCGTCCTGCTTCGTGCCGCAGGCGCAGGCCAGATCGTACTTGGCGTCGTCGCTGAGGATTTCCAGCTTTCGCTGCGTGTCCGGCTTGGAGATGACCCCGACCATGGGACGGAAGTATGAAGTGTGGAGTCCGAAGTGTCAAGGGGGAAGTGTCCAGGAGCGAGACTCATCGCCCGCCCGACAGGACGCGCCGCACTTGTTCTTCCCCCCGTTCGCGGCGACGCTCTCGCCGCAACACCTTGGCTCCCAGACGCATCAGCAGCATCGTGACCAGCACGGTCACAGCCAGGCCGACCCAGAAGAACACGCGATAGACCGGCACAGGCGGAGCCTCCCCCCGTGCGTAGGCCGCGACCTCTGCGAACGACCGCAACCCCGCGCCGACGTACACGAACATGACCATCGCCGGAGCTACCCCAATCACCGTGCCCAGGACGTATTTCCAGAAAGACACCTTCGTCAGGCCGAACGCGTAGTTCAGAATCGCATAAGGAGCGATCGGGCTCAGACGACTCAGGAACACGACCGTGAATCCCTGTTCGTCGACCGCGTTGTCGAGGGCGGTGAACCGCCGGCTGCTCGCGATTCGGCGGGCCAACCAATCTCTTGCCGCCAGTCGCCCGATCCAGTACGCCACGCAAGCTCCGACGGCGCCGCCGGCCATGGCGACGAGACTGCCTCTGAGCACGCCGAACAGGATGCCTGCCGCGAGCGTCGGAATCGACGCGGGAAGGGGAAACACGCAGAAGACGACGTAGATGCCGATCAGAGCCACCGGTCCCCAGGGGCCCAGCCCTGCAACCCGTTCGAACAGTCTCACAGACCAGGGTAGAATGGGCAGAACGGACACGGTCACTACCGCCGCGGCCAAAGCCACGGTGAAAACCACCAGCTTGACTCTTCCGACTGCCATAGCCCAGTCCGGTTCCTCGCTGCCGCGGGTTTCAGTCATTCCGGCACAAGTATACCGGGATCGTTCGCCTCCGGCCAGACGGAGGTTCGCGGATTCGCAGTTTCTCCTTGAGGGTCCCAGACGGATGGGGTATACCGTGGAGTCGATTGCAGGAGGTCGAAATCTTGGCATAGTCGATCGGGAGGATGACGACGATGAGCAGTATCCGCAGTCGCGTGGAATCGGCAATCCCTCGCAGGACTTTCATGCAGCAGGCGACCGCTGTCGCGGCTTTTGCCGTGGTTCCGAGTCATGTGCTGGGCGGGGGTGCCCAGGCGGCCCCGAGCGGGCGGCTCAACATCGCCGGGGTCGGAATCGGCGGGGTCGGCCGGCCCTTCCTACAGGGATGTGCGACCGAAGAGGCCGCCAGGATCGCCTTCCTGTGCGACGTGGACCACGAGTACGCCAAGCCCGTCTTCGAGCAGTATCCCCAGGCCAGGCGATACCGCGACTACCGCGAGATGTTCGACAGAGAGAGCGACAACATCGACGCGGTCCTCGTGGCGACGCCGGACCATACCCACGCGGTCATCTCCATGGAGGCGATCCGGCGGGGCAAGCACCTGCTGTGCGTCAAGCCGCTGACACGGACGATCCACGAGGCCCGCACGGTAGCCCAGGCCGCCCGCAAGGCTGGGATCGCGACCCAGGTCACCGCCGCGGCCTCCACAAGCGAGCGGGCCTGCTCGCTGTGCGAGATGATCTGGGACGGCGCGATCGGCGACGTCCGCGAGGTCCATTGCTGGTCGGACCGTCCACTGTGGCCCCAAGGCATGATTCGACCCGAGACTTCCGATCCGGTTCCCGCCCATCTGGATTGGGACCTCTGGATCGGACCGGTACCGATGCGGCCCTTCAAAGACAGATGGGGCAAAGACCACCTCGTCATGCAGCAGGCCAAGTACAAATATCCGTTCGACGCGGTGTACCATCCGTGGAACTTCCGCGGCTGGTGGGACTTCGGCACCGGCTCACTCGGCGACATGGGCTGTCACCACCTCAACACGCTGTTTCGGGCCCTCAAGCTGGGGCATCCCACCAGCGTCTGGGCCAGCTCGACCAAGGCCATGGCGGAAGCGACGCCGCTGGCCTCGACGGTCGCCTGGGAGTTCCCCGCGCGCGAGGGGATGCCGCCGGTGACGGTTTATTGGTATGACGGCGGGATCAAGCCGCCCCGGCCACCCGAGCTGGAGGAAGGCCGCGAATGGCCCGCCAGCGGGAACCTCTACATCGGCGACAAGGGCAAGATCCTCGGCGACACCGAGGGCGGACGGATCATTCCCGAATCGAAGATGAACAGCTACAAGGCGCCCCCTGAGACGCTCGTGCGATCGCGAATGCAGCACATCGCCACCAGCGAATGGATCCGCGCCTGCCTGGGCGGCGAGAAGGCGAGTTGTCATTTCGACATCGGCGGCCTCCTGGCCGAGGTCGTTCAGCTCGGCAACATCGCGATCCGCCGGGATAAGAAGCTCGCCTGGGATGGCCCCAACATGCGGTTCACCAACGACGACGAGGCCAACAGGTACGTTCGCGAGCCCTACCGCCAGGGGTGGAGCCTGTAGGGGATCAGTCTCGGGTGTCCGCAGCCCGCGTTCCGTCTCGGCCGACTCTCGCATGCGTTTGACGACGCAGGGCCCCAGCCACAGGGCGGTCCCCAACTCCCTGGGGTTTCCCGCGTTGAGCCAAGGGCATTGGAGTCCAAGAGCGAAGCCTTCGGGTTTTTGCGCATCAGTACTGATTTGCCCTTTTTTTGGGTGTGGGTTTCTGCTAGACTCTGCCGATGTTAAGACAGGGGATGTGTGAAGGTTGAAGGTTGATCTGTAATGCTTGATTGAGAAACGAGGTCGTCGCACCTGCTCAATCGACAATCAGCCATCGCGCTTCACGCGTCTTGTTCACGGAAAGGATGCCATGAGCATGGAGGATATCGGGTCCTCGACGCGCCCGGTCGCGGTTGCGGACCCTGTGGCTCATCCGGCGGTCTTCGGCCGGGGCGGCCCACGCGTTGCCCCGATCGCGGTTCACCGGTATGAGGTCGTCGATATTATGAGTCGTTTGAAACTCGCGGGTGGACGGTATCATTTCATCGGGGCCGGCGGCGTCGGCATGAGCGGTCTGGCCCGTCTTCTGCTCGGAAAGAAGGCCTTCGTCACCGGTTCCGACCAGAACAACGGAGCCATCACCTCGCGACTGAACGCCCTGGGGGCGAAGATCGCCGCCGGTCACAGCGCCGACAACCTGGACCCGGCCACCGAGGTCGTTGTCTTTTCCGCCGCGATCAAAGAGAGCAATCCCGAGTTGCAGATGGCCCGGCTCAGGGGATGTCGCGTCTTCAAGTACGCCCAGTTCCTCGGCGAGCTGATGGACCACTTCGAAGGGGTCGCCATCAGCGGCACGCACGGCAAGAGCACCACCACCGGATGGCTCGTCTACACGCTCAAGCAGATCGGCGTCGACCCGAACTTCGTCGTCGGGGCCGACGTCCTGCAACTGGGCGGCTCCTCCGGCTACGGCGACACGGACCTGTTCGTCGTCGAGGCCTGCGAGTACGACCGCAGCTTCCACAACTTCAAGCCCAGCGTCGGCTGCATCCTGAACATCGAGCGGGACCACCTGGACTGCTACAAGGACGAGAGCGATATCGTGGAATCATTCCACCAGTTTGCGAAGAACATCCGCCCGGGCGGCACGCTCGTCGTCAACGGCGAGGACGCGAACGTGGCGAAAATGGTGGAAGCGTGGAAGCGTGAAAGCGTGGAAGCGTTGCCGAACGTATGCACGGTCTCTTGCACGCATCCACGCATCCACACTTCTACGCTTCCACAAATTTTGACTTTCGGTCTCGATCCTCAGTGCAATATCTTCGCCCGGAACGTCCGACAGCAGGGCGGTTTCTGCCATTTCGACGTGTTCCAGGACGGCAAACCTCTGGGGCCGACGCGAATCTCGCTGCCGGGCCTGCACAACGTCCGCAACGCTCTGGCGGTGATCGCGATGGCCCTGAGCGTCGGAGCTGAAGCTGGGCCGGTCCTCGGCGCGCTGGACGGCTTCAAGGGAATGGACCGCCGGCTGATGCTCAAGGGGATCTTCCCAGCCTCTGGATCGAAGTCCCCAGAGGACCTCATTGACCTTGTTGACCCCATTGTCGGTGAGGTCAATCGGGTCAACAAGGCCCCCAAACTCCTCAGGGAGGCTTCTCCCTCTCAAAGCAGGCCCGATCCGGAGCGTGGCATCACCGTCCTCGACGACTACGCCCACCACCCGACGGAGATCCAGGCGAGCCTGGCGGCCATCCGCGAGTGGTATCAGCCCCGGCGGCTCTGGTGCGTCTTCCAGGCCCATCAGTACAGCCGGACACACGCCTTGCTGGACGAGTTCGCCCACAGCTTCGCGCAGGCCGACAGGGTGATCCTCCCGGAGATCTATTTCGCTAGGGATTCGCAGGCCAGTTGCGACGCGGTCAACGCCGGGATTCTCGCCGAGCGGATCCGCGCCACCGGCGCCGACGTGCAGCATATTGCGACTTTCGACGCAGTATGCGATTATCTGGAGAAGAATGTCGACGCCGGCGACGTGGTCGTGACCATGGGGGCCGGCGATGTCTGGAAGGTGTCCGATGAGTATATTCAGCGACTACGAAGAAATCGTTGAGCCCAACCACCCGCTGGCCCCGCACACGTGGTATCGTCTGGGCGGACCGGTGGATTATTTCATACGCCCGAGGAACGCCGCGGAACTCAAGGAGATCGTTCTACGCTGCAACGAAAACCACATTCCCCTGCACATCCTGGGGTTCGGGTCCAACCTGCTCGTGAGCGACGAAGGGGTCCGCGGCGCGGTGATCCAGCTTCAGGGCGAGGAGTTCGGCAAGACCGAGTTCAACGGCAGCGAGGTCACGGCGTGGGCGGGCGCGGAGCTGAGTAAGCTCGTGCTGGACTGCGTTCAGAAGGGGCTGTCGGGCGTCGAAGCCCTCACCGGCATCCCCGGCTCGGTCGGCGGCGCGGTGCGGATGAACGCCGGCGGCCAGTTCGGCGACATCGGCTCGGCGGTCGAGGCCGTCACGCTGATGGACATCCACGGAACCGTCTTCGAGAAGCGAAAGCCCGAGCTGATCTTCGACTATCGCTGCGTGAACATCCGGGCGCGGTTCATCCTGAACGCCCAGCTCAAGCTCACGCCCGGCGACCCCGAGAAGATCATGCGGACGATCAAGGAAAGCTGGATCTACAAGAAGAACAGCCAGCCTTTGAACACCCGCAATTGCGGCTGCGTGTTCAAGAACCCGCCCGGCGCCGCGGCCGGCGCCCTGATCGATCGCGCGGGCCTCAAGGGCCACCAGATCGGCGGCGCCGTCGTCAGCGAGAAGCACGCCAACTTCATCGTCGCCAAGGACGGATGCGCCAGTCGTGATGTAATGAAGTTGATCGAAGTCATCCGCAAACGCGTCCTCGAACAGTTCGATGTCGAGCTGGAACTGGAGCTGGAAGTCTGGAAGTAGCGAGGGATGTTGGATTTCTGATGGTTGATTGTTGATTGAAGAGCCGTGGCCTATGAACAGCGAGGAAGAGGCAGACGAAACCTGCTTCTGGCTGGAATTGATAGTCGAAGGTTCTCTGTTGCCCGCCAAGCGAGTGACGGCCCTTCTGGAAGAAGCCAACGCATTGACTGCGATTGTCACGGCGGCAGTGAAAACTCCAAAATACGGAAGAAACGGGTGATGAAGACCGGTATCTCTGAAATCAACAATCAACAATCCAACGTCACACATCTGCACGGCCGCGACAGGTCGCAGGGCTCGACACGGATGACGGTCGCGGTGCTGCGTGGCGGCGTCGGTCGGGAACGCGAGGTGAGCCTGGAGAGCGGCCGCTGCGTGGCCGAGGCCCTTCGCCAGGGCGGCTTGGACGTCGTGGTTTCGGACATCCGTCCTGACGACATGACGATCCTGGACCGAAAGGACATCGACGTGTTCTTCCTGGCCCTGCACGGAGAGTTCGGCGAGGACGGACAGCTTCAGCAGATCTTCGAGGATCGAGGCCTGGTCTACACCGGGTGTGGTCCCGAGGCCAGCCGGCTGGCGTTCGACAAGATGGCCAGCAAGCGGCTCTTCGCAGAGGCGGGCGTGCCGGTGCCGGCGGTCGTGGAGTTCGCCCGCGGCGACGATCCGGCCAAGCTGGACGAACGACTGAAAGAACTTGGCGAACGGTTCGTGGTCAAGCCGATCCGTCAGGGCAGCAGTGTCGGGGTCTACCTGGTCAAGAGCCGTTCCGACGCAGTCGCGGCCGCCTGCAAAGTGCTCGACGAGTTCGGCGATTGTATGATCGAATCGTTCGTCACCGGGCGCGAGGTCACGGTAGGCGTCCTCGACCGCCAGCCTTTGCCCATCATCGAGATTCGCAGCAAGACCGGCTTCTACGACTACACGGCAAAGTACGTGGACGACCGGACGGAGTACCTGTTCGACACGATCGAGGACGAAGCGGTGCGGACGCGGATCGCGAATGCGGCGCTGGCCTGTTTTGATGCGTTGGGGTGCCGGGATTTCTCGCGGATCGATTTCATCGTGAGCGAGGACGGGACGCCTTATGCCCTGGAAGCCAACACGATCCCGGGTTTCACCACGCATTCGCTGCTGCCCAAGGCGGCGGCCAAGGTCGGCATCCCGATGAGCGAACTGTGCGTCCGGATCGTCCGGATGGCGGCGGCGAAGCACAAAGGCGCGAGGCCGGCAGGATAGGAGGGACCGAATTGACCCTATTGACAATGCGGTCAATGAGGTTAATCGGGTCAATCCGGTCAATCATCAACAATCACAAATGACAAAGGGTTTTTCGTGGCCAGAAAGGCGCAACGATACAGTCTGAAGGAGCGGATCAGCTCCTGGAAGAGCAACCGACGGGCGAGAGACAAGAGGCTGAACGCCATTCGCAACTGGCCCTGGGTATCCATCTTCAAGGTGGTCGCGGTCATCTGTTTCCTGGCCGCCTCGGGGGCGTTTCTGCGGTACGCGGAAGGGTACGTCGAGACGGTCGCTCCCATGCAAGAGGGGGGGCTGAAACTCGTCGATGTTCCCGATTGGGCGAAGTCCGATCTGAGGAATCGCGTGGCTGAGAAAGCGGGTGGGACCCGGTTCCCGCTGACGGAAGACACCGCCTCCGCCGTGGCCGGCAACCTGGCTCGCATGCCCTGGCTGGCGGACGTCAGGGTCTGCGTGACGCACGATTCCGTGCTGGTCAGCGCCCGGTGGCGAAAGCCTGTCGTCGTGATCGACATCCGCGAAGACAATAAGAAGATCTACGTCGATAAAGACCTCGTCGTGATGGACTACCTGCCCATGCCGCATCTGCCCATCGTGCCGGCCAAGGGGGTGTCGCTGAGGATCGTTCCGCTGCTCGGGCAAACGTTCGACGAAGGCGACCTCAAGGCGGCGGTCGACCTGGCCGTGCTGCTGAATCAAATGGATGCGGAGTTCGCGCCGAAGACCCCGCTGCTCGAGCAGATCGCCAGCATCGACGTGAGCAATTACAGGGGCCGCGTCAACGCCGGCAGGGAACACATCGTTCTGAACACCAAGGGAAAGGCCCAGATCATCTGGGGCGCCGAGATCGGCGAGTACGCCAAGCTCCTGGAGGCCAGCGACCAGGAGAAGATCGCCTCGCTCTACGGCTACTACAAGTCCGGCTCCTTCGCGGAGGCCAAGTACATCAATCTCCGACCTCCCCAGAACCGGGTTTATCTGCCGATCGATCAGGCGCGCTGAAAAACGCGGCGAAGCTCGTCTCGCCTGGTTCGGCCTGTCGGGCGATCATCTCTACCCCAGGTCGAACACGTTGAGGGCGGTGGGCAAGTCCATGTAGCGGTAGGGGATCTGGAATTGCTCGCAGAGGCCTTTGAGCCGCTTCAGGGCCGCCTCGCTCAGTTCACCCTGAAGAGCCGAGTCGCCCCGACAATGGAAGATCCGACAGCCGACGAAGCGGTGCTGGTGAATCGCGCAGCGGTTGTCCTGCTGATAGGGGCACCGGCCGCCGGGCATAAGCAAGAGGCGGTCCACGTCGAGTTTCGCAGCCAGGTAAACCAGTTCCGGCGGCGTGACGAAGAGCCGGTGGCCGTAGGAGGGGAAGTCGCAGCAGGCCCCACATGCGTTGCACGAGCCGACCCGAGCGGACTCCTTCCGATGTTGCTCCGCGATCCAGTCGTACAGCGACGCTACTTCCTGGATGAGTCGGCCGTGTCCTTCGGGTTTTCCCACCATCGTCTGTTCTTCCGGATTCTCTCGATTTCTTCGAAGGTGTAGAGACGCCCGCGGTTGATGCCGGGACACCGCAGGGCCGCCCGGTTCCAGTCGTCCGGACTCGCCAGGTTCTCCGTCCAGAAGGGCCACGTCCGGCACTGCGCCGGCCGGACAGAGTAGATGCGGCACTGGCGGACGCCGCCGTTGTTCTGGAGAAAGATGCAGTCCTTGCTGACGCATTCCTCGATGATGGACATCCGCGAGCCGACATAGCGCATGTACCGAAAGCACAGCTCTTCCGGCGTGAGGTTCAGATGCCTGGCGATCCGCTGCACCTCCGGCTGGGTTACCCAGATGTACCCCTCGCCCGGCCCGGAGCAGCACCCGCCGCACCCCCGGCACTCAAAGTGCAGCCCCGCCGCATACCATTTTGTCGAGACCCGTCTTTCGATCGCAATACCTCTGTGACGCTGCCTGAATGCCTTGTCCGCGCCTGAACATACGCCCCTTCTCACCGGGTGTTCTGAGTACGCGGTGAGAAGGGGCCGTGTTGGCCTGCTATAGGCCGGACTTCAAGTCGCCTTTACCATTTCAGCACCGCGCCGGTGTCGGCGCTGGTGGCCATGGCGGCGTACTTTGCGAGGCAGCCGTGCTTGATTCTCGGCTCCGGCGGCTTCCAGTTCTTCTTGCGGGCCGCCAGTTCCTTGGCCGTGAGCTGGACCTTGATCTTGTTCTTGGGGATGTCGATTTCGATGAGGTCGCCGTCCTGGAGCATGGCGATGGGGCCGCCGACTGCCGCTTCGGGGCTGATGTGCCCGATGCAGGCGCCGCGGGTGCCGCCGCTGAACCGGCCGTCCGTGATCAGGGCGACCGACTCGCCGAGACCCGCGCCCATGATGTAGCTGGTCGGACTGAGCATCTCCTGCATGCCCGGTCCACCCCGGGGGCCTTCGTAGCGGATGACGACGACGTCGCCGGCCTTGACCTTGCCCGCCAGGATGCCTTCGCCCGCCTCTTCCTGGCTGTTGAAGATGATGGCGGGACCTTTGTGCGTGAGCATGGAGGGAGCGACGCCCGCGCTCTTGACCACGCAGCCCTTGGGGGCCAGGTTGCCCCGCAGCACGGCCAGGCCGCCGGTCTTCGAGTAGGGGTTCTCCAACGAGTGGATGACCTCCGGGTTCTTGATCCGGGCGCCGGCGATGTTCTCGCCCAGCGTCTTGCCGGTCACGGTGGGGCAGTCGAGGTTCAGCAGATTGGGGATCTTGGCGATCTCGTTGAGGATCGCGCTGATCCCGCCGGCAGCGTCCACGTCCTCGACATGCACCTTGTTGGTCGAGGGCGAGACCTTGCAGATGTTCGGGCAGCGGGCCGAGATGTCGTTGATCCGGTCGAGGTCGTACGCAATGCCGGCCTCGCTGGCGATCGCCAGGGTGTGCAGGACGGTGTTCGTCGAGCCGCCCATGGCCATGTCGAGCGTCAGGGCGTTGTCCATCGACTTGAGGCTGATGATGTCCAGCGGCTTGACGTCGTTCTTGACCAGTTCCATGATCTGCCTGCCGACGGCTTTGTACAGGTCCTGCCGCTTGGGGTCAACAGCGGGAATCGTGCCGTTGCCGGGCAGGGCCATTCCGATCGCCTCGGCCAGGCAGTTCATCGAGTTGGCGGTGAACATGCCGGAGCAACTGCCGCAGGTGGGGCAGCCGGTGGCTTCGAGCTCATCGAGCTGGCCCTGGCTGATCTTGCCCATCTTGAACTGGGCGACGCCCTCGAAGATGCTGATCAGATCGACCGCTCGCCCGTCGGCGGCTCTGCCGGCCTTCATGGGCCCGCCGGAGACGTAGATTGTCGGGATGTTCAGGCGGACGGAGGCCATGAGCATGCCCGGCACGATCTTGTCGCAGTTGGCGATGCAGATCAGGCCGTCGAAGCAGTGGGCGCGGACCATGGATTCGACCGAGTCGGCCACGATCTCGCGGGAGGGCAGGGAGTATTTCATGCCGGTATGGCCCATGGCCACGCCGTCGCAGATGGCCATCGTGTTGAATTCGATGGGCACGCCGCCGGCGTCGCGCACGGCCTGCTTGACGGTCTCCGCCACCTTGTTGAGATGGACGTGTCCCGGCACGACTTCGCAGAAGCTGTTGGCGACGCCGATGAATGGCTTGTTCATGTCCGCGGCGCTCAGACCGCAGGCGTGAAGCAGCGCCCTGTGCGGCGCCCGCTGAAACCCTTGTTTGACTGTGTCACTTCTCATTGTCTTGCTCCAAACCACGAACCTAAAGGGATGCATGAAAATGCTCAGTGTAGCCGCCGGCGGTGGTTGGATAAAGGAAAAACCGCCCTTTTCCCGAAGCGG
>CALEZT010000304.1 GCA_937927975.1 uncultured Phycisphaerales bacterium
GGCCCTTGGGCGCAGAGATTGCGCAGAATTCACGATGCGTTGTTTTACTAGACATCCCGTCCATCAACACCCTCGGCCATCAGAGGCCTCTGTCTGTACATCTTCTCGGACCGGAGATTCGCTGGGCGCAGCGAACACCCCGGCGAGGAATCTGGGTGGGCCGTCAGTCTGTCGGGAAGGAGGAAGACTATGGAATCAGCCCCATGAATCACTCTGCGCGCAGCGTTTATGCCGCACAGCGAACCATCCGACATTGATGAAAAGAACAATTGTGGTATCTGTACGAACCCCTTCCAGAGAGGAGTACACAATGGAAAGCCTGAACATCCGAAACGCCAAGAGCTTGGCAATCTTGGTCGCGCTGCTGGGCATGCTCGCTACGACGGCATTCGCCCAGACGAGTCTCACCAACGGCGTGCCGATCACCGGGATCTCCGGGGCCGCCGGCAGCGAGAAGTTCTACATGATCAGTGTCCCCGCAGGCCAGGACGAACTGGTAATCAGCACGTCCGAAGGCACCGGCGACGTTGATCTCTACGTGCGACTCGGCTCCCAGCCCACGACCACCAGTTACGACTACCGACCCTATAAGATCGGCAACAACGAGACGGTCACCGTCCCCAACCCGACCGCAGGCACCTGGTATGTCATGCTCAAGGGCTACAACGCCTATGCCAATGTGAAACTGCTGGCGGCGTACTCCGCCGCGACGGCGATCACGCCTTTGGCCAATGGCGTGCCTGTGACCGGCCTTTCCGGAGCCGCCGCCGGGGAGTTGTACTTCAGCATCCAGGTCCCCGCCGGCCAGACGAAACTGGAAATCATCATGTCCGGCGGTACCGGTGACGCCGACCTGTATGTCAAGAGAGGCGCCCTGCCCACCACCAGCAGCTACGATTACCGCCCGTATCTCTTCGGCAACGATGAATCCGTGAGCGTCAATAATCCCGCCGCCGCAACGTGGTACATCATGGTTCGCGGATATAATGCCTTCTCGGGTGTTTCGCTGCTGGCCAGCTATGGCGGCGTCACCGGCACCCTGCTGGAGAACGGCGTGGCCGTGACCAACCTCTCCGGCGCCAAGGACAACGAGAAACTCTATCGCATCGAAGTGCCCGCCGGCCAAACCAGTCTTGAAATCCAGATGTCGGGCGGCACAGGGGACGCTGACCTGTACGTCAAGTACGGATCTCGTCCGACCACAACCGACTATGATTACCGTCCCGCGCTGGCCGACAACGAGGAGACGGTCAGCGTCAACAATCCCGTCGCAGGAACGTGGTACATCGTGATCCGCGGTTACGCCGCCTACACCGGGGTCTCCCTGAAGGCGACCTACAGCGATGTGCTCCTGCTGCAGGATGGCGTTCCGGTCACGAATCTGGCCGGCGCGCTGAACAGCGTGACCTACTTCCGCATCGTCGTTCCCGCCGGCCAGGACACGCTCCTGTTCAGCATGTCCGGCGGCACCGGCAACGCGGACCTGTACATCAAGAAAGGCAGCAAGCCGACGACCTCCAGTTGGGACTACCGCCCGACCCAACCAACCAACAACGAGAGCATCAGCATCGGCGGAACCACCGTCCCCGGCACCTGGTACGTCATGATCCGCGGCACCGCAGCCTTCAGCGGCGTGACCCTTCTGGCGGACTACTCCGTGAGCAACGTCGTCGTCACGCTCGTCAACGGCGTGCCGGTCAACGACATCTCCGCCAGCCAGGGCGGCGCGAAGTACTACAAGATCGAAGTGCCCGCCGGCCAGACGAAACTGGAGATCGCCATCTCCGGCGGCACCGGCGACGCCGACCTGTACGTCCGCAGGGGCTCTTTGCCGACGACCGCGGAATACGACCATCGGCCGTACCTGCCGGGCAACAGCGAATCCGTCACCGTGAACAATCCGACGGCAGGCACCTGGTTCATCATGATCCGCGCCTATCAGGCCTTCTCCGGCCTGACCCTGCTGGCCACCTATGGCGGCGGCGTGGTCCCCGAAGAGGTCATCACGCTGCAAAATGGCGTGACTGTCACCGGCATCACGGGCGCCGCCGGCAGCGAGAAGTTCTACAAGATCGACGTCCCGGCCAGCCAGTCCAAGCTCGAAATCGTGATGGCAGGCGGCACCGGCGACGCAGATCTCTACGTCCGCAGGGGTTCCAAGCCCACCACGACCGAGTGGGATTACCGGCCGTTCCTGATCGGCAACAACGAAACGGTCACGATCGACGACCCGTTGGCCGCGACGTACTACATCATGCTTAAGGGCTACGTCGCCTATGCCAGCTTGACCCTCAAGGCGACCCACACCGCGGCCCCCGACCCGATCACGACGCTGCAGAACGGCGTCGCGGTGCCCGGCCTGTCCGGCGCTTCGGGCAGCGAGAAGTTCTATAAGATCGACGTCCCCGCCGGTCAGGACCTGCTGACGATCGCAACGTCCGGCGGAACCGGCGATGTGGACCTCTACGTCCGCAAAGGCTCCAAACCCACGCTGGTCAGCTACGACTATCGTCCGTACCTCATCGGCAACAATGAGACCGTCGAGGTCCCCAATCCCGCCGCCGCCACGTGGTACATCATGCTGCGAGGCTACCAGACCTACGCAAACCTGACCCTGGTCGCCACTTACGGCGTGAGCCTGCCGGGCAACGATTTCACCAAGGACCCCAACGCTGTGGCTCTCTGGAGATTCGAAAGCACCAAGTTGACCTTGGACAGCATCGGAACCAACAAGCTGACCAACGAGAACAACGGGGTCGTGGCGAACCTGCTCTCCTTCAAAGAAGGCGAGTCCGCCGCCCGCTTTAAGACCGCCCTTACCTGGGACGACCGAAACTGGCTGGCCATCCCCGACGTCAACCTCGCGCCCAACTTCCCCGGCAAGAACGGCACCAACAACAAGAAGTTCTCCATCAGCCTCTGGGCCTATTTCGACGCGATCCCGGCCGTCACAAAAGAGTGGCCGCTGATCACCAAGATGAATTGGGGCACCAACAGCAAGTCCTACGGCATTACCTGCACCGCGGGCGGCAAGATCGCTCTCTACGCAGGCACGGACCAACAACTCGTCCACGGGTCTTTCGTCACCGCCGGACGGTGGTACCATATCACGGCGACATTCAATGACGCCACCCATACCGGGACCATTCGCATCTGGGACGAAACCGCCGGCGCGATCCTGGGCACCGATGCCCAGAAAACGGACTTCGGCCCGATGGTCATCAACAACGCGTCGCTGCTGATCGGCGGGTGGCAGAATGCCTGGTGGAGCACCCTGCCGGGATCGTTGGACGAGGTCGTCGTGTTCAATGACGTACTCACCTCGCAGGAAATGAACAAGGTGCGTGCGGGAACATACGGAAAGCCGTAGTCGAAAGAACAGAATCCCCGGTTGGCCCGGCACAAGTCGGGCCAACCGGGCTCAGATTTTGCGGGATCGCCATGAGAATCACCCCGTCCAAGAAACGGAAGAAGGAATCTTCAGAACCGACACTCGCCGCCGGACTGCGTAATCGCAAGCGGTTCGATCCGGCGTTCCTGCTCTACCCTGCGTGCATTCTGGCCGCGATGGTTGTGCTCTATTGGGTCAACGGTTCCATCCGAGAGAGACTGCCTGATCCCTCCGGCCGACGGCCCCTGCAGAAGCAGGCCACCCCTGGGGAAAGCCGCGAGAATTCGTCGCCTGCCCCGGCAGGGGCCAGCCGTTCCTCCGCCGCATCCGCGACGTTTATGACGCCATCTCGGAGAACCGACGGCACGACCGATCCCAGCGTCTTCCCCACGCAAACAGCACAAGGGAACGAGAAGCCCGTTCGGTCCCCGGCGATCAGTCGTGAAGATCGTATGGCCGCCATTGAACGGTTGCAGGGAGCCGACAAGATCGTGGCCCTTTTGGCTCTGGCCACGGAAGACAAAGACCACCAGCGGATCAAGCAGTGCCTTACGGAACTCCAGGCTCTGGGCGATCTGGCGGTGGTCGGTCTCAACGATCTGATGAACGGCGGAGGCGAGGCCGGGTTGTGGGCGGCCGAGGCTCTCGCGCGGATCGGGACGCCTATGGCGACGAGCGCCCTGCTCGATACGCTGGCGCAGACGAAAGAAGGTACCTACAAAGAGGAACTCGGCCGACGCCTCTCGGCAATCACCAATCATGACAGTTGGCCTCTCCTGCTCGACACGATGACCCAGACCGGCGACGCGACCGTCGCACGGGCCGCCAGCGTCTCATTGGCCCGGATGGCGGACACGCCGGTGTTGGACGAGATCACCGCCCGATACGAAGCTGCGGCGACTGAGATCGAGATGGAACGTCTGGCGCAACTGGTTCGAAACATCCAGTCCCCCGCCGCTACCGACGGGCTCCTGGCGATGGCGGGACCTGTCGCCTCGACGCCGCAGGACAGCCTGCAACAGGCGGTTGTGGACGCGCTGGCGAACGTGGGCGACGCCCAGTGCCTCAGCCATCTCATACAGAGGCTCGAGGCAACCACGCCCGGTGAGGGATCGACGGTCTATCACGCCATCACGCGGGTTAGCAATCCCGAGGCGTACAGCCAGCTTCTCTACGCGGCCACAGGTAACAAAGAGGTCTCCGCCGAGTACGGACGAACCGCTGCGATTGAGGCCCTGAAGAACTACCCAAGCGAGGAAACCGTTGCCCTCCTGGAGCGGATCGTCGCCCAGGAGTCCAATGAAAAGGTCGTAACCGCCGCCAGTCGGACCCTCGACGACATCAGGCGAGTCCCGCACGTGATTACCGCCAGTGCAGAGTCTCTCCAGAAATCCGAAGACTTGCTGCCTCTGAAATCCGTCACGAAGTAATCGCCACAGTTCGCGGCCTCAAGGGATCGGGGTCCGTCCTCGCCCCCGAGACGATCCTCGCAATCCAGCCTTGGAATTCGTTCGAACCGGCGGTAAGATGCCCATCTGTCTGACGGTCTACCCTTCGGGATCGGACATGATCTCGAAACCAATGCGATGCTTCTGATGAGGACACAGGGTTATGGATCAGCAAGACCTCCCGCACGGGCAGGACGCGCAGAGCGTCCCCGAGGGGGCAGTCCTGGGGCAACTGGTGGTTTTGTACTCCCGCAGCCTCAAACTGTTGTCGGACTGCTCATTCTACGTCCCGGATCGTCTCAAGGACGACATCGAACGGCTCGCGCAGGACAGCCGCAAGGCCGCGATCCCGGTGAGGGTCGAGAGAGCCAACGGCATGATCGTCATCGATCCGTATGGAATTCCAGGGTGATCGCCTGCTCGCCGGGCGATGAGTCCCCGGTATTGGAACGCCCACAGGATTCGGTGTCTTCCCGATTCTTTTTGTTTGCCGTCACGCGGATCTGTGGAGTCTAATGGAATGAAGTGCGGCTGAGCCTGTTGTTGTTGGTGGTGAAAGCGTTCGAGGTCTGGCAACAGACCGGGAGATTGAGGATGAGCCGGATACGATCGCAATCGGTCGTCCGAATCGGGTTGCCCCTGCTGATCGCGCTGGCGATTCTGCCTCCGTCGATTCGGGCCGCCGAGCCGAAAGCGTCTCTCGGGTCGAATGGGTCCACCGCGAATAGGGAAACGCCGGCCCGGTCGACAACGTCGCCGAGCCCCGATACCCCGGCGCGGCCCGCTCTTCGAAGCCCGTCTTCTTTCACGCCGGAGATGCCGTTGAGCGAGGCCATCGACATCCTGCGAAACTGCACCACGCCCCCCTTGAATATCGTGGTGCTCTGGCGGAGCCTCGACAGCGCGGGGATCCACCGGGACACTCCGATCGGGATCGACGGCCTGCCCGGGCTCCGCATCCGGCAATATCTCGACATGCTGGTGAATTCCCTGTCGGCCGGTGGGGTGGACAAGATCGGCTACACCGTTCACGGCGGGGTCGTCATCGTCGGCACGATGGCAACCCTTCCATCACCCAGGTTCGAGACGCGGGTCTACGACATCCGCGACCTGATCGCGCCGCCGGCCAATTACGGATTTCAGCCCATGGGCTACGGCGGCCTCTACGGCAACCAAGCCATGGGCCAACCGGGCAGTCTCGGCGGCAATCTCGGGACCGGCTTCGGCCCGGGCGTCCCTTCGTCGATGTCCGGAACCTTCTACTCCGGCGCTCGGTCTCAACCTTACCGCAGTTCTCGCAGCCGGTGAATCAAACCCGATGAAACCGCGCATTTCCGAATCTGGTCACCACATCGGATCCCAGACAGGCAGTTTCTCCGTCGGCTGGTCGAGGATATCCACGATCTCCTGAGGCACATAGTCGCGGTGGACGATGATCTTGTAGACGTTGTCGTCGAACCAGTCGTCGTACATGGTCCAGAGGCCGCCGCTGCCGCGGTCGGAACCCCAACTGTTCTCGACCAGCCACTTGACCGGTTTGCCTTCGCGGAGGTCCACGCCGATGAAGGCCATGCCGTGGTTGATCGAGCCGTCGCGGAAGCTCAGACGCTCGGCCTTGGTCAGGTCCAGTTCCAGCCCATAGACCGATTCATAGTCGTAGAGATTGCGGGCCATGATTCCCTTGCCGCTGTCCTGGTCCGGCGAGACGTCCGCGTCGAAGCACACGGCCTGGTTGTCCAGCAATACGCGGACCACCAGGTCTTTGAGCGTCTGGATGTCGACGTTGGCGTAGCTCACGTTCCGACCGTCGTAGAAATTGCTCGTGAGGTCGATCTCGTAGTGCTTGCCCTTGGGCCGCATCGGATCGTCGCCGATATTGACGTACTGCCGGAGATCGAGCCCGACGAATTCATCGTAGAACGACGTGGGAGTGAACGTCCGAGGCTCGCTCCACTTCTGCCGAACCTCGTGGTCGTCCTTCTTCTTTTCAGATTTCTTATCGGCGTCGTTGGCGTCGGCAGATTCACCTTCCTTCTCCTGAGCGTCCTTCGCCTTCGTCTCCTCCTTCTTGTCCTTCGCTTTGTGCCGCCAGGTGAATTCGACCGGCGGCTCGCCCAGATGGAGGACGAGCATGCGGTACACCTCGGCGACCATCCGCTCCTTGGCCAGTCGCATCTGTTTGAGCGAACCGGTCTCCTTGTAGATCTCTCGCAACTCCGCAGCGTGCTTTCGCAGGAGGCGACCGAGCATGCGGTTCATCGTGCCGGTGCTCTCGGAACTGGCGGTCTCAGCCATGACGTCCTTGGGGATCACGCCGTACTTGCCTACGAGATCCGCGAAGTTCTCGAAGTACCCGCCATCCGGACAGGGGTCCTGGAGCAGGAACACAACGTCGCGATCCAGAATATCGCGGTCGCGGAAATCGATCATGCATTCCAGGAACTTGTTGGCCTTCTCCATCTTATCCCAGAATTGCAGGTAGATCTGCGAAAACTCGAAGCTGTCGAGGTCCATCCTGTTCATCAGGACCGGCTTGATCATGTTGAAGCCCGCGAACATCCAGCAGCGACCGCTGGACTTCTGGTTGCTGATGCCGTTGGTCTTGATCTTGTGGCTGAACTTGCTCTCGTGGTCGGCGAGGATCTCGCGGTTTGTGGAGATCTCCTTGAGTCCGATCGTCGTTAAGGCGTTGCGGACCGTCCTGGCGTGGGCGTCCATCTTGAATTCGCTGCGAATCTTCTGGACCGCTTCGGGAGTGAGCGAACCGTCCTTTGCCCAGGCATCCGCCAACAGCGCCGCTCCCACCAGGAGCATTCCAACCATCCACGTCGTACCCTGCTTCATATCGGACCTCCACAATCAAGGTTGTTTGTCGCCATGGTATTGATCGAATGCGACCTGTCAAGCAAGATCGCTCCGTTACTGCTCTACGCGAAGAAAGAACCCGCACACAGCCTGCTTCGATACGAGCTTGCAGAATCGGAGGCTCTGCGATATCATGCGGTTTTTCCACGGTTCGAGGTCTGATGATACAGGACAAACGTACTGCCGATGCACTGGAGTTCTGGGGCCCGCACGGGCCGATCGCCCGGGCGATGCCGGGTTTTGAAGCTCGCCCGCAGCAGGTCCGTATGGCCTGCGCCATCCAGAAGGCATTCGCCGAAGGACGGCACCTGGCCGTCGAGGCCGGCACCGGCGTCGGCAAGAGCTTCGCCTATCTCGCCCCCGTGATTCAGCACCTGTGCGAGACCGGTCAGAAGGCCGTCGTCAGCACGTTCACGATCACGCTTCAGGAACAGCTCAGCCACAAAGACATCCCGTTCCTGCAGGATTGCCTGCCGCAATCGTTCCAGGCGGTGCTGGCCAAGGGCCGGGGCAACTACCTGTGCAAACGCCGGCTCGACTTCGCGTATCGAATGCAGCGGTCGCTCTTCGGGCCCACGTCGCACGAGCTCGACGCCATCCGCCAGTGGGCCATAACCACCGAGGACGGCTCGCTCAGCAGCCTGCCGTTCCTGCCCAGCCGGGCGACGTGGGACAAGGTCCGCAGCGAGCACGGCAACTGTCGCGGCCGCAAGTGCCACCACTATCGCGGCTGCTTCTACGCCCAGGCGAGGAAGAAATGGGATGAGGCCGACCTCGTGGTCGCCAACCACGCGCTGCTGTTCAGCGACCTGACGCTGAAGGAGCAAGGGGCGGGCCTCCTGCCCGACTACAAGATCGTCGTCCTGGACGAGGCCCACAATCTCGAACGCGCCGCCGAGGAGCATTTCGGCGTCGATATCACCAACCACCGGGCCAAGTACCTGCTCGACGAGCTGTACAATCCCCGCACGCATCACGGCCTGTTGACCTACGGCGACGGCGACGACCTGCTCAAGCTCGTCAGCGAAACGAGCGATATCGCGAACGATTTCTTCCGGAAGGTCCAGGCCTGGTACGACGCCGAGAAGGACAGAACCAACGGAAAGTGCCCCGCGCGGTTCGTCAGCGACACCCTTTCGTCGAAACTCAAAGAACTGCGAAAGGCGTTGAATACGTTGAGCAAAGAGACCGACGACCCCGACAAGCAAGGCGAGATCGACCGCTCGATGGACCATTGCGAGACCCTGCTGTCGGACCTGGAGTGCTTCCTGTCGCAGGAGCAGCCCGACCGCATCTACTGGGTGGAGGCCGAGGGCAAGGCGAGCCGAACGATCCGCCTGCGTGCGGCCCCGCTGAACGTCGGGCCCGACGTGCGTCGCTGCCTGCTGGACAAGTACAGCTCCGTGATCCTCACCAGCGCGACCCTGAGCACAGACGGCAACGACGGTTTCCGGTTCTTCGCAGGCCGAATCGGACTGACCGGCTTCGACAGCCTTCGACTCGACTCGCCCTTCGACTATGAGCGGCAGGTCACGCTCTACATCGAAAAGAGCATGCCCAATCCGAATGAACCGGGATTCCTGACCGCCGCAGCCGACGCGATCAAGAAGTACGCGCACAGGACCCGCGGCCGGGCCTTCGTCCTGTTCACCAGCTACCAGATGCTCGACAATATCGCAGAACAGATCGAGAGCTGGATCGAGGAGAACGGCTTCACGCTGCTCCGCCAGGGTTCGGAAATGGACCGCAGCGCGATGATCGCCCACTTCAAAGCCAACGACCGTTGTGTCCTCTTCGGCACCGACAGTTTCTGGCAAGGGGTGGACGTGCCGGGCGAGGCCCTGTCGAATGTGATCATCGTTCGCCTGCCATTCGCAGTGCCCGATCAGCCGCTCCTGGCCGGGAGGCTCGAACAGATCCGCGAGCAAGGCGGCAATCCGTTCAACGACTATCAGCTCCCCTCGGCTATCATCAAGTTCAAGCAGGGGTTCGGCCGCTTGATCCGCAGCGCCACCGACAGCGGCATCGTGGTCGTCCTCGACAGTCGGATCGTCACGAAACGCTACGGCGGCCAGTTCCTCACCGCCATTCCCAAATGCAGAATCGAGGTGGTCGATGCACAATTCGCCGACGATATCCCATAACAGTCGCCAACTGACGCTCTGCCTGTTCCTGACGCTCGCATCGGCCACATGGGCTCAGACGCCGGCGGAGGGTCTGATCGCGTCGCCCGAGCCGGGCTGGCCGCAGTGGCGGGGACTGCGACGCGACGGAATCTCCGGTGAAAAGGGTTTGCTTTCGAGCTGGCCCGCGGAGGGCCCGAAGCTGCTCTGGAGGATCGAAGGCCTGGGCAAAGGCTGGTCTTCGCCCATCGTCGTCGGCGAGCGAATCTACATCACAGGCGACGTCGGCGAAGACCTGCTCGTATACGCTCTCGACCACGCGGGGACCGTCCGGTGGCAGACGAAGAACGGCCGGAGTTGGAAGAACCCGTATCCCGGAGCACGAGCCTGCTGCGTCTACTCGGATGGTCGCGTGTACCATCTCAACGCCCACGGCCGACTCGCCTGTCTGGACGCCGCCTCGGGCCGTGAACTCTGGGCGGTCGACATCCTCGACCGATTCAAAGGCAAGAACATCACCTGGGCCCTGAGCGAGTGCCTGCTGATCGACGGACAACGACTGATCGTCACGCCGGGCGGCGACAACGCCCTGATGGCGGCCCTGAACAAACAGACGGGCGAAACGATCTGGACGACTCCCGCTCTCGAAGGCGACCAAACATCGCACTCCTCGCCGATCCTGTTCCGCGACGAAGGCCGACGGATCATCGCCAGTTGTTCCTCTGCCCATGGTTTCGGCGTCGATGCCGACACAGGCCAACTGCTCTGGAAGGTCCCGCTCAAGAACCCGCACGGCGTCAACGCCTCCACGCCGATCTACGGTTCCGGCTGCGTGTTCTTCATGACGCCCGATTCGGAAAAGGGTCGGCTGTACCGCCTCGGCAATCAGTCGGTTGAGCACGTGTGGTCCTCGCCGGTCGACGCGGTGACCGGCAGCGGCGTGCTCGTGGACGGCACTCTCTTCGCTGCGGGCTATCGCAGCATGAAGTGGTGGTTTGCCGTCGACTGGAAGACGGGCGAAACCCTCGCTGAACTGAAGGACTTGACCACCGGCGCCGCAATCTATGCCGACGGTCGGCTCTACGTGCTGGACGAACGAGGCGCCGTCGCTCTGCTCAAGCCCGGCCCGGGCGGTCTGGAGATCGTCAGCCGCTTCCAACTGACAGCCGACCGCGTTCGCGACGCCTGGGCCCACCCGGTCCTGCTCGACGGCCGACTCTATCTCCGCTACCACGACACGCTCTGGTGCTACAACGTTAGACAATAGGCCCGGCGGATCTGGACTTGCTCTGCCCAGGGGGGATATAATAGTCTTCGTGCCTGGGATTGCCCTCAAGGATCACGATCCACGAGGGCAGGTCCGTCGTATAGTGTCCAAAGACATGAAAGGCAGGGTGGCTCCTATGTTCTCAAGCGGAGTGCAGATTCGGCGTCTCGTAGTGGCGTTGGCGTGCCTTGTTCTTCTCGCGTCCGGCGCGGCCTCGGCCCGCGTCAGCGTCGGTATCGGCTTTGGAACCACCTTCAGCCATCATCACCACTACCCCGGCTATGGCTGGTACGTCGGGCCGCACTACTGGTACGATCCCTGGTGGGACCCGTATCCGATGGTCGTCGTGCCGCCGCCGGTGGTGTATGAGCGGCGTGTCATCGTGAAAGAGCACAGACCGGCCCCGCCGGCCCCGTCAACAGTCGAGAAGGTTGAGCCGCTTTCGGACAAACAGCAGCAGAGAAGAAGCGAAGCGCTCAAGGTGCTGCGGATCGGCGACGAGCTGGCCCGTCTCCAGGCCGTAGCGGACTTGGAGCCGTTCGCCCGCGACAGCCACGTCCGAACCACCCTGGAGCAGAGCCTCTCGAAGGACCGCGACCCGCTGGTCCGCAAGGCGGTCGCCGACCTGTTCAGCCGGCTGAAGGACCCCAAGACTCTGCGAGCACTGAAGCAAGCCTACGCCGAGGACGAAGACCGAGACGTCCGCCAAGCGGCCTACAAAGCGATCGCCTTGATCGAGGGCTACGCGGGCCTATAGGTCCCATGGGTCCTATGAGTCCCATACAATAGGACCTATAGGACTCATAGGACGAATAGGACAAGCCGTGGCTACTCCACGACCCAGACGTTGCGGAACTGGATCGGGTGGCCGTGATCCTGAAGTTGGAGCGGCCCTTTGGCCCGATGCCGATTCATGGGGATCTCGATGTTGTCGTGGATCTTCACCCCGTTGTGCAGCACGGTGATCCGGGGCAGTTCCTTCGCATTACCCGACTCATCCAGTCGAGGGGCCCGGAACGTGATGTCGTAGGTCTGCCAGACTTCCGGCGGCAGGCAGGCGTTGACGGTCGCCCGGGCGATGTTGTAGAGCCCGCCGCAATCGCCGGACGTGTGCGTCAAGCCGAAGGAGTCCAGGACCTGGACCTCGTAATGATCCGCCAGGTAGACCCCGCTGTTGGCCCGGCCCTGCCCGCGATTGAGCGGCTCTAAGGGCAGCTTGAACTCGATGTGCAGGTGCTTGATGTCGCCGAACTGCTGCCTGGTGCGGTTGGCCCCCTTGCCCGGCGTACACTGCATGACGCCGTTCTCCAGGGCCTTCCACTCGGGGTTGGTCCAGCCGCTCAGGTTCGCCGTCTTACCAGTCTCGAACGGCAGCACGACCACCGCCCCTTCCGGCGGCTTGACGCCCGCGCGAGGCGACTTGCTCTCGATCCTCTTGAGCTCCCAGTACTGCCCATATCCGCTCTGCGCCCGGAGGTTGCCGTCCTTGATCTGGCCGCCCCACCCATAGCCGCCCGAACGCCCGGTGATCTGGACCTCGTTACCCTGCGCGGCCCCATAGATCTCAACATAAGCCCCTTCGGTGACCGGGGTCTCGGGGCCCGTGTAGAGCACGACGCGATAAGAAGTCTCGCTCTCCTGCACGACCTTGCCGATGGCCTTGAACGTCACCTTCGGGTCGGGATGGAAGGCCCCTTCATACTCCCCCATGAACGGCCCCGCCAGAAGCCCCGCGGCCCAAGAATGAATTAATCCGACACAAACGATGTGTTTGAGGCCAAGCTGTCCCATCTGATGCATCTCCTTTCCACAGTTGCTGCGTAGATCCTGAACCCACGCGTCGTCACGGAGGGCATTGTCCCCGGAACTCCCGGCCAAGTCAACGCTGGAAATACATCGGTCGCTGCCGATCTAATTGTTCTGCCCGGACTCTGCCCACTTCACTGGATAGACGGTGACCTTGGCCGGAATCGTCGGCTCCTCCTCGCGTGCCGATTTCAACTGCTGCCCGGCAACCTTCAGATTCGCTCGATGCCTCTGCAAGTCTCCACCGAGGTTCTCCTTCTCTATGTCCATATTCGCGAGGGTGGACTTGAGGTCGATGAACCGGTTGGCCTGCTCCCGAAGCAGGGTCGCCATCCGTTGGCGGGCCTCCGCGCCCTGCAGGGCGATGGACTCCTCGATGAACATCATCCTCAATCTCGATATCTCAGCGGGAATCCCTTGCCGCATCTGTTCCTGGTACTCTTGAATCGCATCGATTCTCGCCCGAATTCCGGCAATTTCGACCTGTGCGGCACTGAGCATCTTGTCCAGTTCCCCCGTTGCCTCGTGGGCTTCGTTTTCGGTACGATAGGGCACGGCCTTCTGCAACTCCTCAAGCGAATTCTGCGTGGTCTGCGACAGTCTTTCAATCTCAAGGACTCGCTTCTCCGCCTCCTCGATCTTCTGTGTGGTCGTCCGTATCAGTTCTTCGAGGACATCGATCTGCCTGTGGAAGCCATTCATGGCATACTGATAGTACACATGAGCCATCTCTTCGGCATCCTCCAGCGTCACCGCATACAGCAGCAACTGCCGGGGACGGTTGGGTTCATCCTGCGGATCATACCATTGGGGAGCAGGGCCGCCATTTCGTTGTGCTTCGAGCAGTCCTCCTGTGGCTTGGACAAAGCTCTTCTGGGCCGTGGAGAATCTGCTGCGATCGAGCGCAAAGTGAATGAACTCCCTTGTGGATGCCTGGCCCGGGTGCGCGAAGAACCGACTCCCGGAGCCCTCCGACGTCACGCCCGCGGCATAGCCGGGCCTGTATTCACCGAATCGACGCCATGACGGAGGCCCAGCGCCGCGGTATTTCCCCAATGGTCCGAGCGACATGGGGCTGATCTCGAGTGAAAGGCGGACTGTATTGTCATTCGGCTCGCCGGGCCATGCGATCGAACAGGTCACAGCCACAATCAGTGCAGACACCAATTGACGCTTCTTGTCGTTCAGCATTATTGCGTACCTCCTGAGTCCAAATCGGCTCGAATGGCCTTCGCCGCAGCGGTGTCGGCGTACTCGCGAAGAATGTAGCGATACTGTCGTTCCACAATGGATTCCGTGCCTTCGCACTGGGCCACGATCCGCGTGGCAGTCAGCAGTTCCGCGGCCATGCCCGCCCGAACCACCTGGCGTTCCACTTCGTCGAGATCGATCGATGACCGTCGCGGACGATGATCTGTCATCGTAACCATGAGGATCGACGCCGCCACGAGCATACTGGCCGCAACGGCGTAGAACCGGATCGGATGTGACCTTCTCTCGGGCACGAGCGACGCCGTCGATGCGCCTTCTCCCAGATTGTCGGCCCAGAGGATGTTCGCCAGACCGAGCGATCGGTTCAGTGCCTCGGTCGTCCGTCGGCACGGTTCGCAGGCCGCCAAATGTTGAGCGACCGCCTGCGCCTCGGCCTCGGGCAACTCGCCATCGACGTAATCGACGATTCGATCTGCAAACTGTTCACAGGGACGGTTCATGGTTCAATTCCTCGTTGCAGAAGCTTGGCCGCCAGGATCATTCGGGCCTCTCTCAATCGGCCTCGCACGGTCGAGGCGTTCCATTCAAGGGTCTCGGCGATCTCGTTGGAACTCATGTCGCAGAAGTACCGCAGGACTACCGCCAAGAGGAGCGACGAATCGAGTTCGGCCAACGTCCGGCGGACCACTTCGAGTTCCTCGCTGAGGCCCGGACGATCCGCCCCGCCGCCTTCGGCAAGGTTTTCTGCCATGTCCGGCCGGCGTTTGATGATCCGCGAGGCCTTGTGCCGGAACCGTTTGCGGTGCTCCGTGAGGCAGTGGTTCACGGTCGTGGTGATCAGCCACTTCGTCATAACGTTTTCCTGCTCGAAGCGGTCGGCGTTCTTGAGGACCTGGATCGACACGTCCTGGAGGACATCGTCCGCGTCGGCCCGGGCCATTCCCATACCGGCCGCGATCCGTATCAGACGCTCTCGCTCTCGCAGGAACACCTCCATCAGGCTCAGCGGGGACGGCTCCCGACTCGCCGGTCCGGCGTCTTCCACGGAATCTCGATTGCGGTCCTGCACCATGCACATGGGTTCCAGCTCACTTCTCGGCCGTCTACCATGATAACGCGCAGGGAGGGTCCGCTGTTGGCGGAAAGCGTGTATTTCCTCGCCCACTCGCGAGCGGAGAGACGAGGAATGGCGGAAGCCAGTTCACAGTGTGCCCGCAAAGGCATCTCTCTTCGTGTCGCGGGCATCCTGCCCGCGATTCGAGGGCGGGACGCCCTCGACACGATTACGCCTTACGGCGTCACTACAAACGAGATTCGAAACAGCCGGTGGCGTTCGTCAGGGTCGGACCGCTCTCGCTCGTGCTGAGGGTCGCGGCGCCGACGGTGACGAAACCCTCTTGCCGGGCTTCCTCGGCGATGCGGACCCTCTTGGGCGGGCGGGCGCCGCCCATTTGCCAGAGCCGGCCGCCCTCGTTGGCGACCTCGATCTCCTTGAGTTCCAGGTCGATCCGGTCAGGGTAGACCGTCGCGACGAGGTAGTTCACTGTGGCGAGGCCATCCTGGGGCTCCCCAACGCCTTGTTTCGCGTTGGGGACCCCTTGGCCTTGCGTGTCGAGGGCGTCCCGCCCTCGGATCGCGGGCAGGATGCCCGCGACACCTGCACCGCCGCCGTGGGCGATCTGGCAGACGCCGTCGGAGTGCAGACCCGCGACGGCGGCGGTCTGGCCGCAGAGGTAGAGGTCCGCTCCGTGCTTCTTGAGGGTCTGCCACAGCGGCGAATCCTTGCCGCCGGAGATCAGCAGGCTGCCGGCCTCCTGCGGGCCGAGGACCGGCACGTGCCCCATGGCCACGATGCGTTTGACGCCGGGGTTGTCGGCGATGACCGATTCGAGCCATTCGAGTTGCTCGCCCTTGACCTGCGGGACGATCCCGCCCAGCGGGCCTTCGCCCTTCTCGAAGACGTTCAGGGCCGCGAAGAGAGTGTCCTCGTAGAGGAACCAGTAGGCGGTGCCCCTCATGCGGACCGGACCCGTCAGCGGCATGCCCAGGTGCTTCTGAAACTGCCTCTGGAAGTTGCCGACGAGCTTCGCTTTCTCCTCGGGCCAGGGGGCCCCGCCGATCTCGTGATCGCCGGGCACAGCGTAGAACGTCAGCCCATGGTCCTTCATCCGCTGGGCCCAGGCGCCGTAGTAGACCTCCGCGAATTTCTCGATGGAGTCCTTGTCCGGCCAGTGGCCCATGACCAGATCGCCCGGGACCAGGACGAACGCCGGGGCCTCGGCTTTGATCGCCTTGAGGATATGGTCCAGCGTGTCCTCCCAGCCGGGCTGGGGATAGGCGAGGTCCGCGCCGACGAAGTTCGGAATGCTCACGAACCGCCAGGGCCGCATCGTCGCGACGCCCTCCGGCGGCACCTCGATCCCGGCCGTCCAGAGAATGCCGTTGAGCACCAGCTTGCGGAACGGCTCCATGCGCCAATTCTTGTGGAAGTGCCCGCCGGCAAAACCAAAGCCCCGGCCCCCGTTGGGCCGCGTGTAGGCCCAGGACAGGACCTTGTCCTGCGGGTCCCGCGGCGGCAGCTTACCCGTCAGGAGCGGAACCACGTTGGCGTCGTTCGGACGCAGACGGATGTCGAAGTACCACTCGTCTTCGACGACATAGCCGCCGCAACCACGCGTGATGGGGTGGCCGTTTGAAACAGGCGTGACCTTCGCTGTGTTGATGGGATTCTGCGACACGCCCACCTCGTACGAGCCGCCCACCCAGTCGAGCAGGTCCTGCATCGAGCCTTCGGGCGGATCTATAGAGTAATGCAGGAAGGCGATCCCTTTGCCCTGCTTGGCGAGTTCGCGGATCTTCTCGATCCGGCCGGGCACGGCCAGCGGGTGCATCGTCCGCCCATCGGCGAGAAACACGATCGCGTCGACGTCGTCGAGCATGGACTCATTCTTCGGCCAGGCGTCGTCGTGGATGTCGATCACCGGCGGCTCAATGTTCGTCGCGTGCAGCAGATAATCTTTCACGAGGGCAGCGTCCTGGTCCCAGTCGTGATGGCCCTCGCCATGGCTGGGCTTGGCGGTGAGGAAGGCGATCCGCTTCGGTTTCGCATTGGGGACGGGCGCCAGGCCCGCGGCCCAGGCGGTACCCCGACGGAAGAGCTCCCCCACCGCCGGACCGAACGCCTGGACATCGTGCCCTAAGGGACTATGGAATACCCGGCCCTTGCCATATTGCAGGACGAAAGCCATCGGGTAGTCCTTGCCATCGACCGTCGATTTCGACGCGGCCAGCACGCGGATCGGGATCTGCCCGGCCAGGCACGTGTACAGCTCATCGGTCGTCTCGAACGACTGGAGCCCCCGCGTAATCGGGTGATTCGCGTCGGTGATTCGAACCTCGAAGGCCCCGTGCGGATCGTGTCCCCGCAGCTTCGGGTCCCAGACCCGTCCGACGAGCTTCTCGAATTCGGGCCAACCCTGGAAGGCCCCGCAGGCGAAATGCACGGCGACGAGTCCCCCGCCATGGCGCGCGAAGTTCATGAGGTTTTGCCGAGCCTTGTCGCCGGGGTCGGGAGTCTCCCAATTCATGAAGTGCAGCACGGCCACGTCGTAGCCCGCGAGCTTGTCGGAAGCCAGGAACTCCGGCGTCTCAACGACCTCGACCGCCAGCCGCGGGTCCTTTCGCAACTCCGCCGCCAGAACCGGCGCCGTCTCCTTCCATTTATGCCCCGGATAGTCGATCCCTGTGACAATCACGACCTTGCGGGTCTCTTCGTCCGCAGCGAGGACATCGGCGCCGGCGGCAAGCAGAGTTCCCAGAATTGTCATCACCGTCAGGAGACGTGCATGTCGCTGTTCCATGATCCTGTTTTCCTCATAATCAACGTTTGAAGACCAATCGACCGTCGGAATACGTGCGAAGGACCTTGGCCTCGCGAATTGCGTCGACCGGACACGTGAGCAGGTCCGTGTCCAGCACGATGAAGTCGGCCAGTTTGCCCTTCTCCAGCGAGCCGACTTCCTTGTCGAGAAACAGGGCCTTGGCGCAATTGATCGTATAGAGGCGGATCGCCTGCTCGCGGCTGAGAGCCTCTTGCGGGTGCAACCGTCCCTCGTACCACTTGGCCTGGCGGGTCAAGGTCGTCCACATGCCCAGGAAGGGATCGTAGGGATTGATCGA